>NZ_JBJMAB010000001.1:0-735126 GCF_045799175.1 Streptomyces sp. VTCC 41912
CGGTCCTCAAGGTCACCTACAAGGTCGAGGCGACCCGTGTCGAGCAGCGCACCGACTTCGACAAGCTGATCGTCGACATCGAGACCAAGCAGGCGATGCGTCCGCGCGACGCCATGGCCTCGGCCGGCAAGACCCTGGTGGAGCTGTTCGGCCTCGCCCGCGAGCTGAACATCGACGCCGAGGGCATCGAGATGGGCCTGACCCCGGCGGACGCTGCCCTCGCCGCCAACTTGGCTTTGCCGGTCGAGGAGCTGGAGCTCACGGTCCGCTCCTACAACTGCCTCAAGCGCGAGGGCATCCACTCCGTGGGTGAACTCGTGGTGCGCGACGAGGCCAGCCTGCTCGACATCCGCTACTTCGGTGCGAAGTCGATCGATGAGGTCAAGGAGAAGTTGGCTGGCCTGGGCCTGTCCCTCTGGGAGAGCCGGCCCGCATTCGACCCGACCATTGCGGTCGACGTCTTTGGCGCAGAGGACGACACGGGCTTCGCCGAGAGCGGGCAGTACTGAACCCACTCACTTTCCTGGCCCCAGCTACGGAGCATCGGGCTCAACGCGCAAAATCCGCCAACCGTCGCTGGAAGTACCGGATATGCCGGATGTACCGGATGCCGTTTACGACGCAACTGCCCAGCCAGAGCACTGATCCACCGCCCAGCACGGCGTTACTGAGGTAGCAGCGGACAACGACCCCGTTGACGGTGGCCTCGCGTCGGTCGGCGTCGACCTTGACCGGCGTAGATCCGTGTCCGTAGGGGTCGGCGGCCAGGAGCCGCACCCCGGAATCGTAGGCTGTCCGTAACGCGCGGGGCATTGCCTGGCGAGCCTGGTCGGCGGGCGGGGCGTACTGGACGCGGAAGTGGCTCACGCCACCTCCGAGCCAGGCGTGCCAGGATCGACGGCGTCGACGTCCTCGACGCGGGGAGCTCGGCGGCGGGAACGTGTTCGATGTCGCGGTCGCACTCTGGGGCCTGGTCCGCACTCACCAACTGTGCGGGACAGGGCAGTTGCTCCGACGCGAAGGGGCGGCGGACTTGCGGGAGTCCTCGGCCTTCTTGGCTTCCTCTGCCGCCAGGATGTTCTCGTTCTCCTGCTCGGCGAGGCGCTCGGCGTCGGTGTCGGTGTCGGTGTCGCGGGCCAGTTTGGCGACGTTCTGGGCGTTGTCGGCGGCCGTGGTTGCCGCGTTCGCTGCTTCGGTAGCTGCCTTGGCGGCGTCTACGGCCTTGCCTGACTCGTCGGCTGCTTTGTCCGCGGCAGCGGCTGCGGCCTCGGCGTGTTTCGCCGCGTCGTTGGCGGCGTCGCGTGATTGCGGTGCTGCTTCGGCCGCCCGATTGGCGTTCGACTGGGCGGCGTTGGCCGCGCGGGTGGCTTGGCCTGCGAGCCGCTTGGTTCTTGCCGTCGCCGCTTGGGCTTCAGCAGCTTTGCCACCGGCCTGGCCGGCCCATTGCCCGACTTCGGCTGCCGACGCAGCCGCGGCCGCCGCGTTAGCACCCGCTCTGGCTGCCGCTCCAGCCGCCTTGGCCGCGTTGTCGGAGGCGATTCCGGCCTGCTCGGCCGCCTCGGCCGCCTTTTGGCACCTGCTGCGGTGTCTCTTGCCTTCACCACGGCTTCGCGTGCCTCCTTTGCTCGGGAAGCATCACTGGCTGTGGCGGCGGCAGCCGACCTGGCCTTGGCCGCGGCGCCGCCTGCCCGGCTGGCGGCATATGCCGCCTGTGCCGCGGCGCTGGCCCCCTCCTTGAGGCACTGGACCTGCAAGAGGAAGCCGCCCGGGCCCTGGCTGACGACCTTCGCGCGCAGATCGACGACCTGCAGACCCGGCTGCAGGAGTCATCGTCACGCCGGCGAACTCCGCGCCGCCGACGGTGGCCCGGCCGGGGCGCAGCTCGATCGTGCGGCCGGCGGGGAAGTGGTGGCTGAAACCGCCGGTCACAAGGTCAGCGATGGGTGCTCCGGCCAGGACCAGGCACTCGGCACTCTCCACCGCCACTCGTGCTGAGAGGGCGCTGAGTTTGCCGGTGTAGACGCCCGCGAAGCCCGGCGCGCCCTCGTCCACCAGGCCCTTGCCGGTGGAGTAGACGGCGGCGCGCACCGGTGCGGCCGCCAACGTCGCGACGTCGGCTGGTGTGCGGAGGCGGGCGGTAGAAGCGCTGATGTGGTGGCCGTGTGCTTCCAGGAGTGGGCGGACCTTCTGTTTCGCGCGGCTGATGGTCATGGCGGTGACGCCGAAGAGTTGGCCGAGGAGGTCCATGGTCGCGAGTTTGCGCAGGTGGAGCACGGTGACCAGGATCCGGTCGGCTGGGGTGAGTTTGGCTTTGGCGCCTGTGCCAGGGGCTACCAGGCACTCGTGACCGCGACGTGTGCGGAGCACTTGTTCGCGTTGAACCTCCAGCGCTGGAGTCAGCGCGTCGATGAGCTTGCTGAGCTGCTGACGGGGCATCCCGGTCAGTTCCGGGTCCTGCAGCGAACGCCGCGTGAGGCGAGGCGGTCTGCCCGCCGGGGCCTGGTCCGAGGTGCTGTCGGTCGTGGCCGCAGCCATCGGATGCTGGGGTGAAGGGTGTAGTTCCAGTCGCCGTGGAAGCGGTGGCGGGAGATCGGCAGAGAGGCGATCTCGTCGTCGCTGACCTGGATGCCGGTGGGGTACGGGTTGGTGTCGAGTGCAGCGTGCACGGTCAGACCGGTCTTGGTGGTGGTCGCCGCGATGCTCTCGACGATGGCTTCGTGGCTGGTCAGGGGCCTGCCACGCCAGTTCATGGTGATGTGGGAGAACAGTCGGTGCTCGATCCTGTTCCACTTCGAAGTCCCGGGAGGCAGGTGGCAGACGGTGATCGTGAGGCCGGACTCAGCGGCGAAATGGGCGAGTTCGGTCTTCCACGTGCGGGGGCGATACCCGTTGGAGCCGCCGGCATCGGCGGTGATCAGCAGCCGGCTGGCCGTCGGACAGGAGGCCCGCCCGGCTCCGTTCCACCAAGGGCGGATCGACTCGACGGCGAACGCGGCGGTGTCATGGTCGGTGCCGACGTTGACCCAGCCGGTGTTCGCGGCGACGTCGTAGATGCCGTAAGGCACCGCCCTGCCCAGCACGCGGTCGGGGAAGTCGTGGGTGTCGACCCGCACCGGCTCGCCTTTCGGCTCCCCTTCACGGCCGTTGTTCTTGAACGGGCCGACCAGCTCCTTCTTCTTCGTATCCACACTGATCACCGGAGCACCGCCGTCCTGGTGGTCGCGGGCCTGCTCGTCGAGGTAGTGGAACTGTGCGTCCCGTCGGGGTACTGCTTGCCTTCCAACGTCTTGGCATTGCCCTGCAGGCTGACGCCCTCCTCGCGCAGCAGGTCGCCCACCGTGTCCGCGGAGATCCTGTGGCCCTGCCGGGTCAGCTGCTCGGCCAGCTTGCGGGTGGATTTGGTGGTCCAGCGCAGCGGCGACATGGGATCTCCGCGGACGTCGGGCTCGACCAGTGTGAGGAGCGCCTCCCGAACGGCTGGGTTCCGGTCGACGACGCGTTTGCGGCCAGCGCCGGGCCGACGCACACAGCCCAACGGCGGCCCTCCGGAGTCGAGTTCCCGCACTCCGGCAGACACAGTGGCCTCGCGGACACCGGCGGCACGAGCGACCGCTCGGATCCCGCCGTGGCCGAGGGACTGGGCCTCTGCCCCTATCAGCAGACGACGCTGTCGCTCGTCGAGGTGCGGCAGAATCGCCTCGAACTTGGCCGCCGTGTGGTCCGTTGCCTATCCAACCCACTCATGCCAGACCGACGAACCACCAAGCAGAAAGCTACGAGTTAAAGATCTGCACGCCCTAAGCCAACAACTCGTGGTGGGTACACCGAGAGACCCAGCCCGCAGAAGAGATGATGTGGCGCGCGACAGGGGAAGGCAGAGGTAGGCGAGACTGCCGAACAGGCCGCCAGCCGGGAGACACAAGTATGTGCCGCAGAGTATGCCGGCCGATCCGTGCGAGACGGATCGGCCGACAGAATCGCTGGTCCACGCCACTCAAGGCACGTGCCTATTTGGCCAGGTTGGTGACGTTAGCGCTTGGGGCAGCAGTCCTGCTGCACGCTGGCGGTCACTACTAAAGGGGTCAGTCGAGAGAATGCTCGCGCAGGGTTAGGATGCGCCGTCGCCGGCGTCGTTCCGCTCTGCCGAGAGCATGCATACCGTCCGATACCTCAGGTCAGCCTGCCGGTACCACAGCCGTCCCATCAAGCCGATGGCGATTGCGCTGACGATCATTGCCACGGTCGACTGCCAACCAGACATGGACTGGTTGATGGATGCTCCTACCCCAATGGCCACGCCGACCGTGGCCGAGAAGATCACTCCGGCTTTCGGCGGTTGTGGTTCCTTCTGCTTCATTGCAACACCACCTCGGGACATGGCCACACCCAACTCTGGATGACGGTCAACACTTCTGGGCGCCTTGGACCGCGCCGGCTAGGGCTCCTCCGAAGCCCCCCACGGAGGCGCCGGCGACGCAGCCGGTCTCAATGCCTGCGACACATCCGCCGATGGCGCCAACCTCAGCCGAGTCGAGGCTGTGCCCGCCGACGCATTTGATCCAGTCGCCGAACCCACGCGCTTCCGCAGTGGTGATGACGGCACCCTTGAGAGTGGCATTCGGTGTATCGATGTACTGGAAAAGGGTGTTGCCCTTGACGGACCACGTCACGTTGTGCAGGTTGCCACCAGTGTCCTGGATGGGCTCCGGCATCATCGTGAGCAGATTGTCGCCCTTGCCGTCCTTGATGGACACACTTCCGTCGTTGTTGGCTGCGAGGTGATGGTCACCTTTAAGCTTGGAGAACGTCCATGCGGCGTCTCGAGCGAAGGTAGTTGTCTTTCCCGGTTCGGCGGTGAGGTCGTTGAGATTGACAGGCGCCGCCGCGCGCGCCGCCGCGGAAGTCGGCACCGCATTCGCCTTCGGTATCGCGACGCCGAAGGTGGCACCGACCAATGCCGCAGCAATACCTATCCGCAGAGGGTTGAACTGCACGTATAGACCCCTTAAAAGTCGTTTCTTTTGGAACCTGACGGTCGCTGGCAGCCATCGCGGACCTGTTGAACCGTTGGTACTTGACGTGTTGCGGGTGCTCTTCCGACGTATGGTTCCACCGACGGAAGTGAAGCGGCCGCAGGATGAGGGCCGGCGCCTGGCCGGACCAAAAATCCAACCGTCATCGCCGCTAAACCACGCCAAGGGTTCAGCGCTCTCTGCGTGCAACTGCTACAGCCTTATCGACGGATATTCAAAATTCTTCGAAAAAGCTCCTCTTGCAAGCAGAGCGGGGGATGGCATCCCGGGATGTCGCAAGGTGTGGCAACCAACGGCACCCAAGGAGATTCCCTCCAGTCATCTTTCGAAGTTCGCGGCGCGGTAATGGCCACGCGACCGGAACTGACGTTATCTCAACTCTTTTTCGAACACTCGGGTACTAAGTCCTGAAACTGACCAACGGTCATGGGCCGTTCGACCCAGGGAAAGTGCCACCTAACAGCCCTTGCAAAGGGGCATTCCGCTTGGCGCCGGCGTTCGCGTTCAACAGCCGTCACCACATGGCGCCTTCCTGTGACGCGAACGCTGCTGATCAGAAGTGGTCGGACCTGCTAGACCTAACAGGAGTGTCCAGCGGTTCGGCGCCGATCAGCCCGCCTCTTCCAGCACGGTCGCTAGACACCAAGTCCGGCGTCGCCAGGGTTTCCTCCAACCAATTCGCTCCGATTCGCGCGTCTGTGCGTTGCGGGTCGGAATCGGAAAGTTTCCAGGGGCACAAGGGGGAGCGGTCGGCCAGATGTCAGCGGGATCAGGTCCCGTTGGCATCGGATTCACACAGTTTTGGCTGTTGTGGGCAGTCTCCGGTCACCGTGGTTCGTTGCCGCGGCCGGTTTCCGCAAGGGGGGAGATTCACGGTTACGGCGGTCAAGTCCGCCCAGGTGGGCGGTCGCCCGCGACGCCTGTGCGTGGTGTCCCGCCGGGCCGTGCCCCTCTTCCTTTGCCCCTGTGAAAGGACTGATCCATGGCAGGCACTGTCATCGACGTGACCGACGCGGACTTCGAGGCGAAGGTGGTCAAGGGGGCCGGGCCGGTGCTGGCCGTCTTCCGCGCGGAGTGGTCCGACGTGTGCCGGGCGCTCGACCCCGTGCTGGTGGACGTGGCGAAGGAGTACTCCGGCCGTCTGACCGTCGCCCGGCTCGACATCGACGAGAGCCCGACGACGACGCAGAAGTACGGCATCAGCCAGATCCCCACGCTCCATGTGTTCAAGGGGGGCAAGATCGTCGGCACCTGGATCGGGCCCGCGAACAAGGCGCGGGTGGTCGCCCTGATCACTCCGCATCTGTGACCCGCGGCACTTGGCCGGACATCTGAACGGTCCGGCTCACTGTCCGTCACCGCTGCCGTCGTCGTCCTCGTCCAGTTCCACCGCGTCCGGGTCGCGCAGTGGGCGCAGGGCGACGGCGGCCGGGGCGGTGAAGCTGTAGTGGCCGAGCAGGTTCAGGTCGCGGTGCTTGAGCGGGGACAGGCGTTCGTCGCCAGACTTGATCACGGTCGTTGATGTCCATGGCCCCGTTTCGCCCCCGCCGACCCACGCTCTGCTGTTGGTGATGATGGCGGGGCCAAGGCCGCAGTTGCTGAGTCGGATGCCGGTGCGGTCGCCGTGATGCCAGATCCGGTGGAGTTGGAGGACTGGCCGGACGTAGGCAAGCGCCCCGACAGCGGACACGGACACCTCAAGCAGGAACTGAGCTGCGGCACCGAACCTGACTCACCATCAGAAGCCTCGGCATCCAGTCAGCACCGACCCTGCCAGACCCGGTTCCACCTGGCCGAACACGCACAACACTGAACCACCACAAAAATGGCCTCTGGCCTGGTCATTTGCAGCCCCACCAGCAGAGAACGTAGGGGCACTCACCTTGAGGCATGCAGATGTAGTCCATGTCCTCGACGATGGTGCGCTCGGGGATCCCACCGACGGCCACCAGTCCCCCCCCGCCGGAAGATCGAGCAGGACCCCGGGCAAACCATGCGGCTGTCGGCGAACACCTGGATGAGCTGTAGGGAATGGAAGCCGAAGAAGCATCGCATCCAGCATCCGACCGGTCCGCCATGCTCAGGCACATTCAGCTGCCCCCAGACCAACCAGGGCCTGCCGCCGCCCCGCCCCACTGCGCTTCTCGGTCCCGCGCGTCCGCTGTCAGCCCGCTCGACGATCAGGTAGCTGGCGCCCAAGATCCGGACCCGGCCCGGACCAAAGCTCCACCAACGACAAGGCGCCTGACCTGGGCCTTTGTCCGTCAGGCGCCTTCGCTCGGTCTGCTCAGACCAGGGACCGGTCTACGTCGTAACTGCCAGCTTCTTCCAAGTGCACCTCGTGCGCCGCGCCGTCGTCCGTCCGTTCCTTACCTGAGGAAGCCTGCAGTTGCCCCCCCCCCCGCCGGATCGGCGTGAGGGCGAGCGCCGCGCACGTCGTCGTGCGTTCGGTCCGGCCTTCGCTTTCGGCGGCGTTGGGGGGCTCGGTCGGGTCGGCATGCCGCGCGCCTGCCTTTGCCCGGTGTCCTACAGGGTTTTCGCGGCTCGGTGGATGAAGGTGTCGAGTACGCCGTCGGCGATCTTGACGTTGCCGTGCGGGCGGGTGGCGCCGGGGATGGTGCGGACCGCGGCCGCCTCGCGCGCGAGCTCGGCCGCTGCGGTGAACGAGCGGGTGGCCTTGCCCTTCTCTCCGTTGGCGCGGTGTTCGAGCCCGTCACAGGTGTGTTCAAGGGCCTTGGCCCACAGGGTGAGTGCGTCCAGCCAGGGCTTGGTCTCGGCGGCGAAACCCGGGTCGGTGACGGCTCTGCGGATCTCGGTGGGGGCTTCGGCGAGTGAGCGTGTCTGCGCGCGCAGTGCCGTGACCGCCTGGTGTTTCCTGCCCGTGCGCCAGGATCGTTCGACGGCATCCAGCCGGGCCTTGAGGGCGGGGGCTGCGGGCTGCCATGGCGTGCCGGTCCAACTGGGCGCCAGGTGCTGGGTGTCGAGGAAGGTCAGCAGGGCGCGGGTGCCTTGCGGGTCGTGGGCGGTCAGGTGTGCCGCGGCGCTGTGCCAGGAGTCGGTGGGCCGGTAGGCGTGCGGGTTCCAGGCGTAGTCGGCGCCGGTGAACTCGGCGATCTTGCTGGCCGATGCCTGGTTCATCGGATTGAGCGCGACGCCGCTGAGGTGCTCGCCGAGCCTGGGGGTGCGCTTGGCGTACGGGGCGAGCAGCAGGCGTCCGGCGGCGTGGTCGTAGTCGTTGGTGGGGTAGTTGTCCCAGAGCAGCACGTCGTGGCCCCACACGTCGGCGGCTCGGCGGGTCTGTGCGGTGGTGATGGAGGTGGGCACCACGTCGGCGCCCGTCCACCACACCTGCACGCGGTCGTCGAGGGCGCGGCGCAGGGTCTTCTTGTACGGGGTGTCGGCGAGGTCGCTGTACTGCGTGGGCACGAACTGTAGCGGGCGCACGCCGCGGTGCTGGTCGACGAACTCGCGCTGGATGCGGTTGGCAAGGTCGGCCTGAGCGGCGGCGGCGGACTGCTCCGAGGCGGGCCCGTAACGGGCGAAGTCCGCGGCGCCGTTCCACACGGGCAGCGGGTGGATGTCGTCGAAGGCCAGGGCGAAGTCCCTGATCCCCAGGTTGTACAGGGACTGGAGCTTGTCGGTCAGGGCCTGGCGGTCGCCCGCATCGTTGTAGGTGAGGGACTTGCCCGGGGACAGGACATAGGTGAAGCGCACGTGGTGGTCGGCGGCGTGCTGGGCCAGCTCGGCCAGCTCGCGTTCCAGTTTCCTCGGGTAGCGCTCCCGCCAGCGGTCACGTTCGTACGGGTCGTCCTTGGGCGCGTACAGGTAGGTGTTCAGTTTGACGGAGCCGTGGAAGGCGATCTGGTCCAGGCGTTCCTCGTGGGTCCAGGGCTTGCCGTAGAAACCCTCGACGACCCCGCGCAGCGGCATGGCGGGGTGGTCGACGACGGTGGCGCCCGCGATCCGGCCGTCGGTGGCCAGCTGGGTGAAGGTCTGGGCTGCGTAGAAGACACCGTCGCCGTCGGCGCCCGCGAGCAGCACTCCGGTGTGGCCGTCGAGGGTACCGGTGGTGATCTGGTAGCCCTCGGGCGGCAGTGTCCCGGAGGTGAATGCCTTGCTGCGTCCCAGTGTGTCGGCCATGTGCGGAGCCGAGACGGTTCCGATGACGACGGTCAGCCGTCCCGCGGGAGACGCGGCACCGCTGAGGGGAGAGACACGGACGTCGGTGGCACCCGCGCGGCGCAGGGCCGTTTTCACCAGAGTGACGGAGCGGGCGTCGGTGCCCTGTGCGGTGAGCAGGTCCACGCGGAGCGGCACGGGGAGGTCGGGCCCGGTACGGCGTATCTGCTGTGGGGTCGGCGACACCCGGGGCAGGTCATGACCGGTGACCGATGTACGGGTGATCGAGGGCACATCGGAGGTGCTGCGGGGGCCCGCTGCGTGGCCGTGGTCTCCCATCGTGCCCAGGGGGGCGCAGCCTGCGAGGAGCAGCCCGCTGCCCAGCCATGCGGTGACGGTCCTGCGGCGGATCATCGGCCCTGCTCCGCGCGGCGGGCACCGAGCAGGGCCCAGGTGACCAGCAGCAGCAGGACGAGCCAGCTACCGGGCACCAGGAGGAACAGCGAGGTGGCGACGGAGGAGACGGGATCGCCCAGTGGCAGGACCAGCCAGTACGCCACGGCACTGGTGAGGATCACCACCAGAGCGGCCAGCGGCCACACCAGGGCCCCCGCCGCTTTGGCGCGACCGCTCCATCCGCGGGCCGGCAACCACACGGCCAGGCCGATGAGCCAGCCGACGACGGGCAGCAGGAACCCCCCGAAGACCAGTAGCACCACGGCTGTTGTCTGCGCGGGTGTGCAGCCGCGTACGGAGGTGCGATGAGCAGCCGGTGCGGGGCCGTCCGGGGAGGGGAGAGGGGTACGGTTCATGGAGGTTCCTGTGGGTGCGGAGGGTACGGCGGGGCGCTCCTGGCCGGAGGGGTTCCGGCGGGCGGCACCCCGGTGACGGCGGTGATCGCTCACCCCGCCAGAGTTTCCGCGTGGTGTCCGCCACCTATGGGCAGAATGTGGACGGACCGTAACAAAGCTGCCGGAGGGGGCCTACTGCCCGGATCCGCCGGCAGAGGTGGCCATAATTTCCTCATGCCACGGATCCTGCTCATCGAGGACGACCAGTCCCTGCGCGACGGCCTTCAGCTGGCCCTGGAGCACCAGGGGCACCGGGTCCACGCCGCTGCGTCCGGCCACGCGGGTCTCACGGCGCTGCGGACAACGCGCACCGACCTGGTCGTCCTCGACCTGATGCTGCCGGACACCGACGGTTTCGACGTCTGCCGCCGCATCCGCGCCTCCTGGCCAGTGCCCGTCATCATGCTCACGGCCCGTGGTGACGACTCCGACATCGTGCGCGGCCTCGACGCGGGCGCGGACGACTACGTGGTCAAGCCCGTACGCGGCCGGGTCCTCGATGCCCGTATCCGCGCAGTCCTGCGCGGGCAGGACCCCTCCCCCGCAACCACAGCCACCGAGATCCACGGGGATCTCACCCTGAACCGCTCCGGTCTCAGCATCACCAAGAACGGACGCCCCGTCGCCCTCACCCCGCTGGAACTACGCCTGCTGCTGCACCTGTCGGCGGACCCCGGCCACGTGTTCGCCCGGCAGGAACTGCTCGAAACGGTATGGGGCCACGACCCGTCGGCCGACGTACGCCTGGTGGACTCCGGCATCGCCCGGCTCCGTACGAAGATCGAGGACGATCCGACATCCGCCCGCTACATACAGACGGCGCGCGGCTTCGGCTACCGCTTCGGACCGCTGTGAAGCGCCCCGCTCTGATCAAGCGCCTGTCGTTCGGGCTGCGGGGCCGACTGATCGCCGGATACCTGCTGGTCGCGGCCGTCAGCGTGGTGGCGACGGCGGGATTCACCTACTACCAGGCGCACATCTCGATCCTCCGGACCGGACAGGACACCCTCCTCAACAGCCTGCGGGGCGCGACCACCACGTTCGCCGACGACCTGCCCTACCCGCCCACCCGCGCCCAGCTCACCTCCTTCGCCGGGAAAGTCGCCTCCGGCAGCGGCTTCCGGATCATCACCGTCTCCTACGGCACCCAATCCGTGACCTCGGCCCAGGGCGGCCCCGCCATCCCCGAAACCCTCCGCCGTGATGTCACCGCCAACCGGGAACTGACCTTCCAGCGCGTCACCCAGGACGGCGCCCCCTGGCTCACGGCCGGCACCCCGATCACCTTCGCCGGCAGCGGACAACCCTCGGGCATCGTGGTCTACGGAGCCACCCCACTGCGCTTCCTCGACGACGCAAAGGCCGCGGTGTGGGTCGCCGCCCAGTACGGCGCGATCCCCGCGCTCGTCCTCGCCGTGCCGCCCGCACTGCTCGCGGCCCGCGGCGTACTGCGCCCCGTACGCCGGCTCCAGCACGGCGCCCGCCGCATGGCCGACGGCGATCTCACCAGCCGTATCAAGGTCACCGGAAACGACGAACTGGCCGACCTCACCAAGGCGTTCAACGAATCGACCGCCACACTGGAGACCACGGTCGGCGAACTCCGCAGAATGGAAGCCGCCGCCCGCCGCTTCGCGTCCGACGTCTCCCACGAACTACGGACCCCCGTCGCCACGATGGTCGCCGTCAGCGACGTCCTCGACGACAGCGCAGACACCCTCCGGCCGGACATGAGCCGGGCGGCCCGCCTGGTCACCACCGAAGCCGACCGCCTCGCCCGGCTCGTCGACGACCTGATGGAGATCTCCCGCTTCGACGCCGGCGCCAACACCCTGATCGCCCGCGACATCGACGTGGCCGAAGCCGTACGCGCCTGCCTGCGCGCCCGCGGCTGGCAGGACGAGGTCTCCACCGACCTCCCCGAACCCCCCGTCACCGCGCGCCTGGACCCCCGCCGCCTCGACGTCGTCATGGCCAACCTCGTCGGCAACGCCCTGCGCCACGGAGCGCCCCCCGTGACCGTCCGGGTGACCGCATCCGAGGGCAACGAGGATCGCGTACGGATCAGCGTCACCGACCACGGCGGCGGACTGCCCCCCGAGACCACCGCACATCTCTTCGACCGCTTCTTCAAAGCCGACCAGGCCCGGTCACGCTCCGAGGGCAGCGGCCTCGGCCTCGCCATCGCCTGGGAGAACACCCGCCTGCACGGCGGCACCCTGACCGCAGCCAACGGCCCGCACGGCGGAGCCGTCTTCACCGCGGAATTCCCCCGCACCCCCACGACAGGAGAGGGCACATGACACAGGGCGGCCGCCTCCTTCGGCCGCTCCTCCCCGTGCTCCTCCTCGGCCTCACAGGCTGCGGCACCGGCCCGGCGATCGACGCGTCCAAGCCCATGGGAGCCGGCGAGCCCGCCACCGGGATCGTGGCAGGCCCCGCCGTCTATTTCCTCAAAGACAGCACACTGCACCCCGCCGAGCGCTCCGCCGCCGGCATCACCTCACCCACCGAAGCCGTCCGCGCCCTCCTCATCGGCCCCTCACCCGAAGACCACAGGCAGGGCCTGACCAGCGCACTACCGCCCCTGACCGGCACCTTGGAAACCGCCTTGGCCAAGGTGACCGCCACTCCGAACGCCCCCGGGCGGCTGCGCGTCACCCTCCCCTACGACCCGACCGCACTCACCCCTCTCGCCCTCGGACAGCTCACATGCACGGCGTCCGCCACAGCACTGGTGGAACTGACCGGCACGGGCCACACCACCCCGGCCACCCACTGCTCCGACTACGCCGTATGACGTCCCGGGAGTTCTCCTGAGTCCCCCCGAGTGAGCCCCCGTATCCGTGGCCAAAAAGTTGTTCCTGTGCGCCTTGGTGGCGAGGACAGGACCAGCTGCCGCCCTCGACGGCCTGCGCTCACGCGGAGATCCGGGGCAGCAGCATGGCGTACGCGGCGGCCGGGGCCGTCGGCGCCAACGCGCATCGCCGGCTTGGCTCGGAACGCGTGCCGGGGGTGAGCCAGACACAGCGGGAAGCTCGTGGTTGCGCTCGCCGGCCGCCCCGATGGCGGTGGCGCCCCGAGCCACCGCGCTCTCGACCGCGGCACCGCCCACACCGCCGGCGGCGCCCTCGATGAGCAGGGTGCGCCCGCCGGGACGGTGCGTCAGGCCGTGACGGCGAGCCGGTCCACCAGCAGTTCCACCCTCGGCTCGATGTACTCCGGTGGCAGCCGTCCCGCCCGGGTCAGGGTGGCCAGGCCGTGCAGGGCCGCCCAGAACACCTCGGTGAACAGCCCCGGGTCGACGCCGTCCCCGGCGACCTCGCCCAGGCTCTCCAGCAGCGCGGCGAAGGCGTCCTTCAGCGGCTCCGGGGTGTCCTCCTGCGCGAACGCCAGGCCGCCGTCGAGCTGGAACAAGGCGTCGTAGACCGCCGGATTGCGTGCGGCGAAGTCGAGATAGGCACGGGCCAGGGCGGCGACCCGCTCGCGCGGGCCGTTCGCGGTGGAGGCCGCGGCCCGCACCGCCGCGGCCATCTCGGCGGCACCCTCCAGGGCGACGGCGCCGATGATCTCGCGCTTGCCGCGGAAGTGGCTGTAGAGGACGGGCTGACTGTATTCGATGCGCTCGGCGAGCCGGCGGGTGGTGACCGCGTCCCAGCCCTGCTGCTCGGCGAGTTCGCGGGCCGTCGCCACGATGAGGCGCTCGCGCTCCGCCCGTTCGCGCTGCTTGCGTTCCTGTACCGACATGATTCGATCCTAGCACCGCTAGACAATCGAGCGGCAGCAGCGCTAGCGTTGCCTCACCAGCTAGCAACGCTAGATTCCAGGAGGGGCATCATGCTCACCGCACTTCAGGTCATCACCACCGTCAGCGTCGGCCTGATGGTGGGGGTGGAGTTCTCCGTCGCCTTCGTCATGAACCGGATCTTCAACGCCCTCCCCGAGGACAGCGACCAGCTCGCCCGCTCCCACGGGGGCCGGATGCTCGGCGCCGTGATGCCGGTCTGGTACATCAGCTCGCTCGTCCTCACCGCGGTGTGGGCCATCGCCGGATGGCACCACGAAGGCACCGGCCTCGTCGTCACCGCCGCCGGACTGCTGATCGTCAGCGTGATCATGTCGCTCCTGCTGCTCGTCCCGATCAACAACCAGGGCAAGACCTGGACCCCCGAGAACCGGCCCGCCGACTGGAAGGAGCAGATGAACCGCTGGGACCGCTACCACTACGTCCGCGTCGCCGTCATCATCGCCGCCTTCACCCTGCTGGTCACCGCCCTCACCTGAGCCCGCGGACCCACCCACCGGGCCGGCCGGCCGCAACCACCCGGCCGTGCAACCGAAGTGCGGAACCGCCACCTCCCGCTCCGTCCGGGACCCGGACACCCACACCTGCCAACTCCGCTCGTCTCCCCCGGACTCGGGCGACAGCGACCCCCACTGACCGATAGCGAGAGGACGTACCGAATTCCGGAGGCAGGCCGCTTTCAAGGTCGGCGAGCCGGAGTTCGATGCCGCCCGCGCCCGCGTCCAGCACGGCGCAACACCCACTACGGCGATCCCACAACCGCGATCCCGCCGCACCGCGCCCCTCCATCAGTCGCGTCCGCGCGGCCCGATCAGGCCCCATACGACGCAACAAGCTCGCCGCAAGCTCCACGTAGCTCACCAGGCTGACGCAGACTCGCAAGGAGAAGAACCATGTCGCTGAAGAAGATCAACACCTTCCTGGCCGCCGCCTTCATCCTCTTCATCCTCTGGTTCGGGGTGGAGTTCATCCTGAGCCCGGAGGCGACGGCGCCGGGCTTCGGGCTGCCGAGTTGGCCGTCCGGCGACGGCGGCGGCTTCCTGATCGTCAAGGGAATCCGCGACGTCGTCCTGGCCCTGGTCCTGGGCATCCTGCTGGTGACGGGCCACCGCCGGGCGCTGGGTTGGGCGCTGCTGGTGGAGGCCCTCGCCGCGTACGGCGACATGGCCACCGTGCTGGCCCACCACGGTCCCGTGGCCACCGCGCTCGGGGTCCACGGCCTGACCGCGACGCTGATGGTGGTCAACGGCCTGCTGATCATGCGCGAGACCCGCAAGGTCGCGACCGCTCCGGCAACACCCGCCCCGCAGCCCGCCTACTGACCCTGAAGGTGTGTTGTCGTAGGGGCGGACGGTTGGTGAGCGTCGCGATATGCCGGATGTACGAGGCATCCGCGGGGTCCGGAACGGGGCCCGCCCGGACGACGCCACGACGACGAACTCAGTGAGCCGGACGCGCTTCAGGCGGCACGGGCGCGTGGCCCCCCTGGTCACCCGCCGAGCGTGCCAGGCAGTGAACAGGTGAGGGCGGGACGCCTCTTGGTCGCCGTGCGCGGCTCCCGGTAGGTGGGGTGCCGTGCTCACGAACCACCGGATCCCGGCCCGTTCGACAGTCGTCCGGACGCGTGCTTGTATGAAAGAGAGGGACGCTGCGACAGCAGGTCTGCGCGGAGTTCGAGACCGTCCTGATCACACCCGGCCCCCAGCTGCAGGAGCTGCCGCAGTAGCGGACTGCTCGGCGAAGGGGTTGGTTGCCGTGTCAATTACTCATCAGCTCCAGGTCGAACGGCTCTACCGGTACACGGTGCCGCCCGGACTGGAGACCCCCATCAGCATTGCCACGTTGCCGGATGCCCGTTGCAGGGTGCGGACGGAACAGGACGACGGTCCCTATCTCGTGGCGTATTCCGGCCCCGACGGGATCCTCGAATTCTCGGTTCGGCCGCTGGGCGAGAGCAGTGAGACAGCCCGTTTGTTCATCGACGCGGCAACCGACGGCGACGGCATGCAGCACGTGGTGGATCTCCGGCCCACCACCCAACCGACCGAGAAGATGCCGCCGCCACCCGCCAGGGGGCGAGCCTCCCACGTGCGAGAGGGCCGCACCGTTCCTCCCCTGGAACTGGACGACTGTCTGGGTCTCAGCGACGAAGCGCTCTTCACGCGCGGATACCCGCCGCGGCCGAGTCCCGACCTGGCGCCCGCCGCCTTCGTCGCCTGGTGCCGATTCGTCTCGGCTCCTTTCACCTTCGTGGAGCCGCAGCTGGTCGCCCGCCCGGACCTCACCCGCACGTATCGGAGCATGGGCGGGCGGGACCGGAGCGTCGAGCCACGCTCCTTGCAGGAGTCGGCGAACTGGAGCGGCTTCCAGCTGGTAGGCGACCCCGGCACGTACGACTACGTGTACGGGAACTGGAACGTCCCCGGCGGCGGCGCGGGCCCCTACAACCCGTATACGTACAGTGCCTTCTGGATCGGCCTGGACGGGACCGGGACCGTCGACCTCATCCAGGCCGGGACGGAGTCGGACGGCATCGTGGACCCGACTCAGGAGGTCCCGATCTGTACGAGCGTCTATTTCGCATGGACGTGCTTCCTGCCGCAGCAGTGGGCCGCGCAGCAGATAGCGAACTTCCCCGTCCGGATCGGCGATGCGATCCAGTGCTCGGTCATGGTTGCCGCCGACGAGAATTCAGGCCCCGTGATGAACGGTGGATTCGGGCTCTTCTCCCTCGCCAACCAGACGACGGGGCAGTACACCCGCGTCATGACCGCACGCGGTTCGACTGCCGTGAGCGGCTCCCAAACGGAATGGATCATGGAGCGGCCGACCAGACAAGGCGGTCACTCCGATCTGGCGACCTACGGCACCGCCACCATGAAGTACCCCCTGGCCGAAACGGCGAATCCGGTGAACTGGGTGGGCTATCTCGATGCGAACAACGACCAGATCATGATGGTCGACGCGGACGGCATCACCTTGTCGACCGTTACCGCCGTGGACGGCGACACCATGCAGTTCACGTGGCACAAGTACAACTGACGGCATCCCGTTGGACGGTCCTTGGGCTGCCCCCATCGCGATCGGCAACGTGACGTCCCTGCCTGTGGTGGCCGGATGCCCACCACAGGCGACAACGGTTCAGTCGGGTGGGGTGTGGGTGGGGGTCCGGGTGGGGGCCGTGACGGGCGGCCGGAGGGCGTGGGGGCGTCTGGTCAGGGTCACCTGCCAGACGGCCAGGAGCAGCAGCGAGCCGACTTCGGTGAGGAGGCTGAGGGCGGCTTGCGGCGCGGGTTGCAGACCGTGCTCGGTGAATCCGAACACTCCCACGGTGCGCGAGGCGGCGAAGCCGCCGAGGGCGCCGAGCGCGACGCCTGCCGCGGCGGTCCTCAGCAGCAGGGGTGGCGTCCCGATCAGCAGCAGGGCGGCGCAGGCGAAGGAGGCGCTGGCCTGGAGCAGGAACAGGGGGCCGACGACGGGGATGAAGCGGTACCCGTCGATGTACAGCTGGGCGTGCACGTATCCGCTCGTGGCGAGGGTCGCGGCGGTCATCGACCGCAGGGCGGGGGCGAGGAACCGGTGGGTGTTCATGCCAGCCTCTGTTCCTTGATGGCCAGTTCGCGGTCGCCTCGGTGGTAGCCGACGCTGCGGATGCCGAGCACCTCTTTGAGCTGCCGGGCGGGGACGACCTGCGGGGTGGGGGCGGGGGCGCGGCCCGGTTGGGGCAGGGGGTAGGCGGTGGTGGTGGCGGAGTGGAAGGTGATGTTGCCGTCCGTCTTGGTGAACAGCTGGTGGACGTGCCCGTTGAGGCAGGTGACGGAGGAGAAGCGGCGCAGCAGGGCGATGACCTGGAGGGCGTCATCGGTGCTCCAGCCCCACTTCGGGTACATCGCGAACAGCGGGATGTGGCTGAAGACCACGAGGGGGGTGTCCGACGACAGTCCGGCGACGTCCTTGCGGACGAAGTCGATCTGTTCGGTGCCGAGGTGGCCGAGCTTCTCCAGGCTCAGGGTGTTGACCAGGGCGATGAAGTGCACGCCGTGGGTGTCGAAGCTGTACCAGCCGTCGCCGAGCGTGCCGGCGCCGAAGGTCCGCCGGTAGGCGCGGCCCGCGTCGCCGATGGAGTCGTGCTCGCCCGGCACGGTGAAGACGCGGTCCGTCCTCATTCCGGCCATCATCTGCTTGACCTGGTCGAACTGCCCGGCCGTCGACAGGTGGGTCAGGTCGCCGCTGTGCATGACGAAGTCGGGTCTGAATCCCAGCGAGTTGACCTGCCGGATCGCTTCGGCGAAGGAGCCGACCACGTCGGTGTTGGCCGGGCCCTGGAACCCGATGTGACTGTCGGAGACCTGCACGAACCGCAGGGCGCCGCTGCCCGCTGCGGCGGCACCGGCGCTGGCGTCGGCGTCCGGGGAGCCGGCGATGTGGCTTATCACCTCCCCGCTCGCCACGGTCAGCACCACCGCTCCGCCGAACCATCCGGCGTGTCGCAGGAGTTGACGTCGGGTCATACCGTGTTCGGCAGTGGGTCGACCGGTGTCGTCGGCGAATGCTCCGTCGTGCCGGGCGTCGTAGTCGGTCATGGGGTCACCTCCACGGTGGCGGTCATGAACGGATGGATGGTGCAGAGGTAGGCGTACGTGCCTGGCTTGGTGAACGTGTAGCTGTAGGTGGCGTGGGTGACGAGGGCGGCCGAGTGCAACGGGCCGCCCGACCCGGCGCTGGTGACGGTGTGGGCGTCGGTGTCCTGGTTGGTCCACGTCACCGTCGTGCCCGCCTTGACCTTCAGCGTGGCCGGGGAGAAGGCGAAGTTCTGGATCGCCACCGCGTTCCCGGTCACCGGCGCGGCCGGCGCGCCCGTGCCGGAGGGACTCGCGGGCATGTTCATACCGGGCATCGGTGAGGCGCCTGGAGCAGCGCCTTTCCCCGTCCCCGTGGCGCCGGGCATCCCCGCCGTCCGGTGCTGCCCCGGACCGGCGGTGATGGCGCCGGATCCGCCGGCCGAGGAAGGCGACGACTGGCCGCAGGAGGCGAGGAGCCCCGCCGCGCCGGCAGTGGCGACGGCGGCGACAGCCAGCCCGGCCGCGGCGCGTGCCCGCCTGCCTGGTGCGCGAAAGTTCAGGTACATGGTGTCCGTTCCCTACTGATCAGGCGGCGACGGGGACTGCGCCGGATCGGCGCACGCCACCGCGGGAAGGTGTGGTGGATGCCGTGTTCACGGGCGCGCTCCCCGCACGGCCCCGGCGGACGAGCGCGGGTGCCGCCCCGGACCGGTGGCCCGTCTCGACATGCCCCGCACCGCACAGCCGTTCCTGCGTGCCGCGAAGGTGCGGGCGGCAGGCGGCAGTTCCGGCGGGATGAGTTCGGCGGGCGCCAGGAGCGCGTCCGTCGTGTGGTGCATCTCGGCCGCCTCCGATCCGTCCTTCGCCGCATCGGGGATCGATGAGGCGTTGCGCGTGAGTCGGCTCTTGTCCAGCTCCACGGACGGCGGAAGTCCCACGGTTCGACGGATGTGCACTTTTTGTCGGAACTCTTGGCATCACCCCGGGCTGGTCGCCCTCTCGGGTGCCGCGCACGCTCGGCCCACTTGGCGCCGCTGGACGCCGCGGGAACCGGTTGACGCCGTGGGGGCCGGCAGGAACACGGCACGAACGCCTCACCCGCGGGGCAGGCGGAACGTCACGTGCACCGCACTGTGCGTTACGGGACAAAGTGGTACATCTGCGCGATGATCGGCCTATGCCATGGAGTTCCCGAAAACGTGGCCCTAGGACCGATCCGAATCGCTCCGCGCACCGTGTCTCTGGTAAAGGGGCGCTTTCGACCGCAGACGAGGAGCTGCTGCGCACTCTGTACGCGGAGCACGCAGGAGCCCTCTTCCACTACGTGCTGCGTCTGACCTCAGGAGATTGGCAATGGGCAGAGGATGTGGTGCAGGAGACGCTGCTGCGGGCGTGGCAGCACCCCGCCGCGTTCGACCCGGCACTCGGCCCGGCTCGGGCATGGCTGTGCACGGTCGCTCGGCACCTGGTCATCGACGCCCACCGGGCCCGGCAGGCCAGACCGGCCGAGGTCGGCGGCGAAGCCCTTCAGCGAGCCGCCGAGCAGACGCCGGGCGAGGACCAGATCGAGCAGGCGCTGCAGAGCTGGGCGGTCGCCGAGGCCGTCCGGTCACTGTCCCCCGACCACCGCGCCGTCCTGCTGGAGACCTACTACCGGGGCCGGACCATGACGGAGGCCGCACAGGTGTTGGGCATCCCGCTGGGCACCGTGAAGTCGAGGACGCACTACGCCCTGCACGCCCTGCGGCTGGCGCTGCAGGAACGCGGCATCGAGCCATGACCGTGGCGGGCAAAAGGTGGCGACCATGAGTGCGGAACACGACGCCCTGCGGCTGGCGCTGGGAGGATACGTCCTGGGCACGCTGCCCGCGGCAGAGAGCGAACGGGTACGGGTCCACCTCGCGGAATGCGCCGCATGCCGAGCCGAACACGCCCGACTGGCGGGACTGCCCGCACTGCTGGCGACGGTGACCGAAGCCGAAGCCTCAGGCCGGACGGTGCCGACGGCCGACGGCGAGCTGGCCGACCGGCTGGTGGCACGGGCAACGGAGAGCGTGCGGGACGCCCCGTCCGAACAACCCGCCGCGCCCGAGGTGTCGACGGCGCCCGCGGGGGGCGTGCTGGAAAGGCTCCTCCAGCAGGCCGCGGCCCGGCGCCGCAGGACCTGGCGTCTGCAACTGGCCGGCGCCGCCGCCTCGCTGACGCTCATCGCGGCAGCGGCCGGGGGCACGTGGCTGGCGGCCATCGGATCCGTGAGCAGTCAGGCGACGCCGCCCGGGCCGACCGCACCGGCTGCCTGGCGCACCTTCGCCGGAAGCGATCCCACCACCGGCGTCTCCGCCTCGGTGAAGGTCTCGCCCTCCGCCTGGGGCAGTGTCCTCCAGGTCTCCGCCAAGGGGGCACCCGCCGGAATCACCTGCCGACTCCAGGCGGTCGGAGCCGGCGGAGCCCGGGCGGACGGCGCTACCTGGCGGGCGGGCGAGTACCCTCCCGGCACCACGATCCCCGGCGCGGTTGCCATGTCACCGGGAGCCATCGACCACTTCGAGATCCTTACGGGCAACGGTCAGAAGATGGTCACGATCCAGGCATGAGGCGCGAGCCGTGAGGCGGGGTCGGCGTCGGCGTCCGGGTGGTCATGTCGCCCCGCGGCCCGGCCGCCCGGCGGCGTGACTACGGGCGCGGGGTGCGGGCACGGCGGCAGGGGAGGGCGAGGGGACGTCGCGCCGAATCCGATGAACCGGCCGGTTCCTCAACCGACTTGATGCGGGAGCGCACGGATTCGGATGAGGCGTGCGCTCCCGCGGCGGGTGGTCGGTGGCGCCGCCCCGAGCCTCGACGAGGGCCCGGCCGAAGTGCTGCCGTCCCGCACGCGAGCACCGGCATGGGGGCGGTTCGCCCAACGGCCGGCAGCCTCAACTCGCCTCCTCCTGGCGGGTGAACCCGGCCGGGCCACCGAGGGAATCGTCCCGCGCAAGCAGTCGAACAAAAAGGGCGAACAGCCCGAACCGTTCGGCGTGCGTCATCCGTGGAACTGAATGAGCGGGCCTTTCAGGATCCGGCCCACCGACAGCCCCGAAGCCGTTGGCGGTCTCCCCCTCCCCCGTACCGCTCCCCGCACCTCCACAGAAGAGCCAGAAGACCATGTTTGTGACCGACTCCCCCAGCCCGAGTTCACCGCTCGGCCGGCCCTGCCGCCACGAGGCGCTGCTCGCCCTGCCCGCGCAGGAGGCGCACGTCTCCGCCGCTCGTCACTTCACGGCCGATCTGCTGGAGACGTGGCACGTACCCGCACGCGAGCGGGACTCCGCCGTCCTCATCGTCGACGAACTCGCCGCCAACGCCGCCCAGTACGGCCACGAGCGCATGACCGTGCTGCTCGTCCTCGACGACGGCACGCTGCACATCGTCGTCACCGACTCCGGCACGGCGGTGGAACGGCACCGCCCCGACCTCGCCCCCGACGAACACGGCCGCGGCACCGGCATCGTCCAGTGCCTGGCCCAGTCGACCGAGGTCCACCAGACACACAGCGGCCGCGAAGTCCGCGCCTGCCTCAGGTGCTCGTCGTGACCGGGCCGGTCGCTTGGCACCCATCGCGGTCCCCGGCCCAGGTCGGCACCGCGGCGCGGCGAACCGCCACCGCGACGGGCTACGACGCCGCATCGCCCGACGCCCCCTGCACACCGACGGAGGTGTGAGCATGTACGCCACCCCGAACAGCGACGCGGCGATCAGCGCCCCGCCCCCGCACGAGGCGTACGCGCATGCGCCGGACCTGCACCGCGAGATGCACCAGGTGCTCGCGCTCGGAGCCGCACGCGACGGCCGCCAGGCCAGGACCGCCACCGGCCCCCTGGTCGCCGCGACGACCTCCGAACGCGTCTGGCTGCTCCGACGGGCCGCCCTCATGGACCGGATGGCCCTCGACGACCCCGGCCCCGGCCCGGTCGCAGCCGCCGCGGAAACCGCCGGGCAACTCGTCCGGCACGACCGTCGCCATCCCGACCTGGTGGCCGGCCCGCACCACCCCGACGCGCGCGCCCTCGCCCCCGACCACCGCCGTTACGTCCGTCAGGAGTACGCCGCCTGGACGACGGCCGGGCGCCCCGCGACGTGAATCGACCCGAATCGACCACGAATCGACCCCGATCCGACGAGGAGCAGGACCATGGTCCACAAGGACATCCACGCCCGGCCCGTCTGCACAGCGGCCGGCCCACCCCACTCACCCCGCCCCAGCTGCCCGACGACGGTGCGGGCGGCGACGGGCGACCAACTCACCCGTGATGCCTGGCCGGACGACGCCGTGGGAAGCCACCGAGGGCGCGGGCGGCGGGCACCAACGACACCACCGTGCCGCGCGCACCGGGCAGCCTCCTCCCGGGCGCACGCGAGCGCGGGCGCTCCGGCCCCTGCCGGGCGGGAACGCGCCGCGCGGATCAGCGCAGCCGTTACGACGGCCGCGTGCGAAGAGGTGGTGTGACGATGTTCCGCAATGCGCTGGAACCCTGGCACCTGCTGATCCTGGTCGCGGTGGTGGTGCTGCTCTTCGGCTCGAAGAAGCTGCCCGACACGGCCCGGGCACTGGGCAAGTCCCTGCGGATCCTCAAGAGCGAGACCAAGGCCATGAAGGACGACGGCGTCTCCGACGCGCCACGCCCCACGCCCGAGCCCGCACCGGGACCGGAAGCGGGACCGCAACCGCAACCGCAACCGAGGACGGTCTCCGGCGCCGCCGAAGACGCCCCCACCGCCCGCACCGCGCCCACGGACGGCACGACCGGTCACTGAGGCGGGAGGCGGCATCGCCGGCGCAGCGCTCGTCGACGTTCACGTACCCATTCCGGGCCGGTAGCCCCGGTCCGCCGCACGAGACGAGGACATGGCGTGCCTCAGTCAATCCGCAACAAGGAGAAGCGTCCCGAGGGACGGATGCCGCTCGCGGAGCACCTTCGTGAACTCCGCAACCGGCTCGCCAAGGCCCTCCTCGCCATCCTGGTCGTCACGATCGCCGCGGCCTTCCACTACAAGGGCATCGTGAACTTCAGCACCAAGCCGGTGTTGGACTCGGTCGGCTGCCCGGCGTCCTTCGCCGTGCTGGCCCGGAAGACCGCCGACACCACCTGTGCGCGGATCACGATCAACGGCCTGCTCACGCCCTTCACCCTGGCGCTGAAGGTGTCCCTGATGGCCGGCGTCGTACTGGCCTCGCCGGTATGGCTGTACCAGCTGTGGGCGTTCGTCGCCCCCGGTCTGCACAGGCACGAGCGGAAGTACGCCTACGCGTTCGTCGGTACGGGCGTCCCGCTGTTCTTCGGCGGCGCCTTCTTCGCCTACCGGGTACTGCCCACGACCGCGAGGGTGTTGATCGGGTTCACCCCGCACGGCGTGGACAACCTGCTGCCGCTGGACGATCTGCTCGACCTCGTCACCCGCATGGTGGTGGTCTTCGGCCTCGCCTTCGAGATGCCCCTGCTGCTGGTGATGCTGAACCTCACCGGCGTGCTGTCGGGCCGGCGGATGCTCGGCCGGTGGCGCGGCATGGTCATGGGGATCACGATCTTCTCGGCCGTGGCGACGCCGAGCACGGACCCGCTGACCATGCTGGCGCTGGCCGCGCCGATCTGGGTGCTCTACTTCTCCGCCGTCGGCTTCTCGCTCCTCAACGACCGGCGCAGGGCCCGAAGCGAGGCGGCGGGCCCCGGCGACGACGAGGCCGCCGACCTCGTCCTCACGCCGCAGGACGTCGGCGCGGTGGAAGCGGTCGCCGCCGGCCTCAGCCCCGCAGCTCCGTCAGGAACTCGACCAGCGCGGCGTTGACCTCCCGCGGCCGCTCCTGCTGGGTCCAGTGACCGCAGCCCGGCAGCATGACCGGCGGACGGCGCAGGCCCGGCAGCAACGTGGGCAACTGCGCGATCAGTTCCGGCGTGCCCGGGAACGTCGCGACCAGATCCCGGTCGCCGTAGACGTACAGCGCGGGGGTGGTGACGACGGCGCCGTGCCAGGGAGCGGTCAACTCCCAGTTGCGGTCCAGGTTGCGGTACCAGTTCAGCGCGCCGGTGAAACCCCGGGCGTAGCCGGCGGTGAGTTCGTCCAGGTCCTCCTCGGTGAGCCACTCCGGCAGCTCCCCGGGGTCGGTCATGTCCGCGAGCCAGCCCCGGGCCGGATCGGACACCAGGGCCTGGTCGGGGCGGCCGGCGCCGGGGGCGTCACCGGAGGCGGAGTGGAGCAGCGTGCGCAGGGCGGTCCGGGGGTCCCGGGCGAACTCGGCGTCGGCGAGCCCGGGCCGGGCGAAGTAGTTCCAGTAGAAGCGTCCGTCGAACCGCTCCTGCATGGCCGCGAGCGGCGGGCGCTCCCCGCGGAACGGCGGCGGCACGCTCAGCCCCGCCACCCCGCGCACCACGTCGGGCCGCAGCAACGCGGTGTGCCAGGCCACCGGCGCGCCCCAGTCATGTCCCACGACGAACGCCTCCCGCTCGCCCAGCGCGTGGATCAGCCCGATCACGTCCCCGACGAGGTGGAGGATGCTGTAGGCCGCCACGTCCTCGGGGTGGTCGCTGCGGCCGTATCCGCGTTGGTCGGGGGCGACGACCCGGAAGCCGGCGGCGGCCAGCGGGCCGAACTGGTGGCGCCAGGAGTGCCAGGACTCGGGGAAGCCGTGCAGCAGCACGACCAGCGGCCCCTCCCCCTCCTCGGCGATGTGCAGTCGGATCCCGTTCACGTCGATCATGCGGTGCTCAACCATGCGCCGAAGATACGCCTGCGCGACGCCGTGAGCCGCCTCGGACGGCGGCCCGCAGCACGCCGCCGCCGAGGTGCCGTCGCTCAGTGGCGGGTGTCCCCGCGGGGGCGTTCCAGGGTGAAGGTGTCCACGGGGGTCAGGTCGCCGTAGGGGCCGTCGAAGGTGTAGTAGGTGACGTGGATGCGGGTGCGGCCGGTGCGGGGGTCGCCCGGGTCCACGTCGAAGGCGGCGAAGCCGTGGGTGTGGACGCGGTCCTGGACGGCGCGCCAGGGGGCGTCCTCGGTGACGAAGACCGCCTTGCGGTGGCGCCCCTCGGTCTCCTTGGCCAGGTCGACCACGACGCGCCCCTTGGGCTCCGGGAACAGGTCGTCCTGGGTGGTGGCGAAGTTGCCGCCGCCTCCGATGATCATGTGGACCGTGCCCTTGGCGGTGTCGGCGACGTCGGTCCTGGTGGACACCGGAACCGGCGTGCGGGCCTCGTTCGGCAGCGCGCCGCGGACCGGTAGCGAACGCTCGTAGTAGTGCTCGTGGCCGCACAGGACCAGATCGACCCCGTAGGCGTCGAAGAGCGGGCCCCAGGCAGCGCGGATGCCGAGGTCGCTGCCGCTGCCGCTGCGACTGCTGGAGATCATCGGGTGGTGCATGAAGACGACGATCCAGTCGATGCCGGGGTTCGCGCGCGCGGCCTTCAACTCCCGCTCCAGCCAACGCCGTTGTGCGCCACCGGAATAGCCGCGGACATAGGTGTCGCCGGTGTCCTGGATCGCCACGTCGTCGTTGGCCAGGCTGATGAAGCGGACCGCGCCGACCGTGAACGCGTACCACAGGCCCCGGGTCTCGGGGTCGGCGCCGGTTGGTCCGGGCAGCGTGAAGTACGTCTGGTAGCCGGCCAGTCCCAGGGGGCCGTTGCCCCTCTCGTTCTCGCCGTTGCCGACGCACGGCATCCACGGGCGCAGCCGCGTCGACCGGCTGTTGCCGATGAACCAGTCGGCCCAGGTGGCGACCCGGTCCTGGCCGAAGACACCGGCTGCCGAGGCGTAGCACAGGTCGCCGTTGACCAGGTTGAACAGCGGTCCGACCCGTTCCACCGCGGCCACGATGTCGGCGGCGGCCGGGCTGCCGGCCTGGCTGCTGGTGTAGAGCGGGAAGCGGCCCGAGGGCGAGGGGGCGCCGCCCGCCGGCCAGTTGACGACCCGGCGCAGATTGGGTGCGCCCTGGTCGCCGAAGCTGGTGAACGTGAACGCGGTGCGCCCGCGCGGCGCCGTGGTGAACGCACCGGTCTCCGGCGCGGCGCCGTCGTGTCCCGCCGAGTAGAGGTACGTGGTGTCCGGCCGCAGTCCGGTGAGGCGGGCGTGGTGGACGTACACCTCCTCGCGGCTCAGTCCGTCGCGGTAGGTGCGGGTCTCGGCGTCGACCGCACCACCGGTGCCCGCTTCGTGGGTTCCCAGGTGCACCCGCGGCCGGCGTACGGGGCGCGGGCTGATCCACGAGACCGTCATCTCGCCGGCGGGGTCGGCGCCGAACTGGAGGTGCAGGCCGGTGACGCCGGGTACGTCGAGGCGGCCCGGGGTGCGCGGGAGCCGGGGAGGCGGCGCGGATCGCGCCGGGCCGGCGGCCTCGGCGCTCCCCGAGGCACCCAGGGCTCCGGCAGTCACGGCCGCCGTCGAACCGGCGAGGAGGGATCTTCGTGGGATCGACATGCAACACCCTTACCTGAGGCGCGAGTTGGTCAGTCGCACCTTACTGAGGGCGTCCCGGGCCGCTGCGCGGGGCGCGACTTTCGTCGTTGGCCGTCGCGACCAATGGCCGGTGCGGTGTCCGACCGGGCGGCTTACCGTTGCCGCGTGACGCGTGTGGAATCTACGACCCCTGGAGCATCGGCCCGCCAGGCACTGGCGGCGCGGCTGCGTTCGGCGCCCCGTCGGCTGACTGCCCCGGGCAGGGCGCTCGTCGCCCCCGGCATGTGGCCGGTGCGGCGCATCGTGGGCGAATCGCTGCTGGCCGTGGTGTTCGGGCTGCTGGGAGCGGGCATCGAGGCCCTGGGACACGGCGGCGCCGTACGGCTGGTCGCCATCGGACTGGCGGCCGGGGTGCTGTCGCCGCTGCGCCGGGTGCTGCCCGCGACGGTGCTGCTGGTGACCGCCGCCGGTTCCGTCACGTTCGACGGTCTCGCTCCGCTGGTCCTCGTCGTCGCCTGGTCGGCGGGGCGGCGGATCGACGGGGTCGGCAAAGCGATGGGCGTCTTCGGCCTGGTGTACGTCATGATCCTCGGCCTGGGCATCCTGCACGAACTGCCGCACTTCTCACTGTCGTACCTGGCCTTCGGCATCCTGGGACTGCTGGTCACGATCGTCGTACCCGGCCTGGCCGGTCGCTACTGGTCGCAGCGCCGCGCGCTGACCGACACGCTCCGGGAATACAACGCCCAGTTGCTGCGCGAGCGCGCGATGATCGCCGGACAGGCCCGGATGCGGGAACGTCAGCGCATCGCACAGGACATGCACGACAGCCTCGGCCATCAGCTGGCGCTCATCGCGGTGCACACGGGCGCGCTGGAGGTGGACCGCGAGTTGACCGGGCGGCAGCGGGAGGCCGTGGGGGTGTTGCGCGAGGCGTCGGTGGCCGCGATGCACGAACTGCGCGAGGTGGTGGGGGTGCTGCGGGACGGCACCCAGGTCCCCGGCCGCGGGGAGGCCGCCCCGGACCCAGCGGGCGCGGGGGTGGCGGACGCCACGGTGTCGTCGCGGGGGGTGGCCGGCATCGACGGCTTGGTGGCGGCGTCCCGGGGCGCGGGGGTGGCCGTGGAGCTGCGGGGCTCGGGCGAGGCGCGTCCGCTCTCCCCGACCGGCGATCACGCGGCGTACCGCATCGTGCAGGAGGGCCTGACCAACGCCCACAAGCACGCCCCGGGCGCCCCGATCACCGTCGAGCTGCGGTACGAGCCCGACTCGCTGGTGGTGGAGGTCGCCAACGGCCCCGCGCACGGGGCGGCGGACCCCGGCCGGAGCGTGGTGAGCGGGGGTCAGGGGCTGACCGGGCTCGGTGAGCGCACGCGGCTCCTCGGGGGCATGGTGTACGCGGGACCGACTGCGGACGGTGGCTTCCGGCTGGCCGGCGTGCTCCCGTACACCTCGCCGGAGGGCGGTGGCCCCGGCCCCGTGCGCGGCGTCGCGGCGACGACGTTCGTCGATCCGACGGGCGACTTTCGGGAGCAGAGCCCGGTGGGCCTCCTCGGCGAGGGTGATCCGGTCATCGACGGGATCGGTCTGCCGAGGGAGCTGGTCAAGGCCATGGGTACGAACACGAGGCGCAGCGGCATAGCCATCGGCTGCGGGGTGGCCGCAGTCTTCGCGCTGCTGCTGGTCATCGCCGTAGTCGTCGGGGGGATCCTCCTCGTGGGCGAGACGGACAAGGCCATGATCGAGCCGAAGCAGTACGACGCGGTGAAGGTGGGCCAGTCCGAGGCCGAGGTCCGCAGGAAACTGCCCGACGGGGACTCCCTCCTGACCAGGGACCTCGACAAGGGCGCGCCCCCGGTGCCGGCGGGAGCGAAGTGCCTGAGCCTGAATTCCGCGGAGTTCGGCAGCAGTTGGAGCACGACCCCCGTCTTCCGGTTCTGCTTCAAGGACGGCGAGCTGATCGAGAAGAAGTCCTTCGAAGTCCGGAACTGAGGAGGACCGGCACCGTGGTGCCCGGGCAGGCCGCTCGGTCGGGGATGATGGGGTCCGCAGGCATGGCCGCTCAAGACCGCTCAGGAGAGTCGTGATCAGGGTTCTCGTCACGGATGACGAGCCGCTCATTCGGGCGGGCATCAGGATGATTCTCTCCTCCGCCGACGACATCGACGTCGTCGCGGAGGCGGCCAACGGCCGCGAGGCGGTCGAACTGGCCCGGACCCGGCGCGTGGACGTCGTCCTGCTCGACATCCAGATGCCGGTCATGGACGGGCTGACGGCCCTGTCCGAGCTGCGCCGGACCGTCCCGGACACGCGGGTGCTGATCCTCACGACGTTCGGGGAGCAGCAGAACGTGTTGCGCGCCCTGACCGGGGGCAGCGCGGGTTTTCTCCTCAAGGACTCGGCGCCCGCGGAGCTCATGCGTGCGGTACGGGCCGCCGCGGCGGGAGACGCGTACCTGTCCCCGGGCGCCACCCGCCACGTCGTGGACTCGCTGGCGTCGGGCCGCAACGCGCACCGTGCCGAGCAGGCCCGGCGCCGGCTGGAGACCCTGACGGACCGCGAGCTGGAGGTCCTGGCACTGCTGGGTGAGGGCCTGTCCAACGCGGACGCCGGTCAGCGGATCCACATGAGCGAGGCCACGGTCAAGACGTACGTGAGCCGGATCCTGGCCAAACTGGACTGCGAGAACCGGGTGCAGGCCGCACTGCTGGCACGAGACGCCGGTCTGCGGACCTGACCGCCGACACCCCGCGGAGCAGTGCGGATCCAGGGTGGTGCTGCGGATCAGCCGTGAACGGCACGCGTTCCCGGAGCGGGATCCCTCCGAACGGCCTGCCCCGTGAGGCGGGCCGCCCGGAGGTCGTGGTTCACACCGCGGCGGGCCGGGGCTGCGGGGCGGTGAGGCGCCCGGTGCGGGCGAGGGCGGCGACCGCCGCGGCGCACGCCGTCCCGGTGGCCGTCAGGGCCGCCCAGGTCAGCCAGGTGGCGTGATGGCGCCCCGCGACGTCCCAGAGGGCGCCCGTGCCGAGGTTGCCCAGGGTGATGCCCAGTCCGGAGACGGTGTTGTAGAAGCCGTAGTGGGTGGCGACCAGGCGGTTGCCGGAGAGGGCGACGACCGTGTCCATCTCGAAGGGGTAGACGATCGCGGACCCGGCCGCGAGGAGGACCACGGCGACGACGAGGGAGACGAGCACGGCGGTCGCGGAGCCCCGCGGACTGAGGGCGAGCGGCACGAACGCGAGGCCCATCGCGGCCAGACCGCGGACCAGGGCGTCGCTGGGCTGCCAACGGTCCTTGGCCCAGCCGGTCAGCCGCAGTTGGCCCACCACGGCCACCGCGGCCGAGACGACGAACAGCCCGCTGGTGACCGTCGTGCCGTCGGCCCCCAGGGCGTCGCTCGCGGCCAACGGCAGGGCGAGGTAGACCTGGAAGGTCAGCACGTACGAGCCGATCATCGCGGCGGAGAAGAGCAGGAACGGCCGGTTGGTGACGACGCCGCGCCACTGCGCCAGCACGCCGTCCGGCGCGGCGTTCCCGGTGGGGCGGTGGCGGGCGGGCAGTGCCCGCCACTGGAGCAGGGTGAGGGCGGCGAAGAGGGCGGCCGCGACCGTGCACACGAGCCGGAAGTCGGCGGCCAGCAGGGCGAGTCCGACGAGCGGTCCGAGCAACATGCCGGCCTGGTAGTAGACGTTGAAGGTGGCGAAGGCGTCCACGCGGCGTTCGCCCGCTTCCGCCGCGAGGTAGGCGCGGACCGCCGGGTTGAACAGGGCGCCGGCGAAGCCCGTCGCGGCGGAGGCCGCTACGAGGGCGGGCAGGTCGTCGACCCAGCCGAGGAGGCCGAAGCCCAGGGTGCGCAGCAGGCACCCGGCCATGATGGGGATCTTGTGGCCGAAGCGGTCGGCGAGCGTGCCGCCGATGAGGAACATCCCCTGCTGGGAGAAGTTGCGGACGCCGAGGACGAGGCCGACGGCCCAGGCCGCGAGGCCGAGACCGTCGGACAGGTGGGTGGCCAGGTAGGGCATGAGCATGTAGAAGGCGAGGTTGATGGCGAACTGATTGGCCATCAACAGCCGGGCGGCGGGCGGGAACGAACGGGTCTGCTGCCACAGGCGCATCATCGGGCGGCTCCCACGAGGTCGTGGCCTTCGGGGCGGGCGAGGGGGTCGGTGACGTGCGTGCAGCGGGTCCAGCGGGTGACGGTGCGCTCCTTCGGGTCGTCGATCTCGTCGGGGCCGTCGGCGGGCGGCCGTCCGAGCAGGTCGTGGCGGCGGCAGTAGGCGTCGTCGAAGACCGTGCCGACGTAGCGTTGCGGACCGTCGGGGAAGACGGCGATGATCCGGTCCTCCCCGGGCAGCGTGCGGGCCAGCCAGCGGGCGACCAGGGCGACCGCCCCGACGCTCCAACCGCCGGTGGCGTAGTGGTGGCGGGCCAGGCGGCGGGCCGCCCACACCGCTTCCGGGGCGGCGACCCAGTGGACCTCGTCGAAGAGGCCGTAGGCGACGTTGCGGGGGTGGATGCTGGAACCCAGGCCGCGCATCAGGCGGACGGCCGCGGGCTGACCGAAGATCGTCGAGCCGGTGGTGTCCACCCCGACGATCCGCAGGCGGGGGAAGCGCTCGCGCAGGACCGCGCCGATGCCCGCGGAGTGGCCGCCGGTCCCGACGGAGACGACGAGGGTGTCGATGCGCCCCAGTTGCGCGACGAGTTCCCGGGCGAGCGGGGCGTAGGCGGCGACGTTGTCCGGGTTGTTGTACTGGTCCGGGCACCAGGCGTCCGGACGGCCGGCGAGGAGTTCCGCGACGCGCCGGCGGCGGGCCTCCTGCCAGCCGCCTTCCGGATGGGGCGCGGCCACGACGTCGACCTCGGCGCCGTGCGCGGTGAGCAGCCCGGTCATCAGCGGCTCCATGCCGGGGTCGGTCACCACGGTGACCGGATGGCCGTAGGCCGCGCCGGCCAGGGCCAGGCCGAGGCCCAGGGTGCCGGAGGTCGACTCGATGATGCGGGCGCCGGGTCGGAGCTGACCGCGGCCCAGGGCGGCGCGGACCATGTGCAGCGCGGTGCGGTCCTTGATTCCGCCGGGGTTGTGGCCTTCGATTTTGGCCCAGAAGCCGCGGCCGCCGGCGGTGAAGGGTTCCCCGATCCACAGGACGGGGGTGTCGCCGACGAGGCCGGCGGGGGTGTGCAGGGGGTGTTTGGCGGCGGCCGGGAACGGTGCCGGCGGCACGGGCACGGACGGATCGGTCCGGGTGGACTGGTGCATGGCGTGGCTCTCCTACGGTCGGCGCCGTGGCGGCGGCCGGCCGGTGGACGCGGAAGGGGGACGGAGACGGTCGGTCGCGGCGCGGCCCGCCGGATGCGGGCGCGACGAGGGACCGATCAGTTCCGCCACACGCCGAGGAGCGCCCGCGTCGATCCGTCGGACGACACCGGGGACGGCGCGCGGGACGGGTGGAGTGCGGACGGCGGGACGCCCGGACGGAGGCCGGCGGGCCCGGTGGCCAGGGGTGCGACCACGGGCCAGGCCACCGGGCCGCCGTCCTTCGGCGGTTGGACGGTCGGTGGGTCCAGGGTGCAGCCGTGCGGCCCCTGATCGGGGGCGGGTGCGCTGCGCCCGGCCGGCGTCGCCCGGGGCCCGTCCGACGGGAGTTGCCGGTGGGGGGCGGACGACGCGTACAGCGGGGCGTCGGAGCGGAGGGCGGGGTCCGCGGTCGGACCGTGCGCGCACCCCAGGACGTGCAGCAGCGCGGTCAGCAGCACGGCGAGCACCGCGCCGGCCCTCGGCACGGAGCAGCCGCTTCGCGTGAGTGACCCAGCCCGCATGGACGCGAAGCGTAATTCCGCGGATGCGGAAAGTCCTCGTCGGGAAGGTCGCGTTGCGCGGCTGCGGCTGCCGGGCGGGGCGCCGCGGTTCCGCCGCGGCCCGGCCCTGCGGGGCCGGCGCGGCCCGCTGCCGCCCGGTGGACACCGCGCACCGATCATCACCGCATCGGGTGAAGCGCCGGCCTCCACCGGGGACGACGGCCGGCCCGGAGGCACGTCCGGCCGGGGTGGAAACGCCAGGCGCCGGCGCCGGCGCGGTTCCGCCGGACACCGCGGTGGCGGATGCCGCCCGCACCGCTCCGGCTGCCCGCCCCGTAGCGGTCGCCACACCGCTCTTCGGGTCCGTCCGCCTTCAACTGCCCGTCACCTAAGCCTCGTTCGCCGCCCAGTCCGGCTCCCCCAGGGCGGTACCTCGACGTGCTGCCGGTACACCGTCCGCGTCGGCGCCGGGGTCACCCCGTGGCGGCAGTGGCGGTCTTCCGGCGGGCGCGGTACGCCGCGGCCTTGATCTTGTTGCCGCAGGACTCCATGCCGCACCACTGGCGCCGGCTGCCGCGCGAGCGGTCGATGGAGATGCGGGTGCACTCGGGGTTGCCGCACTCCTTGAGCAGGGGGACGTCCGGGCCGCTCAGCAGTTCCACCGCGTGCCGGGCGACGGTGGACAGCGCTTCGCGCTGCGTCGCCGACGTCCAGCGGCCGGCGTGGGTCAGCTGCGGAGCCGCGGGGGCCCGGCGGGCCGCGTCGTTGACCACGGCCAGCGCCTCCTCGTCGAAGTCCGCACCGCGACACCGGGCCGTGATCAGCTGGTAGACGGCTTCCCGTACGGTCGTCGCCCGCTCCACGTCGGCCGACCGGGCCGGCGAGACGGCGTCGACGATGCCGGACTCCAGGTACCACGCGTCCAGGCGGTCCGGCGTCGCGAACATCTCGAACCGCGCCGTGCGGCGCGCCCGGAGCGTGGCCGCGAAGTCCAGGGCCGGATTGCCGCACACGAAGACATGTTCCAGATTCACGTCACCATCCTGATGGGTGACTACGGTGCCCGCAAGGAGCCCCGGTCAGCGCACCGAGGCCCCCTCCGCGACGTCCAGCCGGAGTTCCCGGCCCGCCCAGCGCCGCCGCAGCCACCGGTCGTGACTGGCCAGGACGATCGCACCGGGCCCCGTGCCGAGCGCGGACTCCAACTCGTCGCACAGCCGCGGGGAGAGGTGGTTCGTCGGCTCGTCGAGCAGCAGCAGCGCCGGCGGCCGGGCCACCAGCAGCGCCAGCGCGAGCCGGCGGCGCTGCCCGACCGACAGGTGCCCGACCGGTGTGTCGAGGTCCGCCTCGTGCAGCAGCCCCAGCGTGCCCAGCGGGACCGCCTCGGCCCGCTCCCCGCCGAGGACGCCCTCGTACGTCTCCCGGGCGGTGCGGTCCGGGCGGTCGAAGGCGGTGTCCTGGGAGAGCATCCCCACGGTGAGGTTCCGCCGGCGCCGCACCTCGCCGCCGGCTTCGAGCCGCCCGGCGAGCACGGCCAGCAGCGTCGACTTCCCCGCACCGTTGTCGCCGGTGACCAACAGCCGCTCGCTCGCCGAGACGTCGAGGCGGTCGACGGCGAGCCGGTCCGGCACGCGCACCCGGCGCAGGGAGACCAGGGTGCCCTCCGCGGACGGCTGCGCCAGCGGGGCGTGCCGCAGGCGCAGCGGCTGCGGCGGCGCCGGGACCTGGTCGCGTTCGAGTTCCGCCAGCCGGCGGTGGGCGCTGCGCACCCGGCGTGAGATCTGGTTCTGCACGCGCCCCGAGCGGTGGCCGAACCCCATCTTCTCGTTGTCGCGCCGCGGGCGCCCCGGTGCGACCAGCGGGGCCGTGACCTCCGCCGAGCGGCGCAGCTCCGTCAACTCCTGCTGTTCCTCGGCGTACCGCCGCAGCCAGCGCTCCCGCTCGGCGTGCTTCTCGGCCAGGTAGGCGCTGTAGTTGCCGCCGTGGCGGACCGGCCCGGCCACCGCCGGGTCGAGGTCGATGACGTCGGTGCAGACCGCGTCGAGGAAGGCCCGGTCGTGGCTGGCCACCACGACGGCTCCGGGCAGGCCGCGCAGTTGCTCCTCCAGGAACGCGGCGGCGCCGTCGTCGAGGTGGTTGGTCGGCTCGTCCAGCAGCAGCGCGGACGGCCTGCGCACCAGCAGCGCGGCCAGCGCGAGGCGACCGCGCTGGCCGCCGGAGAGGGAGCCGAGGGACCGCCCGTGCGGCAGCGCGCCGAGTCCGATCCCGGCCAGCACGAGCGCGGCGCGCCGGTCGGCGTCCCACGCCTCGCGCTGCCGGGCGCGTTCGAGGTGGCGCGCGTAGGCGTCGAGCAGTTCCGCGTGGCCGGGGTCGTCCTCCGGGGTGCCGGCGACCTCCTGGGCGAGGCGATCGAGCTCCGCGAGGGACTCGTGCGCCTCGCGCAGCGCGTCGGCCAGCACGTCGGCGAGGGTCGCCCCGGAGTCGAACGGCATCTCCTGGTGCAGGAAGCCGAGGTCGGGCGGGCGCACCACGCGGCCCGCGTCAGGCTCGTCGGCTCCGGCGAGGATGCGCAGCAGCGTCGATTTGCCGACGCCGTTCTCGCCGATGAGGCCGATGCGGTGGCCGGGCGAGGCGGTGAGGCCGACGCCGTCGAGGACCCTGCGGGTGCCGAGGGTGCGGACGATGTCGTGGGCGAGCAGGGCGGGTTGGGGCATGGCGTTCCGTCCGACGTGGTCGTTTGCGGGCCCACCGGGTGCGGCACCTCGGGCGTGGGCGCGGGCGGTACGTCGGCGGCTCACGAGTGCGGCGCCCCGGTTTCGGTCAGCTCGCCGTCGGCGACCCGCAGCCACCGGTCGACGCCGATCCGGTCCAGGAACCGCACGTCGTGGCTGACCATCACGAAGGCGCCGCGGTAGCACGCCAGGGCGCTCTCCAACTGGGCCGCGCCGACCACGTCGAGGTTGTTCGTCGGCTCGTCCAACAGCAGTAGCTGCGGCGCCGGTTCGGCACTCAGGACGCAGGCGAGCGTGGCGCGCAGGCGTTCGCCGCCGGAGAGGACGCGCACCGGGAGGTGTGCCCGGGGGCCGCGGAACAGGAAGCGGGCGAGCAGGTTCATCCGCTCCGCCTCCGGCCGCTGCGGGGCGAACTCCGCGAGGTTCTCGGCGACGGTGCGGTCGGCGTCCAGCAGGCCCAGGCGCTGCGACAGGGCGGCGATCCGGCCGTCGGCGCGCTTGATGCTGCCGCCGTCCGGGACGAGTTCCCCCGCCATCAGCCGCAGCAGGGTGCTCTTGCCGGAGCCGTTGGGCGCGACCAGACCGGTGCGGCCGGCGCCGACGGTGAAGGACAGGCCGTCGAAGACCGGGGTGTCGTCGGGCCAGTTGAAGGTCAGCTGGGAGCAGCTGACGGAAGCGTCGGACATGGGAGGACCTCGTGGGAAGAGCGGGCAGGGCGCTCCACGGGGAAACCGCGATGCGGAAGACACCGCGCGAAGGGCACCGCGCCTGAGACAGGAAAAGGGGACGACTCGATGACCACGGCGGCGGCGCCGCGGAAGGTGCGCCTGCCGGTGGTCGATCAGCTCCGGGTATCACCCGGAGATGTCGTCGTCACCCGCCATGTCTGGACTCCGCTACGAAGGATCACTGCCGCGGCAACCGTAGCAGGCTCCGCGCGGCCGTTCGAAAGGCTTTTCCTCCGCCGCCGGGGCGGCGGAGGGCACGCCTCAGAGCACCAGGTCCCACGCCAGGCAGGTGAGGAGGTGCCTGTTCCCCAGCCCGCCGCCGTCCCGCTCCGGGTCCCTCGGCGAGGCCGCCTTGCTCTCGACCAGGTCGGCGGGGGCGATCCGCTCGGGCAGTGCGCCGAACCGCGCCCGCCGCGCCGCCGCGCCCTCGTCCTGCGTGCCGTGGTCCTGCATCGCCAGTCTCCCGTTCCCCTGCTTGCCCTGCATTCCGGCCAACTCCCTTACGAATTCGGTGATATGGCGGTGGCGGCGTGCCACTCGCCCCGTCGGCGACGTCTCACAGGCGTGGGGCGTCGAGGACGGCGCGGACGAACTCCTCGGGCGCTTCCTGGGGCAGGTTGTGGCCGATGCCCTTCAGCGTCCGGTGCTGGTACGGGCCGGTGAACCGGTCCCGGTACGCGGATCCGTCGCCCGGAGCCGTGAACGGGTCCAGTTCGGCGTCGAGCGTGATGGTCGGCACGGCGATGGTCGGCCGGGCGGCGAGCCGCTGCTCGTAGGGTGCGTAGCGCCGCTCCCCCTCGGCGAGGCTCAGCCGCCAGCGGTAGTTGTGGACCACGACGGCGGCGTAGTCGGGGTTCTCGAAGGCGGCGGCCGTGCGCTCGAAGGTGGCATCGTCGAAGTGCCAGGTCGGGGACACGGTGTCCCAGACCACCCGGGCCAGGTCGTGCCGCTTGGTCGGGTCCTCCATGGCGGCCCGGCCCCGCTCGGTGGCGAAGTAGTACTGGTACCACCAGTAGCGCTCGGTCGCCGGCGGCAGCGGCTGGAGGTTCGCCTCCAGGTTGACGACGAGGTAACCGCCCACCGACACCAGGGCCGTGCAGCGCTCGGGCCACAGCGCCGCGATGATGTCGGCGGTCCGGGCGCCCCAGTCGAATCCGGCGAGCACCGCCTTCTCCAGCCCCAGCGCGTCCATCAGGGCGACGATGTCGAGGGCGAGGGCCGACTGCTGCCCGTTGCGGAACGTCGCCGGGGAGACGAAGCGCGTCGCGCCGTGGCCGCGCAGGTAGGGCACGATCACCCGGTGGCCCGCCGCCGCCAGGAGGGGCGCGACCTCCTCGAAGCTGTGGATGTCGTACGGCCAGCCGTGCAGGCAGATCACCGGCGGCCCGTGCCGCGGCCCCAACTCGGCGTAGCCGACCTCCAACAGGCCGGCCCGGACCGTCTTGAGCGGCGGGAACGCGCTGCGCCCCCGGGAGCCGGCGCCGGGCGCGGCGCCCGCACCGGCCCGCGGGTCCGCCACGGCCGCGGCGTGCGCGGCGCCCGACGGCCCCACCAGCGTCGCGGCGACCGCGCCGCCGGCGCCCAGGCCCAGCGCCTTGCCGAACGTACGCCTGTTGATCATGTGAAGCCCTCCGTGCGTCTCGACGTGCCGGCCCGCGAACGCTCCACGCCTCGCAGGGGAACCCACGCGCACCGGGGGTCCCGGTGCTCGCCGTGGGCGTGCCGGATGACTGTGACACAGCATGCGTCACTGGTCAAACAGGTGACGCGCGCCAACTCCGCGCACCTCGGCGCCGCTTGACGGACAGGCAAGTCCGAGAAAAACGCGTGACCCCCTTGCGCTCCCGGTGATCACGCGGCACGCTACCGAAGCAGAAAGAACGATCGTTCTTTCTGCTCACTCGGAACGGAGACCGCTGATGATCGACCGCCGCACCCTGATCCGTAACGGAAGCGCGGCCGCCGCCGGCGCACTCGGCGTGACCGCCCTCTCCGCGACGGTCGCCTCCGCAGCGGCCGCCGGCGACGGCCCCCGGGACGCACACGGCCCCGCAGACCACACCCATCCCACGGGTCCCGTGGACCCCACGGATCCGACCGCCGGCGTCACCCGCACCGTGCTCCAGCACCACCCCTCCCCCGCCAAGGGCTGGGAGACCGTCCAGACGCTGGTGCAGATCCCCCGGGGCAAGGAGTCCGGCCGGCACAGCCACCCCGGGGTGGAGGTCGGCTACATCGTCCGCGGCGACGTGCTGATGGTGTTCGACGACGGCGAGGTCCTGCGGCTGCGCACCGGCGACCCGTTCTTCATCCCGTCCGGCGCCATCCACAACGCCCGCAACGTCGGCACGGTGACCACGATGATGCTGTCCACCTACGTCGTCGACGAGACGAAGCCTCTGGTCACCACGTACGGCGACGGGTGCGCGGCAGCCCGCCCCTGACCCGCCGGGGCCCCGCGCCGCTTCCCTAGGCTGGTGCCCATGACCACGGGAGCCACCGACAGAACCCACCCCAGAGAACGCCTGCTGGACACCGCGGGGCGGCTGTTCTACACCCAGGGCATCCATGCCGTGGGCGTGGAGCAGCTGGTCACGGAGGCGGGGGTGACCAGAGCGACCTTCTACCGCCACTTCGCCGGCAAGGAAGGGCTGGTCGTCGCCTATCTGGAGGCCCGCGGGGCCGGGGTGGAGGACGCCGTGGCGGCCATCCTCGCCGCCCACCGGGGCCGTGACGCCCTGCTCGCCATCATGGACATGATCGGCGACAACCTCTGCCGGCCGGGGTTCCGCGGCTGCGGCTTCCTCAACGCCGCCGCGGAGTACCCCGACCCCGCGCACCCGGTGCGCGTCCGCATCGCCGAGCACCGCCGCTGGTTCCACGGCGTGCTGCGTACGGTGGTCGGCGACGCCGGTCATCCCGACCCCGAGCGCGTGGCCCGGGCCCTGGTCGTCCTGCGGGACGGCGCGATGGTCGGCGGCTACCTCGACGACCCCCGCACCATCAGGGCAACCCTGCGCGAGACCGCGGAGAACTTCCTGTCATCGTGACCGGTCCCCCGCGACCCGGCGCGCGAACCGCGGAGCACGGAGCGGGACTTGCACGGGCGCCTCGGCCCGCCGTTCCCCGGCACGCCGAGGTGGCGCGGGACGCCGGGCGCACGGAGCGGCGGGTCCGCCGGACCGGGCCGCGGGACGCGGTCCCGGTTCCGCTTCCCGTGCCGCTCCCGCCGCCCGGGCGCACCCTGGAGACATGGTCCGCGCCAACGAGGAGGTCGAGGCGCTGCTCCAGGAGTACGCCGACCTCATCGCGATCAGTGGTGGTGACGCCTTCAAGGCCCGGGCGTACGAGAAGGCCGCCCGGGCGATCGGGGGGCACCCCGTCGACGTCACGCAGCTCGACGTGCCGGGGCTGCGGAAGATCCCGCACGTGGGGGCGTCGATCGCCGAGAAGGTGGTGGAGTACCTGCGCACCGGCCGGGTGTCGGTGATCGAGGAGTCCAGGGCGGAGGTCCCCGCGGGGGTGCGGGAGCTGATCGCCATCCCCACGCTGGGGCCGAAGAAGGCCATGGTGCTCCACGAGGAGCTGGGCATCACCTCGGTGGACCAGCTGCTGGCCGCCGTCCACGCGGAGCGGCTGCGGGACCTGAAGGGGTTCGGCGAGCGGACCGAGGAGAACATCCTGCACGGCATCGCTCTGCTCCAGCAGGCGGGTGACGGGCGGATCCTGATCAGTGCCGCGATGGACGTCGCCGAGCAGATCACCGGGGAGCTGTCCTCGATCGCCGGGTGCGAGCGGTGCACCTACGCGGGGTCCTTGCGCCGGATGCGGGAGACCATCGGGGACGTCGACGTGCTGGTGGCGGCGGAGCGGTCGGCGCCGTTCATGACCGCGCTGACGGAGCTCCCGTACACCGCCGAGGTGATCGCCCACGGAGCCAAGAAGACCTCGATCCGCACCACCAAGGGCCTCCAGGTCGACCTGCGGGTGTTGCCGCCGGCCTCCTGGGGCGCGGGGTTGCAGTACTTCACCGGGTCGAAGGGCCACAACATCCGCACCCGGGCGATCGCGGTGCGCAACGGGCTCAAGCTGTCCGAGTACGGGCTGTTCGACAGCGAGAGCGGGGAGTTGGTGGCCTCGGAGACCGAGGAGGCGGTCTACGCCCGGCTCGGACTGCCCTGGATCCCGCCGCCGTTGCGGGAGGACCGGGGCGAGGTCGCCGCCGGACTCCGCGGGGAACTGCCCGAACTGCTGGTGGAGGGCGACGTCAGGGGCGATCTGCACACGCACACCGACCTGACCGACGGGCTGTCCTCGTTGGCCGACATGGTCGCCGCCGCGGCCGCCCGGGGCTACGCGTACTACGCGGTCACCGACCACGCCCCGGACCTCGCCATGCAGCGGATGACCGAGGAGAAGGTGCTGGCGCAGCGGGACGAGGTCCGCGCACTGGACCGGAAGCACCGCGGGATGCGCCTGCTGCACGGCACCGAACTCAACATCGGACCGGACGGGGACGTCGACTGGCCCGACGCCTTCCTGGCGGATTTCGACCTCTGCGTGGCCTCCGTGCATTCGCACTTCCACCAGAGCCGGCAGGCGCTCACCCGCCGACTGATCCGCGCCTGCGAGAATCCGCACGTCGCGATCCTCGGGCATCCGACCACGCGATTGATCGGCAAACGCCCGGGAATTGACGCCGACTTCGACGCGGTCTTCGCCGCCTGCGCACGGACCGGTACCGCACTGGAAATCAACGCGCATCCCGAGCGGTTGGACCTGCGCGACGAGGACATCCTGCGCGCCAAGCGGCACGGCGTGAAGTTCGCGGTGAATTCCGATGCGCACGCCACCACGCATCTTCCTTACCTGCGCTACGGGGTGGGCACCGCGCAGCGCGGTTGGCTCACCAAGGACGACGTCATCAACACCTGGCCGCTGACCAGGTTGCGGCGTTTCCTGCGCGGCGGCCGCCGGTAGCGACCGGCGGATCCGCCGGTCGCTCAGGCGGGTTCGGGCGCCGGGCGGGCGGCACGGGCCCGCCGGTGGACCCGGTCCAACAGGGCGGCGGGGTCCGGCTCGGCCTGCAACCCCCGCAGCAGCAACAGCCACAGGTCGTCCAGGTGCCCCTCGATGTTCCGCCGCCCCTCCAGCGCGTCGGAGACGGTGTGCAGGCCGAAGAAGGCGCAGACCACCGTGTGCGCCGTGGTGGCCGGGGGCACCCCGACGGCGAGTTCGCGGTCGCGGGCGGCCTCCTCCAGGAGTTGAGTGACGGCCTCGATCCATCCCAGGAACGGTGCCGGGAGTTGGGTCTCGATGGCCTTGCGCTCCGCCCAGAGGCGGGCGCCGGCCCGGACCACGATGTCGTCGCGGAAGGCGCGCGCCACCTCGAAGCTCAGCGCGACGAGCTTCTCCAGCGCCGGCACACCGGGTTGCCGGTGCCGGCCGATCAGTCGCGGCCAGGTGGCGAAGTGCTCCTCGACAATGGCGAGGGCGAGCTTCTCCTTGCTGGCGTAGTGAAAATAGATCGCGCCGCTGGTGCGGCCGGAATGCGCACTGATATCGCTGATGCTCGTGCCGGCATAACCCCGCTCGTCGAACAATGTTGCGGCCGCTTCCAGAAGGAACCTGCGCGTCGTCTTCGCCCGGATCTGCACGTACACCTCAGATGTCGTTCTCGTGCCACCTGGAAGAAATCTACCGCGCCCGGCCACTTCCAATTCACGGGTGCGAGTGTTCGAATTTCGATATTCCCTGGTCATATGAATACGTCATCCGTCGTCCCGTTCGGAGAGGAAGGACCGCTCAGCCGGTCCCGTACCGTCGAACGGGAGTTGGTGCACCGGACCTCCGTGGCCGAGGTCCTCCTCACGGACGTCCGACCGACGTCCGCCCCGGACGTCTTCGAGGCGGCGGCGTCCTGGCCACGGGCGCACTCGACGTTCCCCCGCGACGGATCGCAGCGGAACAGCCCGCTGGTCCTTGTGGAGACCCTGCGCCAGCTGGGGCTGTACATCCCCTTGCGGTTCCACGGGGTGCCGGCGGCACGCCACGCGATCATCAGCGACCTGCACTTCCGGCTGACCCCCCAGAGCGAGCCGCCGGCCGGGCCGGGCGCGACCGAGGTCACCTGCCTCGCCCGGGTGAGCGCGGTCCGGCGGACCCGCGACCGGACGGTCTCCGGCCTGCGGCTGGACGCCACGTTCGCCGCCCACGGAGTGGTCTTCGGGGAGGCGGGCGGCGGGGTGCGGTTCGTGGACGGGGCGGGCTACACGGCGCTGCGGACCCGGGGCGCGCGCGACGGCGCGACGGCCGCCCCGCCGACCGCGGCGCACCGCCCGGAGCCCGCCGCGCTGGCCGTGAACCACCCCCAGGACGCGGTGCTGGCCGAGGACGCGGCCGGGTTGCTGGTGGCGCCGGCCGACCCGCTGCACCCCTTCCTCTTCGACCACCCCGGCGACCACGTGCCCGGGATGGTGCTCCTGGAGGCCGCCCGGCAGGCCGTCGCCTACCGCAGCGGGGGCGCCCTCACCCGTCCGTACGCCGGGCGGCTGCGGGCGGTGCGGTTCACCGAACTCGCGCCGGCCGCGCGCGTGCTGTGCGCCCGGTACCACGCGACGTGCGTGTTCCGCGTCGTCCAGGGCGGCACACCAACGGCCTACGGCACCTTCAGTTACCCATAAGGCTTAAAATATGGACATTTAGCGATCTATTGACCCTGGCGCGTTGCCGTCCGTAACGTAACGATCGTTATTTTCCGACGCTGCGCCCAGGTCTCCCCTGTCCGGGAGCCGCCCGCCGTCGGAACCCTTCAGCCCGCTGCCGCGGCCGCGCACCGACACCGTCACGCCTCACGCGCTCGACCGGTCACGCCGTCGCCCTCCGGGCCCATCGGAACGGAACCTCGGATGACAGCACATCGCATCCTTTCCTGGACCCCAGCCGCCGTGGTCTTCGACTGCGACGGCACGTTGATGGACACCGAACGCCACTGGGTGGACGCCCGTGACGCGGTACTGCACGGCTACGGCTACGCCCCCGCGCCGGGCTTCTCCGAACAGGCCCGGGGGCTGCACTACACCGCGTGCGGACGACTGATGGCCGATTCCGTCGGCCGCCCCGAACTCGCCGACGAACTCACCACATCGCTCCTGGAACGCTTCCGCGAGCTCGTCGCGGCGCATCCGACGACCATGCCCGGAGCCCCCGAACTGGTCCGCTCCGCCGCCCAGTTCGCCCCGCTGGCGGTGGCCAGCAACTGCCCGCTGGAAGTCGTCGAGTCCTGCCTCGACGTGGCGGGACTGCGACGGTTCTTCGACCACGTCGTGGTGCCCGACACCACCACCAGACCCAAACCGCATCCGGACGTGTACCTCACCGCGGCCCGGCTCTGCGGCGTCGAGCCGGACCGGGCGCTGGCCGTCGAGGACTCCCAGTGCGGCATCGAGGCCGCCGCGGCGGCGGGCCTGCGGGTGATCGGGGTCGGCCCCCGCCCCTCCGGGCCACAGAACGCGAAGGCCGACTGGTGGGTGGAATCGCTGGACGAGCCGGCCGTACAGGGCTGGGCCGGGGCCCGCATCCCCGCCCAGGGTTCGAGGCCCGGCTCCGCAAGGCACAACACGCGGTAACTCCCGCCCGGTACAAGGGCGTTGCGCCGCCGCGCCGCACGGGGAACGCGGCGGCGAACCCGGCCGGGCGACCGGCCGGGGCGCTCCCGCGGCCGGCGGCGTTAGGGTGGACGCATGCTCTGACGCGCGCCCGCAGCCCGGGCACCCCCGCCGACTCCTTCGTTCCCGCACCGCACGCCGGATCCGGATCCACGAAGGAGATTCCCCATGACCACGTCGGCCCTGATCGACGTCCCCGAGGCGTTCCTGACGTCCTACGGCGCGCACGGCGCGTCGGAGCGCGCCTGGCTCGCCGCACTGCCCGCGCTGGGCGCCGAGTTCCTGGACCGCTGGGCACTGCGACCGGACGGCCCCGCCCGGTTCGGCATGGCCTCGCTCGTCCTGCCGGTGCGGCAGGCGGACGGCACGCCGGCCGCGCTCAAGCTCCAACAGCCGCGGGAGGAGAACGCCGGCGCCGCGGCGGGCCTGCGGGCCTGGCGGGGCGACGGCATCGTGCGGCTGCTCGACCACGACGCGCCGAGCGCCACCCAGTTGCTGGAACGGCTCGACGCCGGCCGACCGCTGTCGGCCCTGCCCGACGACACCGAGGCGCTGCGGATCCTGGCCGCACTGCTGGCACGGTTGGTGGCGGTGCCCGCGCCGGCCGGGCTGCGCCGGCTCACCGACCTCGCCGGCGCCATGGTCGACCGGACCCCGCAGGCCGTCCCCGCGCTCCGCGACCCGGCCGAACGGGCACTCGTGCGCACCTGCGCGGCCGTCGTCACCGACCTGCTCGGCGCCGGCGGGGACCGGCTGTTGCACTGGGACCTGCACTACGACAACGTGCTGGCCGGGCAGCGCGAACCCTGGCTGGCCATCGATCCGGAGCCGTTGGCCGGCGACCCCGGCTTCGAGTTGCTGCCCGCCCTCGCCAACCGGTGGGACGACGTGGTGGCCACCGGCGACGTGCCGGCGGCGGTGCTGCGCCGCTTCGACCTGCTGACCGAGGTCGTCGGCCTGGACCGGGAACGGGCCGCGGGCTGGACGCTCGGCCGGATCCTGCAGAACGCCCTGTGGGACGTCGAGGACGGCGAGTCCGCGCTGGACCCGGCCCAGGTCGCCATCGCCGACGCGTTGCTGGCGCACCGGATGTAGCACGGGACGCTCGGCCACCGGTGAGGCGGCGGCGCGCCCTGCCGGTGGCCGGGCGCCGTGCGCCGCCGTATTCCGTGGCGCGGCGGGCTTCTGCCATGCTGCCGGGCGGGGCACTCCCCCGCCCGGCAGGGGAACCGCGCCCACCGTGACCGGCCGACGAAGGGGCGACAGATGGACGACCGAGGGACCGGCCTCCCGGGAGGCGCCGCGCGGATCGCGCTCACCGACGGCGCCGCCACGCTGTTGCGGTCGCTGCGCTCCCAGCACGGGCCGCTGATGTTCCACCAGTCCGGCGGCTGCTGCGACGGGAGCGCGCCGATGTGCTATCCGGCCGGGGAGTTCCGCACCGGCGCGTCGGACGTGCTGTTGGAGAAGTTGGTGGTGGACGGCGTGCCGGAGCCGGTGGGCTTCTGGATGTCCGCGGACCAGTACGCCCGCTGGCGGCACACCCATCTGACGGTGGACGTCGTACCGGGCCGGGGCAGCGGCTTCTCGCTGGAGGCGCCGGAGGGCGTGCGCTTCCTGATCCGCTCCCGGCTCTTCACCGACGAGGAACGGGCGCAGCTCGACGGATGAGGCGGCCCGCGCGGCGGCGGACGTAGTGAGGCCCCGCGTACGGGGGAGAACGCGGGGCCTCACCGAGTAGAACGGGCCGCGGGCCGGCGGGGTTCCCGTCCGGCGCGGATTTCTCGGACGGATTTTCCGGCGGAGTTCGGGCGGACGGATTTCGGGCGGGCGGGAGCGGGCCGGCTCCGGCCGACCGGAGCCGTTACGGCTCGTCCTGGACCAGGCGCTCCAACATGTCCTGGAACTCCATGTCGACCACCACCCGCAGGCCGTCGCCGTCCGGTTCGCTCAGCGGGGTCATCATCCCGCGGCGCCACCAGAACACCCGGGGGCTGATCGCGCCCGCCGCGTCCTCGTGCCCGGCCGCGGCGAACTGGGCCATGGCCTGGAGCGCCGGAATGACCTGGGCGTCGTGGATGCGGTGGAACGCCAGCTGGTGGCGGAAGGGCAGGGCGACCAGGGCGCCGTCGCGGGTGAGGGCGGTGCCCGTGAGGCGCTCGACCAGGTCGTCGAGGACGAGCACCCGGCTGGCGGTGAAGAAGGAGTCGCCGAGCAGCACCTCGAAGGCCGAGCCGTCGCCGCGGCGCACCGTCTCGTGCCCCTCGACCGGCAGGGCGCGCAGGTTGTTCATGGCCCGGATCCGCAGCTCGGCCACGTCCCCGAGGTCGGCGAGGGAGTCCGCGCTGAGCATCTGGACGGCCTCGGGCAGGTCGAGGGCGAGCACCTCGCACAGTCCGGGGGCCGGTTCGTGGCCGTAGTGGAAGGAGTCGGAGGCGGGCAGGGTCTCCTGGGCGACGATCCGCGGGTAGAGGCAGGCGCGGATCTCGTCGTGGGAGAGGATCTCCAGCGGCTGCGGGCCGTCCATGGTGCGCAGCACCTTGCCGACGTGGTCGCGGATGAGCATCGGCCAGCTGCGCTCGCCGCGCCGGTCGCGGTGGCAGACGGCGGCCAGGTTGCCCAGGCCGAACTGGCGGCCGCCCGAGTCGGTGACCGCGCCGGCGTACGCCGTGACCTCCAGGCCGCGCTCGGCGAACGCCTGCCGGACCTGGGATCTGAAGACGCGCCCCTCCCGCTCGGAGAAGAAGCTGAACTCCTCGTCGCGTGCGAGCTCGCGGGGATCCCGCTTCGGTCCTCGGCGGAACAGACCCATCTCGTCCTCCCGGCTGCGGCCACCCGCATCGGCCCTTGAATGCGCCGATCGTAACGGGTGCCCCTGACCGCGGCGTCGCCCCGCGTCCTGGGACGGGACGCGGGGCGACGGCGGGGACGGTGAGCGGAGGGGGAACGACGGGGGTCGGAGGGGAGCGGAGCGGAAGCGGAATCCGCGGGGACGTTGCTAGCCGATGTTGACGTCGATGCAGGCGTAGAAGGCGTTGGCGGTGTCGGCGATGTTCCACACCGCGAGGATCTTCTGCTTGCCCTTGACGTTGCCGAAGTTGACGGTGTGGGAGACCTCGGCCGGCGGCTGGGCTCCGTTGCCGTTGATCTCGGCGACCTTCTGGCCGTTGGCGAAGTACTGCCAGTTGCTGGTGGCGTGCCGGGCCGTGAAACGCCAGGTGAAGGTCTGGCTGCTGCTGATCGGGGTGACCTTCCACGGCTTGGAGTCGTCGTCGAGGTCGGCGAACTGGCTGTTGCCGCCGCTGCAACTCGTCAGCCCCTTGGGGCCTTCGACGCTCTGCGGCTCCCACTTGATCGGACCGCAGTCGATGGTGCCCGCGGCGCACTGGGCCTGCCGGCTGGGCGGCGAGGAGACGTACCCGTGGGCGCTGGCCGGGCTGACCGGCAGACTGACGACGAGGAGGGGGGCGATGCCGGCGCCTATGGCGAGGGCCAGCCTTCTCTTCTTGTTCATGTCAACCCTTTCGCGTAGGGGGGTGGTTGACGCGAGGGCGTGCCGAGCAATTGGTCTAGACTTAACGCGCTGACCGCGTACGGTCAAGGGGTCGTGCGCGGGTCATCGGCCCCGCCGGCCGGCGCACTGGACCCCCGTACCACCAATTCCGGGGCGAGCCGGACGGTACGGACCGGTCGCCGCGGGCCGGGGATCGAGGCCGCGGCGGGGCGGTGGGCGAGCAACCGGGCGGCCTCGGCGGCCAGTTCGGCCACCGGCTGGCGGACGGTGGTGAGCGCCGGGTCGGCCAGCCCGGCCAGCGGGACGTCGTCGAAACCGGTGACCGCGACCTCGCCGGGGACGTCGGCGCCCAGTTGCCGCAGGCGTTGCAGGGCACCGGCCGCGATCAGGTCGTTGGCGCACACCACCGCGTCCGGCCGGGCCGGCCAGATCCGGTCGACGGCGGCCCGGCCCCACTCCACGGAGAAGTCGCCGAGCACCGTGCGCCGCGGCGCGGCCGGGTCGAGGACGGCCGCCCCCGCCGCGTAGGCCGCGTGCCGTTCGACCGCGGCGGAGGCGGTGCCGGCGGCGCCGATGAAGCAGGGGCGGCGGCGGCCGGTGGCGGCGAGGTGGTCCAGGACGAGCGCCATCCCGGCCGCGTTGTCGACCGCGACCGAATCGGCCACGCCGGGGCCGCAGCCGCGGTCCAGCAGGACCAGCGGCACCCGCGCCGCGGCGGTGGCCACCGCGTCCCGGCTGCGCCGCTCGTCGACCGGGATGAGCAGCAGGGCGTCCACCCGGCGGTCCAACAGGGCGGCGATCCGGGTGGCTTCGGTCGCCGGGTCGTCGTCGCAGTCGGCGAGCAGGACCGCCCGGCCCTCGGCGTGCAGGGCGTGCTCCAACTCCCGTACGAGGGAGGGGAAGAAGGGGTTGGTGATCTGCGGCAGGACCAGGCCGACGGTGCCGGTGGAGCGGCTGCGCAGGGCCCGGGCGACCTCGTTGGGGCGGTAGCCGAGCCGGTCGGCCGCGGCCCGTACGGCGCGGGCCGTCTCGGCGCCGACCGGGCGGGTGCCGGCCAGCACGCGGGAGACGGTGGCGACGGAGCAGCCCGCCGCCCGGGCGACGTCCCGCAAGGTCACTTCGGCCACGACGGTGTGCCCTTCCACTACGGAACGGCGGCCCTGCGCACCGCACTGTCCCGGACATCGACGGCAATCGTTATCACCGCCGGTACACAGGCGTACCAGCTCTGTGCCCTTCGAAACCAGCGGGTAGACGGGTCGCCTGCCTCACACTTCGTTGACGATTCATTGACATCTCCGCGCGACATGAGCGAAATTTCCGGAGAACGTTTTCCCTAGGTAGTTGCCTGTTGCGGCGCGCCCCAGAGATCGAGTTCACCCCGCTTCACCGTTCCGCAGAGCAAAGGGGCTCTTCCGTTGGCCAGAAAGATCATCCTCGACTGCGACCCGGGGCACGACGACGCGATCGCCATGCTCCTGGCCCACGGCAATCCCGACGTCGAACTGGTCGCCGTGACGACCGTGGTCGGGAACCAGACGCTGGAGAAGGTGACCCGCAACGCGCTGTCGGTGGCGACGATCGCCGGGATCACCGGCGTGCCGTTCGCCGCGGGCAACCCGCGGCCGCTGGTGCGGTCCATCGAGACCGCCCCCGACATCCACGGCGAGACCGGCCTCGACGGGCCGGACCTGCCCGAGCCCGCCTTCGAGCTGGACCGCCGGCACGCCGTCGACCTGATCATCGACACCGTGATGTCCCACGAGCCGGGCGAGATCACCATCGTCCCCACGGCCGGGCTGACCAACATCGCCATGGCCGTGCGCAAGGAGCCGCGGATCGCCGAGCGGGTGCGCGAGGTCGTCCTGATGGGCGGCGGCTACCACGAGGGCAACTGGAGCGCGGTCGCCGAGTTCAACATCATCATCGACCCCGAGGCCGCGCACATCGTCTTCAACGAGAAGTGGCCGGTCACCATGGTCGGTCTGGACCTCACGCACCAGGCCCTGGCCACCCCCGAGGTCGAGGCGAAGATCGCCGCGGTGGGCACCGCGCCGGCCCGGTTCGTGCTGGAGCTGCTCGACTTCTTCCGCGAGGCGTACCGGGAGAACCAGGGCTTCGACCACCCGCCGGTGCACGACCCCTGCGCGGTGGCGTACGTCATCGACCCGGACGTGATGACCGTCCGCAAGGCGCCGGTCGACATCGAGCTGCGCGGCGCGCTGACCCTGGGCATGACGGTGACCGACTTCCGGGCGCCGGCGCCGGCGGACTGCCACACCCAGGTCGCGGTCAAGCTGGACCACGAGCGCTTCTGGAACCTCGTGGTGGACGCCCTGGAGCGGATCGGCGAAGGCCGGGCATGAACGTCTCCACCGCACCGCGTTCCACCGAGGTCTCCGGCCACGGATCCGGCGTACGGATCGGCGTGCTGGTCACCGCCCTGCTGGTGGCGTGCTTCGCCTTCCAGCTCAACGCCAGCATGCTCAGCCCGGCGCTGAAGAGCATCGAGGACTCGCTCGGTGCCAGCTCCGCCGAAGTGGGCATGACCCAGACCGCGTTCTTCACCTCCGCGGCGCTGTTCTCGCTGTTCCTGCCGCGCCTGGGCGACGTCCTCGGCCGGCGCCGGGTGCTGGCCGGCATGCTCGTCCTGATGGCCGTCGGCTGCGTGGTCGCCGCGCTGTCGACGAGCATCCCGATGCTGTTCGCCGGGCGGATCATCCAGGGCGTGAGCGGGCCGGTCGTGCCGCTGTGCCTGATCATGCTCCGGGTCGAGGTCAAGGAGCCCAAGAAGTACGGCACCCTGCTGGGCGTGATCACCGCCGTCAACGGCGGCATCGCCGGCGTCGACTCGCTGGCCGGCGGCTACCTCGCCGACCACCACGGCTTCCAGTCGGTCTTCTGGGCGATGGCGGGCGTCGCGGCCCTGGCGACCGTCCTGGTGGCCACCCTGACCCCGGAGTCCAAGGCCGCCGCCGCGTCCAGGATGGACTGGCCCGGCGTGGCGCTGCTGGTCGTCTCGGTCGGTGCGCTGCTGATCGCGCTGAACGAGGCGGGCAAGCTGGCCGCCGCCAACTGGGCGATGATCGCCGTGCTGGTCGTCGTGGCCGCCGCCGCGTTCGCGCTGTTCTGGCGGACCGAGAACCGCAGCGGGCAGCCGCTGGTCGCCACCCACCACCTCAGGCAGCGGGCCACCTGGTCGCTGCTGCTGACCACGGTGCTGACCATGACCGGCGTGTTCGCGGTGATGAACGGCCTGATCCCGGCCTTCGCCCAGGACGCCCAGGCCGGACTGGGGATGACCGCCGAGCAGTCCGCCTGGTGGACGCTGTCGCCGTACGCGCTCGCCGGGTTGGCGATGGGGCCGCTGGCCGGCCGACTGGCCGCGACCTTCGGCTACGGCCGGATCCTGCGGCTGGGCCTCGTCGGGGCCGTGGGGTCGGTGGTGCTGATGCTGCTGACCATGCACAGCCAGTCGCACGTGTTGCTGCTGGTGACCTCGCTGCTGGTGGGCATCACCTACGCGGGCGTGGCCAACATCGTCCTCAACGGGCTGGGCATCGTCCTCTCGCCGAGTGAGAACCCCGGCTTCCTGCCCGGGCTGAACGCCGGCGCGTTCAACCTCGGCGCGGGCCTGAGCTTCGCCGCGCTGTACGCCGTGAAGACCGCGCTGACGCCGGCCGACCCGACCGCGGCCGGCGGCTACACCGCCGGCATGATCGCCGGGGTGGTCATCCTGGCGCTCGCCATCGCGTCGTCGTTCCTGATCCCGAAGCCGACGGCCGCCGAGGCCACCGACTGACGGCACGGGCCGCCCGCCGACCGCCCGCCGACCCCGGAAACCCGGGGGCGGCGGGCGGTTCCGTATCCGGGCCACGGGCGGCACGTGGGGCCGGCGGGGCGGGCGGGCGCCGTGTTGTCAGGGCGGGGGGAACGGGGAGACTGGAACCGGAGGCAACGGAGGCAGCCATGGTCATGGAACACGGCATGGACAAGACCGGTCCCGCCCGGGACGACATGATGAAGAAGCAGCTTCGGGGCCAGCTGACCCTGGACCGCTCGCTGCGCACGGACGAGAACCGCGAGCTGGAGCCGGCCGGCGAGGACCAGCCGACGGCGGCGCCCTCGCCGGAGAGCGTCTACCGCGGCGGCACGCCGCACGGCATGTCCGAGCGCGACGTGGGACTGCGCTCCGAACTCGCGCAGTACCTCGGACGCAGCGTCTACCCCGCCGAGCGCAACGACGTCCTGCGCACCCTGCGTCGCAACCACGCGCCCGACCGCCTGGTCTCGATGGCGGAGCGCCTGCCGGCCCACCACCGGTACGCCAACGTGCAGGGCATCGCCGAGTCGCTCGGGCTGGGGACCGAGGACCGGCGCTCCTGAGGCCGAGCGGCCCGCGGTGGCGGACAATGGCCACGGAGGGCACACGCACCGTCCACGCGGAGGAGAAGAGGAGGGCGGCAATGTCCGACGACGCCATGGGCGACGAGGTCTACCAGCCGCCCAGATTCGATGCGCAGGACAATCCCAACGACCTCGACATGGAGGACGCCCTGGACGAGCCGGGGCTCGACGAGGCGTTGGACACCGGGTATTCGCCGCCGGAGCGCCCGTTCGTGGTGAACCACGAGGGGACCACCGCGCAGGAGCAGCACGACCGCGAATCGCTGGCGCACCGGCTCTCCCTCGAACTGCCGGACGTCTGCGCGCCGGACGGCGACGGCATCGGCGATCTGCCGGACGGCGCCGGCGAGCCCTACGACGACCAGGTCGGCGAGGAGCGTGCCGGGCGGATCGTCAGCTTCGACGAGGGGTTCTGGCGCGGCGGCGGCAGCAACGACGTCGTCGCCCGCGACGTCGGCATCGACGGGGGCGCGGCGTCCGCCGAGGAGGCCGCGGTGCACATCGCCCACGACGTGGGCGGGGCGGTCGAGGGCGAACTTTAAACGGGGGCTCACTCCGCTTCGTTGCGGTATCGGCAACGGACTTTGCCGGATGGCCGGGGTACGGCCGAGGCTTTGCCGACCGGACGAAGAGGAGTGCACCACCATGAACCACGGCAACGGCAGCACCACCGTCCCCGACGAGGAGTTCTGGGACGCCCGGTACGCCGAGCGCGACCGGATCTGGAGCGGCAACCCCAACGCGACGCTGGTCCGCGAGGTCGGCGACCGGGCCCCGGGCACCGCGCTGGAACTGGGCTGCGGCGAGGGGGCGGACGCGATCTGGCTGGCCACGCAGGGCTGGCGGGTCACCGCCGTCGACGTGTCGGGGGTGGCCCTGGGCCGGGCGGCCGAACAGGCGGCCGCGGCCGGGGTGGCCGACCGCGTCGACTGGCAGCGGCGGGACCTGTCGCTGTCCTTCCCGGAGGGCAGCTACGACCTGGTCTCCGCGCAGTTCCTGCACAATCCCGGCGAGGTCCTGCGGGAGCGCATCCTGCGGACCGCGGTGGCCGCGGTGGCGCCGGGCGGGGTGCTCCTGATCGTCGGGCACGCCGGGCCGCCGCCGTGGCAGCACGACCACGGCCACGATCACGACCACGGCCACCCGGTGGACGAGTTCCCCACGACCGACGAGGTCCTGGCGGCGCTGGAGCTGCCCGCCGACGCGTGGGAGGTGCAGCTCAGCGAGGAGTTCACGCGGATGCAGGACGGCCCCGACGGGCAGCCGCTCGAACGGATCGACACGGCGCTGAAGGTGCGGCGCCGCCACTGAACCGGCCGTGCCCGGTGGCGGACGGGGATCCGTCCGCCACCGGGCACGCGGAGCGCTCAGGCCGCGAGCGCGGGCAGCGGCTTGTCGTACAGCCAGGTGTGCAGCAGCGGGCGGACCGGGGGCCCGGCGCAGCGTTCGGCGTGGGCGACGAACGCCGCGGTGTCGGCGCTGGCGCCGCGGTGCTCGCCGTGCCAGCCGCGCAGCACCGCGAAGAACCGGTCGTCACCGACGGCCCGACGCAGCGCGTGCAGGGTGCAGGCGCCGCGGACGTAGACCCGGTCGTCGAAGATCCGGCGCTGGCCGGGGTCGGCGACCCGCAGGTCCTGGGGGCGGTCGCGCAGCGAACGCCACTCCCGGCGGGCGATCTCCTCGGCGGAGTCCTCGCCGATGTGCTCGGACCACAGCCACTCCGCGTAGGTGGCGAAGCCCTCGTTGAGCCAGATGTCGCGCCAGTCGCGCAGACTGACGCTGTTGCCGTACCACTGGTGCGCGATCTCGTGGGCCACCAGGGTCTCGGCGCCGCGGGCCCCGTCGATGTGGTTGCTGCCGAACACCGACCGGGTCTGGTTCTCGACCGGGGCGGCGAGTTCGGCGTCGACGACCACCGCCCCGTACGCCTCGAACGGGTAGCGGCCGAAGTGGCCGCTGAACGCCCGGAGCATCTCGGGCTGGCGGGCCAGGTCGTGTGCGGCGTCCTCGGCCATCCGGGCCGGGTAGGAGTTGTGCAGCGCGATCGTCGGGTGGCCCGGGCCGAGTTGGGCGGTGCCGCTGTCGTGGCGGAACCGTCCGGTGTAGAGCGCGGCGAGGTACGGGGCCATCGGGCCGGGGTGGTGGTAGGTCCAGCACTCGCGGTGCCCGCTGCGGCGGCGTTCGAGCAACGTGCCGTTGGCGAGGGCGTGCTGGCCGTGCGGGACGCTGATCCGGAAGGTGAAGGCCGCCTTGTCGTCGGGGCGGTCGTTGCAGGGGAACCACGACGGGGCGCCCAGCGGCTGGGAGGCGACCATGGTCCCGTCGTGCGGATCACCGGTGCGGTCCCAGCCGATCGGGCCGAACGGGGAGCGCACCGGCCGGGGCCGACCGCGGTAGCCGACGTCCACCGTGAACCGCGTCCCGGTGCCGAGCGGGTGCGGGGTGGCCAGGTACAGCTTCCCGTTCTGCTGGCGGGCCCGGACCCGGACCCCGTCGATCGTGGCGGTGTGCGCGGTGAGCCGGGAGAGGTCCAACTCCACCCGGTCCAGAGGCTCGTTGGCCACCGCCTCGATGCGCGCCCGCCCGTCGAGGCCGCCGTCGGCCGGGCGGTAGTCCAGGTGCAGGTCGTACGAGACGGTGTCGTGGGCGTAGGTGCCGTGCCGCGGGAAGTAGCGGGCCGGGAGCGGCCCGGCGGGGCCGTCCGCGACCGTCGCGGCGAACGGGAGCAGGGCGGCGCCCCGGATCAGGGCGCGCCGACTGCATCGGGTCACGCGGCCGCACCTCCCTCCGCGCGTGCCGGGACGGGGCGGGCGGGGCGTTCGCCGGCGATCGGGTTGCCGGCCCACCGGGTGTGGGCCGGGACACTCTCGCCGCGCATGACCAGGGACGACGGTGCGATCGAGGCGCGCGCCCCGACCTCGGTGCCGGGGAGCACGATGCCGTGCGGGCCGAGCGAGGAGCCCTCGGCGAGGCGGACGGTGTCCAGCCGCATGATCCGGTCGTGGAAGAGGTGGGTCTGCAGGACGCAGCCGCGGTTGACGCTGACGCCGTCGGCGACGGTGATCAGGTCGGTCTCCGGCAGCCAGTAGCTCTCCAACCAGACCCCGCGCCCGATCTTGGCGCCGAGGGTGCGCAGCCACCAGTTCAGGACCGGGGTGCCGGTGAACGCGCCGGCCATCGACGGCACGGCGAGCGATTCGACGAAGGTGTCGTAGAGCTCGTTGCGCCACACGAACGACGACCACAGGGGGTGCTCGCTCACCGTGAAGCGGCCGACCAGCAGCCACTTCGCGAGGGTGGTGACGAGCAGCGCCACGAGTCCCGAGGCCAGCAGCAGCGGGGCGCCGACCAGTGCGGCGAGACCGAGGCCGCCCTGGGCGAAGGCGTCCTGCTCGGTGAGGAACACGCCCTCGGCGAGCGCCAGGCCGCACATCAGCGGCAGCACCCGGCACAGCTCGACGGCGGCGCGGGCCCGGACCAGCCTGCGCGGCGGTGCGAAGGTGCGCGCCGGGTCGGCCTGGGTCGCCACCCGGGGCAGCGGCATGGCGGGCCGGCCCAGCCAGGACGAGCCGGGCTCGCCGTCGGCGGGGGCGTTGGAGAGCACGCCGACCAGGCTGTGGTCGGGCACGTCGTGGCCGGGGTCGACGATGCCGGAGTTGCCGACGAAGGCCCGGCGACCGATCCGGACGGTCCCCAACCGCAGCCAACCGCCGCGGAGTTCGAAGGGCGCCACCAGGGTGTCGTCGGCGAGGAACGCGCCGTCCTCGACGTGCAGCAGGGAGGGCAGCGGCAGCACGGTGGAGATCTCCGCGTGCCGGCCGACCTTGGCGCCGAGCAGCCGCAGCCAGTGCGGGGTGCCGAGGCTGGCGTAGAGCGGGAAGAGGCTGCCGCGGGCGCCGTCCAGGAGGCGGGTGACCAGCCAGGCGCGCCAGGCGACGCCACCGCTCGCGGGGTGCAGTCCCGGCGTGATGCCGCGGCCGAGGAGGCGCACCACGGCGGCGGTGACGAGGAGGGAGCAGCCGGTGGTCAGGAGCGTGAAGACCGGGACGGCCAGCAGCAGGCGGAGTCCGGCGGTGGCGAGGGTGCCGCTGTCGCGGAGCAGGAAGTACGCGCCGACCAGGGCGGGCGCGGTGGACAGCAGGGCCAGCAGCGGCAGGCCCAGCAGGGCCAGTCCGTAGGCGGCGCTCCAGCGGCGCGAGCGCTGCCAGGCGGGGGCGGGCCAGGCGGCGCCGGCCATCCGCTCGGCGGCGCCGGCCGGGCGGGCCGGGGAGCCGGACCACGAGGCGCCGTCGGGGATCTCTCCGTCCAGGCAGGCGCCGGAGGCGAGTTCGGCGCCCCGGCCGACGACGGCGCCGGGCATCAGCATGCTGCGGTGGGCGACCCGGGCGCCGGCGCCGATCCGGACCGCGCCGATGTGCAGGGTGTCGCCGTCGAGCCACCAGCCGGAGATGTCGGCCTCGGGTTCGACGCTGCAGCCGTCGCCGAGTTCGGCGAGGCCGGTGACCGGCGGCATGGTGTGCAGCGCCACGTTCCGCCCAGTGGTGCAGCCCAGGGTCCGGGCGTAGAGCGGCGCCCAGGGGGTGCCGAGCAGGGAGGGGACGCCGAAGGCGGCGACGACGCGTTCGGCGGTCCACAGGCGCAGGTGGGTGGCGCCGCCGCGCGGGTAGGCGCCGGGCTTGATGGTGCCGGCGAGCGCGCGGGCGGCCAGTGCGCCGAGGGCGCAGCGCATCGGGGCGCTGTAGAGCACCACCCAGCCGACGACGATCAGCCACCACGCGGTGTGCGGGGCCCAGACCTGCGGGGCGAGCAGGCCGAGGATGTTGTCCGCGAGCGCGAGCCCGACCAGTCCGCGCAGGCCGGCGATGCCGTACAGGCCGGTCTGGACGAGGAGTTGGACGAGTCCGGTGCGGCGCGGGACGGGGCGGACCGGGCGGACCTCGTCCACCGGGCCGCCGAGCGAGTCGAGGTGCTCGGCCATGTCGCGCAGCACCGGGTGGCGGTAGAGGTCGGCGACCGAGACGCCGGGGTGGTGGATGCGGAGCTGGGACGCCATGCGGGCGGCGACCAGGCTGGTGCCGCCGAGGGAGACGAAGTCGCTGTCCGGGCCGGGCCGGACGCCGAGGAGTTCCTCCCAGATCCCGGCGACCCGGGCGGCGGTGCCGTCCAGCGCCGCGGCCGGATCGCCGGTGGCGGAGTCGACCGGGGCGGACGGCAGGGGCCAGGGCAGCGCCTTGCGGTCGACCTTGCCGGAGGTCCGGGTGGGCAGGGACTCGACCTCCGCGAGGACCGGGACCAACTGCGCGGGCAGGCGTTCCTGGAGCAGTGCGCGGGCCTTGTCCTGCTGGAAGCTGGAACCGTCGGCGGTGCGCTGCTCGGGGACGACGTAGCCGACCAGCACCTGGGTGCCGGCCGGCGTCGTCTGGACGGCCGCGGCGGCCCCGCGGACGCCGGGCAGGGCGGCCAGGGCGGCGTCGATCTCGCCCAGCTCGATGCGGCGGCCGCCGAGTTTGATCTGGTCGTCGGCGCGGCCGACGAAGAGCAGGCCCTCGGGTTCGGCCCGGACCAGGTCGCCGGTGCGGTAGACGCGGGCGGCCCCCAGGGCGTCATCGGGCCGGAACCGTTCGGCGTCCTTGGCGGGGTCGAGGTAGCGGGCCGTGCCGACGCCGCTGATCAGCAGTTCGCCCTCGGCGCCGAAGGGCACCGGCTGCCCGGTGCGGTCGACGACGGCGAGCTGCCAGCCCTTCAGGGGCAGGCCGATGCGGACCGGCTCGCCCGGCAGCAGGCGGGCGGCGCAGGCGACGACGGTGGTCTCGGTCGGGCCGTAGGTGTTCCACATCTCGCGGCCGGGTCCGGCGAAGCGGTCGACGAGCCCGGCCGGGCAGGATTCGCCGCCGACGATCAGCAGGCGGACCCGGCGCATCGCCTCGTCCGGCCAGAGCGCGGCGAGGGTGGGCACGGTGGAGACGACGGTGATGCCGCGCTCGACGAGCCAGGGGCCGAGTTCGTGGCCGGCCCGGACCAGCGCGCGGGGTGCGGGCACCAGGCAGGCGCCGTACCGCCAGGCGAGCCACATCTCCTCGCAGGAGGCGTCGAAGGCGACGGACAGCCCGGCCAGCACCCGGTCGCCGGGGCCCAACGGCCGGTCCTGGCAGAACAGGTCGGCCTCGGCGTCGACGAAGGCGGCGGCGGAGCGGTGGCTGACCGCCACGCCCTTGGGCGCGCCGGTCGAACCCGAAGTGAAGATGATCCAGGCGTCGTCCTGGGGGCCCGCGGAACGCGGGTCGCCGAGGGGCCGGGCCGGGCCGGGCAGCGGGCCGTCGGGGCCGAGGACGGCGCAGACGGCGGCCTCGCGGAAGACGGTGGCGGCCCGCTCGTCGGGGTCGTCGGCGTCGACCGGCACATACGCCGCTCCGCTGCGCAGGACGGCGAGGATGGACAGGTACAGCTCGGCGGTCCCGGAGGGGACGCGGACTCCGACCCGGTCGCCGGGACCGACGCCACGGTCCCTGAGCTGCCGTGCGCGGCGTTCGATCTCGATACACAGGTCGCGGTAGGTGAGCGCCTCGGAGCCCGTGTCCAGGGCGATCGCCTGGGGATGTGCGGCGGCGGTGGCATCGAGCACGTCGAGCAGGGTCCGCGGGGCCGGGGTGCCGGCGGTGCGGTACAGAGCCTGTTGGGGCGCTGGCTCGGACGGCTCGAAGGACGATTCGAGAAGGGGCGACGACATCGATATGCCTCTGTTCGGTGCCGGTGGGTGGATGACCCTCGGACGTTCGCCCCTAGAGATGTCGCTGCTCAGGCAGCGGGTTCGCCTGCCGGGCGGTCTGTTCCGCAATTCGAACGTGCTGTGAAAGCGGCCATCGGGCGCTTGGGCAGGCGGCACCGGGAAAGCGGCCGCGGCACCTGACCACGGCGTGGGAAAAAATTGACTCCGGCCGGGGATTGTTTTCGGCACCGCTTCCCCGCGCCGATAAAACCGCAGGTCAGGACCGTGATCCCGATCGGTCACGGGTCAACCGGTCAAGCCTTGTCTAAATGATTGCGCAACTGAGCACATATTCATCGACTTCTCACGCCGACCTCATCGCGGTGTCATGACACGGCCATACCCTCGCCGTGCGTCCGGTACACCCCGAGACACCCGCGGACGTCGACCAACGGGGCACCAGCGCGGCCTACTTGAGGATGTTCACGGCCCGGGCCACCACCAGGACGACGGTCAGCAGCGAGACCGCCGACTGCACCAGCATCAGCAGCTTCGCCCAGCGGGTCAGCGGCATCACGTCGGTGGGGCTGAAGGCGGTGGCGTTGGTGAACGACAGGTACAGGTAGTCGGCGAACTGCGGCTCCCAGTGCTCCGGGGCCAGCTCCGGCGTCGCCATCTGCGGGAAGAGGAAGTCCGGGTAGCGGCGCACCGCGTGGACCCGGGCGACCGGCCCGCCGCGGTCCCACTCCCAGTACCAGAGCGCGAAGACGATGACGTTGGTGGCCCAGATGCTGCCGCCGGTCGCCAGCAGCGGTCCGGCGTCGCCGCCCTCCGTGCCGCGGACCAGGCCGATCACCAGGTGCACCGCGGACCAGCCGTTCGCGGTGCTGATCATCGCGATCAGCGCCAGCCCCGCCCACCGGTAGAGCCACGAGACCCGCTCGATGCGGTACGGGTCGGCCAGCACCAGCACGAGCAGCAGCGCGATCTCCAGCCCCGGCAGCAGCCACTCCGGATGGATCGCCAACCGCTCCGGCAGCAGCCACTGCAACGCCGCCGCCAGCAGCACCGCGCACGTCGAGGGCCAGCGGGGCTCACCGCGGGTGACCCGCCGCCAGGCCGGGCGCAGCAGGTGCCCCGCCTCCGCCACCCCCGCGGCGGCGGGCGCCAGCAGCGCCTCGATGCGGTCCAACCGCTCGGCTTCGGTACCGGATTCGCCCGGCGTGCCGGGCTCGGGGTCCTGGGACATGCGGCTCATGCTCACCCGAGGTCGGCGCGGTGTCCAGCACGTCACAGCGGGGCGGCCGGGCGGTCCGCCGAGGGGTTAAGAGTCGGTCAAAAACTTGCACGATTGCGCAAGTATCCCTCGACTGGGTCTAGACTCCTAGAGGTTTGACGAAGCACGCACCTCGTTCGGTGAGGCGTCGTCACGGACACAGGCCACTGATCCCACCCGTCGAGAGACGCTCCGGATCAGGACAGGTCTCCCCGGCCCAAGGGGTGACTCCAAGTGGCTGCCCCACCCGGGGCTACGCCGTGACGTGCCAAAGCTCTGACGAGTGGGGGTGAGCCGGTCGACGGTGACCGGCCGCTCCTTGCCGGATCGACGACGGCGCGTCCCGTGCGCCCCGGCCGGAAGGAGGCGAGAGACATGGATTGCAGTAGTCCGGGCCATCATCGGCCCCACCTCCGCTTGCCCTCGCATTCTTCCGGCACGCGGTAGCCACCTTCCCTGCGCGGCCTCCCCGCCGCACCACGCCCCCGTACGGCCACCCGCCGACACGGGTCGCCGTGCTGCGCCCCCGCGCAGGGAAGACGGCTGCCTCGCGCCCCCAACACCTCCCCCGCCCGGGGGACTTGGGAGGTCGCCATGACCGAGACCACCGTCCGCGCCACGGCCCCGGCACCGCACCCCACCGCCGTGCTCGACGACGCGCACACCGGTGACATCCGCGGCGCGCTCGGCACCATCCGGCACGACGACACCGCCCCGCGCCGGGGCCTGTCCGCCAAGCTCAAGACCCTGCTCGCCGTCGTCGGCCCCGGCCTGATCGTGATGGTCGGCGACAACGACGCCGGCGCCTTCACCACCTACGGCCAGGCCGGCCAGAACTACGGCACCCACCTGCTGTGGACCCTGCTGCTGCTCGTCCCGGTGCTCTACGTCAACCAGGAGATGGTGCTCCGGCTCGGCGCCGTCACCGGAGTGGGGCACGCCCGGCTCATCCTGGAGCGGTTCGGGAAGTTCTGGGGCGCCTTCTCCGTCATCGACCTGTTCCTGCTCAACGCGCTGACGCTGGTCACGGAGTTCATCGGCATCACCCTGGCCGCCGGGTACCTGGGACTGCCCAAGGTCGGCGCGGTCCTGCTGGCCGCGGCCGTCATCATCGCCTCCGCCTTCACCGGGTCGTTCCGCAGGTTCGAACGGATCGCGATCGCCCTGTGCGCGGCGTCCCTGCTGCTCGTCCCGCTGTACTTCCTGGTCCACCCGTCCACCGGCCAGATGGCCCACGACTTCGTCGTCCCGCACCTGCCCGGCGGACCCGGCGGACCGTCCGCGGTGATGCTGCTGATCATCGGCATCGTCGGCACCACCGTCGCCCCCTGGCAGCTCTTCTTCCAGCAGTCCTACGTCATCGACAAGCGGATCACCCCGCGCTTCATGGGCTACGAGAAGGCCGACCTGTGGATCGGCATCGCCATCGTGGTGCTCGGCGCCGCCGCCCTGATGGGGTGCACCGCCGCCGCCTTCGCCGGCACCGCGGGCGAAGGAGCCTTCACCGACACCGCCGGCATCGCGCACGGCCTGGCCGCCCACGCCGGCAAGCTCGCCGGGGTGCTGTTCGCCGTCGCCCTGCTGGACGCCTCGATCATCGGCGCCTTCGCGGTGTCGCTGTCCACCGCGTACGCCATCGGCGACGTCTTCGGCATCCGGCACTCCCTGCACCGCGGCGTCGGCGGCGCCAAGGGCTTCTACGCCGTCTACGCGGGTCTGGTCGCCGCGGCCGCCACGATCGTGCTGATCCCCGGGTCGCCGCTGGGCCTGCTCACCGAGGGCGTGCAGACCCTGGCCGGGGTGCTGCTGCCGTCCGCCTCCGTCTTCCTGCTGCTCCTGTGCAACGACCGGGCGGTGCTCGGCCCGTGGGTCAACGGCCCCCGCACCAACGCCTTCACCGCCGCCGTCGTCGGCGTCCTGGTCACCCTCTCGGTGATCCTCACCGCCGCGGTGCTCTTCCCGGACATCGACGCGGGCAGCATCCTCACGCTCATGGCGGGCTGCGGCGCGGCCGGGGTGCTGGCGCTCGGGTACGCGGAACTGCGGCGGCGCCGCAAGGGCTGGGCGCGCGGCAGGCGTCCGGTGGACCGCGCCGGCCGCGAGGACTGGCGGATGCCGCCCCTGGCGGAGCTGACCCGGCCGGTGCTCTCCACCGGGCACAAGATCGGCCTGACCGCGCTGCGGACGTACCTGCTGCTCGCCATGGTCCTGGTCGTCATCAAGCTCGTCCAAGTGGCGCTCGGCCAGTGAGGTTTCCGGCCCGCCGCCGGCACCCGTCCCCCACCCTATCCGTTCCCGAGGAGGTGCTCCCATGCACACCCTGACCGTCGTCGACTTCCTCGTCCGACTCGCCACCGGCGTGGCCTGCGGAGCGCTCATCGGTGTCGAGCGCCAGTGGCGCGCCAGGATGGCGGGACTGCGCACCAACGCCCTGGTCGCGGCCGGGGCCACGCTCTTCGTCCTCTACAGCACCGCCGTCGGGGACTCCGGCAGCCCCACCCGCGTCGCCTCGTACGTGGTCTCCGGCATCGGCTTCCTCGGCGGCGGGGTGATCCTGCGCGACGGGGCGGGGGTGCGCGGCCTGAACACCGCCGCCACCCTGTGGTGTTCGGCGGCGGTCGGCGTGCTGGCCGCCTCCGGGCGCCTCGAACTCGCCGTCCTCGGCACCCTCGCCGTCCTCGCCGTGCACCTCGTGCTGCGCCCGGCGGGACGGCTGCTGGACCGGGCCCCGGCGTCCGGATCCGACCCCGACGCGGCCGTCCTCGCCACCGTGCACGTGGTCTGCGAGCGCCGCGCGGAGACGCACATCCGCGCCCTCCTGCTCCAGGCGCTCACCTCGTCCGGCCTGACCCCGATCGGCCTGCGGGCCCGGCGCGACGCCGAGGACACCACCGGCATCCGCGCCTCGGTGACCGTCTCCGGCGACCTCGCCCAGGCCCTGGAACAGGTCATCGCTCGGCTCTCCCTGGAACCGGACGTCCGCGACCTGCACTGGCACCTCGACGCGTCCGAGGTCGCCCCGGAACAGTCCGCGTTGGCGTGAGGCGGCGGAGAGAGCCGTCCGGAGCCGCGACCGCCCCACCCGGACCCCGAAAGCACTGCGGCACGACCGTTTTTCGCGGACCACGACCGGGCGGCGCGCGCATCGGCCAGGATGGTCGCGTGACGACCGACGGAGTACCGGAACTGCGGTTGCGCCTACCGGGCGCCGCGGACCAACTGCCTTCCCTGATGGACTGGTTGCGCCATGAGGACGGGCTGCGCGGCCGGGTGCGGGCGGTGCACTCCCCGCCCGCACCCGGCGAGATGGGCGGGGCGCTGGACGTGCTCGCGGTGGCCGTCGGGTCCGGAGGCGTGGGCGCGGTGCTGGCCAACTGCCTGGCCACCTGGATCGCCCAACGGCGCTCCGACGTCCGGATCACCCTGAGCACCCGGGACGGCCGCACCCTTGAGGTGGACGCCAAGGGCGTCGACCCGCGGGCGCTGGTGCGCGACATCGAGCGCCTCCTCGACGACCCCGGTGCGGGGACCGACCGGTAGCCGCAGGCCGCCGAGGGGCGCGGAACGGCGCCTGACCTGGGGCGTGGCCCATCAGGTGCCGTGCGCTCCGCCCGCTCGGGGCAGGTCCGGCGGGCCGGCACGACCGCCTGCCGGGTGGGCGGGGTGGCTGCGGCCGGGGCCGTCGCCGACGATCGGGCAACCGGATGAGGGCCGTTCGGGCAACGCCGGCGGGCCGTTCGGTCCTGACGGGAGGGCAGGGCGGGTGGCCGGCCGGTCGAGGACCGTAAGGCCATCGCCCCTGCGCAGCCGCGACCGGCGGCGGCACGGGGTGGCCGCGGACGCCGGGCGGGGCGAGCAGGACTCCGCGGCCGGGCGCGGGACGGGTCGGTCGGCGGGCAGGCGGGCGACGATCGGGCAGCGGCCCCTGCCCCGGGGAAGGGACCGTTCGGATCTGGTCCGGGGGCGGACGAATGCGGTGGAGTGGCACCCGTAGCCGCCTCGCGAACAGGGACGACATGCACAGTCAGGAACGGCAGGAGCACGACCGGGAGGTCCTCTCGGTGCCCGGTGACGCGCCGCCGGGCAGCGCGGAGTGGGTGCGCGGCGTGCTGGCGGCGGCCTGGGGCGGGCCCTGGGCCGGACTGCCGGTCCGGCCCCTCGTGTCCGACGGGGCCGCGCCGCTCAGCCACACCGCCGGACTGTGGCACGTCGACCTGCCCGGCAACGGTCATGTGCTGAAGGTCCAGTTGAACCCCGACGCCGCGCGACGGCGCCGCTTCTACCCGCTCAAGGAACGGATCGCGGCACACTGCCGGGGCCTGGGAGTCCCCGTTCCGGCGGCCGTGCCGGCGGCGGACGGCGCCACCAGCGTGTGGTGCCAGGGCCTGGTGTGCGAACTCAGCCCCTGCCTGGACGGCGCCGCCGTGGCGTGGTTCACCCCCGCCGAGGCACAGGAGGTGGTCCGCACCGGGCTGGACCTGCGCACCGCCCTGGACCGGTTGCCGCCGGGGTGGTCGGAGGAACTGGCACCGATCCCGCTGCCCCGACTGGTCGACGAGGAGCACTGGCCGACGGCGCTCCGGGACGCCGAGGAGCGGCTGCTGCCCCTGGCCGAGGAGGGCGAGGGCGACTGGCACCGCGCGGCGGCCTCGGTGCTGCGCGAGACGGTGGCGGCCGGACACCTCCCGCGGGAGGCCGACGTGCCCGCCGTCGGGGACCCCGTGCCCCGGCCCGCGGTCGTCCACAGCGACCTGCACCACCACCACTTCGTGCTCACCGACGACGGTCCCGGCGGCGGGCCGCGGGTCCAGGGCGTCCTCGACTTCGACAACGTGCACGTCGGCGACCGGCTCCTGGACCTGGCCTGGCTGGCCGAGGCCGCCGGACGCGTCGCCGATCCCGCGGAACGGCGCCGGTCGCTGACCGCGTTCACCCGGACCGCGACCGACCGCGGGCTGCTGCGACCGGGCGAGGAACGGCTGTTGATGCCGCTGCTCGTGGCCCACTCGCTGCCGGTGATCGTCGACATCGCCAAGGACATCCTGGAACGGAACATCCTCAGCCCCGTCTGGCTCGGCTACTTCGACCTGCTGTCGCCGGCGCGCCGCGGGGAGATCCACCGCCTGCTGACCGCTCCCGCCCCGTCGGCGCCCGCCCGGTGAGGACGCCGGACCGGTACCCGGACCGCCGCTGACCGGGCCCCCGCGGCGACTCGGTACCGTCCTCCCCCCATCTTTCTGACGCCTCGTCACTCATCGCGGTCGCCTCCGCAGAGTGCTCCGTTGCTCATCCCCCGCACAGAAAGAGATCCCGCATGCCCGCACAGGAGTCCGCGGCTTCGCCGTGGCCGACCGACCTGTCCGCCTACTGCTTCGAGGTCCCCCACTCCGACGACTCGCTGCTCTTCAGCTCCGCCAAGGGCGTCCGCCTGACCGACGCGACCGGGCGCAGCTTCCTGGACGCCATGTCGGGCGTGTTCGTGTCCTGCTTCGGGTACGACTGCGAGCCCATCGCCCAGGCCGTCCAACAGCAGCTGCACACCATGCCGTTCAACCCCCCGCTGCACGGCGCCAACCAGGCCGCGCTCGACCTGGCCCGGGCCCTGGTCGACCTGGCCCCCGAGGGCATCACGGCCGCCAAGCTGGTCAACGGCGGCTCGGAGAGCATCGAGGCCGCCATCCGGCTCGCCCGCCTCTACCACCGCTCGCACGGCCGGCCCGACAAGGTCAAGGTGCTCAGCCACTACCACGGCTACCACGGGGCCACCTTCGGCTCGCTCACCCTGACCGGCCGGCCCGACGTCAGCCGCTTCGGCCCGGGGCTGCCCGGCGTCGTCCACGTCTGGCCGCCGGACTGCCTGGAGGAGTTCTGGGGCGTCGCACCGGACCGCTCCGCCGCGCTGGCCGCGGAGATGATCGAGCGGACCATCGAGGCCGAGGGCGCCGACTCGGTGGCCGCCCTGGTCATCGAACCGGTCATCCACCTGCGCGGGATGGCCATCCCGTCGGCCGACTACTTCGCCCGGCTCCGCGACATCTGCGACCGGCACGACATCCTGCTCGTGTTCGACGAGATCGTCACCGGCTTCGGCCGCACCGGCCAGCCCTTCGCCGCGCAGACCTTCGGCGTCACCCCCGACCTGATGTGCGTCGGCAAGGGCATCTCCGGCGGCTACGCGCCGCTGGCCGCGGTCCTGATCGGCGAGCGGATCGCCGCCGTGCTCGGTGACGCCGACGGAGCGCGCGCCTTCGCCCCCTCCCACACCTACGCCGCCAACCCCATGGCGTCGGCGGCGGGCCTGGCCGCGGTGACCCTGTTCCACGACGGCGACTACCTCACCAAGGTGCGCGAGTTGGCGCAGTACATCGAGCCCCGGCTGCGGCAACTGGTCGCGGGGCGCGGCACGCTGCGCGCCATCGGCCTGCTGTACGGCGCCAAGCTCGCCGATGCCGACGACGGCGGGCAGGGCCCGATCGGCGAGCGGGTCGCCCGCGCCTGTCTGCGGCGGGGCCTGATCCTGCGCGGTCAGGACGACTGGTTCGTGCTGGCCCCGGCGTTCGTGACCACCCGCGCCGAGGCGGACGAGGCCCTGGGGATCCTCGGCGAGGCCCTGGACGAGGTCTGCGGGGCGGCCCGATGAGCGCCCTGCACGCCCTCGTGCAGGGCCCGGCCACGGCCGCGGCGCCCCGCCTCACCGAGCCGGAGCGGGCCGTGGTCCAGCGCGAACTCGACGAGCTCGCCCGGGGCGGCTACACCGGCCCGCTGCTGGAGAGCCTGCGCAAGCTGGCCGCCGCCGTGCCCGAGCGGCTCTACGACGACAGTGCGCGGGTGCTGTTGCGGATGCACGAGATCGCCAGGTCCGGCAACTACCAGAGCAACCTGTCGTCGCTGCCGCTCGTACGGGCCTGCTTCGACCTCGGCCTGGTGCCCGAAGACGGGCCGGGACCGGCCGAACTCATCGTCGGGCGCGGGCACATCGCGCCCGCGTTCTACGCCGAGCACTACGTCCGCGGCACCTTCCCCTTCGCCCCGTTGGCCACCCTCCACCAGGGCGGTCTGACCGGCGTCGTCCACCAGGACCTGGGCTTCACCAACACCATGCGCTACAGCCTGGGGGTGGGCGTGGCCCAGGCCGTCAGCCTCGCCTGGGAGCTGACCCGCCGCGGCGAGGACCGCAAGGTGGTCTGCCTGGCCGGCGACGGCGAGTTGCAGGAGGGCGTGGTCTTCGAGTGCCTGCGCTTCGCCCACGAGGCGGACCTGAAGAACCTCATCCTGGTCGTCGACACCAACGACAAGGGCATCGAGCCGCTCCTCAAGCCGCTCAGCCGCGGCTACCTGGCCAGCTACCTGGACCGGGTCGAGGAGGTCGACGGCCTGGACACCGCCACCGTCCGCGACTCCCTCGGCGCGCTGCTGGCCGCGCCGACCTCCGCCGCGCTGGTGTGCCGCACCCGCAAGGGCGACCACAGCTTCAAACCCGCCACCACCGCGCCGGCCACCGCACCCCGCCCGGCCAAGGTCTCCTTCGCCAACACCTCCGGCGCGGCGCTGGCCGCCTACCGGGAGCGCACCGGACGCGAACTGGCCGTCTTCACCGCCGACATGGCCGCCCGCTTCGGGCTGCGCGACAAGGTCCCCTACACCAACACCGGGCTCGCGGAGACGCTGAGCCTGGGCCTGACCCTGTCCCTGCCGGAGGAGACCGTCAAGGTCGTCGCGACGGACGCGATGTACTACATGGACTCCCTGAGCATGCTCACCGAGGCCACCACCAGCGTCCGCAACCTGCTGGTGCTGGCCGGGCGCAGCTGGGGCGCCTGGGGCGGCGCCCACAACGCCACCAACCTGCTGGGGCAGTTGCTGCACACCCGGGTCTACGAGCCGGTCACCGCGGCCGAGTTCGCCGCCTGCCTGGACCGGCTCGACCGGCACCCGGACACCACCCACGTGATCAGCACCGTCGACGCCAAGTTCGACCCGCCCCCGGCGGACTGCGCCGGCGACGTGGACGGGGGGACCTGGCTCACCCCGCCCGGCGACGGACCGCCGCGAGCGGCCGTGGTCACCTTCGGCTACGCCGGGGTGCTCGTCGCCGAGGCCAACCGCGACCTGGGCGTGCCGCACCTGCACTGCGCGGCCCTGGAGCCCGACCTGGACGCCCGCACGCTCGCCCAACTCGGCGCCTGCGAAGACCTGTTGACCGTCGAGTACAACGGCGTGCACGGCGGCTTCGGCGAGCGGCTGCGCACCACGTACCTGCTGCCCGCCCGGGTGCACGGCGTCCGCCAGGACATCGCCAACCGCGTGCACGACCGGCAGTTGCGGTTGCACGGCATGGGCCCCGAGCAGCTCGACGCGTTGCTGCGCGGCCTCACCGGCCGGCCCGACGCCACCGCGACGACGGCCGACGGCTTCGAGGAGGGCGCCCGTGCGACTGCACACGCATGACTACCGCGCCCCGGAGACCGACGGCATCGTCGACGGCGCCATCCTGATGCACCGCGAGATGGCCGAGCTGCTGACCCGGCGTCAGTCGGTGGCCTGGCACGACCTGACCGGCGGGCCCGGGTGCGTCACCGCGGCCGGACCCGGCGACGTGGTGTACGCCGGATCGGGTCCGTACGCCTTCCTCTACCACCACTGGCGGCAGCGCACCGGCGGCCGCTTCCGGATCGTCCGCGAGGTGCACACCGCCCTGTGGTCGGGCTACTGGGCGCAGGAGGAGCTGTGCGCGCCGCTGGTGCGCCCCGGTGACCTGGTGCTCTTCCCCACGGAGTACACCCGGCGCCTGTTCGTCCGCCACTTCCCCGCCGTCACCGAGGAGAACTCGGCGGTGGCCTACCCCATGCTGGACCGGCTGCCCCGCAACGGGCCCGTGCCCGCGCCGGAGCCGGGAGAGGCGCTGCGCATCGGCTACCTCGGTGCGCTGTCGCTGGCCAAGAACTTCGACCAGGTGGTCGACGTCTTCGCCCGCTGCCACCGCGAGAGCGGCGGGCGGGCGAGCCTGGTGTGCGCGGGCAAGCCCAACCACCCCCGCTGGGAGGCGGACGCCGTCCGCACGGCCCTGGCCGGGCAGGGCGTCCCGCCCGGCGCCGTCGACCTGCTCGGCGTCCTCGGACAGCACCAGCTCGCCGACTTCTTCGCCCGGATCGACGTGCTGCTCTTCCCCAGCACGGCCTCCCGGGAGACCCTCGGCCGGGTCGTGCTGGAGGCACTGGCCCACGGCGTACCGGTGGTGGCCGCCGACGTCGGCCCCGCCGTGGAACTGCTGCCCGCCCGCAACCTGGTGCCCACCGTCCTCGACACGACCAGCGAGTTCACCATGAGCCGGGTCGGTCCGCTGGGCCGGATCGACGAGGACGTCCTGACCCGCAAGCTTCTGCACCGCGACTACGCACCGGCCGCCATCCGCAGCGCCGCCCCCTTCCAGGACGAAGCGTTCCTGCACGCCCTGGCCGGCGCACCGGACGCGCACGCCCTGGAGCACGACACCACGCTGCCCGAGGCGCTGCGCGTACCCGCCCGCGCCGACTTCGACCCGCAACGCGCCGTGGCGCAGGCCGAGCGGCTGTTCACCGACTTCTTCGGGCACCGCGACCGGGCCGTGCACGACGCGCTGGACGCCCACGCCGCCGAGCACGGCTCCGACGGCACGGCCCCCGGTGAGTGGGCCGCACTGCACGACCTGGTCGACCGGCCGGGCCGCAACCTCGCCGACTACCGGGCGTTCCCCCGGCTCCTGGACGCCCTGGTGCTACCGCCGCTGACCTATCGCCTCGCGCCGCAGCCGGTGCGCGCGAACGCCGGAAAGGAATGAGGAACATGGACTTCGCAACGGGATTCGCCGACAAGGTGGCGCTGGTCGTGGGGGGTGGCCGGGGCATCGGCTCGGCCGTGGTCGAGGAGCTCGCCCGGCGCGGGGCGCGCGTCGTGGTCGCCGACACCGACACCCTGCCCTCGCAGTACAACCACTACCAGTCCACGCAGGTCAGCGGATACGCCGACGCCCAGAAGCTCGCCGCCCGGCTGACCGAGGAGGGACTCCAGGTCACCGCGGCGCAGGCGGACGCCACCGACGAGGACCAGGTCAGTCGGCTGTACGCGGGCCTCGCCGAGCAGGCCGGCCGCCTGGACGTGGTCGTCAACGCCTTCGGCGTCACCCACGTCTGCCCGGTGGAGAGGATGGAACTGGCCGAGTTCCAGCGCGTGGTGTCCGGCAACCTCGACGGCGTCTTCCTGTCGTCGAAGCACGCCGTGCCGCTGCTGCGCGACTCCGGCGGCGGTGCCATCATCAACTTCTCGTCGGTGTCGGGCCGTTCGGGGTTCGCCAAGGTCGCGCACTACTGCGCCGGCAAGTTCGGGGTGGTCGGCTTCACCGCGGCGCTGGCCCAGGAGGTCGCCCGCGACGGCATCCGCGTCAACGCCGTCTGCCCCGGCATCGTCCGCTCCAACATGTGGCGCTACCTGCTCTCGGAGTTCGTCCGGCCCGGCGAGACCGAGGACGAGTGCTGGGAGCGGATGCGGTCGATGATCCCCCAGCGCGAGTTCCAAACCCCCAAGGACCTCGCGGAGCTGGTGGTGTACCTGGCCGGGGCGACCAAGGTCACCGGTCAGGCGATCAGCGTCGACGGCGGGATGACGGCCCCGTGACGCTCGGCACCACAGCACCGTGGCCCGGCGTCGGAGTCGGCGACGCCTCCGACGCCGGGGCCGGGGCCGGCTGGCAGTGGCGGGGCCGGCCGCGGTCCTGGTCGCGCACCGGGGAGTCCCTGCACATCGAGGCCCCGGGCGGAGCGGACCTGTACGCCCTGCCCGGCTCGTACCAGGCCGACTCCCTGCCGTTGCTGCAACGGACCGTCACCGGCGACTTCACCGCCCGGACCCGGATCAGCGTCGAGGGTTCGGCGTTCGGGGACGCGGCGGGCCTGGCGCTGCACGGCGGCGACGGCTGGCTGAAGGTGTGCGTGGAGCGCACCAAGGCCGGTGGCTGGGCGGTGGTCACCGTACTGTCCCGCCCGGCGTCCGACGAGGCCATGGGCCCCGCGTTGGACGGCCCCGCCGCCGAGCTGCTGGTGACCCGCGAGGGCCGTCGGCACGCGGTCCTCTTCCGCCAACGGCCGCAGGAGGACTGGCGGTTCGTCCGCACCTTCCACGGCTTCGCGGACCCGGAGCTGCGGCTCGGCGTGTTCGTCCAGGCGCCCTTCTCGCCGTCCGCGGCGGCCCTCTTCGGGCCGCTGCACCTGAGCCCCGTGCCGCTGGGCGACCGCCGGTGACCCGGCGCACCCCCCGGCCCGGGCGCGACCCGCTGATCGCGGCGGCGCTGGCGCTCTCCCTGCTCCTCGGTGTGGTCACCGGCGCGCTGGGGGCGGCGCTGCCGCTGCTGCGGTCGGCCTACGGGCTGGACGACGGCAGCGGCACCGAACTGGTCGTGCTCTACAACCTCGGCGCGCTGCTCGCCATCGTCCTCTGCGGGATCGGCCCCCGCCGCCTGCTGGGCCGGGCGCTGCCGCCCGCCCTGCTGCTGGCGTTCGCGGGCAGCAGCGCGGGCATGGCCCTGGCGCCGACCTGGGGCCTGCTGTGCGGCTTCGCCCTGGTCGCCGGTGCCGGCTACGGCGGGCTGATCCTGCACCTGAACAGCTACTTCGCCCACCCCTCCCGGCCCCGGCCGGCGTTGCTGCTCAACGTGCTGCACGCCTGCTTCGGCGCGGGGGCCACGGTCGGCCCGCTGCTGGTGGGCCAGTGGGGCGGGACGTCCGGACTGCTGCTGGTCGCCGGCGCACTGTCCCTACTGCTGTTCCGGGCCGCGGCGGCCACCGGGGAGCCCGTCGACCGTCCCGAGGGGGCCGCCGCCCGGCGCCCGTCGGGCCCGCTGCTCGCCGTCCTCGCCCTCCTGGCGCTGCTGTACGCGGGCGTCGAGGCCGGGATCGGCGCGCTGGAGTCGACCCACCTGACCTCCTCCGGATACGCACCGGCCGACGCGGCGCGGGCCACGGCACTGTTCTGGGCCGGGCTCACCGTCGGCCGGCTGGTCCTGCCGGTGGCGGCGCGCCGGCTCCACCACCCCCGGCTGATCGGCCTGTGCCTGCTCGCCGCCACCGGGGCGCTGGCCGCCACCCTGCTCGGCTCCCTGGCGCCGGTGGCGTACGGACTGGCCGGGCTGGCCCTGGCCGCGGTCTTCCCCACCGCGCTGGCCTGGGCGAACGCCCTGCTGCCCGATCCCCATCGGGTCAACTCCGCACTGCTGGTGGCCAACCTCGTCGGCAGCACCGTCCTGCCCTACCTCATCGGCCTGGCGGCGGCCCCCGGCAGCCGGGCCACGATCCCCCTCGCGCTCGCCGGTCTGACGCTGCTGTGCGGTCTGACCATCGCCGTCGCCGCCCGCCTGGCCCGCAGGCCCGTGCCCCCGGCACCGCGACCGGCGCCCCACAACGAACTGGAGACCTCCCCATGACCTCACCGCAGCCCGTCACCGACCTGATGTGGGCCCACTGGAAGACCAAGACGATGCTCAGCGCCGTCGAGGTCGGGGTCTTCACCGAACTGGCCAAGGAGCCGCTGCCCGGCCCCGTGCTCCGCGACCGGCTGGGCCTGCACCCGCGGCCCGCCACCGACTTCTTCGACGCCCTGGTGGCCCTCGGGCTGCTGGTGCGCTCCGACGACCGGTACGCCAACGCACCCGAGGCGGCGGAGTACTTGGACCGCCACCGGCCGGCGAGCTACCTCGGCGGCAGCTTCCTCACCCAGTGCGCCGGCCTGGCCGACGACCTCACCGAGGTGCTGCGCACCGGCCGGGCCGCCCGTCAGGCCCGGGACGGCCGGGACTTCTACCGGGCCATGTACGCCGCGTCGGACTCGGTGCGCGCCTTCCAGAAGGACATGACCGCGCTCAGCATGGGCCCGGCGCGGGCCATCGCGGAGAAGTTCCCCTGGGAGCGCTACCGTTCGCTGGCCGACATCGGGTGCGCCGAGGGCGCGTTGCCCGGCCACGTCCTGGCCCGTCACCCCCACCTGACCGCCGTCGGCTTCGACCTGCCCCCGGCGCGGGCGGGCTTCGCGGAGTACACCGAACGCCTCGGGGTCGCCGACCGCGTCACCTTCCAGGAGGGCGACTTCTTCCACGACCCGCTCCCCTCCGCCGACGTGCTGGTCTTCGGCCACGTCCTGCACAACTGGGGGCAGGAGGAGAAGCTGCGGCTGCTGCGCGCCGCCCACCGGGCGCTGCCGGACGGCGGGGCGGTACTGGTCTACGAGACGCTCATCGACGACGAGCGGCGCAGCAACGCCATCGGGCTGATCCTCAGCCTCATCATGCACGCCGAGGTCCCCGGCGGCTTCGACTACACCGGCGCCGAGTGCCGGGCGTGGCTGCGCGAGGCGGGCTTCTCCCAGACGTACGTCGAGCACCTGGAAGGCCCCGAGTCCATGGTCGTGGGCATCAAATGAGCCACCCCGAAGAGCCGGGCCGGGACGCGGCCGGCGCCGACGACCTGGTGATGTTCTGGAACCTCTACGAAGCGGGCGTCGACCGCCACTACGGCCGCGACGAACGCTGGCACCTGCAACGGGACCTGGTGCGGGAGCACCGCCCCCGGGTGCTGATGACCACCGAGGGGTGGGCCTGGCAGTTCAACGACCGTGCCTTCTTCGAGGACGCCAAGTCCGCCCTCGACATGGACGGCGTGCTCTTCCCCGCCAAGACCGGCTGCAACCTGGCCGTGTTCTGGCAGCACGACGTGGACCTGGTCGCGGTGGAGGAGGTCGCGCCGGAACTCGCCCAGTGGCACGGCCACGGCAGCGCCACCTTGCGGCTGCCCGGCCGGTCGGCGCCCGTGCGGTTCGTCGTGGCCCACCTCGACCCGTTCAGCGCGACGAACCGGCGCATCGAATCCGACCACCTGCGCCAGTACGCCGACCCCGAGGCGCCCCACCCCACGCTGCTGGCCATGGACGCCAACACGGTGCCGCCGGGGGACCCCGAGCCGGACTGGTCCACCGCGCCCCGCCACCGGCGCGCCGACCACACGGTGCCCGGCGAGGACCAGGCGGACCGGGCCCCGCTGCGGCGCCTGCTCGGCACCGCGGAGGAACCGCTGTTCGTCGACGCGGGCGCCCACCGCGGCGACCGGTCCCCGACGTTCGGCTTCCACCCGCCGGGCGAGGCGCCCCGGCGCATCGACCTGTTCCTGCTGACCCCCTCCCTCGCCCCGGACCTGATCGCGTACCGGGCCCTGGACGACCCCCGGCTGCACCCGCAGGGCGAGCGGCCGGCGGCCTCCGACCACCGGCCGATCACCCTCCGGCTGCGCCGTCACTGAGCGGCCCGGACGCCCGCCCGCAGAAAGGCACCCCGCACCCGATGAAACCGACGCCCCCCGACACCCCGCCCGCCCCCGGCCTCCCCACGCCACCGGCGGCGCGCCCCGGGCCGACCACGGCCACCGAGCCGTCCACCGGTGCCCAGGACGCCGCACTGGACCGGATCAAGGCCCGGCTCGCCAGCGGTGAGCTGTACTCGGCCCACGACCCCGACCTGCTCCCCTACCGCCAGCGCTGCATGGAGCTGCTGGACCAGGTCAACAGCACCGCGCTCGGCGACGTCCGCACCCGCGAGCGGCTCCTGGGCGACCTGCTGGGCCGCATCGAACCGGGCGGCTGGGTGATGCCCCGCTTCCTGTGCGAGTTCGGGTTCTTCATCGAGCTCGGCCCCAGGACGAGGGTCAACTTCGACGTGATGATGCTGGACTGCGCCCCCATCACCCTCGGCGCGGACGTCCTGGTCGCCCCCCGCTGCCAGCTCTTCACCGCCAACCACCCCTTCGACCCCGACCTGCGCCGCACCATGTGGGAGTACGCCAAGCCCATCGCCGTGGGGGACCGGGTCTGGCTCGGCGGCGGCGTGACCGTCCTGCCGGGCGTGACGATCGGCGCGGACACCGTGGTGGGCGCCGGCAGCGTCGTCACCAAGGACCTCCCGCCGAAGGTGCTCGCCGTCGGCAACCCCGCCCGCATCGTCCGGGAGCTGTGACCGCCGTGACCCACTCCCCCACGCCCTCCCCCGAGGCTCCGCAGCCGTCCGCGCGGTACGCGGCCGAGGCGGTCGTCTTCGACCACGACGGCATCCTGGTCGACACGATCCGGCCCGACTACCTGGCCTGCTCGGCCCTGTTCGAGGAGCACGGCGCGACCCTGCCCGCACGGATGTGGGCGCAGGAGGTGTGCGGGCGGCCGGACGGCTACCCGCGCCTGTTCGACGTCCTGCTGGACTCCGTCGGCGCACCGGCCGGATCGGGCCCGTCGCACTCCGCGGACCGCGGCACGACCGGTCCGGGCGGCCACGCGGCGCTCCAGGAGCGCCTGTCGCAGCTGTGGGAGCGCTTCATGACCCCGGAGCACGTCCGCCTCCTGCCGGGCGTGCGGGAGTTGCTGACGCGGCTGCGCGCCGCCGGGCTGCCGGTGGCCGTCGCCTCGGCCGCCGACGCCGAGTGGGTGCGGCGCTGGCTGGGCCACTTCGGCATCGAGGAGTACGTCGACACCGTGGTGGGCGGCGACGAGGTGCCGCGCCGCAAGCCCGATCCCGCCGTCTACTTGGCGGCCGCGGCCCGGCTCGGCGTACCGCCGGCGCGCTGCGTCGCCTTCGAGGACTCGCTGACCGGGGTCGCCGCCGCGCGGGCCGCCGGGATCACCGTGACCGCCGTCCCCACCGGGCTGACCCGTTCCCTGGACTACTCCGCGGCCGACCACGTGCTGCCCGGCCTGTGGGCCGTGGACCTGAGCCGCCCGCCGTGGACCGCCCGATGAGCCCCGGGACCCCGCCCGGGGCGCCGACCACCACGGCGCAGGACGCCCTCCCGACGGGGTCCGCCCCCGGGGCCGGCTGGTGGCGCCACGCGGTCATCTACCAGGTGTACCCGCGCAGCTTCGCCGACGGGAACGGCGACGGCACCGGCGACCTCGCCGGCGTCCTGGACCGCCTGCCGTACCTGGCCCAACTGGGCGTCGACGCACTGTGGTTCACGCCCTGGTACCCCTCCCCGATGGCCGACGGCGGCTACGACGTGGCGGACTACCGCGGCATCCACCCCGACTTCGGGACCCTCGACGAGGCCGAGCGGCTCATCGCCGCGGCGCGCGAGTTGGGGTTGCGCACCCTCGTCGACGTCGTGCCCAACCACGTCTCCAGCGCCCACCCGTGGTTCCGCGCGGCGCTCGCCGCGCCCCCCGGCAGCCCCGAGCGCGCCCTGTTCCACTTCCGCCCGGGCCGCGGCCCGGGCGGCCAGGAGCCGCCCAACAACTGGACCTCCGAGTTCGGCGGCCCCGCCTGGACCCGCACCGCCACCCCCGACGGCACCCCCGGCGAGTGGTACCTGCACCTGTTCACCCCGGAGCAGCCCGACCTCAACTGGAGCCACCCCGAGGTCAGGTCGGAGTACGAGGCCGTGCTGCGCTTCTGGTTCGACCGGGGCGCCGCCGGCGTGCGCGTCGACACCGCGATCGCCCTGGCCAAGGACCCGGACCTGCCCGACCTGACGGACACCCCCCGGCCGCACCCCTACATCGACCGCGACGAGCTCCACGACCTGTACCGCTCGTGGCGCGCCCTCGCCGACTCCTACCCGGACCCACGCGTCCTGGTCGGCGAGCTCTGGCTGCCCGACGCCCCCGAGCGGTTCGCCCGCTACCTGCGCCCCGCAGAACTCCACACCGCCTTCAACTTCGACTTCCTGAGCAGCCCGTGGGCCGCCGGACCGCTGCGCGCCCGCATCGACGCCACCCTCACCACCCACGCGGGCGTCGGCGCCCCCGCGACCTGGGTGCTGTGCAACCACGACGTGACGCGCACCGTCACCCGCTACGGCCGCGCCGACACCTCGTTCGACCTCACCGCCAAGACCCACGGCATCCCCACCGACCTGTCCCTGGGGACCCGCCGCGCCCGGGCCGCCGCCCTGCTCACGCTGGCCCTGCCCGGCTCCGTCTACCTCTACCAGGGCGAGGAACTGGGCCTGCCGGAGGTCGAGGACCTCCCCGCGGACCGGCTGCGCGACCCGATCCACTTCCGCTCCGGCGGCACCGACCCGGGGCGCGACGGCTGCCGGGTCCCGCTCCCCTGGTCCGGCACCGCCCCGCCGTTCGGCTTCGCCCCGGACGGCACCGAGCCCTGGCTGCCGCAACCCGAGCGGTGGAGCGACCTGACGGTGGCGGCCCAGGACGGTGCCGCGGATTCGATGCTGGAGCTGTACCGCGCCGCCCTGCGGCTGCGCCGCACGGGCCCGGCCGCGCCGGACGCCCCGATGCGGTGGCTGCCCAGCGGGCCCGACGTCCTCGCCTTCCGGCGCGGCGACCTGCTGTGCGTGGTCAACTTCGGGGAGCGGCCGGTCGCCCTGCCCGCGGAGCACGCCCTGCTCCTCGCCAGCGGTCCCGTTCCCGACCGCGGCCTGCCGCCCGACACCGCCGCCTGGCTGCGCGCCCCCGGCCCCGGCGAACCGGGATCGACGACCGCTCAGATGTGGCCCTCCCGGAGGGCGTAGGCGACCGCGTGGGCCCGGTTGCGCAGGTGCATGCGGGTCATCATCGCGTGCAGGACGTTCTTGACCGTCCGTTCCGAATAGGCCAGCCGGTCCGCGATCTCACGGGTGCCCAGCCCCTCCGCGACGAGCTTGATGACGTCCACCTCCCGGGGCGTGAGCCCCAGCGTCGGTGGCTGGTCGCCGTCGCTCATCGTGTGCCGGTACAGGCGGCTGGTCTGCGCCAGCACGCGGCCCAGCAGGTCCGGCGGGATCTGGCTCTCGCCGCGCGCGGCGGTGTGGATCGCCTCCACCAGCCGGGGGGCGGTGGCCTGGTGACGCCAGACGACCACCCGTACCCCGCACTCGACGACGGCCATCATCTCCGGCTCCCGCAGTCGTTCGGCGATGAGCACGACGGCCTGGTCGGTACTGCGCGACAACCGGCGCAGTTTGGTCGCCGCCAACTCGTGCAGACGGCCGGTGAGGACGACGGCGACGCCACCGGCAGGGGTCTCCTCGCGGCCGATGACTTCGAGGCAGGGATCGTCGCGTAGGAAACTGAGAATTCCGGTTTCGGTCAGCGGATCGGACGTGTGGACGGTTACGGATATGCGCTTCACTGGCATGGGTTTCCTGACAGGTCCCACGCCGTGGGTGAGCGCGGGAACAACCGATGCGGCAAGGATTTTCCGGTCGGCTAAACCGTCGGTGAACCAGTAGGAAATGTGGGGGCGGGAATGGGGTAGGGCACACCTCTGGTAAGGCCGACGCGGTGGGACGATGCTGACGTGATTCTCTCCGGACTCCGGATAATGATCAAGAGATGGTCAAGTCACTCACGTCCAACTGGCGCGATCCGTTCCCTCGTTCTTCTCCGCGCCCCGCAAAGCGGCAAGTCTCCCAGGGGATTTCCCGCCCGCCTCGCTCTCCGCTTTCGGCTGATTCGGGACAGCGCGGGCCCGGGACGTGCGGCGCGCTCCACGCCCGCCGTTACGGCACGTCCACGGCCGAGCCGAGCACACCCTCGGCGCCCTTCTCGCCCCGACCGTGTCCCTGGTCCGGCACGCTCCGCACCTCAGGCCCGAGCCGACAACCCGCCGGCATAAAACCGCCGTCGACATGACACCCCGCCTATCCGCGGAACACCGCCCCCGCGCCGCACCCCGCCCGTAGAAAAACGAGCCACTGGCGCGCAGGACACCAAGCCTCCCTCGCACCCCCACCCGCCCAAAGAACGGCCGAAGTACCCGCCCGAGAAGGGGCATCACCGTCAGCCATTACGGAAGCCCGTCGATCCGCGCCAATACCAGCCGTCCGACTGGTAATTTCCGCAGAACTCCACGGGCACGGGATTGTCCGTCCCGCAGCGACCTCGGCACGCTCCGCCCTCATCGACGCCGGGGAGGACTTGCGCGCTTTTCGCGCGCACGCGTGCGCCGGGAGGACGTGGAAGACAGGGCGCACCACGCAGGGACGCCCGCGGCGTCCGGGACCCTCTCGAACAGCGCCCGGGAACGCACTCCCGACGGAACCACGGATGCGGGCCGTCGCTCTCCGACAATTGCCGGAACCACCGACCGGGACCCGGGAACGTACGACGCGGGCGCGCACCGGCAACCCTTCGTCAGCACCGGTCCGCCCCACGAGGCGGGGCTCCGTGGAGAAGCCGCCGTCCGACGCGCACCGGGGCCGGCCCCTCGGCCTGCGAAGACGCCGGCCACGAGGTCGACCCCGGCCCCGCGTCCACCCGATTCGGGCGATCCCCCGCGTCGCCCGAATCAGGCAGCCTGACCGGATTTGCCGCCCTGGCGGGCGGGCATCCGATCCTGTGCTGAGTATATTGGCTCTCAGCCAGTCAACGCAGGAGTTACAGGATGTCCCCCCGCAGCGCATCGGTCAATGAAGAATTGCGGCGGCGTTCCCGCGAGCGACTGCTACAGGCGACGGTCGAGCTGGTGGGCGAGCACGGATACGAGGCCACGACGCTCGGCGACATCGCCCGGCGCGCGGGGGCGGCGCGCGGTCTGATCTCGTACTACTTCCCGAGCAAGCACCAACTGCTGCAGTCGGCGGTGCACCGGCTGATGCACCGCACCCTCCAGGCCGCGCTGGAGCGGCAGCCGCGGCCGACCGGACCGGACGCCGGGCGGGAGCTGATGGCCCGGGCCATCGACGCGATCCTGGGGCTGGCGCACGACGAGCCGCTGCTGATGCGGACGCACATGGCCGGCATCCTCACGTCCCCGGGGTTCATCCAATGCCCGGAGCAGCAGCGGCTCGCCGAGTTGCTGCGCGAGACGGTGGTGGCCTACGGGTCGGCGGACCCGGACACCGACTACCCGCTGCTGCGGGCCCTGCTCATGGGGTCGGTGGTGCCCATGCTGCTCCCGGGGGCGCAGATGCCCCGGGTACGGCTGCGCACCGAGTTGTTCCAGCGGTACGGGCTGGCCTGGGAGATGGGCGTGCCACCGGGCGAGCCGCCGTCCGAGAACGCGGTGACGCAGGGGCGTCCGGCCGGATGAGGCGCGGCGACGGCGAACCGGGCACCGCCCCGCCGTCGCACCTCCGCCCGTCGCGCCCCGCCCGTGGGCCGGCACGCCACGCCCGGCCGTCCGCCGCCGGACCGGCCGCGACCGGCCCCGCTAGCGCTTGTTGTGCCGCGGCGTCAGCAGGCCGGCGTCGCGGGCGCCGGCGATCAGGCGGAGGGCCCGGCGCCGGTTGCGGCCGGTGGCGTTCATGACGGCCAGGACGGGGTCCCGCCCCTCCTGCTGGGCCTCGCGGTAGGCGGCCGCGGCGATCTTGCGGCGTTCGCCGGCGCGCGAGCGCACGAGAACGGCCGAACGGGCGGCGGGCGGCGGGGTCGCCGCCGGTTCCTGGGCGGCGGGGCCGTCCTCGGTGGCGGGCGGGCCGGGTTCCGGCGCCGCTGCGGCGTCCGGCGCCGGGGGCGCGACGGCGTCGGAGGTGCCGTCGGTCGGGGTGGTCGCCGGCGCCTCGGCGGTCCCGGCCGCCGGGCTCCCGACCGCGGGTGCGGCGTCCGTACCGCAGAGGCGGCCTGCGCCGCGCACGACCGCGCCCTTCGGTGGGGCGGTTTCCGCGCGGGCCTCCCGGGGCCGGGCCGGGCCGGCTTCCCCCACGGAGGCGCGGGGGGGCGGTCCGGGTGCCGGGCCCGACGGTGCGACGGCGCCGGGGCGGTCCTTGGGCGGGCGTCCGGTGGCCGCGCGGCACGCGTCGTCGAGGGGGCCCTCGATCCAGTGCGCGAGGGAGGCGAGGGCGTCCAGTGTCAGGGGCGGGTCGGCGCGGACGTCCTCGACGGTGAGGCGGTCGCCGGTGGCCGTCACCAGGACGTCGACGCGGGCCCCGTGGGGGAAGGTCAGCCGGGCGCTGAACCAGGGGCCCAGTTCGGACGCGGCCGAGCCATGCGCCTGAAGCTCCCAATCGGGCCACTCCAATGCCCCGCCCTGCGCTTTATATCGGTGGTTATCGGTATAAAACTCACTTTCCGACACAAACAAAACCTAGCCCCCCGCTCACCCGGCCACGGGGCGCGGCACGCTCAGCGGACCGGGAGCAACCCCGATAGCGCAGCTCTCCCGCCGCACGCCCGCCGGTGCGATGCTGGGGGTACTCCGCGGAAGGGGCCACCCGTGCTTCGTGTCGCAGTGATCGGTTCCGGACCGAGCGGTGTCTACACCGCCCAAACGCTGGTCGAGCAGGAAGCCGTCCCGGACATCGAGGTCTACGTCCTGGACCGGCTGCCCTGTCCGTACGGCCTGGTGCGCTACGGCGTGGCACCCGATCACGAGAAGATCAAGTCGCTGCAGAACAACCTGCGGACGGTGCTGGAGCACCCCCGGGTGCACTTCCTGGGGAACGTCGCGGTGGGCGACGCCGGGGTGGGGCTGCGGGAGTTGCGGGAGCTGTTCCACGCCGTGGTGTTCTGCGTGGGGGCCGCCACCGACCGGCACCTGAACGTCCCCGGCGAGGAGCTGCCGGGCAGCCACCCGGCGACGGACTTCGTCGCCTGGTACAGCGCGCACCCGGACGCGGCGGCCGACGGCTTCGCGCTGACCGCCCGTTCGGCGGTGGTCATCGGGGTGGGCAACGTGGCGGTGGACGTGGCCCGGATGCTGTCCCGAGGCCCCGCCGAACTCGCCGCCACCGACATGCCTCAGGGCGCGCTCGGGGCGCTCGCCGACAGCCGGGTCGAGGACGTGTGGATGGTGGGGCGGCGCGGCCCCTCGCAGGCCAAGTTCACCACCAAGGAGCTGCGGGAGCTGGGGGCGCTGCCCGGCACGCAGGTACTCGTCCACCCCGAGGAGTTGGCGCTGGACCCGGCGTTTCGCGATCCGGCCGGGCTGCCGGCCCCGGTGCGGCGGAACGTCGAGGTGCTGCGCGACTGGGCCGAGCGGCCGGTGGAGCGGGCGGCGGGGATGGGCCGGGCCCGCCGGATCCACCTGCGGTTCTTCCTGCGGCCCGTGGAGCTCCTCGGGGATCCGGCCGCCGGGGTGCGCGCGGTGCGGTTCGAGCGGACCGTGCCCGACGGGCGCGGCGGGGTCACGGGAACGGGCGAGTACGAGGAGATCGAGGGGCAGTTGGTGCTGCGCTCGGTCGGCTACCGGGGCTCGCCGCAGCCGGGTCTGCCGTTCGACGAGACGACGGGCACCGTGCCGCACGCGGCCGGGCGGGTGCTGCGGGACGGGGAGCCGTACCCGGGGGTCTACGTGGCGGGGTGGATCAAGCGCGGCCCGACGGGGGTGATCGGCACCAACCGCCCGTGCGCGAAGGAGACCGCGACCTCCCTGCTGGCGGACGCGGCGCGACTGGCCCGGCGGACGGTCGCGGTGGACCCGGTGGCGGCACTGGAGCGGGCCGGGGCGCGGCCGGTGCCCTGGCGGGGGTGGCTGGCCATCGAGGCGGCGGAAGCGCAGTGGGGGCGCGGCCTGGGGCGCGGCACGGTCAAGCTGGCGGACTGGACGGAGCTGTTGCGTGCCGCGCGGTCGGTGATGGTGGGGCGTTGAGTCGCCCCGGGTGAACTCCCTCCCGCCGGGCGGGAGTTCACCGCCCGGGCAGGTCCGGGCGGGCAGGCACGCGCGCCTCGGGGACGGCGCGTCGGGCGCCGGCCCGTTCAGAGCTCGCCGAGGCGGCGCTCCTGGAGGCCGGCGGCCCGCAGCACGCCGTCGATCAGGCCCGGGAACAGCGCTTCGAGGTCGCCCCGGCGCAGGCCGTTCATCTTGGCGGTGCCGCGGTAGAACTGCTGGATCACGCCGTGCTCGCGCAGCACCCGGAAGTGGTGCGTGCAGGTCGACTTGCTGACCGGGAGCTCGATGTCCGCGCAGTTCAACTCGCCCTCGGCGGCGGCCAGTGCGCAGACGATCCGCAGGCGCATCGGGTCGGCGAGGGCGTGCAGGACCTGGGCGAGCCGGATCTCCTCGCGGGCCGGATGCGGGAGCGACCGGGCGCCCGAGACGGGCCCGGCGGCTGGCGTATCGGTCGACATGGTGGCTCCTGACCTGCGGTTCTGTTGGGCCGGCGGCGCGCTCGCACGTGAGGCGCCCGAAGGGGGTCGCCGCAGCCTCCGAAGCCCCCATTGTACGAGACCCTTCGTAGTTTGACACCTGCCGTACTACGATGCCTATCGTATGAACGTGGGGTCGATCGGCCCCGCCCCGTCCAGGTACAGGAGCCTGCCGTGAGCGCACTCTTCGAGCCCCTCACCCTTCGGTCGCTGACCGTCCCGAACCGCCTCTGGATGGCGCCCATGTGCCAATACTCGGCGGCTCCCGAAGGTCCGGCCGAGGGCGCGCCCGGCGACTGGCACTTCCAGCACCTGGCGGCGCGGGCGGCCGGCGGCACCGGCCTGATCCTGACCGAGGCGACCGCGGTCAGCCCCGAAGGCCGGATCAGCCCCTACGACCTCGGGCTGTGGAACGACACCCAGACGGCGGCGTTCCGTCGGATCACCGACGCGATCAAGGCCCAGAACAGCGTTCCCGGCATCCAGATCGCGCACGCCGGCCGCAAGGCGTCCACCGAACGCACCTGGGTGGACCGCGGCCGCGCCCTGCGCCCCGAGGAGCAGTACGGCTGGCGGCCGGTCGGCCCGAGCCCGGTGGCGTTCGACGAGCGGTACACCACGCCCGCCGAGCTGACCGGCGAGCAGATCGCCGAGCTGGTCGAAAAGTTCGCCGAGACCGCTCGCCGGGCGCTGGCCGCCGGCTTCCAGGTGGCCGAGATCCACGGCGCGCACGGCTACCTGATCAACCAGTTCCTCTCCCCGTACAGCAACCGGCGCACCGACGCCTACGGCGGCTCGTACGAGAACCGGACGCGGCTGGCCCTGGAGGTCGTCGACGCGGTGCGCGCGGTCTGGCCCGACGAGCTGCCGGTGTTCTTCCGGATCTCGGCGACGGACTGGCTCAGCGAGGACGCCAGCGACGACCGCGAGGGCTGGACCGCCGACGAGACCGTGCGGTTCGCCGGCGACCTGCGGGAGCACGGCGTCGACCTGTTGGACACCTCCACCGGCGGCAACGCCCCGGACGCGAAGATCGCGGTCGCACCGGGCTACCAGGTGCCGTTCGCCGAGCGGGTCAAGAAGGAGGCCGGCCTCGCGGTGGGCGCCGTCGGCCTGATCACCGAGGCCCGGCAGGCCGAGAAGATCGTCGCGGACGGCCAGGCCGACGCGGTGCTGCTCGGCCGGGAACTGCTGCGCTCGCCGAGCTTCGCCCAGCACGCGGCGCGCGAACTCGGCGCCGCCACGCACCTCCCGCAGCAGTACCACCGGGCCGTCTGACCTGCGCGGACACCGACCGGCGCGCCGTTGTCAGTGGCCGGGTGCACACTGACGACCAGCTGAGACAACGGCGTCTTGGAGGTGTTCCGGCATGACAGACGTGCTCCTCGCGGTGGGCACCCGCAAAGGCTTGTTCCTCGGCCGCCGGCGGCGCGGCGGCTGGCAGTTGGGCGGCCCGCACTTCCCCGCGCAGGCGGTGTACTCCCTCGCGATCGACACCCGTGGTCCGCGGCCACGGGTGCTGGCCGGAGCCGACAGCGCGCACTGGGGCCCGTCGGTCTTCCACTCCGACGACCTGGGCGAGAGCTGGCGCGAGCCGGCCCGACCGGCCGTCACGTACCCGAAGCACACCGGCACTTCGCTGGAGCGGGTGTGGCAGCTGCACCCCGCGGGCCCCGCCGCGCCCGAGGTGGTGTACGCCGGCACCGAGCCCGGCGGCCTCTTCCGGTCCGCGGACCGCGGCGAGACCTTCGAGCTGGTCCGGGCGTTGTGGGAGCACCCCAGCCGCACGAAGTGGGTGCCGGGCGGCGGCGGGCTGGCCGTGCACACCGTGGTCACCGACCCGCGGGACGCCGCCGCGGTGACCGTCGCGGTCTCCGCGGCCGGGGTGTTCCGCAGCCACGACGGCGGCGCCAGCTGGGCGCCGTCCAACAAGGGCGTCAAGGCCGTCTTCCTGCCCGACCAGCACCCCGAGTTCGGGCAGTGCGTCCACAAGATCGCGCCGGATCCGGTCGAGCACGACCGGCTCTACCTCCAGAACCACTGGGGCGTCTACCGCAGCGACGACGCCGGGGCGAGCTGGACGGACATCGGCTCCGGACTGCCCTCGGACTTCGGCTTCACGGTGGCCGCGCACCCCCACCGGTCCGGCGTCGCCTACCTCTTCCCGATCACCGCGGACATCGACCGGGTCCCGGCCGGACACCGCTGCCGGGTCTTCCGCACCTGCGACGCCGGCGCGAGCTGGGAGCCGCTGGAGGCCGGGCTGCCGGCCGAGGACCACTACGGCACGGTGCTGCGGGACGCCCTCTGCGTCGACGACGCCGACCCCGCGGGGGTGTACTTCGGCAACCGCAACGGCGAGCTCTACGCCAGCGCCGACGACGGCGACAGCTGGCGGCAACTCGCCGCCCACCTACCCGACGTGCTGTGCGTGCGGGCGGCGGCGGTGGGCTGAGCGGCGGTCGGCCGGAAGTTGAAGGGGGGCGGGCCTCGGCCAGTAGGGTGACCCCGTGGCTGCACGACCTCTCCAAGACATCGTCGAACCAGGCTGGGCCAAGGCACTTGAGCCGGTCGCCGGACAGATCGCCGCGATGGGCGACTTCCTGCGGGCGGAGATCGCCGCCGGCCGGACCTACCTCCCCGCCGGCAGCAATGTGCTGCGCGCCTTCCAGCAACCCTTCGATGAGGTGCGGGTGCTCATCGTCGGGCAGGACCCCTACCCCACCCCGGGCCATGCCGTCGGGCTGAGCTTCTCCGTGGCGCCGGACGTCCGCCCGCTGCCCGGGAGCCTGGAGAACATCTTCCGCGAGATGCACTCCGACCTCGGGCTGCCCCGCCCCGCCAACGGCGACCTCACCCCGTGGACCCAGCAGGGCGTACTGCTGCTGAACAGAGCGCTGACCACCGCCCCGCGCAAGCCCGCCGCGCACCGCGGCAAGGGCTGGGAGCAGGTCACCGAGCAGGCCATCCGGGCCCTGGTGGCGCGCGGCGGCCCGCTGGTGGCGGTGCTCTGGGGACGCGACGCGCGCAATCTGCGACCGCTGCTGGGCAGCCTCCCGGCGGTCGAGTCCGCCCACCCCTCCCCGATGTCCGCCGACCGCGGGTTCTTCGGCTCACGGCCGTTCAGCCGGGTCAACGAGCTCCTCGTCGGGCAGGGCGCCCAGCCGGTGGACTGGCGCCTGCCCTGAGCCGGAGCGGGCCTTGGGGGCGGGGGATAGTGTTCCCCGCATGACGAATGCGAACATCCCTGCGGGTTGGTACGCCGACCCGCAGGGCACCCCCCACCTGCTCCGCTGGTGGGACGGCGCCCAGTGGACCGGTCACACACACCCCGGTCAGCAGGCCCAGCCCGCGGCACAGGCCGGTCACCCCGGCCAGCCGCTGCCCGCCCAGCAGCAGGCGCCCCAGCAGTACGCACCGCAGCAGCAGCCGGCCCAGGCCGCGTACGGCCAGCAGCCCGGCGGCGCCCCGTACGGTCAGCAGGGCGGGTACCCGCAGCAGATGCCGGGGCAGGCCGGTCAGCCGGGCGCGCACTCCGCCGAGGCGCACCACCAGGCGCAGCAGCAGGCCGGCATCCGGCACCAGGCGCAGCAGCAGGCCGGCGTGGCCCCCACCGGGCCGGGCGGCGGCTCGCTCTTCACCGAGCCCGTGCTGGTGGTCAACCAGAAGGCCAAGCTCATCGAGGTGAGCAACGAGTACGCGGTCTACGACCAGCACGGCAACGCCCTCGGTTCGGTCGTCGAGATCGGCCAGAGCACCGCGAGGAAGGTGCTCCGGGTGGTCTCCAGCCTGGACCAGTACATGACCCACAAGCTGGAGATCCGGGACGCCTACGGCCAGCCCCAGCTGGTGCTGACCCGGCCCGCGAAGCTGATCAAGTCCAAGGTCCTGGTGGCGCGTCCGGACGGCCAGCCGGTCGGCGAGATCGTCCAGCAGAACGCCATCGGGAAGATCAACTTCGCGATGCAGGTCAACGGCCAGCAGGTCGGCGCCATCAAGGCGGAGAACTGGCGCGCCTGGAACTTCGCCATCGTCGACCACACCGAGACCGAGATCGCCCGGATCACCAAGACCTGGGAGGGCCTGGCGAAGACGATGTTCACCACCGCGGACAACTACGTGCTGCAGATCCACCGGCAGCTGCCCGACCCGCTGCTGAGCCTGGTCGTGGCCACCGCGCTGACCGTCGACACCGCCCTCAAGCAGGACGCCCGCGGCCTTGGCTGAGCCCGACGGCGACGGCGACGGCGACAGCGACGGCGCGGGCGACGGCGACCACGTGCTGGGCGTGGACTCGGGCGGGTCCGGCCTGCGGATCGCGGTGGCCCGGATCGCGCCGGACGGTGGACGGCCCCGGCCGGCCGCCACGTTCACCTCGCACGAACCGGTCCGCACCGGCCCGGCCGGCATCGACGCGGACCACATGCTCGAACAACTCCTGTCGGCCGCAACGGAGTTGGCGCGACAGGTGGGGGCGGCCGGGTTCGCCGCGGGGTGCGTCGGCGCCGCCGGCATGGGCACCCTCGGCGACGCCCTGCGCGCCCGGCTGCCCGGGGCGCTGTCCGCCGCCTTCGGGGTGCGGCGCCTCGCCCTCGCCGCGGACGCGGTGACCGCCTACGCCGGGACGCTCGGCCAACGGCCGGGCGTCGTGGTCGCCGCCGGCACCGGCCTGGTCGCCCTGGGCACCGACCTGACGCCGTCGGGCGGCTGGCGCCGGGCCGACGGCTGGGGGCACCTGCTGGGCGACTGCGGCAGCGGCGCCTGGATCGGGCGGGCCGGGCTGGAGGCGGCGCTGCGCGCCCACGACGGCCGTCCCGGCGGCTCACGCGCGCTGCTGGCCCGGGCGGAGGCCGTGTTCGGACCGGTCGCCGGGCTGCCCGCCGCGCTCTATCCGCGGCCCGACCGGCCCGCCGTACTGGCCTCGTTCGCCCCCGAGGTCGCCCGGTGCGCGGCGCGGGACGCGGTCGCCGCCGGCATCCTGACCGACGCCGCGCGCCACATCGCGGACGCCGCGGCCGCGGTCTGCCCGCCGGTCCCGGACGCGGCGGTCGCGCTCACCGGGGGCCTGCTGGCGCTCGGCGCCCCGCTGCGGGACCCGTTGCGCGCGGCGCTCGCCGCCCGGCTCCCCGACGCCCGGCCCGCCGAGGCCCTCGGGAGCCCGCTCGACGGTGCGCTGGCGATCGCCGCGGCGCTGGCCGAGGACCGGCTGGCGCTCCCGGTCGACGGGAAGTTGTTGCAGATCACAGGGCATGTGGCGGACTCGCCACCCCGACGCGCGGGATAAATCGGGACGGATACCTCGTGGCGGAACCCTCCCTCGGCAGCCGGGCACGACGAGGCGTTAGCATGCGGCGCCATGAGTTCCCCCACTGGGCCCGCACCTGGCTCGCCCCGTATCGACGCCGCAGCCCCCGGCCTGCCCGTCCGCATGCCGCGCCGTCAGCCCGGCCGCCACCGCAAGCCGGAACCGCTCGCCGCACCCGAGGGCGCACCCGCCCTGGTGCTGGCCGTGCCCGGCGCACCCTCCTCCGCCTCGCGCAGCCTGGCGGAGGAGGTCTCCAGCATCGCCCGGTCCGAACTGCCCGGCCTCGACGCCCGGATCGGCTACGTCGACGGCGGGGACGACGCGTTCCCGTCGCTGGAGGCAGTGCTGACGCAGGCCGCCGCCGAGCAGAAGGCGCGGGCGGTCGAGGCCGGCCAGCCCGATCCCGGTCCCGGCGCGGTCGTCGTCCCGCTGCTGGCCGGGCCGGACAGCGCCCTGCTGCGCCGGATACGTCAGGCCATCATGAACAGCGGCTCCGGGGCCGAACTGACCGACGTCCTCGGCCCGCACCCGCTGCTCGCCGAGGCGCTGCACGTCCGGCTGTCCGAGGCCGGTCTGGCCCGGGCCGACCGGGCGCGGCTGTTCACCGTCGCGACCGCCGCGGACGGCATCATCCTGGCCACCGTCGGCGGCGAGGAGGCGGTGCAGGCCGCCGGCATCACCGGCATGCTGCTCTCCGCCCGGCTGGCGGTGCCGGTGCTGGCCGCCGGCCTGGACGAGGAGGGCGCCATCGCCCGCACCGCCGAGCAGCTGCGCACCTCCGGTTCGCAGCAGTTGGCGCTGGCCCCGTACCTGATCGGCCCGGAACTCGCCGACGGCCTGCTGGGGGCGGCCGCGGCGGAGGCGGGCTGCGCGTCCGCCGAGGCGCTGGGCGCGTACGGCGCGGTGGGCCGGCTGGTGCTGTCGAACTACGCGGCCAAGATGGGGATCACCCTGCCGGGCCAGGGGCTGGGGGCGGCCGTCCGGTAAGGCCGCGTCACCGTCGCGCGGCACCGGCAGGACGACCGGAGCCCCGCACCCGTTCACCGAGGGCCGTCCCGCGCCGCACGCGCGGGGCGGCCCGTCGCGCGCTCCGGCCCCGGTCCGCCACCCGCACCCCCGCTGAGCGGCGCAGACGCCCGCTGGGCGGGCCGGGCGGGCGGCGTGGGCCGGGAGCGGCGGCAGGCCGGCCGCGGGCGGCGTAGGGGCGCTCAGCGGCCGTCGTGCGCCCCTGTGTGCTCCGCCCGGCGGTCCCCGTTCCCGCGCGGCCGATGAAACGGGCCGCGCCGCCCCGTCTACCGTCATGGCCCGCCCGTCGGCACCACGAGGAGGACACCATGCCGGACACCACCGCACCCGAGGACGTCGCCCGCGCCTGCTTCGCCGCGTACCTGGCCCAGGACCGGCCGGCCATGGAGCGGCTGCTCGCCGAGGAGTTCGTCTTCACCAGTCCGCAGGACGACCACATCGACCGGGCCGCGTTCCTGGAGGTCTGCTTCCCCACCGCGGACCGGGTCCGCTCCCAGGTGGTCCTGGACGCCGTCCCGTTCGGCGACGGCCAGGTCTTCGTCCGCTACGCGTACGAGCTCCTGAGCGGCGAACGGCACCGCAACGTCGAGGTGATGACGGTGCGGGACGGGCGGCTCACCGAGACCCAGGTGTACTTCGGCGGGCGCTTCCCCGAGGGGTGACGGCCGCGCCGACCGGCCGTCCGGGGTGCGCCCGGCAGGGTCCCGTCAGGCGAAGACCACGCAGGAGACGGCCGGTGCCTCGACGGAGCCGCCGCGCACGGGGAGGCCGGTCTCGGGGTCGACGGTGAACCAGGTGACGTCGCCGGAGCGTTCGTTGGCGGCGTAGAGGTGGCGCCCGTCGGGGTGGAGCGCGAGGTCGCGCGGCCAGTGGCCGCCGCACGGCACGGTGGCGTGCAGGGTGGCGGTCCCGGCCCGGGCGTCGAGGGAGAGCACCGCGATGCTGTCGTGGCCGCGGTTGGCGGCCCAGGCGAACCGGCCGTCCGGGGAGATGACGAGAGCGGAGGGGAACGTCGGGTCGGTGCCCTCGGCGCCGACCGGCAGCAGGGAGGTCTCCCCCAGCGGCGTCAGCGTGCCCCGGTCGGCGTCCCAGCGGCAGAGCGTCAGGGTCGGGTCGAGTTCGTTGATGACGCAGGCGAGGTGGCCGGCCGGGTGGAAGGCGAGGTGGCGGGGGCCGCTGCCGGGGCGCAGGGGCGCCTCGTCGTGCACGGTGAGCGTGCCGCTCGCGGGGGCGAGGGCGTAGGTGCGGACCGAGTCGGTGCCCAGGTCGACGCCGAGCAGCCAGCGACCGCTGGGGTCGGGCAGCACGGCGTGGGCGTGCGGTCCCTCCTGGCGGTCGGTCCGGGGGCCGTTGCCCTGGTGGGCGAGGATCCGCGCCGGGCCGTCGAGGGTGCCGTCGTCCCGTACGGGCAGGGTGCTGACGTCGCCGGAGCTGTAGTTGGCGGTGACCAAGTGGCCGGCGGCCAGGGTGAGGTGGGTGGGGTCGGCGCCGCCCACGGGGACGGCCGGGGCGAGCAGGTCCGGCCCTTCGGGCGTGAGGCGGAAGGCGGCGACGGCGCCGTGCGGGGTCTCGCTGACGGCGTAGAGGCGACGGCCGGCCCGGTCGGGCACCAGGTAGGAGGGGTTGGGGACGGCGTCGGTGGAGCGCAGCGGCGTCAGCGCGCCGGTCTCCGGGTCGACGGCCGCGGTGGTGATGCCGTGGCCGCCGGCGGCGGTGAAGGAGCCGAGGTAGGCGCGGAGGCCCGCGCCGTCGGCGGGTCCGCCGGTGGTCCGCCCGGTCCCTGGTTGCGTCGTCGCCATGGGTCGCCGCCCTTCGTCCGCCTGCCCGTCGGGCCGTCCTTGAGGGGCGGCGTGCCCGCCGCGGCTCTTTCTGGGACGGCCTCGCGCTGTCCGGGCGACGCTAACAGCACGGGTGGGTGCGGCGCCGGGAGTGGCCGGGAGTGGCCGGGAGTGGACCGTGGCCGGCCGGCCGGCGCGACGCGGGCGGGTGTCGCCGTCCGCGTCGCGGGGCCGTGGGAGGTCAGGCCCCCGCCGTCACGCGGCCGGACCTGCCGAGGGGCCCGGCGAGGGCGAGGAGCGCCTGTTCCAGGGCGTGCAGGTGGGCCAGGACGGGTTCGCCGTCGGTGGCGTGCGCGACGGTCTCGGCTCCGGCCTGCCGACGGCGCGCGTCGATCGGGGCGTCGGTGAGGGCCTCGACGGCGGCTTCCACCCGCCAGCACGCCGCGACGAGCCGGGCGTCGTGCGAGGCCACCGGGTCGGCGGCGATCGAGGCGAGCCCGCGCACCTCGCGCGCGCAGGCGTCGAGCAGTGCGACGATCTGCCGGGCCCGTCGCTTGCGCGCCCGCGAAGGGCTGAGCGGATGCAGCAGCGGGACGAGGGACAGCCGCACGCGGGCGAGGATCGCCTCCAGTTCGGCGACCCGCGGGGCCGGGTCGGCCGCCGCGTCGCCGGCCAGCCGGGCGGCGGCCGCGGCCGTGCACGCGTGCACGCACCGCACGGCCTGCTCGACCCGGTCGTCGGTGACGGCGTGCGTGGTCACCGGCAGCACGAGGAGCACCGCGAGCAGGGCGCCCAGCGCGCCGACGGCCGTCTCGCCCACCCGCAGCGCCAGCAGCGCCGGGTCGAGCACGCCGAGCAGCCCGTAGAGCATGCTCGCCAGCACCGTGACGGCGAGCATCATCCAGGTGTAGGAGACGGCGGCGGCGTAGAAGATCCCGAAGACGCTGAGGGCGAGGACCGCCGCGGCCGCGACCGGTTCGTCGTGCAGCGGGACGGCGACGGCGAAGCCGAGGGCGACCCCGAGCACCGTGCCCAGGAACCGCCGGAACCCGCGGACGATCGTCTCGCCCCGTGAGGTGGTGTTCACGAACACCCACCAGGCGGCGCCCACGGCCCAGTACCAGCGCTGGTCGGACAGGAGTTGCCCGGCGCCGAGCGCGAGGGCGGCGCCCACGGTCGCCTGCACCGCTTGCCGCGTGGTGATCCGTGCGAACCCCGTCCCGCCGGCCGGCACGGGCGGCGCGACGGGGGCCGGCAACCGCCGTTCGTAGCACCAGGCGGCGAACCGCACCGCCGACGACGCCGCGAGGCCGAGCAGCACCGCCGCGTACAGCTCGGGGAGCTGGCCGGGGACGGTGTGCAGGAACTGCGCGGCAAAGAAGATCATGAAGGCGAAGACGCCCAGTGCGTGCCCGCGCGGCCCCCACCGCCGCGCGTACACCCCGGCCCCCACGACGGCGAGGAACGCCAGGTCGCGTGCGACGGGCACGTCGTGCAGCAGGGCCGCGAGGCCGAGCACCGGGAGCCCGACGAGCGGCAGCAGCGCGGTCGTCGCGGCCTGGCCGCGCACCGTCGGATCGGTCACCGTGAACAAGGCGAGCAGCGCGGCCAGGCCGCCGGTGATCGCCGCGACCAGCGAGTGTCCGGCCGCTCCGCACAACGCCACGGCGCAGCCGATCCCGATCACGCCCCGGACCGCGAACCGCAGCCGGATCCGCCCCGGATCCGGCGCCACGAACGCCTTCTTCAGCAAGTTGCCCCGCCCCTTCCGTGCACAGGTGCACCACGACATGAGAAAGGCGCCGCGGGGATCCCGCAGCGCCATCGACTCGTACATCTCAGCATCGACACGGCCGATTGCTCAACAGTCAACTAAATAACTGGGCCAATGGCACAGTTTTGGATCTTCTTGGACTGCCACCGGGAGGCCAATGGAGCACTCCCCGTCGCACGTGGCGCGCGGAGCGGGTGCGAGCGCGTCGGCCACGCGGCCCGCGCGCGTGGCCGTCCCGCGCGCCGGGAAGGCCCCGTGCGGCGGCCCGCCGGTCGGGCCTGCGCGACGCCTCCGCGGTTCGCCGCTAGCGTCGGCCGCACCCCCGTCCGTTCCCGACCAATCCACGCTGCGCCCGGCGCCGAACCAAGGGTGACCCCGTCTCTCCCCGGAGGTGTTCATGCACGTCGCAGCCCGCGGCGAACCGTCCCCGGCGCCCCAGCCCGGCGCCCTGGAATCCCTGCTCGACCGGGTCGCCCGCGGCGATCAGCAGGCGTTCGAGAACCTCTACACCGCGGTGGCCGGCGCCGTCGTGGGCCTGGTGCGGCGGGTGGTGCGGGACCCGGCCCAGTCCGAGGAGGTCGCCCAGGAGGTCCTCATCGACGTGTGGCGTTCGGCCGCCCGCTTCGATGCCGGACGGGGCAGCGCACTGGCCTGGATCATGACGCTCGCCCACCGGCGCGCGGTGGACCGCGTCCGCTCCGCGCAGGCGGCCGCCGACCGCGAGCACCGCGCCGGCCTCGGGGAGTACACCGCCCCCTTCGACGAGGTCAGCGAACAGGTCGAGCGGCGCCTGGAACGCGAGCAGGTCCGCCGCTGCCTGGAACAACTCACCGACCTCCAGCGGGAATCGGTGACCCTCGCCTACTACCGGGGCTACACCTACCGGGAGACCGCCGACATGCTCGGCGCCGCCCTCGGCACGGTCAAGACCAGGCTCCGCGACGGCCTCATCCGACTCCGCGACTGCCTGGGGGTGACCGCATGAGCGCCGTCGACCTGCACACGCTGACCGGCGCCTACGCGCTCGGGGCGCTCTCCGGGCACGAGGCCGGCGAGTTCGCCCGGCACCTGGCCCAGTGCCCGGCGTGCGCACAGGAGGTCAGGGAGCTCAAGGAGACCGCGGCCCGGCTCGCGCTGGCGGTCGCCGAGGTGCCGCCGGCCGGGCTGCGGGAGCGGGTGATGACGGCGCTGCCCGAGGTCCGGCAACTGCCCCCGATACAGCCGGCGACCCCGGTGATCCCGTTGGCCCGCCGGCTGCGGCGGCGGCTGCCCCACCTCGTCGCGGCCGCGTGCCTGGTCCTCGCCGCGGTCGCCGGGGGGCTGGCCGTCGACGCCCGGCACCAGGCCGATCAGGAGCGGGCGCGCACCGCCCGCGCCGAGGCCCAGGCCAGTGTCCTCAACGCGCTGATGGCGGCCCCGGACGCGACCTTCCACACCGCCGCGCTCAAGGGCGGCGGCAGCGCCACCGTGGTCGCCTCCAAGACGATCGGCCGCGCCGCGTTCGTCTACCACCAACTGCCCGAGCTGCCCGGCGGCAAGGTCTACCAGCTCTGGTACAGCCGCGGCGGCTCGATGGTGCCCGCCGGACTCGTCCAGACCGGCCGCGCCTCGGGTGCGCTGCTGCTGACTGGTGGCGTGGGCGGCGCGGACGGCGTCGGGGTGACCACCGAACCGCCAGGCGGCTCCGCCCGCCCGACGAGCGCCCCGCTGGGCCTGCTCGGCGTCTAGGGCACGCGCCGGCCCGATGCCCTGCCCCGGTGGGGCCGCTCCGCCGCGAGCGGCCCCACCACGCCGGCCGGCCCGCCACCGCCCGGACCGGATTTCCGACTTCCGCGACCCGCGCGCCAATCCGTGGATCCGACTGCTCCGAATGCCTGGTGAGGACGGCTTCGCGTCCGCGACGGCCGACGAGGAAGGGGCACGGGTGCATCACCGGGAAATCGCTGTGGTGGGCAGTGGCGTGGCGGGTCTGACCGCCGCCCACGTGCTGCAACGGGGTGGCTGCGAGGTGACGCTGTACGAGGCGGACGACCGCCTCGGCGGTCACGCGCACACCCACGACACGGCCGACGTCGACGGTCGGCCGGTCCGCGTCGACACCGGCTTCATCGTGCACAACGCACGCACCTATCCGCTGCTGCTGCGCCTGTTCGCCGAACTGGGGGTGACCACCCAGGACGCGGAGATGAGCATGTCGGTGCGGTGCGAGGGATGCGGGCTGGAGTACGCCGGGGCGCGCGGCCCGGTCGGGCTGTTCGCCCGCCCGGGCAACGTCCTGCGCGGCCGCTACCTGCGGATGCTGAGCGAAGTGCGGGCCTTCCACCGGGCGGCGCGCGCCACGTTGGCCGGCGACCGCGGTGACGACCCGCGGACCCTGGGCGCGTTCCTGGCCGAGGGCGGCTTCTCGCGGTACTTCGTCGCGCACTTCGTCATCCCGCTGGTCTCCGCCGTGTGGTCGTGCCCGCCGGAGACGGCCATGCAGTACCCGGCCGGGTACCTCTTCCGGTTCCTCGACCACCACGGGATGCTGTCGGTCGGCGGCTCGCCGCAGTGGAAGACGGTCGGCGGCGGCTCCGCGCAGTACGTCGACCGGATCGCCAAACAGCTCCACCGCGTGCACACCGGCACACCGGTCCGGGCGGTGCACCGGTCGGGGCGGGGCGCGCGGGTGGTGGCGGAGGACGGCACCGAACGGGCCGTCGACGCGGTGGTGATCGCCGTCCACCCCGACCAGGCGCTGCGGCTGCTGGCCGAGCCGACCGAGGACGAGCGCCGGGTGCTGGGGGCGTTCGCCTACGCGCGCAACGTCACCGTGTTGCACAGCGATCCCGGGGTGCTGCCCCGGGCCCGCGGAGCGCGCGCCTCGTGGAACTACCTGCTGCCGTCCTGCCGCGCATCGGTGGACACCGTCCAGGTCAGCTACGACATGAACCGGCTGCAACGGCTCGCCGCACGCCGGGACTTCCTGGTCACCCTCAACGCCACCGACCGCATCGACGCGGACCGCGTCCTGGCACGCATGGTGTACGAACACCCCGTCTACACCCGCGCATCGGTGGCCGCGCAGCAGGACCTGCCGCTGCTGAACACCGCCGTGACCGCCTACGCCGGCGCCTACCACGGTTGGGGCTTCCACGAGGACGGCTGCCGGTCCGGGGTGGCGGCCGCGGCCGCGCTGGGGGTGCGCTGGTGACCGCCGACGGCCGCCGCCGCGCCCCCGCCGCCGAAATCCGCACGCCGGCGCTGTACGAGTGCGCGGTCGGCCACACCCGCACCGCCCCCGTGTCGTACTCCCTGCGGCACCGCACCTACCTGTGGCTGATCGACATCGACCACCCGCCGCGGCTGCCGCGGCTGCTGCGCCCACTGGCCCGTTTCGAGGCCCGTGACCACTTCGCCGGCACCGCCGGGACGCTGCGCGCCGGACTGGAGCGCCTGCTGGCCGCCCACGACGTCCACCTGGACGGCGGGCGGGTGGTGATGCTCGCCCACGCCCGCGTCCTGGGACACGTCTTCAACCCGCTGACCCTGTACTGGTGCCACGACGCCGGCGGCACACCGGTCTGCGTGGTGGCCGAGGTCCACAACACCTACGGCGAGCGCCACTGCTACGTCCTGCGCACCGACGAGGCGGGACGGGCGCGGACGCCCAAGGAGTTCCACGTCTCGCCGTTCTTCCCCGTCGACGGCTCCTACCGGATGCGGCTGCCCGAACCGGGCGACCGCCTCGACGTGACCGTCCAACTGCGCCGCGGCGACACCCGGCCGCTGACCGCGACGGTCCGCGGCGTCCGCCGCCCGGCCACCCCCGCGGCACTGCTGCGGGCCGCCCTCCGGCACCCGTGGTCGACGGCCGCCGTCAGCGTGGGGATCCGGCGCCACGGCATCGCCCTGTTCCTGCGCGGTCTGCCGGTCCACGCCCGCCCGCGCCACCGATCCCAGGAAGGCATGACGTGAACACCCCTGCCACCGGCCCCCGCCACCGGCCCCTCGACCACGTGCCGCGCCCCGCCGGCCCGTCCCCGGCCGCCGGGAAGGACTCCGCCCGGTGGCCCGACGTCTTCTGCCCGCCACCGGCGTCGGCGGCCCGCACCGCCGTGGCCGGTCTCGTCGTCCGACGGGCCCTCGCCGCGCTTCCGCTGCGGGTCCGGTGGGAGGACGGGCCGATCACCGGGCGGGAGGGGCCGCTGCTGCGCATACACGCGCCGCGGGCCTTCCTCGGCCGGCTGGGGCGGGACGGACTGATCGGGTTCGGCGAGTCCTACATGGCCGGGGAGTGGGACGCCGACGACCTGGTCGGCGTGCTGACGGTGCTCGCCTCGCACGTCACCGAGCTGGTGCCGAAGCCCGCCCAGCGGCTGCGCGGCGTCTGGGCCCGCCGCCATCCCACTGCCCAGCGCAACACCCCAACCGGCGCCCGGGAGAACATCCACCGCCACTACGACCTGTCCAACGACCTGTTCGCGGCCTTCCTCGACGAGACCATGAGCTATTCCTCCGCGGTCTTCGACGGGTTGCCCGGTGACCGGGAGGGGCTGGCGGCCGCGCAGCACCGCAAGATCGACCGGCTCCTGGACCTGGCCGGGGTCGGCGCGGGCACCCGGCTGCTGGAGATCGGCACCGGCTGGGGCGAACTGGCCCTGCGCGCCGCCCGGCGCGGCGCCGACGTCGTCACCCTCACCCTCTCCGACCAGCAGCGCGACCTCGCCCGGCGGCGCATCGCGGACGCCGGATGCGCGGACCGGGTGGCGGTGGAACTCTGCGACTACCGGCACGCCACCGGTTCCCACGACGCCGTGGTGAGCGTGGAGATGATCGAGGCCGTCGGCGCGGAGTACTGGCCCGTCTACTTCGCCACCCTGGCGCGGCTGCTGGCCCCCGGCGGCCGGATCGCCCTCCAGGCCATCACCATGCCGCACCGGCGGATGCTCGCCACCCGGCGCACCCACACCTGGATCCACAAGTACGTGTTCCCCGGCGGCATCATCCCCTCCACCGAGGCGATCGCCCAGCACGCCGGCGCCGCGGGGCTGCGGGTCGCGACCGACGACGGCTTCGGCGCGCACTACGCCGAAACCCTGCGCCTGTGGCGCGAACGCTTCACCGCGCGCGCCCCGCAGGTGGCCGCGCTGGGCTTCGACGCGACCTTCCGCCGGATGTGGGAGTTCTACCTCGCCTACTCCGAAGCCGGATTCCGCGCCCGCTACCTCGACGTCCGCCAGTTCACCCTGACCGCCGCCCACCCCGCCGCACCCCACGGAGGCTCCCGTTGACCCCCGTCGCCCCCCAACTCGAAGGACTGCTCCAGCAGTTCACCACCGGCCGACTCCCGGTCCGACTGCGGGCCTGGGACGGCAGCGAAACCGGTCCCGACGACGCACCCGTCGTCGTCCTGCGCTCCCGCCGGGCCCTGCGCCGCCTGCTGTGGCAGCCGAACGAACTGGGCCTGGCCCAGGCGTACATCGCCGGCGACCTCGACGTCGAGGGCGATCTGACGGAGGGGCTGCGCAGCGTGTGGCAGGCCGTGCGGGAACGCGGCCTGCGCCCCGCCGCCCCCCGCCCGGCGGACCGGGCCCGGGCCGCGTCCACCGCACTGCGGCTCGGCGCGCTCGGCCCCCGCCCGCCCGCTCCCCCGGCGCCCCTGGCCCAGTTGGCGGGCGACAAGCACAGCACCGCGCGCGACCGGGCCGCCATCAGCCACCACTACGACCTGTCCAACGACTGGTACCGCCTGCTGCTCGACCCGTCCATGGCCTACTCGTGCGCCTACTGGACCCGCCCCCACGACCCCGGGTACGGCCTGGCCGAGGCCCAACGGGACAAGCTGGACCTCATCTGCCGCAAGCTCGACCTGGCGCCCGGGCAGCGCCTGTTGGACGTCGGCTGCGGCTGGGGCGCGCTCGCCCTGCACGCCGCCGCCCACCACCGCACCCACGTCACCGCCGTCACCCTCTCCCGCGCGCAGCGGGACTTCGTCGCGGCCCGCGTCCGGGAGCGGGACCTGGGCGGGCTCGTCGACGTCGAGCTGTGCCACTACCGGGACCTCGCCGGCGGGGGCTACGACGCGGTCAGCACCGTCGAGATGGGCGAACACGTCGGCGACACCGCCTACCCCGACTTCGCCGCCCGCCTGCACTCCTTCCTGCGCCCCCGCGGACGCCTGCTCGTCCAGCAGATGTCCCGCGGGGCGAACGCCCCGGGCGGCGGCGCGTTCATCGAGTCCTACATCGCCCCCGACATGCACATGCGCCCGGTCGGCGAGACCGTCGGCATGCTGGAGGGCGCCGGGCTGGAGGTGCGGTCGGTGCAGTCCCTGCGCGAGCACTACGACCGCACCATCGCCGCCTGGCACGCCACTCTGGAGCGCCGCTGGGCGGAGTTCGTCGCCCTGGGCGGCGAGGCGACCGCCCGGGTCTGGCGGCTCTACCTGGCCGGCGGCGGGCTGGCCTTCCGCGAACGCCGGATGGGCGTCGACCAGATCCTCGCGGTGCGCCCCACCCCCGACGGCGACTCCGGGATGCCGCCCGCACCACCCCACGGACCGCGACCGGAGAGCGCCCGGTGAACGGATTCGCCTGGAGCGCCTTCGGCGGCAACCTCGCCGCGGCCGCCGGCGCGGCGCTCGCCGTGCTGCTCGTGACCTTCGCCGTCGGGCTCCGCACCGGCCGGCACCGGGTGGTGGACGTCGCCTGGGGCACGGCGTTCGCCGCCGTCGCCCTCGTCACGTACGGCCTGTCCGCGGGGCACGGCGACGCGGCGCGGCGCCTCGTCGTGACCGTGCTCACCGTGGTGTGGGGGGCCCGGCTGGCCGGCCACATCGCCTGGCGCGGCCGGGGCCACGGCGAGGACCCCCGCTACGCGCGGATGCTCGCCAGGGCCCGCGGCAACCCCGCCCTGTACGCCCTGCGCACCGTCTACCTCCTCCAGGCCGGCCTGGTCTGGCTGGTCTCCCTCCCCGTCCAGGCCGCGCAGTACGTTTCCGCGCCGCTGGGCGGCGAAGCGGTCGTCGCCGTGCTGCTGTGGACGACGGGGTTCGTCTTCGAGACCGTCGGCGACTTCCAACTCGCCCGGTTCAAGGCCGATCCGCGCCACCGCGGGCTCATCATGGACCGGGGGTTGTGGAGTTGGACCCGCCACCCCAACTACTTCGGCGACTTCCTCGTCTGGTGGGGGCTGTTCGCCCTGACCTGCGGCGACTGGCAGGCCGCCGCCGTCGCGTGCGCGTCACCGCTGGTGATGTCGTACCTTCTCATCGGCGGCAGCGGCAAACGCCTGCTGGAGAACCACCTGGCGCACCGTCCCGGCTACGCCGCCTACCGGGCACACACCAGTGGATTCCTCCCGCTCCCCCCGCGACGCAAGGGACCGCACCGATGACCACCGCCGACCGCGCCACCCGCACCCACGATCCGTCGGCGGACCCGGCACACCGGCCGCTCGTCGTCCACCGCAGCCCGGCCGCGCCGCGCTCCGCGGTGCTGTTCCTCCACGGCGGCCAGGCCGACGGCACCCGACCGCCGCCGCTGCTGAACCTCCCCGCGCTGCGCATGCGGCCGTTCCGCCGCGCGGTGGCCCGGGCGGCGGCGGGCGAAGTGCCGCTGCTCGCGTCCGTGCGCTACCGCTGCCGCGGCTGGAACGGCGCGGCGGCGGACGCCGCCCGCGACGCCCGGTGGGCCATCGAGGCACTGGTGGCCGACCACCCCGGGCTGCGGATCGTCCTCGTCGGCCACTCCATGGGCGGGCGGGCGGCGCTCCACGCCGGCGGCCACCCCGCGGTCCGCGGCATCGTCGCCCTCGCGCCCTGGTGCCCGCCCGAGGACCCGGTGGACCACCTCCGGGGAAAACCCCTGGCGCTGCTGCACGACGTCCACGACCGCGTCACCGACTACCAGGGCTCGCGCGCGTACGGTGAGCGTGCCCGACTGGCCGGCGCGGACGTGCAGTTCCTCACGATGCCGCGGGGGCGCCACACCATGCTCCAGGAGGCCGGGAAGTGGCACCGGACCACGGCCCGGCTCGCCCGCGCCATGCTCGCCGGCAAAGGGCCGTGACCCGGTGCCCCGTGGCGGTGCGCCTCACATGGGCAGCGAGCGCACCCGCACCGGGCCGGGCGGCCAGGTGGCGGCGTCGTGCAGCGGGGTCCACAGGGTGCGCAGCGGCATGACGACGGGTCCGGTGGGCTGCTCGACCCGCACCTCGGCCGGCACCTCGCGCCAGCCGAGCCGCAGGTAGAGCGGGAGGAGCGCCGGGCGGCAGAAGAGGAGGGCGTGCCGCGGCCCCATGGTGCGGGCGTGGTCGAGGGCGGCCGCCACCACCCGTCGGGCCAGCCCCCGGCCGCGCACGTCGGCCGCCACGGCGACCCCGCCGACGCCGATCACCGGGGTCGGTGTCCCGCCGAGGTCGACGGGCAGCCTGCGCAGACCGGCGTGGGCCACCAACCGCCCGCCGAGCCGGATGCCGAAGTGTTCCTCCTTCGGCAGCCAGGTCAGGCCGGTGGCGGCGACACCGAAGGGGTCGGGGCCGGGACCGAGGATCTCGGTCAGGTCGGCGCCGGTGAAGTCGTCGAGGCGTACGGCGGCGGGGACAGCGGAGACATCGGTCATGCCGTGCATCATCGCCGCCGCACCGGCCGGGGGCCACTCCGGGCTCTCCGGGCTCTGCGGGCCGGGGCACGATGCGGTGGACGGGCCCGTGCACGCCTCCTTGACGACCAACTGCCTGCCACTTACCGTCACTTCAGCTCTTGGCGCCTTGAGAGAACCTTTACCCCTCGATGGATGAAAAAGGTGAAGGCATGGGTGGGCTGCGACGTCGTTCCCTGTTGGCCGCCGCGGGTGGTACCGCAGCGGCCGCCGGCCTGACGAGCACCGGGCCGTCCCCGGCACAGGCGGTCCCGCGCGCCGCCGCGGCGGGTGCCACCGAGGCACCGGCACCGTCCGGGCGCCGGCCGGGACCGTACGACCGGAAGGTCGACGCACTGCTGGCGCGTATGACTCTCGAAGAGAAGCTGGGGCAGTTGCAGCAGCTCCCCTGGGCCTACGACACCGGGCCGGGCGGGCCGGGGACCAAGGCCGTCGAAGAGGCCGCGCGGGCCGGGCGGTTGGGCTCGGTGCTCAGCATCTTCGGCGCACGGACCTGCAACGCGCTCCAGCGGATCGCCGTCGAGGAGTCGCGGCTGGGCATCCCGCTGCTGTTCGGGCTCGACGTCATCCACGGCTTCTGGACGACCTTCCCGATCCCGCTGGCGCAGGCGGCGAGCTTCGATCCGCAGGTCGCGGCGCGGGACGCGGAGGTGTCGGCGCGCGAGGCCCGGTCCAACGGCGTGCACTGGACCTTCGCGCCGATGATGGACGTGACGCACGAACCGCGCTGGGGCCGGATCGCCGAGGGCAACGGCGAGGACCCGTACCTGACGGCCGCGTTCGCCGCCGCCAAGGTCCGCGGCTACCAGGGGGACCGACTGTCCGCCGGCGACCGGATCGCGGCCTGCGCCAAGCACTTCGTGGCGTACGGCGGCGCCGAGGGCGGCCGGGACTACAACACCGTGGACGTCTCCGAGTCCCGGCTGCGGAACCTCTACCTCCCGCCGTTCAAGGCCGCGTTGGACGCCGGGGCGGCCACCGTGATGGCCGCGTTCAACACGATCGGCGGCGTCCCGGCGCACGCCAACCCGCACACCCTCACCGACCTCCTGCGGCGGGAGTGGGGCTTCGACGGCATGGTGGTGAGCGACTGGAACGGCGTGCAGGAGCTGATCCCGCACGGGGTCGCCGAGGACGGCGCGGACGCCGCGCGGCTGGCGCTGAACGCCGGGGTCGACATGGAGATGACCAGCACCCATCTGGTCACCCACGGCAGGCGGCTCCTGCGGGAGGGGCGGATCAGCGCGCGGCGGGTGGACGACGCGGTCGCCCGGGTGCTGCGCCTGAAGTTCGCGCTCGGGCTGTTCGCGCACCCGTACGCCGACGAGGACGGGGCGATCGGTGCGCCGTCCGCGAAGAGCCGGGCGGCGGCCCGGGCGGCGGCGAGCCGGTCGATGGTGCTGCTGAAGAACGACCGCGGGGTGCTGCCGCTCGCCCGTTCGGTCGGTTCGCTCGCGGTGGTGGGGCCGTTCGGCGACTCCACCGACCTGCTCGGGACGTGGGTGATGCCGCCCGCGGCGGAGAAGTTCCCGGCCGGCACGGTGTTGGACGCGGTGCGGCGGGCGGCGCCGGGCAGCACCGTGCGGCACGCCCGCGGCGTCGCTCCGCAGGGCGACGACACCAGCGGCATCCCGGCGGCCGTCGCGGCCGCCGAAGCCTGCGAGGTGACCGTCGTGGTGGTGGGTGAACCCCCGGCGCTCAGCGGGGAGGCCGCCGCGCGCAGCGACATCGGGTTGCCGGGCGCGCAACGGCAGTTGGTCGAGGCCGTCGCGGGGACCGGCAAACCGTTCGTGGTGGTCCTGGTCAACGGGCGGCCGCTGACGGTGGCCGACTGGGTGGAGCGCACGCCGGCCGTGCTCGTGGCCTGGCACCCCGGGATCGAGGCCGGCCCCGCCCTCGCCGACGTGCTGTTCGGCGCGGTCAACCCCGGCGGCAAGCTGCCGGTCTCCTTCCCGCGGTCGGCCGGTCAGATCCCCGTCCACTACAACCACGAGAACACCGGCCGCCCCTACTCCCCCGACGACAAGTACACCTCGAAGTACCTCGACCTGCCCGACGGCCCGCAGTTCCCGTTCGGCCACGGCCTGAGCTACACCACCTTCCGCACCGGGGCGCCCGAGTTGAGCACGGGGCGGATCGCGGTGGGCGCCCTGCGCGAGGGCGACACCGTCGAGGTGGCCGCGACCGTCACCAACACCGGCTCCCGGCCCGGCGACGAGGTGGTCCAGCTCTACGTCCACGACCGGGTCGCCAGCATCGCCCAGCCGGTCCGCCGCCTGCGGGGTTTCCGACGGGTGGCGCTGGCGCCGGGCAAGAGCCGGACGGTGCGGTTCCGGCTGGCCGCCGCGGACCTCGGCTTCTGGAGCAACGACCCGCACGGCGAGTTCCGGTTGGAGCCGGGCGCCATCGACCTCTACGTGGGCGGCAGTTCGGCCGCCGACCAGAAGGCCACGCTGACCCTCACCTGAGGCGGTCCCGAACGGGGGGAGCCCCGGGCCGCCGGTACCGCCGTCCGGGACTCCCCGCGGGCCCACGGGCCGGGCCGGGGTGCCGGCCGCCACTCAGGCGAACCGGGCGACGTACTCGTCGAACGGCGGGATGCCCACCTCGGCACGCAGCTCGTCGATCCGCTCCGGTTCGCGACACGGCCACGGCACCGGCGAACCGTCGCGGACCCCGGCGATCTGGGTGCCGTAGATCTGCTCGCGCCCGTCGTTGACCAGCGTGCGGTCCGTGAGGAAGGCCAGGTCCCGGGGGCTCGCCAGGCCGTCCGCGACGGCGCGTTCGAGCAGGTGCACGGCGCGCCGCTGGACCTCCAGCTGCCGGTCGGCGTGCTGGGCTATCAGCCAGGCGCCGCGGGCGGCGTCCGCGCCGAAGCGGTCCGCGGTGGGCCAGCCGTGGGCGTCGACGATCTCGGTGAGCCGGTCGGCGTGCCGGGCGGTCAGCCGACGCCAGGCCAACTGGTCGGCGAAGTCGGCGGCGTTGGCGCGCGGGGCGGCCTGCTGGTCCACGGCGGCCATGGCGACGAGTTCCGTCGCCACCGCGGCGAGTTCGGGTGCCGGCCGGCCGGGGCCGTCGCCGTGGTCGGTGCTGCGCTGCTGCGCGTCGTGCGTCATCCGGGCTCCAGACGTCGGTGGTGACCCTGCGGCGGGTCGGCGGCCTCCACGGTAAGTGGATGAATCACCACGAAAGATCGTTCTTGAGGGCGGTGACGGGAGGGGCCTCGCGCCTGGATAATGGATCTATGCCCGGGACGCTCCGACCGTCCTTCCGACACCCCGGACCGCGAGGAGGCCGTGCGCCGATGGCCGTGGACGCGCTGGACGCGAAGATCCTCCGGTTGCTGCTGGAGCAACCCCGCACGAGCGTGCGCGAGTACGCCCGGGTGCTGGGAGTCGCCCGCGGGACGGTGCAGGCCCGGCTCGACCGCCTGGAGCGGGACGGCGTGATCACCGCCTACGGCCCGCGGCTCTCGCCCGCCGCGCTGGACCATCCGGTGTTGGCCTTCGTGCACATCGAGGTGACGCAGGGGCACCTGGAGGAGGTCGCCACCGCGCTGGCCGAGGTGCCGCAGATCATCGAGGCGTTCTCCACGACCGGCGGCGGGGACCTGCTGACGCGGGTGGTGGCCCGGGACGCCGCCCACCTGGAGGACGTCATCCAGCGGCTGATCAGCCTGCCCGGGGTGGTCCGCACGCGGACCGAGATGGCGCTGCGCGAGCGGGTGCCGCACCGGATGCTGCCCCTGGTCGAGGCCGTCGGCGGCACGGCCGGCCGGGCGGGCTGAACGGTGCCGGACAGGGCGGCGCGCGGCGGCCCGGCGCCCGTCCTGTTCGACCTGGACGGGACGCTGGTGGACAGCGAGCCCACCTACTTCGAGGCGGGGCGGCGCCTGCTGGCCCAGTACGGCGTCACGGACTTCACCTGGGAGCGGCACGCCCGCTTCATCGGGATCGGCACCCGCGAGACCCTGGAGATCCTCGCGCGGGAGTACGGGCTCCACGCGCCGGTGGAGGAGTTGCTGGCCCGGAAGAACCGCCTCTACCTGGAGCTGGCGCGGGCGGGGACCGCGGTCTTCCCCCAGATGCGGGAGTTGGTGGGGCGACTGGCCGCGGGCGGGCACCCGATGGCGGTGGCGTCGGGGTCGTCCCGAGCCGCGATCGAGGCGGTGCTGGCCGGCACCGGGCTGGACGCGCTGCTGGCCACGGTGGTGTCGGCCGAGGAAGTGCCGCACGGCAAGCCGGAGCCCGACGTGTTCTTGGCGGCCGCGCGCCGACTGCGGGTCGAACCGGCGGCGTGCGTGGTGGTGGAGGACGCGGCGCCGGGGGTCGTGGCGGCGCGCCGGGCCGGGATGCGGTGCATCGCGGTGCCCTACGTGGCCGGCGGCGCCGACGACCCGGGCTTCGCCGGGGCGGGCCTGGTGTTCCCGGGCGGCCAGCGGGAGTTCAGCGCGCGGACGGCGTACGCGTGGATCGGGCGGGCCGACCGGTCCGGGTGACCGCGGTGGGCTCGGGGTCGGCCGGGGCGGGGTGCGCCGGCCGGCCCCGGGGACGGCTCAGGTGAGGCCGAGGGTGGCGCACTCCGCGGCGAGGGCCGGGGTGCAGAGCCAGTCGGTGCGGACCACGCCGTCGCTGACGACGGTGTCCTTGAGGTTCTCCTTGGTGACCACCGTGGCCTTGAAGAGCTTGGCGGGGACGTGGGCCGTGCTCGGGCTGTCGGCGGTGGTGGAGGTGAGCGAGGTGATGCTCTGCCCGCGCAGCAGGCGGAAGGCGAGCTGCGCGGCGGTCTCCGCCTCCGGCCGCACCTCCTTGTAGAGGGTGAACGCCTGAGTGCCGTTCAACAACCTTTGCAATGCGGGGAGTTCGGCGTCCTGACCGCCGACCGGAACATTCTTCAGACCGGCCGACTTCAGCGCCTCGGTGATTCCGTCGGCCATCCCGTCATTCGCCGAGTAGACCGCGTCGAAGCCCTGCGGACCGAGGGAGTTGATGACGTCGGTCATGTCCTTCTTCGCGATCGCCGCGGACCATTCGGGAACGTCCTTCTCGTAGACGATTTTACGGACCTTGCCGTCCAGGGCGGCGTGCGCGCCCTTCTTGAAGGACGGGGCGTTCGGGTCGTCCGGGGAACCGTTGAACATGACGACGTTGGCGCTGGCGGCGCGCGGGCCCAGGGCGGCGAGGATCGCCTCGCCCTGGAGGCGGCCGATCTTCTCGTTGTCGTAGGAGACGTACGCCTTGACGTCGCCCTCGGCGAGCCGGTCGTAGGCGATGACCTGCACGCCCTGACGTGCGGCGGAGTCCACCCAGTCCTTCGCGGCCCGGGCGTCGACCGGGTCGAGGATGATGACCTTGACGCCCTTCTTCACCATGTCCTCGAACTGGGTGCGCTGGGTCTCGGCGCTGGACTGGGCGTTCCCGTAGTCGACCTTGCAGGCGAGGCAGAGCGCCGCGATGCGTCGGGAAATGATGCGGTGATCGAATTTCTCGTACCGGGTGGATTTGTTCTCGGGAAGGAGGAGGCCGATGTGGTCCTTCCCTTCGGACGCTTCTTGATGATCACTTCCGCAGGCCGCCAAGGGGGCGGCGAGGGAAAGCGTCAGCGCACTGACGACGACGCGGCGACGTATTGTTGCATTCATCACGTTCACTGCGCCCATTGCCTTCATCGGCCTCATGAAAAGTACCTCCACAGGGGCCGCCCTGACTCGGCCCATGAAGGGCTGAGTGAACGTCACCAGAGGCGGAATCGTCAAGAAACGAAGCAATAACGCCACGGGTTGCGCGGTAAGCGTTGAGATGTCGAAGGCAGCGAGGGCGGCCCGACGGCCGTTCGCCTCCCCTGCGGAGCCCGGTCCGCGGCGCAGCGTGAAACGTCCGCCACGTCAGGTGATCTTCGTCCGGCCGCGGGGCAGGTACAGGGCCATGAGCACGATGCGGAAGCGGACCCCCCTCTCCGCCGACGGGCGGCTGGGCCGGGCGAACGACCACCCCGGGCGCTGCGACCGGGAGTACCGGCGGCGGCGCGACGCCCTGGCCGCCCGCGCCGAGAACCATCCGGTGGGGGCGCCGTACGCGGACGTCGCGTACACCGAGGACGAGGACCGCACGTGGCGGACGGTGCACGACGCGCTGGCCCCGGCGCACCGGGCGCACGCCTGCCGGGCGGTGCTGGAGGCCGGCGAGGACACGGACGTCCCGGCCGAGCGGGTGCCGCAGCACGCCGACGTGACCGTCGGGCTGCGGGCCCGCACCGGTTTCGCGCTCACGCTGGCCGGCGGGGTGGTGCCCAACGAGCGGTTCCTGGGCGCGATGGAACACGGCTACTTCCACGCGGTGCAGTTCGTCCGCCATCCGGCCGTGCCGCTGTACACCCCCGAACCCGACGTGCTGCACGACGTGTTCGGACACGGGATCCACCTGTCGTCGCCACGCATCGCCGAGCTGTACCGGGTGATCGGGCGGGCCGCGAACCGGGTCCGGAGCCCTGAGGCGCTGGACATCCTCAGCCGGGTGTATTGGTACACCCTCGAATTCGGGCTGATCACCGAATCCGGCGCCCCGAAAGCCTTCGGCGCGGCATTGCTGTCCTCGTACGGGGAGATCGCCGCGCACGAGGGCCGGGAAGTCCGCGAACTGGACATGTGTGCCGCAGCCAGCACTCAGTACCGCATTTCCAGCTATCAGCCCGTATTGTTCGCCGCGCGCTCCTTCTCCCATCTGGAGGACGCCCTCGGCGCGTTCTGCGCGGAATTCGACGACGACACCGGACATCGACTGCGGCTGCCGTCGCTCCCCCGCGACCGGGGATAGCCCGGCGGCGACGCGGGCGGCCCCCGGTACGCCGGTGGCCCGATGCACGGCGCGCCGCCGTCTCGGCCCGAGGATCGAGGCGCGGCGGTGGTGGACCCGCGCGAACCGGCCGACACCGCGGTGCTCCCCGCGCAGCCGCATTCCCCTCAAAAGAACGCGGCAGCAGGGGAGTTGGACGCGCGCACCCGCGTCACTCCCCGACACCCACCAACGCCATCGTGATGTTGTCCGGGGCGCCGGCCTCGATGGCCGCCTTCCACAGCTCGAAGGCGGCCCGGGCACCGTCGTGGGCGCGCAGGATCGCGGCGATCTCCTCCTCCAGGACCGGGTCCGTCAGCCCGTCCGTGCACACCACGTACCGCCGCTCACGGTCCAACGGGACGCGCCGCACATGCGGTGCGATCGCACTGAACCGGGCCGCGCCACCGATCGCCTGGGTCACCAGCGACGTGGTCCGCTGCCCGGCCTGGAGCGGCGGGCTGTCGTCCACGCTCACCTGACGCAGCCCGTCGCCCTCCGCCTCCAGGACCCGGCTGTCGCCGACGTTGAAGACCAGCAGGGAGTCGGGCAGGACGACCGCGCCGGCCACCGTGGTCCCCATCGCGAGCAGCGCGCGGTTCCGCTCGGCGGCGGCGTACACCGCCCGGTTGCAGCGGGTCAGCGCCTCCCGCACGGCTTCCTCGCTGTCCAGCGACGGCCCCAGCGCCGCCAGGTGCGCCACGGTCAGCGCGCTCGCCACCTCACCGCCGGGCTGCCCGCCGATGCCGTCGGCGACCGCCACCACCAGGGGACTGCCCAGCGGGAACAGCAGCGTCTGCGGGTTGGCGGTGACCGTGCCGCACAGCGTCCAGGGACCGGCGACCAGGCTGTCCTCGTTGTGCTCCCGGACCAGACCGGTGTGGCTGAGCGCCGTCACCGTGACGTACCGCGTCGCCGTCTCCCTCACCGTCGCTCCTTCCTGGTCGCTCCCGTCTCGGTCGTCCCTGTCCTGGTCGCTCCTGTCCCCGTCGCTCCTGTTCCGGTCGTCCCTGTCCCGGTCGCCGCCGGCCGGTCACTGCCGGCAGCGGTGACCGCCGTCCCTGCCGACGCCCGACGGAGCTGCGCCGTGGGTGCGCCGTCCTGCCGGGGCCCGCGCGCTCACCCGGCGCCCGTCCGGCCGCTCAGCGTGCGCCGCTGCATCATCCGGGAGACGTCCTTGGCGGTGACGATCCCCACCAGGTGTCCCGCGTCCACGACCAGGATCCGCATCCCGGTCCGCAGGGACGGCTTCTCCAACGCCTCGATCAGCAGGTCGTCGGGCGCGGCCACCGCGCACTGCGACAGCGGCGTCGCCACGTCCCGCACGCGGAGTTCCGCGCGTTGGGCGAGCGGTATCGCCGCGAGCCTGCGGAGCTGGACGAGGCCGCTCGGCCGCCCCTCGAAATCCAGCAGCGCCACCGCGGAGTGCCCGGTCTGCACGGCCACCTCGTCGATGAAGCGTTGGACGGTCAACCAGTCCGCGCCGGTCACCACGGGACTGGACATCGCCTCGCTCACCCGCAACCCGCGCAGCGACGCCTCCAGCGTCGCCCGGCGACGCTCCGCCCCGGCGACCACCATGATGAACAGCCCGACGAACGCCAACCACAGCCCGCTCGCCGCACCGCGCAGGACGAGGAACCAGCCGGCGGCCACCATCAACCCGCCCATCACCTGACCGCCCCGGGAGGCCACCAGGTCCGCGCGGTCCCGGTCGCCGGTGCGCCACCACATCAGTGCCTGGACCACCCGCCCCCCGTCCAGGGGCACGGCCGGCAGCAGGTTGAACACCCCCAGGAAGACGTTGGCCCAGCCCAACCACACCAGCACGACCGTGGGCACCGCCCACCCCGACAACTCACTGAGTCCGAATCCGGCCCCCAGCGCGACGCCCCCGATGAGCAGACTGGTCAGGGGACCGCTGACGGCGACCGCGAACGCCGCGGCCGCGGTCTGCGGCCGGCCCATCCGCGTCATCCCACCCAAGGCCCACAGGGTCACGTCCTCCACGGAGATCTGCTTGCGCCGCGCGATCGCGGCGTGCGCCGTCTCGTGCAGCAGCAGGCTCCCGGTGAGCAGCGCGGCCCCGACGACCCCGGCAACGGCGTAGACGACGGCGGAGCGCCCCGGAGCGATCACCGGCAGCGTCTGCCGCCCGAGGCCGTACGCGAACAGCACCACCAGCAGCGGCACGCTCCAGTGCATGCGCAGCGGCACCCCGACCACACGCCCGATCCGGACCGAGCCGTTCATCAGCGTCTCCCGCCGGCCCGGACGGTGCTTCCTCCGGGCGGGGCCTCGCGCCCCGCACTCCGCGAACCACCCGGCACGGCACTCACCCCCCATTGTCACTCGCCTTCCCCTCCTCCTCGCCCTCGAACCGGACCGGCCCGAGCAACACGACTAGGGCGTGTCCGACGGGTCAGGGCCGGGCCGTCCGCGGCGCCCTGGCACGCGCTTCGGCACAACGCCTTGCGATGCACCGCACCGGACACCGCGGCCTCGCCGACCCTGACCCATCGGACACGCCCTAACCTGGAAGTGCGGACGTCGGGACGTACCCGACGTCCCGAGGCACGCAGCCGTCGGACGCGGGCGCCGGTCGCACCGCGCACCGCCTGGCCACGGGAGGCGAGGGCCATGGGACGCAGTCACCACTTCCACCTCGATCAGGGCGGCCACTCGATCACCGTGAACATCGGCCCGGGGCGCGACGGCGAGATAGAACTCCTGGTCAACGGCAAGGTCGTCGCCTACCAGGAGGCACACGACACCGGCTTGAACCTCCTCACCGGCGAACTCCCCGACGACCCCGTCCGGCTCTTCCGCGTCCGCGTCCGCGAGCCACGGCTCGTCCCGACCGCGCCCCGCTGCACCCTGGAACTGGACGGGGTGGAGCGCCCGATGCCCGAACGCCACCTCGTCTGACGTCCGGCAGCGTGCGCCCGGCTCACGTGGCCGCGCGCTCGGCTTCCACCAGCTCCTTGAACTGTTGGAGATCGATGCGGACGCCCCGCTCGATGGCGACCGCCTGCGCGAAGCCCTGCGGCCCGCCGAAGGTCTCCTTGATCGTGCCCGGGTCGTACTCGAACCGGGCCTGGATCCGGGTGTGCCCGCGGTCGATGGGCAGCAGCGAGAACGTCCCCGCCAGATCAGGACCGCTCGTGGTCTGCCACGTCATCACGTTCTCCATCTCCCGGTCGACGATCTCGACCTGGAGCTCCTGCGCCCGGCCACCCGCGTCGACGTCCAGGCGCGCCCGCCGTTCACCCGCCGCTCGGGCCTGGCGGACGCCGTTCAGGAACCGTGGATAGGTCTCCGCACGATGGAGGCAAGCCCACGCGGTCTCCAGCGGAACGTTGATGTCGATGTGTTCTTCGAGCGTGCTCATCGGACACCTCACAACTTCTACCCGACCCCCACCACGTCTCCAGGGTCCTCCGCCCCGCCCCCGTAAGCGACCCGAGTCCCCCGGTCTCCCAGGGCGCCCCGGCCGTGCCGACGGCACCGGATCGCGCTCCTCTGCGGTCCGTGCTTTTGGCCGCACCGTCATCGCCCCTCCCCACCTCCCCCCTCCCCCCTCCCTCCTTCCCCCTCCCCTCCTCTCTCCCTGCTGCTCCCCGCGGCTTCCCCCTGCTCGCCCGCTCTCCTTGCTTCCTTCCGCTTCGGCGAGGCTGGAGGCTGTTGGACTCGTCTGCCGTAGACCGTGCCCGCCCCGTCTTTCCGTTGCTGCCGCGCTGGCGGCCCCGCCCCGGACGCGGTACGGGTCAGCCGCTCTACGCGGGCTCGGATTCCCGGCCGCACGGGGCGACGGCGAGGATCGCCACGTCGTCGTGGAGTACGCGGGTGTGGCGGGGGAGGTCGGTGTTGAGGAAGTCGATGACGTCGACCGGTCCGGGCGCGGGCCGGCCCCCGAACCGGAGGGTCAGCCGGTCAAGCAGCGGATAGAACGCTCCCGTCTGATCGCGGGCCTCGATCAGTCCGTCGGTGCAGAGCAGCAGCACGTCCCCCTCACCGAAGGGGTGCGTGTACGACACGGGGACTTCGGCCGCCAGCCCGCCCAATCCCAGTGGCAGGGCCGGCGGCCCCGTGAGGGCGACCACCTCTCCGTCCGAGATCAGCACCGGCTCGATGTGCCCGTGGTTGATGATCGTCAGCTGGCGGGCGCCGGCGTCGTACTCGATCAGGGCCGCGGTCACGAACAGCTCGTCGTCGGGGATCTCCGACGCCTCGTGGGCCAGCCGCCGTTCCATCCGGGACGCCACCGCCAGGAGGTCCCCGGGGTCGTAGACCGCCTCGCGGAAGCTGCCGAGGATGTCGGCGACGGTACGGACCGCCTGGAGCCCCTTGCCCCGGACGTCACCGATGATGGCCCGCTCGCCGGCCTGGGTGGCCCGGATGTCGTAGAGGTCGCCGCCCACCATCGTGCCGACCTCGGCCGACCGGTAGAGACCGGCCGCCAGCACCCCGCCGACCCGGTGCGGCACCGGCCGCAGCAGCGTGCGCATCAGCGCCTCCGCCACCGAGTTGACCTGCACCAGGCGTCGTTGCTGACGCTGGCGGTACCCGGCCAGGGCCACGCCCATGATCCCCACGATCAAGGTGGAGATGTACGTCGCGACATAGTGGTTCCCCCATAACTGATGGATGTTGTGGCCCGTGCAGCACGGAGTCCCCGCGAGCACGCCCTCCAGGCCGACGGCGAAGGCGGTGACGACGGCGACGCCGATCGGGCCGTGGGTGAAGGCCGCCAGCACGGGCACCGCGATGAGCAGCGAACTGACCGCCCACTGGGTGGGCGTGACGAACTCCAGCAGCAGCACCAGCAGGACGTAGAGGCCGGGCAGCCACCGCATCCACCGGGGGACCCGCGGCGCCTCGAACCCGTTGCTGTCCACGAGTCCGGTGAGCCGCTGGCCCGGGCGGGCTTGGCCCGGCGGCCTCACGGCGGCGGCTCCCACCGTGCCGTCGGGACCGGGCCGGCCGGCCCCGTGCCCCTCGTCCTCAGCGTCACCGCTCAACGACCCACTCACGCGACCTGTTCACTCGGGCTCCCGTTCACGGACTCCTGTCACGACCGTGCTCAAGGCCCACAGCCTGACGCGCCCGGGCAGCCAACCCGACGATTACGCCATCGGCAGCATGTTCCCCGCCCGTGGGCAGCCACCGCGCGAGGGCCGTCGACGGCACCGCCCGTCGTCCGCTGAACCTGCTCCTCATGACGCCCCCTCTTTCCGAACAGTTGACTGTGTGTGCCCGACGCGGGCCCGTGCCACGTCGTGACGTGTTCCACTGTCCGCCATCCAGCGCCCGGCGGCATCAACCCGAGGGGTGCACCCCGACATCACCCCCAGGTACGACCTCAGGCAGCGGCGCATGCCGGAGGTCTACGGGGCCTCGGAGCGCCCTGCCCGCGCCGTGTCCGCCCCACGCCCGTGGCCGGCTCGACCGCCCCGTGACCGGGTCGTGCCCGTTCCGGCTACTCCTCCACGGCGCCGCCGATGCGCCGGAGGTGCTGACGGAACGTGTACGACGGGTCGGCGGCGCGGCGCGCGAGGAAGTCGTCGAAGGCGGCCTGCCGACGCAGGGTCTGCCCGGCGCGGATCCGGTCGGCCTGTGCGCGCTCCGTCGCCCAGATGGTGCGTGCCGTCGCGAGCACCTCGTCGGCACGGTCCGCGGGGACGAAGAGCACCCCGTCGTCGTCGCCGAAGACCAGGTCGTCCGCGGTGACCAGGTGGGCGCCGAAGCGCGCGCTGACCAGGGCGTCCGGCTCCCGTTCGGCGAGCCGGACCGGGCCCGGCGCGGTGCGGCCGTAGCTGAAGACGGGCAGTCCGATCCCGACCAGTTCCGGAGTGTCCCGGTGGAGCCCCCCAGATCACCGCGCCGGCCAGCCCCGCGGCCTGTGCTTCGAGGCACAGCAGATCGCCGACGCACGCCTCGTCCTGGCGGCCCCCGTTGTCGATGACCAGGACGTCGCCCGGTCGGGCGTCGGTGAACGCCTCCAGGAAGACGTCGACGCTCCCGTAGTGGCGGGTCGGCAGGGCCCGCCCGGCGATCCGGTGGCCGGGAACCACCGCGCCGATGCCGGGCGGTGCGGTGCGCAGTGGTACGCCGAGCCGCACGCAGGCGTCGGCCACCAGGGGCGTGGACAGCTCGGCGAAGGTCCTGAGCATGGCGTTCTCCTCGATTCGGTCCCGTCACCGCCGGGGAGCGGTCGGCGCGGGGAGCGGCGAACGAGGTCATGATCTCCCGCCGTTGCGGCCCGGACAAGCCATCGGCCAACTGCGGTGCCGTCGGCCGCGCGTGACCGGAAACCGCCTTATTCGACGGCCGCTCGGTCCCTACCTTTGACCGCGTGACCAGATTCGAAATCTGGTCACGCACAGGGAGGGAGAGAGCGCGTGGAGCGTGCCGAGCGCGGGGAGCGCATCCTGGAGGCCGCCGGGGAACTCCTGGTCGCCTGGGGCTATCGGCGGGTGACGATCGACGAGATCGCCCGCCGGGCCGCGGTCGGCAAGGGCACCGTCTACCTGCACTGGAAGACCAAGGACGCCTTGCTGCTGGCCGTGGTGCTGAGGGCGAAATCCCGTAGTCTGCATGCCCAGTTGGCGAGGATGCGGGCCGATCCGCGGGAGATCCTGCCGAGCCGGATGATGCGCGGCTACTACCTGGACTTCCTGGCAGAACCGGTGCTGCGCGCCCTCTACACCGACGACGTCGACGTCCTCGGTCGGCTCAACGACGTCGCCAAGAAGGAACTCGCCGAACTCATGGCGTTCAACGACGGGATCCTGCTGCGCTATCTCGCGGTGCTGCGGGAGCACGGGCTGGTGCGCACCGACATCGACGTGCGGCACCAGCAGTACGTGCTGATGTCCACGGCCACCGGATTCTTCATGGCCGAGGCGATGTTGGCGGACCACGCGCCCGACACGCCGGAGGTGCGGGCCGACCTGCTCGCCGCGACGATCCGCAGCGCGGTGGACATGCCCGTGGAGGGGTTCGGTGCGCGGGCCGTCGGGCCGCCGGGCCGCTCCGGTGCTCCCCGGGCCAGGACCGTGGAGGAGGCGCTGGTGGCCGCCAGGCGTGACGTCCTCCCGCTGTACGAGCAGGCGGAGGAGTACGGCGCACGGGAGATGCGCCGGCAGTTGCGGGGCTGAAGTACCGGCCGGCGCGCACGACCGCGGCCCGTCACGCCTTCGATTCACCCTCGATTCGTCTTCGAGCCCAGCTCATTTCACTGCACGCCACAGGAGAGCGACATGACCGAACTAACGGACTCCCCGTTCAGCGAGTTCGTCGGAAAGCACCCCGGCGAACCGAACGTGATGGAACCGGCCCTGCTCACGGACCCGTTCGCCGGCTACGGCGCGCTGCGCGAGCAGGGCCCGGTGGTCCGCGGCCGGTTCGTGGACGACACGCCGGTGTGGTTCATCACCCGCTTCGAGGAGGCCCGGGAGGTGCTGCGCGACCAGCGGTTCGCCAACAGTCCCGCGCACTCGGCGGGCGGCGGGAGCGCGGACACCCCCATCGACCGGCTGCTGGAGATCATGGGACTGCCCGAGCACTACCGGGCATACCTCTCCGGCACCATCCTCAACATGGACGCCCCCGACCACACCCGGCTCCGGCGGTTGGTCTCCCGGGCCTTCACCGCCCGCAAGATCACCGATCTGCGTCCCCGGGTGGCGGACATCGCGGAAGACGCGCTGCGCCGGCTGCCCGAACACGCCGTGGACGGCGTCGTCGACCTCATTCCGCACTTCGCCTATCCGCTGCCCATCACCGTCATCTGCGAATTGGTGGGGATTCCGGAGGCCGACCGGCCGCAGTGGCGGGAATGGAGCACGCACCTGGTCTCCCTGCGGCCGGAGCTGCACCCCGAGACGTTCCCGGAGATGATCGACCACATCCACGCGCTGATCCGGGAGCGGCGGGCGGCGCTCACCGACGACCTGCTCAGCGAGCTGATCCGGGTGCACGACGACGACGGCAGCCGCCTCAGCGACGTCGAGATGGTGACGTTGGTCCTGACCCTCGTCCTGGCCGGTCACGAAACCACCGCCCACCTGATCACCAACGGCGTCGCCGCCCTGCTCACCCATCCCGACCAGCTGCGACTGCTCAAGTCCGAGCCGGCGTTGCTGCCCCGTGCGGTGCACGAGCTGATGCGCTGGTGCGGTCCGGTGCACCTGACCCAGATGCGGTACGCCACCGAGGACGTCGAGCTGGCCGGCGTGCGGATCAAGAAGGGCGAGGCCGTCACGCCCGTCCTGGTCGCGGCGAACCACGATCCGCGCCACTTCGCCGACCCTGACCGGCTCGACCTCACCCGCCAGCCGGCGGGCCGGGCCGAGAACCACGTCGGCTTCGGCCACGGCATGCACTACTGCCTGGGCGCCACCCTGGCCCGTCAGGAGGCCGAGGTCGCCTTCGGGAAGCTGCTCGCGCACTATCCGGACGTGGCGCTGGCGGTGGCGCCGGAGGACCTCCGGCGGGTCCCGTTGCCGGGCAGTTGGCGGCTGGCCTCGCTGCCGCTGCGGTTGAACTGAGAGGCGACCGCACCGGGTCCGCACGGGGTGGCGCCCGGCGGACCAGGGCGGTGGCCGGCAGTGCCGGGCGGCGCCTCGCGGGGGGGCGTCGCCCGGTGGAGCGTCGCCCGTGGGGCGTCGCCGAGCCCTCTCGTGGCTGTGCGCTACGGCCCGATGTGGACATGGCCCGCCCATCGACTCGGCAACAGGGGTGCGTTCGCCCGCAGGCTGCACACGGCCTGGTGGAGGGCGTGGGCGGGGGTGGGGTGCGGGCTGGTGTGGAAGAGCCGGGCGGTCTCGGCGGCGGTGGTGTCCTCGACGGGCCAGAGGGTCGCGACGACCTGGCCGAACCCGGCGAGGTGGAAGGCGCCGCCGAGGTGGACGGACTCGTCGGGGAGCCGCCCGGACCGGGCGGTCGCGCAGGCCGAGAGGTAGCAGAACTCGCCGCGGGCGAGCCGGAGTCGGGAGATCTCGGACACGGTCAGCGGCTGGTCGTCGAGGATCAGGTGGCTGCCGTAGGGACTGGTCGGGTCGGCGACCGCGTGACAGGCGAAGTGGACGTGGGTGCTGGCCGGCAGGGCCGCCAACAGCCGTGTGCGGGTGGCCTCGTCACCGGTCAGCAGGACCGTGTCCGTCCCGTAGCGGTCGGCGGCGGCGCGGGCCTCGGTGAGGGCGCCGGCCAGCGGGGCGAAGCCGGCCGTGCGCGGCATCGCCACGACCAGAGGAACGGGCCGCTGGGGCCGTGCGCCGCGGCGGGCGGCGGTGCGGACGGCCGCGGCGAGGGCGGCCACGGTCGGGGTGTAGGAGGGGACGGCGTGGTCGAGGAGGGAGCGGGTGCCGCTGGGGTCGTCGTGGTCGCCGGCGGCGTGCAGGGGGAGTTGGGCCAGGGGCCCGGTGGTGGAGAGCCAGATGCGGGGCGGGTGGGGTGGGGCTGCCGTGATGGCCGTGGTGGCCGTGGTGTGAGGGGGGAGGGTGGTGGTCCGGGTGAGGTGGGTGAGGACGGGGGCCGCGGCGGCTTCCCAGAGCCACTTCAGCGTTTCGCGGAGGGAGGTCTGGGCCGCGAGGCGGTCCACGAGTGCGGTGCCGTGCGCCTCCGCGGCGCGCAGTGCCTCGGCGAACCGCTCCGCACGGGACGCGGCCTCGGCGTGGGTGAGCGCGGGCAGCGGGACCGCGGCCACTCCCCCGCTGGTGAGGATCAGCGCGTCGCAGCGCAACGGGCTGGTGTTGACGGTCACCACCGGCCCGCCGGCGGCCGCCGGTCGCAGCGTGGCCAGCCGTGGCGGTTTGAGGAAGCCCTCCAGGCCGGGGAGCCGACGGGCCTCGGCGACCACCAGTTCCCACGCGTCGGCCAGTTGGTGCCGGCGGTCGGCCGGGTCCGCACCGGTCGGGGCGGTGTCGAGGGCGGCGCGCAGGGCCGCCAGCCGGTCCGCGAGGGCCGGGGCGGCGTCCCGGAGCGCCTCCTCCTCTCCGTGCAGCCCGAGCGTGCGGGCCAGCAGGATGCCACGGCCCTGTTCGAGGATCTCCAAGGCGCGGGCGGGGGCGTCGGGACCGCCCGCCTGGAGGACCGCGGCCGCGGCGTCGGCCGCCAGTCCCCTTCCGTGGCGGGCGAGTTGGGTCTCCGATTCGCTGCCGTGGAGTTGGTGCGGGACCGCCTGGGGCAGCAGGGCGACGGCGCGGGCGTAGGCCGCGGCGGCCTCCCGGTGGCGGCCGGTGGAACTCGCCAACTCCGCCAGCGCGCGGTGCAGCCGGATCAGTTCGCCGGGCGGCCCGGCAGCGCTCCGGGTGGCGGCCTCGGCGAAGGCGTACGCCTCGCGGATGAGCTTGGGCTCCGGCTCGTCGGCCCCGCTGTGCCGTTGCCGTTCCAGCAGGGCTGCGGAGAGGTGGGAGAGCATGGCCGAGCGGAAGACGTGCCCGGGGCGCGCGCTCTCGATGGCCTCCCGCAGCAGGGAGATCGCCTCGTCGAGGGCGTCCGGGTCGTCGTCCCGGCGGGCCCGCTCGCGCAGGGTGCGGGCGAGGTTGTTCAGGTAGCCGGGGCGCTGCGGGTCGTCCGGCGCGCTCACCGCCACCGCCTCCCGGTGGACGGCGACCGCCTCGCCCAGGGCGGACGGTTTTGCCGGGGGCGGCCCGCCGGGTGCGGGGCGGTCCTCCCCCGGGAAGTCGGCGTACAGGTCGTAGAGCGCGTTTCCCCAGTGGCTGAGGGCGATCGCGAGGTCGGTGGGGTTGCCGCCGCGGGCCCGCCGGTCGTCGACCGCCTCGCGGTAGAGCGCGAGGGCGTCGTGCAGCACGCTCGCCAACCCGGTCCGTCGGTACTGGGCGTGCAACACCTCGGCGTGGTCGAGCAGCACCCCGCCACGGCCCTGCGGCGGAAGCGGCTGGGCTTCCCCGCGGACCAGTCGCACCGCCTCGTCCAGCGCGGCCCCGTCCCCGGTGACCCGGTGGCGCTTCACCAGCAGACCGGCCAGCCGGGCCCGGTAGGACGTCGCGTCCGAAGCCCCGGCGGGGGTGGCCCGCACCGCACCGCGACTGGCGTCGATCGCCGCGTTGAGGTCGGTGGCGGCGCCGCTGACGTCGTACCGCAGCGACAGGTGGAGGCCGAACTCGTCGAGCCGTGACGCCAGCCACTCGCTGTCCGGCGGGGTGTGCCGGAGCGCTTCGCGGCCGCAGTCGACCGCCTCGTCGACGTCCCGTCGGTCGTTGGTGTGCCGGTAGTGGTCGCCGACCACGCGGGCGTGCTGGGCCACGGCGTCGGCCCAACGCGCCCCGCCGGCCGGGACGAGCAGCAGGAGTTCCCGGCCGAGCCGTACCGCTTCGGCCAAGGTCGCGGCGTCACCGGTGGCCCGGTACCCCAGTTGGAGGGTGACCGTCAGCAGGCGCAGGGCCCGCACCCGCGACGGCAGGTGGCGCGGTGTCCGGTCGAGGAAGGGGCGGAGGGCGCGGGCGTCGCGGTGCGGCTGGCCGCCGCGCGGATCGAGCCCGCGGACCACCTCGACGAAGTCCGGTGACAACTCCTCGCGCAGCCGCAGTCCGGACAGCACCCAGCGGCGCACCTCCCGCGGTATCCGGGGGCCGCCCAACCGGCGCCCGGACCGCACCGCTTCCAGGACGGCGGCGGCCTCCGGCGGCACCGCGTCCCGTTCGCCGGCGTACACGCAGGACAGCGGTTGCAGGGACGCCTCCCATTCGGCCTGGTGAGCGCCCTCGGCCCCGGTGACGTACTGCAGCCAGCGGGCCATGCCGACGGCGTGCAGCGCGGCCAGGTCCGGCCACCGGGCATCGTCCATGCTGATCACCAGGCGGGTGAGGGCCCCTTGGCGTTCCAGGGCCCGCAGGGGGCCGAGGTCACCGGTGTCGCGGGCGGCGGCGATGCCCTGCCGTACCGCGACGAGCAGTTGGTCCCGCGAACCGTTCCGTGAGGGATCACGCGCCGGATCCCGTGAAAGCTCTCGCATCACGCCCCCGTTGGCCCGAGAATGAGGTGTCCGATTCTCACCCCTGCGGTCCCGCGGGGAGTTCCTCCCCCGTGCGGTCCCGACGGCCTCTTCAGGCAGCACAGCATAAGCCCGACCGGAAGGGCAGCCCATGGCCTCGACGTCACTCGCGGACGGTCGTGACGATCCCGATATGTCCGCCCTCTGCTCCCAACTCGGCGCGCTGCGCCGGGCGGTGCACGGCACCCCGCTGGCGGAGGCGCTCGCGGACGGCCTGACCGCGGTGCGCGACGGGGCGCCGGCCGCACCGCTGCTGGCGCGGCTGGGCATCGCGCCGGCCGGTCAGGACCGCGACGCCTGGTGTGGCGCCGCGACCGTCGCGGGGCTGGGTTCCGGACACAGTCACGACGAACGGTACGGCTGCCCGGCGGGCCGGTGCGGGCGCGCGGTCGTCCGGGAGCCGGGCGGCGAGCGGCCGCACTGCCTGGTGCTCGGCGCGGCCATGCGGCTGCTGGCGGACTGATCCGATGGACCACCTCCTGTGATGCCGGTACTGGGGGATCTGGGCCGGCAGCTCGCCCAGCGGTGGGTCGGCCGGCTCGCCCTGCCCGGGCTGTTGTTGGCGGGCACCGCGTTGCTGGGACTGGCGCTCGGACAGCGGCATCCGTTCGACCGTGCGCGGTTGGCGCAGCGCGTCGTCCCGTGGGCGGACGCGTTCGCGACCCGTCCTTCATCGGTGCAACTCCTCTACGTCGGTGGATTGTTGTTGGCGGTGGCGGCGGTCGGGGTCGCGGTGGAGTCGGCGGCCGGCGGCACGCTGCGGCTCTGGCTCGGGCAGTGGCCGCAGGCCCTGAACCGCCCGGCCCGGGTGCTGGCGGCCCGCCGCGAGGCTCGTTGGGAGAGCGCGCAGCGACGGGTGACGGAGCTCCGGGCCGCGCTGCCGGCACCCCGGGAACCGGCCGAGGCGCGGGCGATCGACCAGGCGGCGGAGGACCGGGAGGCGATCGCCCCGGCCCGGCCGACCCGACCGACCTGGATGGGGGACCGCGTCGCCGGCGCCGACCTCCGCGTGCTGCACCAGTACGGACTGGACCTCGCCGCGGTGTGGCCGAGACTGTGGCTGGTGCTCCCGCAGGAGGTGCGCGACGAGGTCACCGCGGCCCGCCGTCGGATCGAGGCGGCCGCCCAACTCGCCACCTGGGCGGTGCTGTTCGCGGCCGTGGCGCTCGCCTGGTGGCCCGCGCTGCTGGTGGCGGCGGTGCCCGCGGTGTCCGGCTGGCGGCGCGGCCGGGCGGCGGTGGCGACCTATGCCCTCCTTCTGGAATCGGCGGTGGACGTCTATGCGGGCGAACTGGCGGCCAAGGCCGCGGAGGGGACGGAGTGGACCACGGAGCGGGGCGCGGCGCTCACCCGCCTCATGAAGAAGGGCAGTTGACGCCAGGGCGGTGGCGCGCAGTCGAGCGGGACCGCCCGTCAGGCCGAGGTGCCCGTCAGGCCGAGTCGCCCCGGCCGGGCGGCGGTCCGGGCACCTTGCCGAACGCCCGCAGGATCGCGGCCAGCTCCGCGCCGCCCTGGATGCTGTGCACGAGCGTCCCGTCCGGATCGTGCTGCTCAACGACCCGCAGCGGTGCCAGCACGCCCCGGTGCCAATGGAACAGCCCGTCGCTGAACCCGCCCTGCGGCCCGCACAGCCGCGGCAGCATCTTCTGCAACTCCATGATCCGCAGATAGCTGTTGACGTCGATCAGCGGGTGGAGGACGAGGAGGTTCTCGCCGGGCATGGCGACGACACAGCCGTGCGGTGTCGCCACCTCGATCAGTTCCTCGGCCCTCAGGAGCTGGGTCGCGGTCCATGCGCCACCCTTGACCTGGTAAACGGGCCCCGCATCCGGTTGAAACACCGTCACTTCCCGTGGCTCGCGACGGAGGTTGTGCAACCCCACCGACCACAGCTCGGCCGGGTCGGCGCCCCACTGGTGCATCTGCCCGGTCCGCAGGAAGTACAGGCCCGAGGGGGTGCGCGCTCCCAGAACGGCCAGGAAGCCCCCGCCGATTTCACGGACGACGCAGTCCTGCCGGTCAGGTAACTGGTCAGCGCGCCGCAACCGCGGTATCAGTAACGGCCGCACCGCTTCGAGCCCTCCGGCGAACACGTCGTCGCGGGACTCCGCAACGTCCGGCGTCGACGGCGGGGCGGCGGCCGGGCGGGGCTTGCGTCGGAAGAGGCCCATGGCGGGAGGCTACCCGCGCCCGAGCCGTCCGGCGCCGCCCGCGTCGTACCGATGCGCGCGGAGGCAGGGGCGCCCGTTCCGGTGCGGGGCGTCGGCGGCGGCCGGTGCGCGCCAGTCAACGGTCGCCGTCGCCGACGAGGGGACTTGGTCTGTCGAGTCGCTGTGTTCATGCCTCAACGGTGCCCGACGCGGCGGACATCCGACGTCAACCCGTGGTGGGGACTTGCCGGGCCGTGCCGGTAGACCCCAGGTACGGCAGCCGTCCACCGGTATGACGTCGCCGGAAGCCCCACCCCTCCGCAGCCACCAGCCCCGCCCCGGCCCTGCTCCGTGGCGGACATCGATGCGTAGCGGACACCGATCCGTATCAGATGCGGATCCGTATCGGATGTGGATATGCATCGCATACGGTGTTGTAGCGTGCGCAGGTCACGTCGGCGTGTCCAGGCCTGTGGAGGAATGCGTTGCCCAAGGGACCGACCAAACGCCGCCCGCAGACCACCGCGCGGCTGCTCGACGCGGCGCTGGAGACCTTCACCGAGCGCGGCTTCCACGGTGCCTCCATCGAGGAGATCTGCGACCGCGCCGGCTTCACCCGGGGTGCGTTCTACTCGAACTACCGCACCAAGGAGGAGCTGTTCTTCGCCCTCTTCGACCTGCATGCCCGGCGCGTGGTCGACCGACTGGCGGCGGCCGTCGACGAGATGCAGGACGCCGAGGACCCGCTGCGCGCACTGATCGCCCGCGCCAGCGCGTTGGACGAGGCCGAGCGCCGCTGGTACCTGCTGTCGACGGAGTTCACCCTCCACGCCATCCGCCATCCCGACACCGCCCGCACCCTCGCCGCCCACGACCGCCGCCTCCGTGAGGAGATCGCGCGCCTCCTGGCCGTGCTGTTCGACCGACTGGGGCGTCGGCCCACCGTCGACCTCGACTCCCTGGCCCGTCTGGTCACCGCCCTCCACGAGGGCTCCCTGGCCCAGAGCCTGGTCGAACCGGACCAGCTCCCTCCGGGAGAACTCCCCGGCACCTACCTCCCGTTGGTGATCCACGCCGCCTCCCGCGCCCGCCGCACCCGCCGCACGGATTCCTGAGCCCCTACGGGCGAAGCGCCCCACCCTCAGCACCCGGCCTCGAAGCACCTCTCCCCGAGCGCTCAGGCGACCAACTCCCCTACGGTCCAGACCCATTGACGAAAGGTATGGACCAATCTACGGTGTGCGCACCACCCCCCGATCCCCCGCCACTGACGAAGCCCCGTCATGGCTCGAAGGGAGCACAGCGTGACCGGTCGGATAGCGCGTCTGCTGAAAACCGGCCTGGCGGCCGCCTGCCTCCTGCCCATGCTGGGCGTCGCGGCGCCCGCGACCGCAGCCCCGCGGAGCGATACCTGCGCCGTGAAGCCGAAGCCCACCGGCAAGGTCCTCCAGGGGTACTGGGAGAACTGGGACGGCGCGGCCAACGGCGTCCACCCGCCGTTCGGCTGGACCTCGATCACCGACCCGCAGATCCGCGCCCACGGCTACAACGTCCTCAACGCCGCGTTCCCCGTCATCAGCTCGGACGGCACCGCCCTCTGGGAGGACGGCATGGACGCGACGGTGAAGGTGCCGACGCCCGCCGAGATGTGCCAGGCGAAGAGCGACGGCGCCACCATCCTGATGTCCATCGGCGGCGCCACCGCCGGCATCGACCTCAACTCCACGGCCGTGGCCGACCGTTTCGTCGCGACGATCGTGCCGCTCCTCAAGAAGTACAACTTCGACGGCATCGACATCGACATCGAGACCGGCCTCAGCGGCAGCGGCAACATCAACCAGCCGTCGCCCTCGCAGTCCAACCTCATCCGCATCATCGACGGCATCCTCGCCCAGATGCCGGCGGGCTTCGGCCTCACCATGGCCCCCGAGACCGCCTACGTCACCGGCGGCAGCGTGACCTACGGCTCCATCTGGGGCGCCTACCTGCCGATCATCAAGAAGTACGCCGACAACGGCCGCCTCTGGTGGCTGAACATGCAGTACTACAACGGCAGCATGTACGGGTGTTCCGGCGACTCCTACGAGGCCGGCACGGTCGAGGGCTTCACCCGGCAGACCGACTGCCTCGACAAGGGGCTGACCGTCCAGGGCACCACCATCAAGGTCCCCTACGACAAGCAGGTCCCCGGCCTGCCCGCCCAGCCGGGCGCCGGCGGCGGCTACCTGGCCCCGGGCCAGGTGACCCAGGCGTGGAACACCTACCACAACGGGCTGAAGGGCCTGATGACGTGGTCCCTGAACTGGGACGGCGCCAAGGGCTGGACCTTCGGCGACAACGTCAAGGCCGCCCAGGGACGCTGACCCCCGGGGCACTGAACCCCGTGGTCCGGCGGGCAGCCGCCGGACCACGGACGGTCCCGCGGTGCGCTACGACCGCCGGCGCGGCCGACCGCGCCGGCCCGCGTCCTTGGGGGCACCGGCACCGGCACCGCGCCGCGCGCCGCCCCGCCCGGCCGGCGCCTTGCCCCGCGCCGCCCCGCCGCCCTTGCCGGCCGGCTGGTCCTTCTTCCCGGACTGCTGGTCCTTCTTGCCGGCCGGCCGCTGCTTGGCCGGTTCGGCCGGACGACGGCCCCGGCTGCTGTTCACGGTCCGCCCGCGGACGATCCCGATGAAGTCCTCCACCTGGTCGGTGGTCCGGTCCTCGCGCCACGACAGTGCGACCTGGGACTGCGGGGTGTCGGTGATCGTCCGGTAGGTGAGGTCCCGCCGGTGGTACAGGCGCGCGAGCGACTGCGGGACGACGAGCAGCCCGATGCCCGCCGCCACCAGTTCGATGGCGTCCGGTGTCGTGGCCGGGCGCTCGAACGCGGGCCGGCCCGGCGGTTGCGCCCAGTCCAGGGTGTCGTCGAGCGGATGCAGCATGATCTCGTCGGCGAGGTCCGCCACGGACACCTCGTCGAAGGCGGCCACGAGGTGGTCCTTCGGCACCACGACCACCGACGTCTCGGTGTACATCGGGATCGCGCTGAGGTCCGTGCGGTCGACCGGCAGGCGCAGGAATCCCGCGTCGGCGCCGCCGTCCCGCAGCGCGTCGGCGGCCTCGCCGGCCGACACCTGGACCAGGGTGAGCGGGACCTCCGGCAGGCGCTCGTGCCAGATCCGCACCCACTTGGCGGGTGTCACTCCGGGGACGTACGCGAGCCGGAACGAAGGGGATGCATCCGAGCCTGTCACCCCGCCAGGTTACCCGCCGTGGCCGGAGGCCGTGGTCAGCGGCGGTGCGCACGCTAGATACCCTGGAACCATGAAGTCGCACCAGACCGCCCAGACGATGAAGCCCGCCACCGCGGCGAAGAAGCTGGGCGTGTACCTCCCGGCCACGCCCGCAGAGTTCCAGGAGGGCGTCGTCTCCCGCACCGAGCTCAACGCCCTCCAGACGGACCCGCCCGCGTGGCTGCGCGAGCTGCGGGACAACGGCCCCCACCCGCGCCCGGTGGTCGCGGCGAAGCTGGGCGTCTCCATCTCCGGTCTCGCCCGTGGCGGGGTCACCGAGGCCCTCACCACCGAGCAGATCGACGCGCTCAAGACGGAGAACCCCGAGTGGCTGCAGAAGGAGCGCGCCACCCAGTCGGAGGTCCGCAAGGAGACCGTCCGCATCAAGGAGAAGAAGCGCACCGACGGCGCGGCGTAACCACTCCGCGACGGCGGGCGACGCCGTCTCGCCGCTCCCCCACGACCACCGACCGCCACCCGTCGCACTCGGCGACGGGCCCCTCCGCCATGATGGGCACATGCCGACCCCGAAGAACCCGAGGACCCGCCCCGTGCTCGTCTACGACGGCGACTGCGGCTTCTGCACCACCTCCGTGAACTTCGCCGAACGGCACCTGCGGCCCCGCTGCCGGATCACCGCCTGGCAGTTCGCTGACCTGGCGGAACTCGGGGTCACCCAGCAGCGCGCCGAGCACGAAGTGCTGTGGATCACCCCGACCGGGGCGGTTCACGGCGGTGCCCAGGCCGTCGCCAAGCTCCTGCTGAGCGCGGGCGGCCCCTGGGCCGTCGCCGGCGCGGTCCTCACCCTCCCCCCGGTGCGCTGGCTCGCGCACGCCGTCTACCGCGTGATCGCCGACAACCGGCACCGGATGCCCGGCGGCACGCCGGCCTGCGCCCTGCCCGCCAACGACCGTCCGGCGCCGGGCGCTTGACGGCCCGCGGCGGCCGCTGACGGCGGGGCGGTCCGTCGGGAATAGACGGCGGCGGCCGGGCCTTGCCCAGACATGACCGCTACCCCGTTCGACCCGCGCGCCCTCCTCGCGGAGAGCCGGCTCGGAGTGCTCGCCACGATCAAGGCGGACGGCCGGCCGCAGCTCTCCCCCGTCATGCCCTTCTACGACCCGGAGACCGGCCTCCTCCACGTCTCGATGACCGAGGGACGGGCCAAGACGGCGAACCTGCGCCGCGACCCCCGCGCCACCCTGGAGGTCACCAGCGCCGACGGCGCCTCCTGGGCCACGGCCGAGGGCACCGCCACGCTCATCGGCCCCGGCACGGACCCGCACGGCCCCGAGGTGGAGGCGCTGGTGCGCTACTACCGCCGCGCCGCCGGCGAGCACCCCGACTGGGACGAGTACCGCGCCGCCATGGTGTCCGACCGCCGGGTGCTGATGACCATGCCGGTGGACCACGTGTACGGCGCCAAGCTGCGCTGAACGGGACGCCGCGGCCGGCGACCGCCACCGTGCCCGACGGCCGTCCTCGGAGGGTGGGCGGGTGACCGAACCGAACCGGGAGCGGCTGCGCGGAACGTTCACCGAGGACGCGGACCTCTACGACCGCGTCCGCCCCGCCGGCGGCAGCGCGTCGTTCTTCGCCCGGGTCCAGGACTGCTACGAACGGTTCGACCCGGCCACGCCACCGGGGTTGCGGCTGCCGTCGGCCGGCGACGTCCCCGAGGACGGCGGCGAGTTGGCCGCGTCCAGCCGCTTCGCGCCGGCCCGCTTCCGCCGCTACGCACGTGAACTGACCTACTCCACCCAGGAGTACCTGGACCTCCTGCGGACCTACTCCGGACACCGCGCCCTGCCCGCCGCCGCCCGCGACGGCCTGTTGGAGTGCATCGGCGACCTGATCGACCGGCGGCACGGCGGCACGGTCACCAAGCGCTACCTCACCCAACTCCGCATCGCCCGTCGCGGAGCGTGACCGGGGCGGAGCCGCCGCGCGGACGGGCCGCCGGCTGACCACCGGGGGCTGTCCCCACCGGGCCCGGGCCGGCTGCCCGGATGGCGCGGCGGGCCGTGGCGGCGCAGTCTGAGCGGGTCCGGGTTTCCGAGGCGCGGCCGCAGGGTCGCCGCGGGAGGGGTCGCGATGACCGAGCGTCTTCGGCGGGCCCCGCGGGTCCGCGTTCCGTCCGGGACCGGGCGCCGGGGGATCGCGACGGTGATGGCGGCGGCCTTCGCCCTGACGGTGAGCGGGGCGCTGCCCACGCCGGCCGGGCCGGCCAGGGACTCCGGCGACGTCGTGCGCGAGGGACTGCGCCGCCTGGTGCAGGACGACCGTTTCCCCGCCGCACTGGCGACCACCACCGACCGGGACGGCCGCGCCCACACCTACGCGGCGGGTGTGGCGGACGTGACGACCGGGGCGAAGGTGCCGGCGGACGGCCAGGTGCGGGCGGGCAGCAACACCAAGGCGTTCACCGCCACGGTCGTCCTGCAACTGGTCGGCGAGGGCAGGGTGGCACTCGACGCACCCATCGAGCGCTACCTGCCGAAGCTGGTGCGCGGCGCAACCGCCGACGGCCGCCACATCACGGTCCGTCAGCTCCTGCAGCACACCAGCGGACTGCCCAACTACACGGACTACCTGGGCGACTTCGCCGCATACCGCCACACCCACCTCCCGCCACGCGCACTGCTCGACCTGGCCCTGGCGCACCGGGCGCTGTTCGCCCCCGGGACGAGCTGGTCGTACAGCAACACCAACTACCTCCTGGCCGGCCTGCTCGTCGAGCGGGTCACCGGCCGCCCGTTGGCCGAAGCGCTCACCCACCGGGTCATCGACCGCATCGGCCTGCGCCACACCTACGTCCCCGGCCCGGGCGACGAACGCCTCCGGGAGCCCCACCCCGAGGGCTACCAGCCGTCCGGGACCGCGGGCCCGCTGACCGACGTCACGGAGGAGGACCCCGCCTGGGCCGGGGCCGCCGGTGCGCTCGTCTCCACCCCGGGCGACCTCAACCGCTTCTTCCGCGCCCTGCTCGACGGCGCACTCCTGCGTCCCGCGCAGCTCGCCGAGATGCGCCGCACGGTCGCCGCCGCCTCCGGTCTGTGGCCCGGCGCCAGGTACGGGCTCGGGCTGATCGGCACGCCACTGCGGTGCGGCGGCGTGATGTGGGGTCACGGCGGTGACATCCCCGGATACCGCACGCGCACCGGCGTCACCGACGACGGCCGGGCCGTCACGGTCGCGGTCACCGCCGACCCCGCTCCCGCCCCCAAGACGCCCGACCACGCCCTGTCCCTCCTGGACACCGCCCTGTGCGCCTAGCGGCCGACGGCCCGCCGCACGGTGCCGGCCGTGACCGGCCTCCCCCATCCCCGGACCGGGCGCGCGCACCGTGGACTAGGGTGACTGCCAGCCTGTGACCAGGGTTTTTCAACGGGGGATGCGTGACGTGGACGCCATAGTCTTCAACCTCACGACGGCGGCGCTGATGGTGCTGACGTTCAAGTGCGGCCTGCTGTTGGTGGGTGAGGGAACGGTGCGCCGCCGGCCGGTTCCGTGGGCGGCGATCGCGCTCACCCTCGTGGCCGTCGCCGCCGTGGTGCTCCAACTGGCCTGGTCCGGCGCGATGGACGCCCTGGACGACGATCCGCGCAAGTCCGGCTGGTGGCGCGTGGTGACCTCGGTGTTCCTTCAGAACGGCGGTTTCTCCGGCGGCGCCTGGAACATCGTCACCCTGGCGGTGATCGCCGCGCTGGCGCAGTGGTTCTGGCGCGGCCCGCTGATGCTGGTGCTGTTCGCCGCGGGCGTGCTGCTGCCCCAACGCATCGACGCGCTCTTCGGCGAGGCCGCCCGCAGCACCGACCCGCGCAACTTCGCGGGCAGCTCCGGCGCGACGTACTTCCTGGCCGCCACCCTCGCGGCGGGCCTGTTGCTGACCGGCCCCCGGGCCAAGGAACGACTGCTGGCGCTGGCGGTGCCCGCGGCCGGACTCGCGATGTGGCTCGCCCAGGAGAACGGCCACGGCCTGGTGGCCTGCTACGGCTTCGCCGTCGGCGCCGTCGTCCTCCCGCTCGCCCGCCGGCTGCCGCACCCGCCCGTACCGGCCGCGGGCGTCCCCACCGCGACCGCACCGGCGGACGGCCGGCGCGACGCCCCGGCACCGCAGTGAGCACGTACGAGCCACCGTCGGGGACGGGCAGACCGGCGGTCGGGGCCGCCCCGCGGCGCTGCGCGGAGTGCGGCGGGTACGCGTACGGAGGTGCACCGGCCTGCGGTGCCTGTCGCGACCTGGTGGACGGCATCCTGGAAGCCGCGTGGGCCGCGTTCCTGCGCCGGTGGGACCTCGGCGGTGACCACCCGACCGACCCGAGCGCGCCGCACGACGACGAGGTGGCACTGGCGGAGCTGGTGGTGTCGGAACCCGACCGTCATGACTGGCGGGTGGTGGACGCCGCGCTCGACCGGCTCCGCTGCTCGACGTGCGGAGACCGCCTGAGCCGCGGCCCCGTCGGCTGCCCCGCCTGCGACCTGGCGCACGGATTCCGCTACGCCGCGATCGAAACGGACCGGCCGGGCGTCGTCCCGGGCAACGAACACGCCGTCCGGGTCAACGTCTCGGTGGTGCGGCGGCCCCAGTTCAGCTCCGCCGACGAAGTCCTCGCCAGGCGCCTGCTGTTGCCGGTCCTCCTGGTGGGTCTGCTGCCCACGACCGAGGCGGCCCAGCGCGTGAACGCCCTGGTCAAGCGGAGCCCCCCGGAGCGCAGGGCCGCCGTCCTGGAACAGGCCGTGGAGGAGCTGCTCGCCCACCGACGCACCACCGGCGGACGTGCCGCTCCCTGAGCCGCACCGGGAGGTGGCCCCGCCCGGCGTCCCCGTGTCGCTGCGCCGCCCGGGGTGCGTAGGCTCCCGGGAGGGAAAGGAGCACGATCGATGAGTCCGTTGGGTCTGGAGAAGGTGCAGCAGACGGCGCCGCCGCTGGTGAACCTCTACAAGCAGGCCGGGGTGAGCCTGCGCAAGCACGGGCTGCACGGGCAGCGGGCCGCGGTGTACCTGGTGCTGGACCGCTCGGGTTCGATGCGGCCGTACTACAAGGACGGCACGATGCAGCACCTCGCCGAGCAGGTCCTGGCCGTCTCCGCGCACCTCGACGACGACGCGGTCGTCCCGCTGGTCTTCTTCTCCACCGACGTCGACGGGGTGCACGAGATCAGCCTCGATCACTACCGGGGCCAGGTGGCCGCCTGCCACGAGCAGTTGGGGCACATGGGGCGCACCCACTACGAGGCCGGGATGGACGCCGTACTGGACCACTACCTGGCCTCCGGGGCGAGCGCCCCGGCGCTGGTGGTGTTCCAGACCGACGGCGGCCCCACCAGCCGGGCCGCCGCCGAGAAGTGGCTGTGCAAGGCGGCCGCGCTGCCGTTGTTCTGGCAGTTCATCGGCTTCGGCGACCCCGACCACCGGGAGTTCGACTTCCTGCGCCGGCTCGACGAACTCCCGGTGCCCGGCCGGCGGGTCGTCGACAACGCCGGCTTCTTCCCCGCCGGCGCCACCCCCCGCCAGCTGCCGGACGCCGAACTCTACGACCGGCTGCTGGGCGAGTTCCCCAGCTGGCTCGCCGCCGCCCGGGAGCGGGGCATCGTCGACTAGCGGGCGTGCGGCGGCCGTTCCGCGGCGGCCAGGTCCGCGCCGAGGACCGTGGTGAGCCACGGCCGCAGCACCTCCTCCCGCTGCCGCGGGGAGATGTCGGCGAGCGCCTCCAGGTCGAGGAAGTGCCGCGCGAGCGTGAGTCCGAGGATGCTGCTGACGGTCAGCGCCGCGCGGAGTTCGGCGTCGCCGGCGTCACTGGTGCGGGCGAGGTTGCGGACCCGCTCGTCGAGGAACTGCTTCATCGTCCGCGTCGCCTCCGGCGCGGTCAGCATCGAGCGGACCAGGGCGCGGGTTTCCGGCGGGAGCCCGCCGAGGCGGACGTCGAGGACGTCGGCGAGGTGTTCCGCGACGTCGTCGTCGGTGCTGTCGCGGTCCAGTCGGATGGCGAGGGCGAAGAGGTCGTCCTTCGAGCCGTAGTGCTGGATGACCAGGGAGGGGTCGACGCCGGCCCGTTGCGCGATGGCGCGCACGGTCGTCCCTTCGAGTCCGTGCTCGCCGAACTCGGCCTGCGCTGCTTCGAGGATCCGTCGGGCGGTGGCGGCGCGTTTGGCGGCGCGTGTCATCGGTTCGTCCACACATTTGACTCTACAGTCGTTGAGCGAGTCTGTTACGTTCACTCAACAGAGCATGAGCCAAAGGAGCGTCGATGCGCGTCATCACCATCGAGGAGCACTGGACCACCCCCGGCATCGACCGGGCCCTGCGCACCCAGCCGCCCGCGTTCCGCGACGAGAGCGTGGCGTTGAACGACCGCGGCGACATCCCTGCCCGACTGTTCGACATCGGCGAGCAGCGGATCGCCGCGATGGACGCCGCAGGCATCGACCTGCAAGTCCTCTCGCTCGCCCCGCCGGGCACCCACGGACTCCCGCCCCGCGAAGCCGTCGCGCTGAGCCGCGAGGCCAACGACCTCGCCAGCGAGGCGGTCGGTCGCCATCCGGCGCGGCTGCGGGCGATGACGACGCTCCCGATGTCGGATCCGGACGCCGCCGTGCGCGAGCTGGAGCGGACCGCGGGCAGCGCCGCACACATCGGAATCATGTCCTACGGCCGCAGCGGCGACCGTCCGCTGGACGACCCCGCCTACGACGAACTGCTGGGCACCGCGGCCGCGTTGGGCCGGCCGGTGTTCCTCCACCCGCAGATCCCACCGAACGCGGTCCGGGACGCCTCCTACCGAGGCTTCGACCCGACCGTCGAGCTCGCGCTCGCCACCTTCGGCTGGGGTTGGCACATCGAGGCGGGGCTCGCGGCGCTCCGACTGATCCTGCGCGGCACCTTCGACCGCCACCCGGACCTGCAGATCATCCTGGGGCACTGGGGCGAGATGGTGCTGTTCGCCCTCGACCGCGTGGACGGCCTCTCGCACGTCGCGACCCACCTCGACCGCCGCGTCGCCGACTACTTCCGCACCAACGTCCACCTCGCGACCAGCGGCATGTTGACACCCCGGCTGCTCCGCCACGCGCTGGACTTCACGACCATCGACCGGATCCTGCTCTCCGGCGACTACCCCTTCCACCGCTTCGACGCCGCGGCGCTCGCCGACTTCCTCGGCACGCTGCCCGACCCCGAGGACCGGCACCGGATCGCCCACGCCAACGCCGAGGCCCTCTACCGCCTGGAGTCCCCTTCGCTCTGCGCTGACGACGAGGCGGCACGCACCGCCGAGCGGTCCTGAACGCCGCAACGCGCCAGACGCTCGCCGATCGGCACCCCGGTTCCCCGCCGTCCCGCTCAGGAGGTGGGCCCGCTCCAGTACGCGTCATCCCACTTCGCGACGTCGGGAGTGAACTCGACCTCCATCCGGTCGGCGGCGCCGGGCGGCAGGGAGAAGGCGTAGACGCCCACGGCCTTCCGCCCGGGGAGGAGGTAGCCGTCGAGGACCTTCTGCCGCCCGCTCCCGTCGATCACCAACTGCGTCGACGCGCCGTCCGCGTCGTTGACGTCGGGCAGTCCGGTGGTGATGGAGGCCCGCTTGCTGCCGGCGTTCTCCACGGTGATGGTCACCTGGAACGCCTTGTTGCCCTCGGCATGGCCGTTGGCGAAGGCGTCCGGAGTGAACGGCTCCGGCTTGGCGACCGTCACCTTCAGGCCGTCACCGAAGGCATACGACTGACCGAAGGTCAGATGGCGCGCCTTCTCGGCAGCAGCCGCCTCCTTCTCGGCCGCCTCCGCCTTCCTGCTCGCCTCGTCGGTGACCTCCTTGACCTCCCGACGGGCGTCGTCGACGGCTTCCTTGACGATCACCACGGTGAACACCCCGGCGGCCGCCGCCATCACCAACCCCAGGATGCCCGTGATCACGCCGGCGAGCGCCATGCCCTTACTGGTGGCCCGACCGGCACGCACCTGACTCAGCCCGACGCCACCGAAGATCACCGCCAACAGGGCCGGCAACCACGACAACCAGAACAGCACGATGAACAGCCCGAGCACCATGCCCACCAGACCGAGCACCAGGGCGGCGATGGGCATGCCGTTGGAGGGCCGCCGGCCCCAGGTCGGTGCCGGGTACGCCGGCACCGGCGCCGGCGCAGCGGCGTCCTCGGTGGCCGGCGGCGCCCACGGGTCGCGCTCCGGCACCTGCGGGTCCGCGGACGGCGAACCGTCCGGGGAGACGGGCGTGGTCATGCAGAGTCCTTCAGCCGTACTTCTGGGTGAATTGTCAGACCATACCAGGGTTTTTACTTTCTCATTACTTCGCGCGAGGGGGCGCGTCCGCAGCCAGCCGCCTCACTCCTGGAGCCCGCCAAGCCCCCGGTGACGACAGAACCGGGGGGCGCACAACCGGGGGGTGGCACAACCAGGGGCGGCACAACCGGGAGGTGGCACCGCATGTGCACCTCCGAGCCATGGAACCGCCTTCCACCGCCAGGCGTGTTGAACACATGAACGACCGTACTGCGCGGGGCCCGGACCCATGACCGGCCGGGCCCCGCAGGCATGAAGCGACAAGGAACCACACTCTTGCCCAACCGAATACGGATCCGCGTCCGCGGATTACAGCGTGCCTCGGCAGCGACAGCCCTCGCCGCGGCGATGACGTCGACCCTCGTGGCCGCCACCCCGGCGAGCGCAGCGCCGGTCTCGACGAAGGACCAGGCGGGCCCGCAGGTCGTCTGCACCTCCGCCAAGCCCGGCCTCGCCGACCAACTCACCCACGACATAAGGACGGTGGTGACGTCCCCGGAGGTGACGGGAAGCACCTCGATCGCCTTGTACGACCGGGTCACCGAGACCAGTTGCACCTACGACGCCGACCGTCAGCACGACTCGGCCAGCGCCGTCAAGGTCATCGTGCTGGGCGCCCTGCTGCGGCAGACCCAGGACGAGCACCGTGCGCTGACGGACACCGAGCGCGCCCTCACGACAAAAATGATCACCGAGTCCGACAACGACGCCACCACGACGTTGTGGAAGCAACTCGGCCTCGACCGCATCAGGGAGTTCCTGCGCCTGGCGGACATGCAGCGCACCGTCCCCGATCCGGACGGCTACTGGGGTCTGACCCAGATCAACGCCACCGACCAACTCACCCTGATGAAGCTCTTCACAGCCTCGAACCCCGTCCTCGTCGACGACTCCCGGACCTATGCACTGGACCTGATGAACAAGGTCATCCCCAGTCAGCGCTGGGGGGTGCCGGCCGGCGCGCCGAGCGGGGCGACGGTCCACGTGAAGAACGGCTGGCTGCAACGCACCGGCGGCGGCTGGCGGGTGCACAGCGTGGGCGCCTTCACGGGACAGGGCCACGACTACGGGATCGCCGTCCTGACCTCGGACCACGCGAGCATGCAGGCCGGCGTGGACGTGATCGAGAACCTCGCCCGCAAGGTCCACGCGGACCTCAACGGAACCCGGGTGATCACCAGCCAGAAGCTGCGCAGCCGGACCCTGCCCACCGTCTCCGACGGCTCGCTCGTCCCCGAGAACGCCCGGTAGTCCACCTGCCACACCTCACGTGAGACCGAGCGGTGCGACGAACCCGCCCGCCCTCCATGGGCAGCGAACCCGTACACCCCGGTCCCACACCTCCTGGTTGGCGCCCTCACCGGCACCAACCAGGAGCCGGCCCGGCCGACATCACTCGCCTCGATGCCGCAGAACGGCGATCTGGGCGCCCACGACGGCGCGACCGCCCAGAACCAACGGATCACCCCGGCGCGTACCGAGCGCCGCTGAGGGTACGGGAAGGCCCTCGGCGGGAAGGATGCACCGAGCCGACCGCACGGCCCCGGCGTCCGACGCACCGCGCTCACGCCGAGGCACGGGACAGGCACGCAGGCATGGGGCCAAGGACGGAGCCGCGGAGGGACGGCGGCGCGCCCGGCACCGTCTTCGGACAACGGAGGTGCTGCACGTGGACGGCGAGGACAGGGACTACGGTCGCCGCAAGATCGAGCGGGAGACGCCGGCGACGGGTTGCCCCGTATCGCGCGCGGCGGACGGCAGTTGGCAGGTGCGTGGCTACGACGAGGCGCGCGCCGTGCTGCGCAGCACCACCACCGTGCAGGCCGGCCTCGGCATCGAGAGCGTCGAGGGACTCCCCTCGCGCATCCGGCGACCGGTGCTCTACCGGGACGGGCCGGAACACCGTGAGCACCGTCGACAGACCGCCCGCTTCTTCACACCGCGCCACGTCGACCAGCACTACCGCGACGTCATGGCCCGCGCCACACGGACCCAACTGGGCCGCCTCACGGCCACCGGCCGGGCCACACTGTCCGACCTGGCCTTCAACGTGGCGATCGAAGTGGCCTGTGCCGTCATCGGCCTGACCGAGAGCCGACCCGGCATCAAGCAACGGCTGGAACGCTTCTTCCCCGAGGAGTTCGGGACGCCTGGGCTGAGGAGCCTGCACGGCATCTACTGGACGATCCGGCAGAGCACCAACTGGCTGCGCGTCCACCTGGGAGACGTACGACCCGCCGTGCGAGCCCGCCGCCGCCGTCGCCGCGACGACCTCATCTCCCACCTGCTCGACGAGGGCTGCTCGACCAGCGAGATCCTCGGTGAATGCCTCACCTTCGCCGCGGCCGGCATGGTGACCACCCGCGAATTCATCAGCGCGGCCGCCTGGCACCTGTTCTCCGACGCCGAACTGCTGACGCACTATCAGGCAGCGGACGAACCCGGCAGGATCGCGGTCCTCAACGAGATCCTCCGCATCGACCCGGTCATCGGCCGCCTCAGCCGCCGCACCACCGGACCTCTCGACGTGCCCCGCAACGGCGACGAGCCCCTGACGGTGCCGGCCGGAGAACGCATCGACATCCTCCTCGACCACACCAACCTCGACGAACGGACCATCGGACCACGCCCCCAACACATCCGCCCCGGACGCGCCATGCGCGAGGGCGCCCGTCCTCCCGGCCTGTCCTTCGGCGACGGCCCGCACAAGTGCCCCGGAATGCACATCGCACTCCTGGAAACGGACATCCTCCTCACCAGCCTGTTCGCCCTGCCAGGACTCCGCATGGCAACACCACCCACCATCGGCTTCATCGACGGCATCGCAAGCTACGAACTACGCCACTGCGTCGTGGAGGTCGACACCACGCCTTGATCCGGCCGGCGACGAAGGACGACCGGACGACGAAGCGCAGCCAACACACTCGAAAGCTCCCGCGGCCGGCCGAACTGGACGCGGCTTCGAGCAAACAGGCAGAACCTAGGCGAGAAAACTCAACCGCACCCGCCGCCGCGGATTGTCCACGTTCGTGTCCGTGAAGCTCCGTTGGGGCAACCCCAGGATAGCGACACGCAGGCCGCTTTAGTTGGTAGGCGCCCGCCCAGGTAAGGCACCCTACGATGTGGGCCGCCGAGGAGGCGTCGGACTGTCTCGCGACATTACCGAAGTGCGAGAAGTCGATGTCTACGCGGACTTTGCCGTGGGCTTGAACAACCTGGCCATCCGGCTTGCCAGGTGAGCGATCAATGGCCTCCCGAGGTTCCGCACTCGGCGGCGGTTGCCGGATCTTCCCGGATCCAGGCAGTAAGGCCGATTTACATCAGCACGATGAAGCTCCTGGCGCGGGCTACCTACAAGACTGACTACGTACGTGAGGCAAATGCGACAGTGACTGGGGAGCCGATATCAACGGGATAGGACCGGAACAAGTGGATGAGTTACCGGCAGCTTGGACGTTTACTCCACCCGCGGGTCGAAAGAGCCGGCTTAGGAGTCCACCCCGGATATGCTCAGCCAGTCCCGTGCACTCCTGGCCGTAGCGCGCAACTGCGGGTGGTCACGCACGACCTCTCGTTGACGTTCGGCTGACAACCCGAGTTCGTTCAGCAGATTCAGAATAACCACCGCAGTGGTCACGTCCACAATGGCGATCAGCTCTTCGAGCTCGTGGTTGGGGGTTCGCCCCTCATGGGCCAGATCGTTTCGCGCTCGAGTCGTGCGCCTGGCCCACCGGTCCACGTCAGGCACGAGCGTGGCCAACGCTTCCTGGTCGGGACGGGCCGCGAGTGCGTACAACCGGTCTCTAAGCGTCGGGTCATTGCGGAGGGAGCCGCGGATCCGCTTCCTGTGCTCCTCAGGCACTTGAGCCAGCATCGCTTCCCGCATCGGCTTGAAATCCTCTGGTGGGATCGGCGGTTCATCCATGTCAAAGCCACGGTGCAGCACCTCAGCCGCTCCTACCGCCGTCAGAAGATTGTTTTCAACATACCGTGCTGGCGCGTATCGAAGCCCCAGAACCATGTTCATCGCGGGCTGCAGCTGCTCATGAATATCACACCAGCGAGGGATGATCTCCTCAAAGGCTAGAGCCTCGCACGTGAAGAACACACGATGATGAGCGACTGCCTTCGCATCGTGCTTCCCGATCACAAAGGGCGAGTACAGCACGTCAACATTCCGCTCCAACTGCGGCCCGCCGGACTCCGACGCAGCATCGTCCGAGGCCAGTTTCAGGCGTACCCAGATCATGCCTGCAGCACGGTGAGTGGCAAGGGAGATCAGGTCTTGCATCAACCGGGCATAGCCAATGGCATCATTCAATGAGGACGCCTCGCGCCGGGTGATCTGCATGTACGCGGTATCTCGCATGCGACCAACGGTTCCGCCCCGACGCTGGTCGAAGAACGGGAGCGTGTGGCGGTGCGTGAGCACGAACTCAGTCCCGTCGACTTCGACCGACTGCGCCTCCACGGGCTTAACGGAAATGGTGCCACTCCCATCAGGACACCCGCCGGGCGCACCGATGAACCCCTCGAGAACAGACGATGCCGCCCAATGTCCAAGGTCCTCCACCGACACCTCTGTCGTGGAGAACGCCGCCTCGTCTTCACCGCCGACGTGCGCCCCGATGAGTGCCGTCGTTGCCAAGACGGTCTGCTTGTCGGGGGTCTTCACCCGCGCGCCGAAGGTCCGCTGGCTACCGCTGGGAAGACAGCCGAAGAGACTGATCTCACGCTGATTTGCGGCGCCATGGATCACACTCCACGTTCGACGGCCCTCATGAACCATCAGCACACCGGGAGCGGGCTTCGTCGTGACTCGGTCCTCGAACGCGCCGATCAAAGAGAGTGTCAAGCCGCACTCGGGCTCGTAGCGGAGCACGCCTGGCACCTGGTCCGCAGGGTCTTCCGGCAGCCACCACCAACCAGCCCACTCGCCTGACGCATCGAGATTCAGCGGGTCGCTGCCCATCGTGACCGCCTTCCTGTCATACAGAAGCGTGCGTTCGCAAGTTCGCGCACGGTGCTCTACCCAATTTATCCCTGGGTTGTGCCACGCAGAAGAAATCAACTTGGGCTGGCGACAAGGCGCGGCTCCGGGCGCTGATTGAACCACTCCCGTTCTGATAGAGGCTTGGTTGTGTCCCGGCTTACGTGGACTCGATTTGCTGGACGCTGTGCGATCCAGGGATCGTCCTCATCTCGAACTCGATAGGTGGGAGCATTCCACCTGGACATCCGCCACACTGTCCCGTTGATCTGACAGGGACGGGGCGTCAGCTGTGGTGTGAGGTCCGGCTGACGACGGGCTGACACGATGCCGTCGGGTACGGGCTCGGGCCCGTACCCGACGGCGTACTCATGGAGGGCCGCCTCACACCTCGCCAGCGTCCAGCCGTCGGACCACGTCGAGCACGTGCCGTGTCAGCTGGGGCTCGGGACGGTGGTCGCCCAGACTGTCCTGGCCGCCGCGGTAGTAGGAGAACGTTTCCCTGGCCAGAACCGCTTGGCGTCCGCGTCCGAGACACCCGCTGCCGAAGGCCCTGGATCGCGCGAAAGGTGCGGCTGTCGGCGGCGTCCGCCACGCACATGGCACCGTCGATGCCTTGGTAGGTGATCTCGCCGGCGCCTTCGCATGTGCACGAGTCGGCTTGGCCGGTGAAGTAGCTGCCCCTGTTGTGCACCAGGACCGGTGTCGATCTGGCCCGCACATAGACGGCACCTGCGGCAGCCACCCGTCGGCTGAGCAGCACAGGGCCCGCGAGGGTGCGGTGGCAGCGCAGCCCAGAATCCGACTTGGAGTAGATTCATCGCCGCTCCAGATGCGGTGCCAGGTGGTGCAGGCGTGTGTGGTAGTCCGGGTGCGAGGACAGGAGCTTGCCCGAAAGACTCCGGCTACCGCCGCGAGCGGCAGTTCCCGGGTCAATCCCAACCGTCTTGCCGCACCCGGACAGAACGGAAGCCGTCGCATGCCCGCTCTCCCGCTCCGCCGCCTGCATCATGTGCAACACCTCGGCGAGCATCGGCCCGAAGCCAGCCACTACTGCATGGTGATCCGCCCTCAGTTCGGTCCGACGGGTCACGGCAGCGAGCAGATACGGAGCGGCCACCAGTGTCAGGGTGAGGAACCAGTACTCCCACGCGACCGCCAGCACGATGGCGCCCACCGCAAGAAGCAGCGCTGCTGCCCAGAGGCTCATGCGCTCACGGCCCATGACGGTGATGAGCCGGATCAGCCCCCCGGCCACGCAAACCGCCCCGGCGCCGCATACCACTCCCCAGAATGAAGGACCACGCATGACCGCGGACATGGTGCCCCAGCTCATGAGCGAGGACGGCGGCCAGCTGACCATCAGACAGACGCTCCAGTGAAAACCGGGTGACGCCCAAGATATGACTGGCCGCGGCCAGGGAGTTGAGGTGATCACTGTCCTCGATCCACAGCTCGTAGGCGCGGCCGTCCACACCTGTCCGCGCCGTCACTTCACGCCACAGCGGTTCCAGCCGGTTCAATTCTCCGGGGGTGGGATGACGGAGATTCAGCAGATGACGGGCCAGGCTCTCTCGGTGGGCCGGTGAAACGCCATGGCGCCTGAGGCAAGCCAGAGCAGGATCCCCAGCCAACCTATGCCGGGGAACCCCCACATCGGGCAGGTGGACTGGACAATTCCACGAGCGGCGCCGGCCACCCCGCTGAAGCGGGCCACACGGGCAGCGGCGGACACAACTCCCGTGAGGGGCCCTCTGTCCCGCACCAGAGCGGTGGTTCAGTTCATGAGGCCGTGGCTGGACCAGGTGCTGGAGATGCGCCGCATGAGCCATCGCCCGGGGGCATCGACTCCGATGCAGCACGAGGGAGCGAAGGGAAACAGCCTCCCTCAGGCCATGATGCTGGTCGTCCGAACGAGCCACTTCCGGAACTGACGGCACAAGAGCGGGCCGACCACTGGGGCCACCTCGATGTCGTGGAGCAGCACAACCGTGACGATTTCGATCACCTACAGCGCGACCCGGATAAGAACGGCGGGATCTCAGAGCCATCGAAGGATGAAGCCAAGGCAGGGCTGGACCTTCGTAAGCAGGACCGACTTCCTGACGACATTCAGCGTCCCACAGAAGCTGATCGCGGAGAGTTCCACTCACCGACTCCTGAAAAGTACTACGACATCAAGGGAGTTCATTCCGACTGGCCACCGTTCAGTAATGTTCGAGATAAGTCACAGCCATTGAGGGGCGCCTATAACCCATCCAACAACGGAAGGTGGGTAAAGAAGCTTTCCGAGCAGATCGTCGACAAGGGGCGTATCTCTATCCTGGACGCCCGCAATGCACATCAAGGGGCGATCGACGACATTAAGTCCATCGTCCGGAAGAATGGCTGGGAAGATGATGTCATCTGGTACCCGTAACGGCTGGGCGCCGCGCGCGCTTCCTGCCGACCCCGTTGCCTCGGAGCGCCTGCAGGAATGGCTGCTTGCGACTGATGAACAAGGACTCGACGCGGTAGGTCTGGACTTCAGCGGCGCAGACCTGTCAGGTGGCAGCTTCCGCGAGTCGTGGTTCACCGACGCGAAACTGACCAATGTGAACCTTGCGGGGGCGGACTTCTACCGCGCCGATCTTTCAGGGGCCAATCTGGCTGGCGCCTCACTAATTCGCACCAATCTAGATGATGCGGTCCTGCGGGGCGCAAACCTAGACGCAGCCGATTTCGTAAAAGCATCACTCTATGGGGTGGACGCTTCGGATGCAAGCTTCCGCGACGCTCGACTGATGGGCGCATCTCCATTCTGGACGCGAGTATCTGCGGAGCAGACCTGACGAATGCTGCAGTTCAGAAAACCTCTTTTCACGTCAGGGTTGACGAAAGAACGATCCTGCACGGATTCTCGGGTTCAATTTTTGGACCAGCCGAATTCATCGGAGAGCGGGGGTAGCTCAGGAGGTCAGCAGTGCTGATCTTGAATGTTGGATCCGGGAGAAGGGTGGAAATGTGAACGTTATCTCAAGAAAGCCCCTGGAAGGCCCTCATACGTCTCAGGAAGACCAGCAGGAAGATGACAGCTGACGCGTACTGAGGCTTCGGCCCGCCCGGCTAGCGCCCCAGTGGTGATCGAGTACAAGGAGGGTTCCGACAGCGGCGTGCTGTCGCAGGCCGTTTCCTCCCTGTCATGGTTGGAGTCGGCGCACCGTGAGGTCGAGGCGCTCGTCCGGAAGGTGTTGGGCCCGGAGGATGCCGAGTCCATCGACTGGCGTCGTCCCCATATGGTCTGCATCGCGGCCAGCTTCTCCCATCACGATCAAGTGGCCGTGCAGCGGCTGCCCGAGCGGATCGACTTGGTGCGCTATCGCGTCTTCGAGGGGGACCTGTTGAGTCTGCTGCTCGTGGACTCCTCGCCTGGTTCGCCGAGCGCTGCTTCGTCTCGGCGGAGGAGGGGGCGGGACGCAGCAGCCGACAGTGTGCCGACAGTTCCGGTGGTTGCCGCATCGCCGGGGCCTGGCCTCGTCCCGGACTGCCTGCGGAACCTGTACGCGGAGCTGGACGACGCTCTCACGGCGTGGGGCGAAGTCGAGGTGGCGCCCCTTCGTCACTACATCCCCTACCGGCGGTTGGTGAACGCAGCATCGGTGATCTTTCGCCCGAAGCACGAGGTGATTCTCGTCTACCTCAGCCTTGATCCGGGCGCCGTCACGCTGGAGTGCACGCCCCATGCCTCCATGGTGAAGCGGTTCTCGTCGGTGGGGTCGTCCAGATCCCACGGGCCGTCGTGGCCGTACGTGACGAGCAGCTTGCCCTCGTCACGCATCTTGTAGCCGGTGTTCAGGCAGTCGACGACGTTGTGGCCGAGGCGGTCGACGGCGGCAGCCATCAGACCGTCGTACGAGCCCCGCTCGTCACGGAGCCAGGGGCCAGCTTGGGCCGGGTCATCGGGTCGGTGGCGCCCGACACCTCCCAGTCGTCGGCCCAGCCGATGATGTGCGCCCCGACTGACGCGGCCACCAGCACGTCTTGCCGCTGGCGCTCGGGAGAGGACGCGGCCGCCTTGACGCAGGAGAGCCGGCGCACCCCGAGCAGGCATTTTCCGCAACCGACACAGGGGCGTTCGAACACGATCTGGTCCGTACCGTGCAAGGCTTCCCCGTCTCGGGTGCGAAGGGTACGGAGAAAGCGCGGCCGCCCCAGGGCGATCTTGGTTAGCCGAGGAAACTCAACCGCACCCGCCGCCGCGGATTGTCCACGTTCGTGTCCACCAAACACACCGACTGCCAGGTCCCTAGGGCGAGTTCGCCCGCGAGGACGGGGAGGGTGGCGTGTGGGGGGACGAGGGCGGGGAGGACGTGGTCGCGGCCGTGGCCGGGGGTGCCGTGGCGGTGGTGCCAGCGGTCGTCCGCGGGGAGGAGGTCGCGGAGGGCGGACAGGAGGTCGTCGTCGCTGCCGGCGCCGGTTTCCAGGAGGGCCACGCCCGTCGTCGCGTGCGGGGTGAAGATGTTGAGCAGGCCGTCGCGGCCCTGTGCGGTGTCCCGGAGGAAGGACAGGCACGCCGCGGTCAGGTCGTGGACCGTCTCCGTGGAGCCGGTGTGTACGTCGATTTCTCGTGTCGTGAAGGTTGCAGCCATGCGGCGATCTTCCCAAACGGTGGCGGGCGCGCGTCGGACGCCACCGGCGGGGAGTGGGGGTAGCCGGTTGCGGGTGGTGGTGGCGGGCGGGCAATGCTGTGGCAACAAAGGTCCAGTGGCCGAGACGGGGGTTTGACCGGTCTCTGCGGGCGGCGCTACGTTCGGCGGCATGTCTACGTCAGCCCTGCTCACCACGCGCGGTCACATCGACCTGCTGCGGGTGGCCTCCGCCGCGTGTTGCCGGCGCGGCCGCTGTTGCTGACGTTCCCTCCGTTCGCGTTCTGCGGTTCTCGCTGAGTTTTCCTTCCTGTGCGTGCCGGGTGCCTCGGGCGCCGGATCCGTGATGCGTGCGCGATGACGCGGCCTCGCGGTGCGGCGTGATGTGCTCGCCCGGTGCCCGTGTGTCTGGGGTGTGTATGAGCGGTGAGCAGGCTGCCGTGGCCGGGCGGGTTGCGGTCGGGGCGTCGGTGGTGCCGGGCGGGGCCGTCGAGCTGTCCCGGGTGGTGCCGGTGTCGGGACGGCGGTGGGTGGTGCCGCGGTGGGTGCGGCGGGCCGTGGGGCCCGTCGGGCTGGTCGTGGTGTGGCAGGCGTTGAGCGCCGGCGGGGTGCTGCCGGCGGACCTGTTGGCGTCGCCGGTGGACATCGCCCGGACGGGCGGCGGTCTGGTCGCGGACGGGACGTTGCCGTCGGCGATGGGGGTGTCGCTGCAACGGGTGCTCGTGGGGCTGTTGTTGGGCGCGGTCGTCGGGATCGCGTTGGCGTTGGTGTCGGGGCTCTCGCGGCTGGGTGAGGATCTGGTCGACGCGACGGTGCAGATGTTGCGGTCGATCCCGTGGGTGGGGGTGATCCCGCTCTTCATCATCTGGTTGGGGATCGGTGAGGCCCCGAAGATCGCGCTGATCGCGGTCGGGGTGGCGTTCCATCTGTATCTGAACGTGTACGCCGGCATTCGGGGCGTGGACGCGCAGTTGGTGGAGGCCGGGAACGCGCTCGGGCTGGGCCGGTGGGGGTTGGTGCGGCACGTGGTGCTGCCCGGGGCGCTGCCCGGCGCCATGACCGGGTTGCGGTACGCGTTGGCGACCGCCTGGCTGGCGCTGGTCTTCGGTGAACAGGTCAACGCCGACGACGGGTTGGGCTTCCTGATGAACCAGGCACGGGAGTTCTTCCGCACCGACGTGATCGTCGTGTGCCTGGTGGTCTACGCGGTCCTCGGGCTGCTCGCCGATTTCCTCGTCCGTACCCTCGAAAGGCTGTTGTTGCAGTGGCGACCGACGTTCACGGGGCAGTGAGCCCCGAGGCAGGAATCCCCCACGGGAGCGGAACCGGTGCGCCGCCGCCCGCGGATGCCCCGGGCGGCGTGCGGCTCGCCGTGCGGGTCGCGGAACTCGTGCGGGAGTTCGACGGGCGACCGGTCATCGACGGGCTTCAACTGGAGCTACAGGCAGGCGAGTTCGTGGCGTTGCTGGGACGCAGTGGGTGCGGGAAGTCGACCCTGTTGCGGGTGTTGGCCGGGCTGGATCGGGAGATCCGGGGCGAGGTGTGGGTCCCGCGGCGCAAGGCGGTGGCGTTCCAGGCACCGCGGCTGATGCCGTGGAAGCGGGTCTGGCGGAACGTCCTGCTGGGGCTTCCCGGTCGCCCCGAACGGGCCGCGGCCGAACGGGCGTTGGCGGAGGTCGGGCTCGATCACCGGGCGGATGCCTGGCCCAAGACGCTCTCCGGGGGCGAGGCGCAGCGGGCGTCGCTGGCACGGGCGCTGGTGCGCGATCCGGATCTGCTGCTGCTCGACGAGCCGTTCGGCGCGCTGGACGCACTGACCCGGATCAAGGCGCAACGCCTGGTGTCCGAGGTGTGGCAGGAGCGGGGGTGCGCGGTGCTGCTGGTCACCCATGACGTGGAGGAGGCGTTGTTGCTGGCCGATCGCGTCCTGGTCATGGAGGACGGCCGGATCACGTCCGAGACGGTGGTGGACCTGCCCCGGCCCCGGGATGTCGCCGATCCGCGGTGCGCCGCGCTGCGCACCCGACTGCTCGCCCGTCTGGGCGTCACGGACGCGGACGGCGACGGGGAGGGGGCGGCCGATGCACCGACGAAGGAGCGGACGACGGTGGCTGCCTGAGGCGTCCGGCCGCGCGCTCCGCGTGCGGCACGGCCCCGAGCCCCGGTCACCGTCCCCGTCACCGCCCCGGCACCACCTCGACCCCCGTCACCCCACTCCCACTCCCACTCCCACTCCCCCTTCGCCCCTCCCTCTTTCCCACCACAGCTCGGCAGAACGGACGGACCTCTCATGAGACCTGCACTCACCGGCGGTCGGGCGGCGGGACGCCGTCGGCTCGCCCTCGCGCTGGCGGCGCTGCCCCTCGGCATGGCACTGACGGCCTGCGGGGGCGCCTCGCGCGCCGACGGGGCCGGGGGCGGCGTGGGCGGGCACACCGACGGCAAGGGGTCGCTGACCCTCAACGTCGGTGACCAGAAGGGCGGTTCGGAGGCGATGCTGCGGGCCGCGGGCGAGTTGGACGACCTGCCCTACAAGATCAAGTGGTCGACGTTCACCTCGGGGCCGCCGCTGCTGGAGGCCGTCAACGCGGGGGCGGTGGACGTCGGGGCAGTCGGCAACACGCCCCCCGTCTTCGCGGGGGCCGCGCATTCGAAGATCAAGGTGATCGCGGGATCGCACAGCCGGTCGGACGGCGAGGCGATCCTGGTGAAGAAGGACTCGCCGCTGAAGAGCCCGGCGGAGCTGAAGGGCAAGTCGATCGCGGTGGCGCAGGGCAGTTCGGCCCACTACCAGTTGGTCGCGTCGCTGAAGGCGGCGGGACTGTCGCCGAAGGACGTCACGCTCAACTACCTCCAGCCGGCGGACGCACTGGCCGCCTTCACGCGGGGGAAGGTGGATGCCTGGGCGGTGTGGGACCCGTACACCTCGCAGGCGCTCGACCAGTCCGGTGCCCGCATTCTGACGACCGGTCAAGGGTTGGTGAACGGCCTGAGCTTCCAGGTCGCGGCGCCCGCCGCACTGGACGACAAGGCGAAGGCGGGGGCGCTGAAGGACTACACGACACGGCTGCGGCGGGCCCAGAACTGGGTGTTCAAGCATCCGACGGACTGGGCGAAGGCGTGGGCGAAGGCGACCGGGCTGCCGGAGGAGGTGGCACTGGACGCGGTCAAGCGGACGAGGGGGACGGCGGTGCCGGTGGCCGTGGACAAGGCCGCCATCGCCTCCGAGCAGCGGATCGTGGACGCGTTCGCCGCGTTGAAGCTGATCCCGAGCTCGTTCGACTTCGGGGAGTTGGTCGACCCCCGGTTCAACGGCGGTCTGCCGCCTTCGGGAACGGCGCCGCGCACCTACGGAAAGGCCCACTGACATGTCCGTACACCTGCACTGGTTCCTGCCGACCGGCGGGGACGGCCGGACCCTCGTCGACCGGCACGCGTACACCGACGGGGGCGTCCGGCGGGAGCGGATCACCCCGGTGAGCGGGGTGCGCGCCCCGGACGTCGAGTACCTGGCGCAGATCGCCAAGGCCGCCGAGCAGTTGGGGTTCGAGGCGGTGCTCACCCCGACCGGCACGTGGTGCGAGGACGCCTGGCTGACGACGATGGCGCTGACTCAGGTCACCGAGCGACTGAAGTTCCTGGTGGCGTTCCGGCCGGGGGTGATCTCGCCGGTGCTGGCCGCGCAGATGGCCGCCACGTTCCAGCGGGTCTCGCGGGGGCGGCTGCTGCTGAACGTGGTCACCGGCGGGGACTCGACCGAGCAGAAGCGGTTCGGGGACCACCTCGACCACGACCAGCGGTACGCCAGGACGGACGAGTTCCTCCAGGTCGTGCGGGGGGTGTGGAGCGGCCGGCCGTTCGACTTCGACGGCGCGCACTACCAGGTCGAGGGCGGGCTGACGGCCCTGCCGCCGGACCCGCTGCCGGAGGTGTTCTTCGGCGGGTCGTCGGCGGCGGCCGGGCCGGTGGCCGCGCGGAACGTCGACGTCTATCTGACCTGGGGCGAGCCGCCGGAGCAGGTGCGGCAGAAGATCGACTGGATTCGCGGCCTGGCCGAGCGGGAGGGCCGCACGGTCCGGTTCGGGATCCGGCTGCACACCCTCTCGCGGGACACCTCGAAGGAGGCATGGGCAACGGCGAACCGGCTGCTGGACGACCTCGACCCGGACACCGTCGCCGCCGCCCAACAGGCTCTGGGCAAGAGCGAGTCCGTCGGGCAGCAGCGGATGCTCGCGCTGCACGGCGGCTCCCGGGACAAGCTGGAGATCTCGCCCAACCTGTGGGCGGGCGTGGGACTGGTGCGGGGCGGCGCGGGGACCGCGCTGGTCGGCAGTCACGCGGAGGTGGCGGACCGGATCGAGGAGTACCACGGGCTCGGCGTCGAGCACTTCGTGCTGTCCGGGTACCCGCACCTGGAGGAGGCGTACTGGTTCGGCGAGGGCGTTCGGCCGGAGCTCGCCGCGCGGGGGCTGGTGGACGCTGGGCCGGCCCCGCTGGCCGGGGTGCCGGCGGCGAACGGCCGGCCGGCCTCGGCCCCCGGCGGGGCGCCGCTGCTGCTCGCGGGCGGGCGCTGACCGGCGCGGGGGGGCGGGGTGGGGTCGGTGGGAAGATCCCGCCCCCACCCCGAGTTAGTAGAAGCATGAACTACTTCGGGGTGCGGGACATCGAGGTCGTGGTGATCGGCGCCGGTCAGGCCGGCCTGGCCGCCGCCTTCCACCTGCGGCGCACCGGCTACCGCCCGGACGTGGACTTCGTGGTGCTCGACCACTCCCCGCAGCCGGGCGGTGCCTGGCAGTTCCGGTGGCCGACGCTGACCTACGACAAGGTGCACGGCATGCACGCGCTGCCCGGCATGACGCTGACCGACGCCGATCCGGCGCGACCGTCGGCCGAGGTGATCGGCGGCTACTTCGCCGCCTACGAGCGGCGGTTCGGGCTGCGGGTGCACCGGCCGGTGAGCGTCACCGCGGTCCGGGACGGCGATGACGGGCGGCTGCGGGTGGAGACCTCGCGGGGCGACTACGCGGCGCGGGCGGTGATCAACGCGACCGGGACCTGGGACCGGCCGTTCTGGCCGCGCTTCCCCGGCCAGCGAGACTTCCGCGGGCGGCAGCTGCACAGCGCGCAGTACCGCGGCCCGGTGGAGTTCCGCGGCGCCCGGGTGGTGGTGGTCGGCGGCGGCACCTCGGCCGTCCAGCAGCTGACCGAGATCGCGCCGGTCGCGGCGGCGACAACCTGGGTGACCCGGCGGCCGCCGGTCTTCCGCTCCGGGCCGTTCGGCGCGGACGAGGGGCGGGCGGCCGTCGCGCTGGTGGCCGAGCGGGTCCGGCAGGGGCTGCCGCCGCGCAGTGTGGTGAGCGTGACCGGACTGCCGATGACCGAGGCCGTCCGGCAGGCCCGGGAGAGCGGCGTCCTGGACCGGCTGCCGCTCTTCGCACGGGTCACCCCGGAGGGCGTGGCCTGGGACGACGGGCGGACCGTCGCGGCCGACGTGCTGCTCTACGCGACCGGGTTCCGGGCCGCCGTCGACCACCTCGCGCCGCTCCGGCTGCGGGAGGCGGGCGGCGGGATCCGGATGGCCGGGACCCAGGTCGTGCGGGACCCCCGGGTGCACCTCGTCGGCTACGGGCCGTCCGCCAGCACCATCGGCGCCAACCGGGCGGGGCGCGCCGCGGTCCGCGGGATCCGCCGGCTCCTGGCGGAGACGCCGACCGGACCGGCGCGGTCCGCCGCGGCCGGCCGTGACGCCGAGGCTCCGGAAGGCCGAGGGACACGACCTCACCTTGTCGGACAGGCTCCCGGGACAGGGCGGGGGTGAGCCGCCACCGCAGCGCCGGACGACCGGGAGCCGGCCGGCGCACGCCGGCGCCGGGTGGGGTGCGGGCCTCGGGCGCCGCTCAGCGCGCCTGCCACACCGGCAGGGCCGGGGCGCCCGGCGGCAGCATGTGCTTGGCCGCCAGCAGCGGCGTGCGGTCGAGCCGGACGACCTGGGTGACCAGCACCCCGGGGGTGTCGGCGGAACGCCCGAGCTGGGCGCCGCGCTGCCGGCCGAGGGTGGTCGCCACGATGGTGCTGCTGCCGGTCAGCGGCAGTCCGCGGCCGGCGTCCAGGAGCAGGCCCAGCATCGACGAGGTCCGGGCGGCGGGCCCGTCGAACGCCGCCACGGCGTCCGGCAGCAGCTGCGCCACCGTCTCGTCCGCGGCCCACTCCTGGGTCAGGCAGGCCGGGAGCCCGCCGACCTCGATCACGCTCTCCCAGAAGCGCACCTCACCGTGGGCCGGCAGGACCAGGTGCTGGGTGGAGAAGTCCGTCGGCTCCTCGCGGGTGCGGGCCAGCGGTGCCGTCACCACCTGACGCCCCTCGCCGAGCAGCGCCTCGACCGGCTTGAGGAATTCGAAGCCGCGTGGCGGAAGGTGGTGGTTGACGGTGCGCCCCACCCCGCGCCGCACGGTGATCACGCCGTCCTCCTGGAGCAGGATCAACGCCTCCCGCAGCGCCGGCCGGCTCACCCCCAACTCGGCGGCCAGCCGGGGCTCGGTCGGCAGGGTGGATCCCGGCGGGTAGGCGCCGCCCCGGATGGCCTCCACCATCCGCTCGTACAGCGCGACGACCGGCCGGCGCTGGGGCCGGCCCGGAGCGCCCTCCCGGCCCTGTTGTCTGTCAGCCATCCGCGTCTCCCCGCGTCCGTGGTCCGACGTGCCCGCACCGCACCCGGTCGGGCGCGTACGGCCAGTCTTCCACCGGCGCGGCGCCGGTGGGCCGCGCACCCCGGAACCGGACCGACGGCGGACCCTCCGGGTCGGCGCCGCGCCCGGGCACCTTGTCCGACAGCCGAAGTGCCCCGAAGTCCGCCGCACTGCCCCGCATGGGAACAAGCGAACGCCGGATCGAGTGTTCGCCGAAAAGCGTGGTCGAGCACGGAACGGCTTCCCCGTTCCCCCGGCGGCGAGTGATGCTTACGGGGCGCAAGCGACGGGCTGCAGACCGTCACGGCGCCTCCGGCCGACATCCCTTGCTGGGCCGGAGAGTTGGTCCCACAACGCAATTCGCTAGGAGACAGACCCAGATGAACTTCCTCACCAGCCTGCTTGCCGGCATCGTCCACTTCGTGGGCTGGCTCGTCTGACGGACTTGCAGCACCCCAGGCGCCGCTCCCCTCGTCCCAGGGGGGCGGCGCCTTCCGCGTACCCGGGCGGGCCGCCCGGTTAGCCGGCGGGGGCTACCCGTCCAGGGGCCGGCGGGCGGTCTCCGGCAGCGCCAGGTAGACGAAGAACGACACCAGGCACAGCACCGCGACGTACCAGGGGAAGAGGTCCGGGTGGCCGGCCTGCTGGAACCAGGTGCCGACGTACGGGGCGGTGCCGCCGAAGAGCGCGACGGTCAGCGAGTACGGGAAGCCGATGCCGGCGGCCCGCACCCGGGCCGGGAAGACCTCGGCGTTCACCGCGGCGGCGATCGAGGTGTAGCCGGTGAGCAGCACCATGCCCGCGCACTGCACCAGCAGCAGTGCGGCGAAGGAGTCGGTGACCAGGTGGAGCAGCGGCACGGCCAGCACCGCGAAGCCCAGCGCGAAGGTGAGCAGCAGCGGCTTGCGTCCGATCCGGTCCGAGAGCAGCCCGCCGAGCGGCTGGATCAGCGCGAAGAAGACCAGCGACAGGGTGCCGACGGTCAGCGCTTCGCCCTTGTCGAAACCGGCGTTGACCTGGGCGTAGGTGGGCAGGTAGGTCGTCCAGGTGTAGTAGGCGATGGTGCCGCCGGCGGTGATGCCGCAGATCAGGAGCGACTGCCGCGGATAGCGGCGCAGCCCCTCGAAGAGGCCGGGGCGGGCGGCGTGCTGCTCGGTGGCGGCGGGGTGTGCCGTCGGGTCGGCGCCGGGGGCCTGCGGCAGGGTCTCCCGGGCGCCGCGCCGGATCCACAGCCCGAGCAGGCTCAGCAGGGCACCGATCAGGAACGCGATCCGCCACCCCCACTGGCCCATCTGGTGCTCGGTGAGCAGCGCGGCGAGCAGCGCTCCGGTGCCGGAGGCGAGCAGTTGGCCGAGGGTGGTGGAGACGTACTGGAAGCTGGAGAACAGGCCGCGGCGGCCCGGCCCGGCGGACTCCACCAGGAACGTGGTGGACGCGGCGAACTCGCCGCCCACCGAAAGGCCCTGCACCAGGCGGGCGATGACCAGCACCACCGGCGCGAGCACGCCGGTCGCCGCGTAGGTGGGGGTGAGCGCGACCAGCAGGCTGCCGCCGCCCATCAGCAAGATGGTCAGGGTCAGTGCGGCGCGCCGGCCGCGCCGGTCGGCGACGGCCCCCATCAGCAGCCCGCCGACCGGGCGCATGAAGAAGCCGACGGCGAAGACCGCGAAGGAGGACAGCAGCGGCACCAGGGAGTTTCCGGCGCCCTTGGGGAAGACCTGGTCGGCGAAGTAGACCGCCAGGAAGGAGTAGGCGTACCAGTCGTACCACTCGACGGTGTTGCCGACGGACGCGGCGGCCAGTTGCCGCAGCTGCGACGGCCGGTGGTCACCCTCGGGTGCCCGGTCCTCGGCTATGGGCGATGTGCTCGACATGGTCCTCCACTCCCGGTCCTTCTCCTGGGCCCGTCGCTGGGGCAGGATGATCCGACAGGTGATCATGTACCGGCGAGGCGGGTGGCCGCCAGGGACTTGGCGCGCGAAGTCCGGCCGTCGGCACTCCGAAAGGCGGTGGCCATGCGCCGGCAACACGACCGCAACACCCGGGGACGCCGTCGGGTCGGCGGCGCGCCGGGAGGGGACCGCGAGGAGGAGGCACCGTGCGGGTAGCACTGTTCGTCACCTGCATCAACGACACGCTCCGGCCACGGACCGGGCGGGCGGTGGTGACGCTGCTGGAACGGCTGGGCGTCGACGTCGACTTCCCGGCCGGGCAGAGCTGCTGCGGGCAGCCGCAGTTCAACACCGGGTACCGGCACGCCACCGAGCCGCTGGTGCGCCGCTTCGACCGGGCGTTCGCGGACCACGCGTACGTGGTGACCCCGTCGGGTTCCTGCGCCGCGATGGTGCGCGACAACTTCCCGCGGATCGCGGCGAAGGCCGCGGCCGAGGGGCGCGGCCGGGAGTTGGCCGAGGCCGCGGCGCGGGCCGTGCCCAAGACGTACGAGCTGACGGAGTTCCTGGTGGACGTGTTGGGGGTGACCGACGTCGGCGCGTACTACCCGCACACCGTCACCTACCACCCCACCTGCCACGGGCTGCGGGTGCTCGGGCTCGGCGACCGGCCGCGGCGGCTGCTGGAGCGGGTGCGCGGGCTGACGCTGAAGGAGTTGCCGGGTGCCGAGGAGTGCTGCGGGTTCGGCGGGACGTTCGCGGTGAAGAACCCGGCGGTGTCGGCCGCGATGGGCGCCGACAAGGTCCGCGCGGTGACCGGGACCGGCGCGCGGGCGCTGTGCACGGTCGACAACTCCTGTCTGCTGCACGTCGGGGGCATGCTCGCCCGGCAGGGTTCGCCGGTCCGCCCGGTGCACCTCGCGGAGATCCTGGCCAGCACGGAGGCCGACGCGGGGCCGGCCGGCCGCGCGCTCCCGGGCGGCGGCGATCGAGGCGGTGCGCGATGAGCCGAGGTTTCCTGGGCATGCCGGCGTTCCCCCGGGCGGCGGCCGTCTCCACCCGCGACACCCGGCTGCGGGCCAACCTCGCCCACGCCACCCACACCATCCGCGACAAGCGGGCCAGGGCGGTGGCCGAGTTGGACGACTGGGCGCAGCTGCGGGCCGCGGGCGCCGCGATCAAGGACCGGACGCTCCGTCACCTCGACCACTATCTGGAGCAGTTGGAGGAGTCGGTGGTCGCCGCGGGCGGCCGGGTGCACTGGGCGGCGGACGCCGACGAGGCCAACCGGATCGTGGCCCGGCTGGTCCGGGAGACCGGCGAGCGCGAGGTCGTCAAGGTCAAGTCGATGGCCACCCAGGAGATCGGCCTCAACGAGGCGCTGGCCGACGCCGGCATCCGGGCGTACGAGACGGACCTGGCGGAGCTGATCGTGCAGCTCGGCGACGACCTGCCGTCGCACATCCTGGTGCCGGCGATCCACCGCAACCGCGCCGAGATCCGGGACGTCTTCCGCCGGGAGATGGGCAAGTGGGGCCGCCCGGCGCCCGAGGGCCTGTCCGACTCCCCCGCCGAACTGGCGGAGGCGGCCCGGCTGCACCTGCGGGAGAAGTTCCTCACCGCGAAGGTGGGGATCTCCGGCGCCAACTTCATGGTCGCCGAGTCCGGCACCCTGGTGGTCGTGGAGTCCGAGGGCAACGGCCGGATGTGCCTGACCCTGCCGGAGACCCTGATCTCGGTCGTCGGGATCGAGAAGACCGTGCCGACCTGGCAGGACCTGGAGGTCTTCCTCCAACTGCTGCCGCGCTCGTCGACGGCCGAGCGGATGAACCCGTACACCACCACCTGGACCGGGACGACGGACGGCGACGGGCCGCGGACCTTCCACCTCGTGCTGCTCGACAACGGGCGGACCGACACCCTGGCGGACACCGTGGGCCGGCAGGCCCTGCGCTGCATCCGCTGCTCGGCCTGCCTGAACGTCTGCCCGGTGTACGAGCGGGCCGGCGGACACGCCTACGGATCGCCCTACCCCGGCCCGATCGGCGCCATCCTCACCCCTCAACTGCGCGGTGTGGCAGGCCCGTTGGAGCAGTCGCTGCCGTACGCCTCGTCGCTGTGCGGGGCGTGCTACGAGGTGTGCCCGGTGGCGATCGACATCCCCGAGGTGCTGGTGCACCTGCGGGAGCGGGTGGTGGAGGGCGGCCCGGTCACCCGGCACGGGGCCCGGGTGGTGCTCAAACCCGCCAAGGGGCACGCGGCGGAGCGGGCCGCGATGCGCGCCGCCGCCTGGGCCTTCGACCATCCGGGCGCGCTGCGCGGCGGGATGCGCCTGGCCGCGCGGACCCGTCGGCTGCATCCGCGCCGGCTGCCGGGGCCGGGCCGCGCCTGGTCCGACACCCGGGCGCTGCCGGCGGTGCCCGCGGAATCGTTCCGCGACTGGTGGCAACGCACCCGGGGCGGCGCCGCCGGGCCCGAGCGAGGAGGTCGCACGTGAGCAGCAGGGACGTGGTGTTGGCGCGGGTGCGGCGGGCGCTGGCCGACGTGCCGCGCGGCGAGGGCCCCTACGATCCGCCGGTGCCCCGCGACTACCGCCGGGTGCACGGGACCCGGACGCCGGAGGAGACCGTGGAGCTGCTCGCGGTGAACCTCGCGGACTACCGGGCGCTGGTGCACCGCTGTGCGCCCGCCGAACTGCCGTCGCTGATCGGCCGGTTGTTGGCGGCGCGCGGGGCGCGGACGGTGGTGGTCCCGCCCGGGCTGGACCCGCGCTGGCTGTCCGCCGCCGACGTCAGCGTCGTACCGGACCGGGCCGCGGACACCGCGCGGGACCTCGACGCGGTGGACAGTGTGGTGACGGGGTGTGCGGTGGCCGTCGCGGAGACCGGCACGCTGGTCCTGGACGGCGGCCCGGACCAGGGACGGCGCCGGATCACCCTGGTGCCGGACCACCACGTCTGCGTGGTGCGGGTGGCCGACCAGGTCGTCGGCTCGGTCCCGCAGGCGCTGCCGCGGCTGTCCCCGCGGCGCCCGTTGACGTGGATCTCGGGGCCGTCCGCCACCAGCGACATCGAGTTGGACCGGGTGGAGGGGGTGCACGGTCCGCGGACGCTGGAGGTGGTGCTGGTCGGGGCGGGTGCGGAGCACGGGGGCGCCGGGTAGCGGCGGGCGGCCGCAGCGGAGGGTGACCCCGGCGCTGGTAGGCACCCGGTGGGTACCAACGCCGGGTGTCTGGGTGGGCCGTGCGCCGGTCGGCAGACTCCTGGTCATCGCCACCGAGCAGATGACCGAGAGGCAGTCCACCCCCATGAACAGCAACGACAACTCCCTTGCCTGGAGCGCAGGTTGGGCCAGCGCCATGCAGCGGCCGAGCGTGGGCTTCCACGCGAACTGGGCCGAGGAGGGGTTCGCCGGCCAGACCGTGCGGCAGACCGTGCGGGTCACCGGTTCCGGGACCCGGGCCCGCATCAGGCTCTCCAACCGGTACGGGACCGCGCCGCTGGAGGTGTCCGGCGCGAGCATCGCCCGGGCCGGCGCCGGGGCGGCGGTGGCGCCCGGGTCGGTGCGGCCGCTGACCTTCGACGGGGCGGCGTCGGTGCGGATCCCGGCCGGCGGCGAGGTCCACAGCGACGCGGCGGAGGTGAGCGTGGCGGCGCTGGAGTCGTTGACCGTCTCGCTGCACTTCGCCGGGCCGACCGGACCGGCCACCTTCCACGCGCAGGCGTGGGCCACCGCGTACCGGGCCGCCGGCGCGCAGTTGGGGGAGGTGGATCCGGCGGTCTTCGGGGAGACGTCGGTGTCCTGGTACTACCTGGCCGCGGTGGAGTTGGCGGACGACGGCCCGGCGCGGCGGGACGCCGTGGTGCTCTTCGGCGACTCGCTCACCGACGGCTTCGGGTCGAGCGTCGACGCCGACCGGCGGTACTCGGACGCGCTGGCCGAGCGGTTGGCGGCCGAGGGCCGTCCGCTGCGCGTCCTCAACCTGGGCATCGGCGGGAACCTGCTGCTGAACGACTCGCCGTGGTTCGGCGAGTCGGCCGGGGCGCGCTTCGAGCGCGACGTGCTGGCGCAGCCGGGCGTGCGCGCGGTGGTGGTGCTGGTCGGGCTGAACGACATCGGCTTCAGCGAGGTCGACCTGCCGACGTACAAGCCCAACCCGGACAACGCGGTGGAGCGACTCGTGGCGGGTTACCGGGAGTTGATCGCGCGGGCGCACGCGGCCGGTGTGCGGGTCGTCGGGGGGACCATCCTGCCGTTCAAGGGGTCGGAGTACCACACGCCGGTCGCGGAGGCGAAGCGCCGGGCGGTCAACGAGTGGATCCGCACGGCGGGCGCGTTCGACGCGGTGGCCGACTTCGCGGCGGCGCTGGCGGATCCGGCCGACCCGGAGGCGCTGCGGTCCGCCTACGACAGCGGGGACTTCAAGCACCCGGGCGACGAGGGGTACCGGGTGATGGCCCGGGCGGTCGATCCGGCCGCGCTCTGAGGCCCGCCCGGACCGTGCTCCGGGCGGGGCGAGCCGGCCGCGCCGCGCGGGGTCCGGTCAGACCAGGACCTCGGGGGCGCGGCCGTCGTCCGGGGTGCCGGTCGGGGCGTCGACCGCGACCTGGTGCGTGTCGCGGCGGACCAGGGCGGCGTAGCGGCCGTCGGCGGCCAGCAGTTCGTCGTGGGTGCCGCGTTCGGCGATCCGGCCGCCGTCCAGGACCACGATCTGGTCGGCGTCGCGGACGGTGGAGAGCCGGTGCGCGATGGTGACGGTGGTGCGGCCGGCGGAGAGCGCGTCGACGGCCTGCTGGACGGCGTGTTCGGTGCGGGTGTCCAGGGCGCTGGTGGCCTCGTCGAGGACGAGCACCGGCGGGTCGCGCAGGATGGTGCGGGCGAGGGCCAGGCGCTGCTTCTCGCCGCCGGAGAAGCGGTAGCCGCGTTCGCCGACGACGGTGTCGTAGCCGTCGGGGAGGGCCGCGATGTGGTCGTGGATCTGGGCTGTCCGGGCGGCGCGTTCGATCTCCTCGTCGGTGGCGTCGGGCTTGGCGAAGCGCAGGTTCTCGGCGACCGAGGCGTGGAAGAGGTAGGTCTCCTGGGAGACCACGCCGACCGCGCGGGCGAGGGTGTCGAAGTCGAGGTCGCGGACGTCGGTGCCGTCGAGCGTGACCCGGCCGCCGGTGACGTCGTACAGGCGCGGGACGAGGTAGCTCAGGGTGGTCTTGCCGCTGCCGGTCGAGCCGACGACGGCGAGGCTGCTGCCGGCCGGGACGGTCAGGTCGACGCCGTCGAGGGTGGGGGCGGCCTCCGGGTCGTAGGCGAAGGACACCGACTCGAAGCGGATCTCGCCGCGCGGGGCGGGCAGGCGGACCGGTGCGGCGGGCTCGGTGATGTCGACGGGCAGGTCGAGGTACTCGAAGATGCGCTGGAAGAGCGCGAGGGAGGTCTGCATCTGGACGCCGGTGGTCAGCAGGGAGACGGTGGGCCGCAGCAGGCCCTGCTGGAGGGAGACGAAGGCGACCAGGGTGCCCAGGGAGAAGGCCGGGCCGCCGAGTTGGAGGACCAGGCCGGCCGCCCAGTAGATGAGTGCGGGCATGGCGGCCATGACGATGCCGATGGTGGCCATCCGCCAGCGGCCGGCCATGTTGGCGCGGACCTCCAGGTCGACCAGGCGCTCGGACTCGTCGGCGAAGTTCTTGGTGAGGGAGTCGGCGCGGCCCATGGTGCGGCCGAGCAGGACGCCGCTGACCGAGAGGGATTCGGTGACCATCGCGGACATCGCGGCCATCTGCTTCTGCCGCTTGGTGGTGATCTTCTTGCGCTCGTTGCCGACCCGGCGGCTGATCCAGACGAACAGCGGGAGCAGCAGCAGCGAGACGACGGTGAGCCGCCAGTCGAGGGCGACCATGGCCACGACGGTGGCGACGACCGAGGTCAGGTTGGAGACCAGGGAGGTCGCGGTGGACGTGACGGTCGCCTGCATGCCGCCGATGTCGTTGGCGATCCGGGACTGGACCTCACCGGTGCGGGTGCGGGTGAAGAACGCCAGCGGCATCCGTTGGAGCTTGGCGTAGACGGCGGTGCGCAGGTCGTGCATGACCCGCTGGCCGACGGTGGTGGAGACCAGGGTCTGTAGGACGCCGAAGACGCTGGTGGTGACCGCGGTGGCGATCATGCCGAGCGCGAGGAGGGTCAGCAGGCCGGTGCGCCGACCGGGTATGGCGACGTCGAGGATCTCGCGGAGGAGGAACGGGGAGGCCACCGACACCAGCGAGGAGGCGGCGACGAGCAGGCCGACCAGGGCGAGGCGGCCGCGGTAGGGGCGGAACAGCGCGAGGATCCGCCGCAGCTGGACCGGGGCGTCGGGGTCCTTGGGAGGCGGGGTCCAGTTCGGTTCTTCGGGACGCATGGGCTCCTTCGAAGGGGGAGGGCGGGACCTACGACGTTGGGCGGCCGGCTGGCTGGCCGGCCGGGAGGACGAAAACTTTGCCGAGCCTAGCTCATTGTTACCTAGACTCACAATGAATCTTGTCCTGTACCCTGTGGCCATGCCCTCCCCCGAGCCGTCGGCCAGCGCGAACGAGGCCAACGTCGCCGAACAACTGGTGCGACTCACCCGCCGGATGCAGCGCGCTCAGAAGCGCCACATGACCCACCTGGACATCCCCTTCACCCCGGCCCAGTCCCGGCTGCTGCGGATCGTGGGCCACTGCCACGACGCCCCGCCCCGGATGGCCGACCTGGCCGAGCGGCTGGAGGTGGTGCCCCGGGCGGTGACCACGCTGGTGGACGCGCTGGAGTCGAACGGCGCCGTGCGCCGGGTGCCCGATCCGACCAACCGCCGGGTGGTGCGGATCGAGCTGACCGACACCGGCCGGTCCGCGCTGCGGGCGTTGCGCGGCGCCCGTCGGGCCGCCGCGGAGGAGATCCTGGCACCCCTGACCGCCGCCCAGCGCGAGGTGCTCGGCGGCCTGCTCGCCACCCTCGTCGACGGACCGGGGGAACCGCACCGCTCTGCCGCACCGGCCTGACCCGACGGGCCGTCGCGCAGCCAACCGGAGGTGACCGTGCCCCTTCTGGAGCCCACGCCCGAAGCCCTGCGGCCCCGCACCACCCACCCCGCGCCGGACCGGGTGCCCGAGCGGTTGGCGGCCGGCACCCCCGAGCCGCTGCGCGGGGACCTGCTCGCCCTGCTCGGCCCGGAGAAGGTCCGGCACACCGTCTCCGACCTGGTGCGCTACGCCTCCGACGCCAGCCCCTACCGGTTCGTCCCGCAGGTCGTGGTCCTCGCCGAGACCGTCGAGGACGTCGCCGCGGTCTTCTCCTACGCCCGCGCGCACGGCCGGCACGTGGTGTTCCGGGCCGCCGGGACCTCCCTCAACGGCCAGGCGCAGGGCGAGGACGTCCTCGTCGACGTGCGCCGCCACTGGGCCGGCATCGAGGTGCTGGACGACGGCGCCCGGGCCCGCATCCGGCCCGGCACCACCGTGCTGCGGGCCAACGCCGCCCTCGCCCGGCACGGCCGGCTGCTGGGCCCGGACCCGGCCAGCGCCGTCGCCTGCACGGTGGGCGGCGTGGTCGCCAACAACGCCTCCGGGATGACCGCCGGCACCACCCGCAACTCCTACCGGACGCTGGAGTCGCTGACCTTCGTGCTGCCGTCCGGCACCGTCGTCGACACCGCCCGCCCGGACGCCGACGTCCGACTGGCCCGGGCCGAACCGGTGCTGTGCACCGAACTGCTGGCCCTGAAGGCGGAGATCGAGGCGGACCCGGACCTGGTCGCCCGGATCCGCGCCAAGTACGCGCTCAAGAACACCAACGGCTACCGCCTGGACGCCCTCCTCGACGGGCGGACCCCGGTGGAGATCCTGCGCGGGCTGATGGTCGGCTCCGAGGGGACGCTCGGCTTCCTCGCCGAGACGGTCTTCCGGACCGTGCCACTGGACCGGCACACCTCCACCGCCCTGCTGTTCTTCCCCGGCCTCGCCGCCGCGGCCGCCGCCGTCCCGCGCTTCACCGAGGCCGGCGCGCGGGCCGTGGAACTCATGGACGGCAACACCCTGCGCGCCTCGGTCAGCGTGCCCGGCGTCCCCGCCGACTGGGCGGAGCTGCCCAAGGAGACCGCCGCCCTGCTGGTGGAGTTCCGGGCGCCCGACGAGGCGGCGCAGCGGGCCCACGAGGAGGCGGCGGCGCGGGTGCTGGCGGAGCTGACGCTCATCGCCCCCGTGCCGTCGGTCAGCAACGCCGTCACCCGGGACCCGGCCGTGATCGGCGGCTACTGGAAGGCCCGCAAGGCGTTCGTCACCGCCGTGGGCGGCTCCCGGCCGGCCGGCACGACCCTGATCACCGAGGACTTCGCGGTCCCGCCGGCCCGGCTCGCCGACGCCTGCACCGCGCTGCTGGAGCTCCAGGCCCGGCACGGCTTCGACGCGGCGGTCGCCGGCCACGCCGCCCACGGCAACCTGCACTTCCTGCTCGCCTTCGACGCCGCCGACCCCGAGGACGTCACCCGCTACGCCGCCTTCATGGACGACTTCTGCCGGCTGACCGTCGAGCGGTTCGACGGCTCGCTGAAGGCGGAGCACGCCACCGGCCGGAACATCGCGCCGTTCCTGGAACTCGAATGGGGCCCGCGCGCCACGGAGTTGATGTGGCGGATCAAGGAGATCGTCGACCCCCGGGGCATCCTCGCCCCGCGGGTCCTGCTCGACCGCGATCCGCGGGCGCACCTGCGCGGCCTGAAGACCATCCCCCAGATCGAAGCGGTCGCCGATCCGTGCATCGAATGCGGCTTCTGCGAACCGACCTGCCCCAGCGAGGACCTGACCACCACGCCCCGCCAACGCATCGTGCTGCGCCGCGAGATGCTGCGCCAGCCACCCCGCTCACCGGTCAACGACGCGCTGCTGGCCGCCTACGGCTACGAGGCGGTGGACACCTGCGCCGGCGACTCCACCTGCCAACTGGCCTGCCCGGTCGGCATCGACACCGGCGCGCTGATGAAGGACTTCCGGCACCGGCGGCACTCCCCGCGCGAGGAACGGATCGCCGAGCGGGCCGCCCGGCACTTCGCCGCCGTCGAGCGCGCGGCCCGGCTGGCGCTGGCCGTCGCGCCCCGGCTCGACGACCGGCTGCTGGCCCGGGCGACGGGCGCCGCCCGCAGGGCGATCCGGCCCGACCTGGTGCCGGAGTGGCTGCCGCAGATCCCCGGTCCGGCGGCCCGGCGACCGCCCGCGACCCGCCGGACCGCCGCGGTCGCCGTCTACTACCCGGCCTGCGTGAACCGCATCTTCGGCGCGCCCGCCGACCACCACGGGCCGTCCCTCCCCGAGGCGGTGGTGGCGCTGGCCCGCCGCGCCGACCGCCCGGTGTGGATCCCGTCGGACGTCGCCGGCACCTGCTGCGCCACCATCTGGCACTCCAAGGGCTACGAGCGGGGCAACCGGCTCATGGCCAACCGGATCGTCGAGGCGGCCTGGCGCTGGACCGCCGGCGGGCGGCTGCCGCTGGTCGTGGACGCGTCGTCCTGCACGCTCGGCCTGGCCCGCGAGGTGGTGCCGTACCTGACCCCGTTCAACCGCTCGCTGCACGCCGCGCTCACGGTCGTCGACTCCGTCGTGTGGGCCGCGGACCTCCTCCCCCGCCTGGAGGTCCGCCGTACCCTCGGCTCCGCCGTCCTCCACCCCGCCTGCTCCACGCAGCACTTGGGGGACGAGGACCGGCTGCGGCGGGTCGCCGAGGCGTGCGCCCGCGAGGTGGTCGTCCCGGACGACGCGGGGTGCTGCGCCTTCGCCGGCGACCGCGGTCTGCTCCACCGGGAACTGACCGAATCGGCCACCGCGAAGGAGGCCGCCGAGGTCACCGCCCGCCCCTTCGACGCCCACCTCTCGGCGAACCGCACCTGCGAGATCGGCATGGACCACGCCACCGGGGGCCGGGGCTACCGCTCGGCCCTGCTGGCGTTGGAATGGGCGACGCGCCCCGGCAACCCCTCGATTCCATACGGCACGTGAGGCGGCGCGTCCGGGCGCCCGGCCCGTCGGGACGGGCGGCCGTCAGCGGGCGACGTGCAGGGCCACCGCGCCGTGGGCGGGCACGGTGAGCTGCGCCTGCCCGTCGCCGCCCACGGTCACCGTGTGCCCGTCGCACGAAGGCGGGTCCGCGGCGACCACGTCGCAGTACGTCCCGGCCGGCAACGGCGTGGTGAACGTCCGGTTCACCGCCCCGTCCCCGGCGTTGAGGACGACGAACCCGGCGGAGCCGCGCCCGAAGGCGATCGCGTCGCCCCCGTTGTCCCACCAGTCGGTCAGCTCCGCCGACCCCACCGCGTTGCGGAAGCCCACCATGCCGGTGATCTCGCGCTTGGCGTGTTCGCCGGTCCAGGCGGAGCTGCCGGAGGCCGGCGGGCCGGCGTCCTTGTCGGTCCACTGGTAGCCGGAGTAGACGTTCGGGGAGCCGTAGGGCGAGGCGAGCATGAAGACGTTGGCGAGGGCGTAGGTCGCGCCGTCCTTGTAGGTCAGCGTGGAGCCGTTGCGTTCGGTGTCCCAGTTGTCGACGAACGTGCGGGCCCGGTCGCTGCCGAGCTTGCCGTCGGCGACGGACTTGAGCTGGGCGAGGTTGCGGCCCTGGAAGGCGCTCTTGAGGTGGGTGCCGTAGCGGAACTCGTCGACGTCGCCGGTGCCGGTGTACTCGTCGGGTTGGACCGCCTCGCCGGCGCCGTAGACGACCTCCTGCACCCAGTACCCCGGGTCCTTCATCTTGCCCTTGATGGCGGCGAGGTCGCCGGCGGCGATGTGCTTGGCGGCGTCGATCCGGAAACCGTCCACGCCCAGGGACCGCAGGTCGTCGAGGTAGGCGGCGAGGGTGGTGCGGACGTAGTCGCTGCCGGTGTCGAGGTCGGCGAGCCCGACCAGTTCGCAGTTCTGGACGTCGTCGCGGTTGGTGTAGTCGGAGATGTTCCGGCGGCAGCCGTGGAAGTCCCAGTCCTGGTAGGTGCCGGGGTAGGTGTACTTGGTGTACTGGGTGCCGCCGGTACCGGTGCCGGAGCCGGCCGCCATGTGGTTGATGACGGCGTCGGCGATGACCTTGACGCCGGCGGCGTGGCAGCTGCCGACCATCGCGGCGAACGCGGCGCGGTCGCCCAGCCGACCGGCGATCTTGTAGCTGACCGGCTGGTACGAGGTCCACCACTGGTCGCCCTGGATGTGCTCGGAGGCGGGTGAGACCTCGACGTAGCCGTAGCCGGCCGGGCCCAGTTGGTCGGTGCAGGCCCGGGCGACGTCGGCGTACTTCCACTCGAAGAGGGTGGCGGTGACGGTCCGGTCGCCGGGCGGGGTGGCCTGTGCGGGCCAGGGGGCGAGGGCGGTGAGGCCGAGGGCGGCCAGCAGTCCGCCCAGCGCCCGGGTGCGGGGCCGGCGGTGCGGCCGCCCCGTCGCTGCGTGGTCGCGGCTCCTTCGTCGTTGCACTGTTGCGGCTCCTTCGTCATGGGGCACGGGGACCGCGCCCACGAGAGCAGCCACGCGCCAGGCCGCCATGGGGGGATTCCGCTTCGGAGCCTGCCGTTTCGTGCGTGGACACGTCAAGGTCTTCGGCAAGGCTTTTCAGGCTCTTGCGAAAGACACCGGCACGGGCGGGCGGGGCACCACGTCCCGGTGGCACCCGAGGTGTACGAAGAGTCCAAGTACGCGCACCAAGAGTCCAATGGGCCCTCTTGTGCCCCAGGCCACCCAACCGTCAGGGTCCTCACCGAGGTTCACGACTGTCCCGCGTACGATCCGCTCCTCTGGAGGACCGATGCACGAGGCAACACCGCAGAACCACGAGCCCGACGAGTCCGGGCCCAGCCGCCGTTCGGTGCTGTGGACCGCCGGCGCGGCCGGCGCCGGACTCGGACTCACCGGTCTGGGCACCTCACCGGCGGCCGCGGCCGCACCCCAGGCACCCGCGGCGGGCACGGACTCCGCCGCGGCACCCGAGCGGCGCGGCAAGACCATGATCGGGGTGCCCTTCGAGCCGCGCAGCACGGTCCGCGTCGGCATCATCGGCCTCGGCAACCGGGGCGGCAGCATGATCGACCTGTTCCTGGCCATGCCGGACGTGCGGGTCGTCGCGCTCTGCGACCCGGTGAAGGACAAGGTCGCCAAGGCCGCGGCGAAGGTCACCAAGGCCGGCCAGCCCGCACCCGCCGTCTACACCAACGGCGACCACGACTTCGCGAACCTCTGCAAGCGCACCGACGTCGACTTCGTCTACGCGGCGACGCCCTGGGACTGGCACTTCGAGATGGCGAAGACCGCCATGCTCAACGGCAAGCACGTCGGCACCGAATGCCCCCTGGCACTGCGCCTGGACCAGTTGTGGGAGTTGGTGAACCTCTCCGAACGGACCCGCAGACACTGCCTCCAGTTGGAGAACTGCTGCTACGGCAGAAACGAGATGCGGGTGCTGCGGATGGCGCACGCCGGCCTCTTCGGCGAACTGCTGCACGGCGCCGGGGCGTACGTCCACGACCTGCGCGGCCTGATGTTCGACCCGGCGTACTACGAGGGGCCCTGGCGCCGGCTGTGGCACACCCGGCTGCGCGGCGACCTCTACCCGAACCACGGCTTCGGCCCGGTCGCCAACTACATGGACGTCAACCGCGGGGACCGGGTGGTGCGGATCTCCAGCTTCGGCACGCCGGCGCTGGGGCTGGCCGCCTACCGCAAGCAGCACATGCCCGCCGGCGACCCCAGTTGGAAGGAGTCGTACGTCGAGAGCGACCGCACGATCAGCCTGGTGCAGACCGCGAGGGGCCGGGTGATCCGGCTGGAGCACGACGTCTCCACCCCGCACCCGTACAGCCGGATCAACAGCCTCGGCGGGACCAAGGGGCTCTTCGAGGACTACCCCGAGCGGATCTACCTGGAGCCGGACCAGAGCAACGACGAGTGGGGCGACTTCGGGAAGTACGCCCAGTGGGACCACTGGTTGTGGAAGGAGCACGCCAACCCGCCCGGCGGCCACGGCGGCATGGACTACATGCTGGTCTTCCGACTCACCCAGTGCCTGCGGCTGGGCCTGGTACCGGACTTCGACGTGTACGACGCGGCCACCTGGTCCGCCCCGGTGCCGCTGAGCGACCGCTCGATCAAGGCGCAGGGCGCACCGCAGGAGATCCCGGACTTCACCCGGGGACTGTGGCGGAAGGCCCGTCCGGGGATGGATTCGGACAAGCCCGCTCAGTAGCCGGGGTGCGCCCCTGAGGCGCCGTCCGGGGCCCGGTGGCAGGCCGTCCGCCACCGGGCCCCGCAGTTCACTTCTCGCCGGGCGCGACGGGCGCGCCGTCCGCCTCCTCCGCATCCGCGGGGGCGGTGGCCGCCGGCGGCTGCTGCGGCCCGGCCGGGACCGCGCCGGCCAGCACCTGCTTGGCCGTCACCCGGTCCAGTGCGCCCTCCCAGCGGGACACCGCGAACACCGCGACGCAGTTGCCCAGCAGGTTGGTCGCCACCCGCATGGAGTCCATGATCCGGTCGACGCCGAGCAGCAGGGCGACCGCCGCGGCCGGAATGACGCCCAGCGCGGAGGCGGTCGCCGACAGCGCCAGGAACGCCGAACCGGGCACGCCCGCCATGCCCTTGCTGGTCAGCATCAGCACCAGGACCACGGTGATCTGCTGGCCGAGCGAGAGGTGCACGCCGATGGCCTGGGCGATGAAGAGCGTCCCGATGGAGAGGTAGATGGACGCGCCGTCGAGGTTGAAGGAGTAACCGGTGGGCAGCACCAGGCCGACCGCGTCGTCCCGGCAGCCGGCGGCCCGCAGCTTCTGCATCATCCGCGGCATCACCGTCTCGCTGGAGCCGGTGCCCAGCGCCAGCAGCAGTTCCTCCCGGGTGTAGCGGACGAACTTCCAGAGGCTGAGCCCGGTGACGGCCTTGAGGGCGAGCCCCAGCAGCACGAGGAAGACCAGGGCGACGCCGTAGCAGACCGCGATCAGCTTGCCGTAGGTCGACATGGCGCCCAGCCCGTACTGGCCGACGAGGTGGGCGGTGGCGCCGAAGACCGCGAGCGGGGCGAGCTTCATGAGGTAGCCGACGATGGTGAAGACCACGTCCTGCACCTGCTCGATCAGCGGCAGCAGTTGCGGCACGCGCTGCTGGCCGAGGTGCAGCAGCGCCGCGCCCACCAGGCAGGCCAGCACCAGGACCTGGAGCAGGGAGTTCTCGGCGAACGCGCCGACCGCGCTGTTCGGCAGCGCCTCCAGGATGAACTGGCCCGCGGAGGGCAGTTTCCCGCCACCGGTCGTGGCGTCCACCGCGCCCTTGTCGAGGGAGGCCGGATCGACGTGCATCCCGGCGCCGGGGCTGAAGATGTTGCCCGCCAGCAGGCCCACGACCAGGGCGATGCTGGTCGCGACCTCGAACCAGATCAGGGCCTTGACGCCGATCCGGCCGAAGGACTTGAGGTCACCGGCCTTGGTGATGCCGGCGACGACGACGCAGAAGACGAGCGGGGCGATGACCGCCTTGATGAGGCGGACGAAGCCGTCGCCCAACGGTTGGAGCGAACTGCCCGCCTGCGGCCAGAGGCGTCCGACCAGGACACCGAGCAACAGGGCGAGCAGCACCTGGACGAACAGGCTTTTGCGCAGCAGGCGCCCGGCGCGGCGGGCGAGACTTCCGGTGGCGTGCGGCACGGGCACTCCTCCATGGACGGATTCTGGGATACGGAAGAGGATTTCCGCGGTCCGTCACTATGGCCGGTAGCCGTTCCCCCCGAAAGAGGCGGTGCAACTTCCGCAAGAATCTTGGAGCTTGATCCAAGGAGGCACCTCGCCCCCGTCCCGCCCCCGCTCACGGAGGCGCCCGCCGCCCCCGGTTTCAGCCGGCGAGGTGCGCCCGGTCCCCCATCACCACCACCGGGTGCCGCGCCGGATCGAGTGCGCGCAACAGCGTCGCCATCGCGGACTTGGCCACGCTCACGCAGGCCGACGTCCCGGTCCCGTGGTCCAGGTGGAGCCACACACCGCCGCCCTTGGACTGCCCCTGGGGGCGGGTGGGGTCCAGCGGGGACGTCCCCGGCACCCGGTTGTAGTCGATCGCCACCACGTAGTCGAAGTCGTGCCGGGTGTTCTTCGACCAGTAAGAGGGCGGGGTGAAGGCCGCCGAGTGCGTGTAGGGCAGCCGGGCCCCCGGATCGGGGAGCACCCCACCGGCGTCGGTCAGCCGGAACACTCCGATCGGGCTGCGCTGGTCGTCCTCATGGTGGTCCGGCGTCCAGCCGCGCCGGCCGTTGTGCGCCGGCCAACTCCCCTTGCGGTCCCAGCCGGCGGCACCCTTCTCGTACAGCACCACCGTCGCGTCCGGGGAGTTCACCCCGGCGCCGTACACCGCGACGACCTGCCGGGAGTCGGCCGGGATCCGGGACCGCAGGGCGCCGCCCACCCCGGGGACGGCGTCGAGGTGGGTGGCCGCCGACGCCCCACCGGTCGGTCCGCCGGGGTGCTTGCGCGCGCCGGCCCCGTCCCCCTTGGCGCCACCGTCACCACCGTCACCACCGTCCACGCCCGACGCGCCGCCCGCGCCGCAGCCCGCCAGAAGGACCGTCACCGCCGCGGCCACCGCCGCCGCCCGCACCGCACCACCCGCTGTTCGCATGACGTCCATGCTCCCACCGCGCCCTGACGGTCCCTCACCCCGGCCCTGCGATGTGCTACGCACGGAAGGTGCGTCGGCTTGACCGGCTTTCTACGGAAAAACCGTTTGAAGCCGGGCCGGCCGGCGCGCGAACCTTTCGTGTGCCTCCGCTCGCGCCGAGGCCGTCACCGAGGGGCGCGAGGGCACTCCGGCCTGCCCGGGCGGCGTGCCACCGCTCCCCCGCCAACGACCCGCCCGCCCCTCCTGCGGCCCGCCCGGCGCGCGGCCCACCCCCCACCTCCCGCGACAACTCCTGGGACATCATGCGCATTCGCGACCTCCCCCACCCCGACCCCGGCGTCCCGGACGTCCGTACGGGCGGCCGATTCCTCCTGTGGCTGTGCCGGCAACAGCTCGGCGGACAGGTCCAGTCCCTCTGCTGGGGGCTGCTGCACATGGGCGCGATGGCCTCGTTCCCCCTGCCGGTGGGCCTGGCCGTGCAGGCCGCGGTGGACGGCCACGGCACCCGGCTGATCCTGGCGGGCGGCCTGTTGATGCTGCTCGGCGCGCTGGTCGCGGTCAGCGACATCATGTTGCACCGGTCGGCCGTGGCCAACTGGATCGTCACGGTGGCCCGGATGCAGCAACTGCTCTCCCGCAAGACCGCGGAACTCGGCGGGGCGATGACCCGACAGGTGGCGGCCGGTGAGGTCGTCGCCGTCAGCACCGGCGACCTGGAACGCATCGGCTGGTTCGTCGAGACGCTGTCGCGCTTCGGCGCGGCCCTGGTGGCGTCGGTCGGCGTCTGCCTGGCCCTCGTCGTCTACCAACCGCAGCTCGGCTTCGTGGTGGCCCTCGGCACGCCCCTGCTGGCGCTGGCCGTCCTGCCGCTGCTGCCGCCGGCCACCCGCCGGGCGGACGCCCAGCGCGAGATGGCCGGCCGCGCCACCGAACTCGCCTCCGACACCGTCGCCGGCCTGCGGGTGCTGCGCGGCATCGGCGGCGAGGACCTCTTCCTCGGCCGCTACCGCAGCGCCTCCCAGGAGGTCCGCCGGGCCGCCGTGCGCAGCGCCCGCATGTGGTCGCTGATCTCCGCGGTGCAGGTCGCGCTGCCGGGCCTGCTGCTGATCGCGGTGGTCTGGGACGGCGTCCGGCTCGCGCTCGCCGGCCGGATCACCGTCGGCGAACTGGTCACCCTCTACGGTGCGGTGGCCTTCCTGCTCTACCCGCTGCGCCACTTCGAAGAGATCACGATGGCCTGGTCCTTCTGCCTGCCGTCGGCGGGACGCACGGCACGCGTCCTGGCGCTGAGCCGCCCCACGGGCGGGCGCCTGCCCGACCCGCGACCGCCGGCCGGTGACCTGCACGACCCCATGAGCGGCCTGACCGCGCGGGCCGGCCGGCTGACCGCGGTGGTGTGCGGCGACCCGGACGCGGCGGGCCTGCTCGCCGAGCGCCTCGGCGGCCACCCGCCGCACGCCGCCCCGCCCGCGCCGCAGGACGCCACCGCGCCCGACAGCCCGCCCGCGGCCCCGGACCGAGCGCTCTCCGTCGTCCTCGGCAGCACCCCGCTGGACGACCTGCCGCGTGACACCGCCCGCAGGGCCGTCCTCGTCCAGGACAAGGACCCGGTCCTGCTCTCCGGCACGCTCGGGGAACTCCTCGACGTCCCCTCCTCCGGCCGGGTGACCGAGACCGAGGCCCTCGACGCCGCCCAATGCACCGACGTGCTGGCCGCGTTGGCCCGGGCGTCCGCCGACGACTCCGACGACCCCCTGCACACCCACATCACCGAACGCGGCCGGTCCCTCTCCGGCGGCCAACGCCAGCGGCTGGCCCTGGCCCGGTCGCTGGTCGCCGACCCCGAGGTGCTGGTCCTGGACGAACCGACCAGCGCCGTCGACGCCCACACCGAGGCCCGGGTCGCCGACGGCCTACGGGACGTCCGAGCGGGCCGCACGACCGTGGTGCTCACCGCCAGTCCGCTGCTCCTGGACCGCGCCGACCAGGTGGTGTTCCTCCAGGAGGGCAAGGTCGCCGGCGAGGCCCCGCACCGCGAACTGCTGCACACCCACCCCGAGTACCGCGCCGTCGTCACCCGCGAACCGGACGCCGTCCGCGGCACGCCGGAAGGCCGCACCGCCCCCCACCGCACCCCCGAGGAGACCGCATGATCGGCCTGGCCCCGCCGGAGCACGATCCCCATCCGGCCCGCACCACCGCCACCCTGCCGGTGGGCTCGCCGGCCACGGTGCGCGCCTACGTGGCCGAGCTGTTCCGCCGGCACCGCCGGGACTTCACCGTCCTGATCACCGTCAACGCCGTCGCGGTGATCGCCTCGATGGTCGGGCCCTACCTCCTCGGCGGGCTGGTCGAGGACCTCTCGGCGGGCCACGGCGGGAGCATCCAACTCGGCCGCACCCTGGGCCTGTTCGCCCTCGCCCTGGTCGTGCAGACGGTCTTCGTCCGCATGGTCCGGCTCCGCGGCGCGATGCTCGGCGAACGGATGCTGGCGGACCTTCGGGAGGACTTCCTGGTCAGGTCGGTGGCCCTGCCGCCCGGCGTCCTGGAGCGGGCCGGCACCGGCGACCTGCTGTCGAGGATCACCACCGACATCGACCGGCTCGCCGAGGCCATGCGCGAGGCCGTGCCGCAGCTCTCGATCGGCGTGGTCTGGGCCGGCCTGCTGATCGGCGGGCTCACCGTCACCGCACCGCCGCTCGCGCTGTCCGTGCTGCTCGCCCTGCCGGTGCTGCTGGTCGGCTGCCGCTGGTACTTCAAGCGCGCGCCGGCCGCCTACCGCTCCGAGGCCGCCGGCTACGCCGCGGTCTCCGCGGTCCTCACCGAGTCCGTGGACGCCGGCCGCACCATCGAGGCGCACCGCCTGGGCGCCCGCCGGATCACCCTGTCCGAGCACCGGATCCGCACCTGGACCCAGTGGGAGCGGTACACCCTCTTCCTGCGCTCGGTGCTCTTCCCGGTCATCAACGTCACGCACGTACTGGTGCTCGGCGCGGTCGTCGTGCTCGGCGGGCTGTTCGTGCTGCACGGCTGGCTCACCCCGGGGCAGCTGACGACCGGCGCGCTGCTGGCCCAGATGCTCACCGAACCGGTCAACCTGGTCCTGCGCTGGTACGACGAGCTCCAGGTGGCCCAGGTGTCGCTCGCCCGGCTCGTCGGCGTGCGCGAGATCGAACCGGAGCCCGCCGACGCCTCGGTGGTGCCGGGCGGCCGGGACGTGCGCGCGCAGGACGTCAGCTTCGGCTACCGCGCCGGCGTCGACGTCCTGCGCCAGGTCTCGCTGAACGTCCGCCCCGGCAGCCGGGTGGCGCTGGTCGGCCCGTCCGGCGCCGGGAAGTCCACCCTGGGCCGACTGCTGGCCGGCATCTACGGACCGCGGTCCGGCTCGGTCTCGCTCGGCGGCGCCGAACTCTCCGCGATGCCCGCCGAACGCGTCCGGGAGCACGTCGCCCTGGTCAACCAGGAGCACCACGTCTTCGTCGGCACGCTGCGGGACAACCTGCTCCTGGCCCGTACGGACGCGGCCGACGCCGAACTCTGGGCGGCGCTGGGCGCGGTGGACGCGGACGACTGGGCCCAGTCCCTGCCCGGCGGTCTGGACACCGAGGTCGGCTCCGGCGGCACGGCCCTGTCCCCGGCCCAGGCCCAACAGATCGCGCTGGCCCGGCTGGTGCTGGCCGATCCGCACACCCTGGTGCTGGACGAGGCGACGTCGCTCCTGGACCCGCGCGCCGCGCGCCACTTGGAACGGTCGCTGGGCAAGGTCCTGGACGGGCGGACGGTCGTCGCGATCGCCCACCGGCTGCACACCGCCCACGACGCCGACGTCATCGCGGTCGTCGAGGACGGCCGGATCAGCGAACTGGGCAGCCACCGGGAACTGGTCTCGGCCGGCGGCGCCTACGCGGCCCTGTGGCGGTCGTGGCACGGCTGAACCGCCACGGAACGCACGGTGGCGCCCCGCTCTGGTCAGCGGGACGCCACCGGTGGTCTGGGGGCGGACCGGGCGGCGGCCCGGTCCGCCCGCACGCATCAGATGTAGCCCAGCGCCCCCAGCGCCCCGATGCCGCCGAGCAGCATGAACGCCGGCATCAGCACCTTCAGCTCCACCCAGCTGCCGGCCCGGAACCGCATCGGCTTGGGCGTACCCAGCGCGTGCCAGCGTTTCCGGCCGATCGGGATGGGCCACAGTATCGGGCAGCCCGAGACGGTCAGGGCGTCGCCGATGTCGTGCACCAGCGCCCCCAGCATGATCGGCAGACCCAGCCAGAGGTACTCCTGCCCCGGCTCGCCGAAGAGCCAGTTCGCGCCGTTGCCCGGCTGGTCCATGGTCTGGGCCAGGATCCAGGCCGACGCGGCGCCGAGCAGCCACACCAGCACGTCGCTGGAGACCCGGGCCGCCCGCCACAGCAACCCCTCGATGGCGAGCACCATGTGCACGAAGAGGATGCCGAGCACCGCCCAGCGCCCGCCCTCCATCGCCAGCAGCGACATGCCGCCACCGACCAGCACCGCCCACAGCCAGGTGTGGGTCAGCGTCCGGTGCCCGCCCGAGCGGTGCGAGTCGCCGCGCATCTTGGTCGCCTTGTAGGCGGCGTGCGAGAGCGCGTCGACGACCTCGCACAGCCACCGCGACAGCGGCCCGAAGGCGCGCGAGATGGTGGCGGCCTTGTGGTCGAGGTCGGGTGCCAGCGCGGCCCCGGCGCAGATCAGCGCACCGCTGACCAGTACCGGCCAGGGCATCGGAGAGCCGGCGCCGTAGGCCGCCGCCCCCACCCCCAGCCAGGCCGCGGCTCCCGACAGCGAGTGCGCCGGTCCCATCATGGTTGTTCCCCACCCCTTGTTCTGCACGTCTGACGCCCGGTCGGCGACTCAGCGTAGCGTCAGATGATCTCCACGCGGGGAGCGGGTGGAGCGGGTGACAGCGCCGCGGCCCGGCGCGGGACACGCCGGGAACGCTCCGCGCACGGCCGCTCGCCCCGTGCGCCCGGGCCGGCGCGCGAGGGCGCGGGCCGGGGCCCCGCGGTCCCCGTTGGTCTCCAGTTGATCTCCATCCGGAGCACCGGTTCTCGGATCCGGGCCGAAGGCAGGCAGTATGGGGGGCGTGACCCTCATCGATCAGCTGCCGAACAACGCCGACCCCGACGCCCTCTTCGAAGCCTTTTCGAGCTGGGCCGAACAGCAGGGCATCACGCTCTACCCTGCCCAGGAGGAGGCGCTGATCGAAGTGGTCTCGGGGGCGAACGTCGTCCTGTCCACCCCCACCGGCTCCGGCAAGAGCCTGGTGGCGGCCGGCGCGCACTTCACCGCGCTCGCCAACGACCAGGTCACCTTCTACACCGCGCCCATCAAGGCACTGGTCTCGGAGAAGTTCTTCGACCTGTGCAAGCTGTTCGGCACCGAGAACGTCGGCATGCTCACCGGCGACGCGTCGGTCAACTCCGACGCCCCGGTGATCTGCTGCACCGCCGAGGTGCTCGCCTCCATCGCGCTGCGTGACGGCAGGCACGCCGACATCGGCCAGGTCGTGATGGACGAGTTCCACTTCTACGCCGAGCCGGACCGCGGCTGGGCCTGGCAGATCCCGCTGCTGGAGCTGCCGCAGGCGCAGTTCGTCCTGATGTCGGCGACGCTCGGCGACATGTCGCGCTTCGAGGAGGACCTGACCCGGCGCACCGGGCGGCCCACCTCGGTGGTGCGCTCCGCGACCCGGCCGGTGCCGCTGTCGTACGAGTACCGCACCACTGCGCTGACCGAGACGCTGACCGAACTGCTGGAGACCCGCCAGTCGCCGGTCTACATCGTGCACTTCACCCAGGCCGCCGCCGTGGAGCGGGCGCAGGCGCTGATGAGCATCAACATGTGCACCCGCGCCGAGAAGGACGAGATCGCCAAGCTGATCGGGAACTTCCGGTTCACCACGAAGTTCGGGCGCAACCTCTCCCGGTACGTCCGGCACGGCATCGGCGTCCACCACGCCGGCATGCTGCCGAAGTACCGCCGGCTGGTGGAGAAGCTGGCCCAGGCGGGCCTGCTGAAGGTGATCTGCGGCACCGACACGCTCGGCGTGGGCGTCAACGTCCCCATCCGCACCGTGCTGTTCACGGCCCTCACGAAGTACGACGGGCAGCGGGTGCGGACGCTGCGGGCGCGGGAGTTCCACCAGATCGCGGGCCGCGCCGGGCGGGCCGGTTTCGACACCGCAGGCTTCGTGGTCGCCCAGGCCCCGGAACACGTCGTGGAGAACGAGAAGGCGCTGGCGAAGGCCGGCGACGATCCGAAGAAGCGCCGCAAGGTGGTCCGCAAGAAGGCGCCGGAGGGCTTCGTCAACTGGGGCGAGAACACCTTCGAGAAGCTGATCGCCTCCGACCCCGAGCCGCTGACCTCCCGTTTCCGGGTGACGCACACCATGCTGCTGTCGGTGATCGCCCGGCCGGGCAACGCCTTCGAGGCGATGCGCCGGCTGCTGGAGGACAACCACGAGCCGCGCCGGAACCAGCTGCGGCACATCCGACGGGCCATCGCGATCTACCGCTCCCTCGTGGACGGCGGCATCGTCGAGCGGCTCCCGGAGCCGGACGCGGAGGGCCGGATCGTCCGGCTCACCGTCGACCTCCAACAGGACTTCGCGCTCAACCAGCCGCTGTCGACGTTCGCCCTGGCCGCGTTCGACCTGCTCGACCCCGAGTCGCCGTCGTACGCGCTGGACATGGTCTCGGTGGTGGAGTCGACGCTGGACGACCCCCGGCAGATCCTGGCCGCCCAGCAGAACAAGGCGCGCGGCGAGGCGGTCGCCCAGATGAAGGCCGACGGCGTCGAGTACGAAGACCGCATGGAACGGCTCATGGACGTCGAGTACCCCAAGCCGCTCGACGAGCTCCTGTCGCACGCCTACAACCTCTACCGCAAGAGCCACCCGTGGGTCGGCGACCACCCGCTGTCGCCGAAGTCGGTCATCCGCGACATGTACGAACGGGCCATGACCTTCACGGAGTTCACCTCCTTCTACGAGCTGGCGCGCACCGAGGGCATCGTGCTGCGCTACCTGGCCAGCGCGTACAAGGCACTGGACCACACCGTGCCGGACGACCTGAAGTCGGAGGACTTCCAGGACATCGTCGCCTGGCTCGGCGAGATGGTCCGCCAGGTCGACTCCAGTCTGCTGGACGAGTGGGAGCAGTTGGCCAACCCCGCGGAGGAGACCGCGGAGGAGGCGGCCGAACGCGCCGACCAGGTGCGGCCGGTCACCGCCAACGCACGGGCCTTCCGGGTGCTGGTCCGCAACGCGATGTTCCGTCGGGTGGAGCTGGCGGCCCTGGACAACGTCGAGGAACTCGGCGAACTGGACGCCGACTCCGGCTGGGACGCCGACGCCTGGGGCGACGCGATGGACGCGTACTGGGACGAGTACGACGAGTTGGGCACCGGCCCGGACGCGCGCGGTCCGAAGCTCCTCCAGATCGAGGAGGACACCGCGCACGGGCTGTGGAAGGTGCGGCAGACTTTCGCCGACCCGAACGGCGACCACGACTGGGGCATCTCGGCCGAGGTGGACCTGGCCGCCTCCGACGAGGAGGGGCGCGCGGTGGTCCGGGTCACCGATGTGGGACAGCTGTGAGGCGGCGGCGTCGACCGAGGCCGCCGAAGGAGACGACGGAGGGCCACCGGTCATGACGAATCCGGCCGAGAAGCTGGTCGATCTGCTGGACCTGGAACAGATCGAGGTGAACATCTTCCGCGGCCGGAGCCCGCAGGAGAGCCTGCAGCGGGTCTTCGGCGGGCAGGTCGCCGGCCAGGCGCTGGTGGCCGCCGGCCGGACCACGGAAGGGGACCGGCCGGTCCACTCGCTGCACGCGTACTTCCTCCGGCCGGGCCGGCCGGGGGTGCCGATCGTGTACCAGGTCGAGCGGGTCCGCGACGGGCGGTCCTTCACCACCCGTCGCGTCGTCGCCGTCCAACAGGGCCGCACGATCTTCAATCTGACCGCCTCCTTCCACAAGCCGGAACCCGGCTTCGACCACCAACTGCCGATGCGCCGGGCCGTGCCCGACCCGGAAGAACTGCCGAACGTCGCGGAAGAGGTCCGCACGCACCTGGGCGGTCTGCCCGAGGCGCTGGAGCGGATGGCCCGCCGGCAGCCGTTCGACATCCGCTACGTCGACCGGCTGCGCTGGACGCCGGAGGAGATCGAGGGCGCGGATGCCCGCAGCGCCGTCTGGATGCGCGCCGTCGGACCGCTCGGCGACGATCCGCTGGTGCACACCTGCGCGTTGACCTACGCCAGCGACATGACGTTGCTGGACGCCGTCCGCATCCCGATCGAACCCCTGTGGGGCCCGCGTGGCTTCGACATGGCCTCCCTCGATCACGCGATGTGGTTCCACCGCCCCTTCCGGGCGGACGAGTGGTTCCTCTACGACCAGGAGTCCCCCGTCGCCACCGGCGGCCGGGGCCTGGCCCGCGGCCGCATCTACGACCGCGCCGGGCGCCTGTTGGTCTCGGTCGTACAGGAGGGCCTGCTGCGCCCCTACGGCCCGCGCCACATGGACGGTTCCGGAGAGGCGACCGCTCCGGAGACGACCTCGTAGCAGGCCGACCCGGCTCGGCCGCCGGCCGCGGGCGCCCACCCGGTCGTCCCGGCCGCCCCGGAACCGGCTCCGCCGGCCACGCTGACCGGCGGGCCGTGAGGCGCTCCCCGGCAAGCACCGGGACGAGCCGACGACGAGGCCCGGCACGCACACCGTGCCTGGCACTCCGTATCTGCCCTGAGGACCGCCGCGGGCACCAATGGACCAACACATCGAGTGCGCCCTCGCCGCCGCTGCAATCGTGAAGGTGCAAGGTCTCTCCCAAGAGCAAGAGGAGCACATCATGCGGATACGCATCGTCATCGCTGCCGTCGCCCTGGCTGCCGCCGCGGTACTGGCCGGCGCCGCCACGGCCAGCGCGGACGACACCGACTCGCCCTTCAGCAACGCCGACTTCAGCGTCGGAAACGTCTACAGCAACTGACCGTCAGCAGACGACGTCGCCTGACGGCGCGCGACGTGGGCGCCGGTCCTACGCCGCGCGCCGCTGGGTGTCCGCCTCCGCTTCCCCGCCGGAGGCCACCGGCCGGCCGATCACCGCGCACATGCCCGCCGGCTCCCGGCCGAACACCGCCGGCAGCCGGACGAGGCTCCGGCACACCTCCGACCCGTGCCACCCGTGGACCGGCTTCCCTTCTCCGGACGGACGCGGAGAACGACCGCCGCACCGCTCTCCGGAACCGACCGCTCCCAGAAGCCCCCTTCCGCGCGCTCGGCGACGGACAGGGGCGTGCCCGGCGGCCGCGTCACCCCCGTACGCTCGCCTCATGGACTTCACCCTCACCCCGGCGGAGGAGACCGTCGTCCGCCACGTCGCCCGCCGCGTCGGAGCCGGTATGCCGGCCACGGATGACGAGGTGGCGGATGCGTTGGGCGACGAGGCCCGACCGTTGCTGCAATCCCTGCTGGACAAGGGCTGGCTCGTCGTCGGCGAGGACCGGGCCCTGGTCCTGTCGACGATCGCGCGCGCCGTGCTGTCGGACCCCGGGAGCACCGGAGAAGCCTGAGGGTGAGGGCGGCTAAACCTGCCGGGCGAGGCTGCGCGGCCGTGGCGGCCAGGAGGGGCTGTTCCGCAGTTCGGAAGGGCGGTCGGCCCGCCCGGCGGGCGCCGGGCGGACCCGCCCTGGATCCTCGCGGCGGGCGGTTTCCAGAGCGCGGGAGAGATTGACGCGGTACCACAGGACCTCGTCGAACTCCTCTGCCGCCAGGACCCGTTCGTAGGACTCGTGGGCCGCGGGCGTCGCCGTGGTCACGGAGGCGAGCGTCGGCCGGAGGCGGCGCAGCAGGGCACGCTCCAGCGGGTCCTCGGCGACCGAGGCCCGTTCCTCCGGCGGGAGGACGGCGGCGATCACCGCGGCCGCTTCCCAGGGATCGTCGGTCCGCCCCAGCAGCTGGGCGACCCGGCGGCTGCGCCACTGGCGGCCCCGCCAGTCCTGCCCGTTGGTGAGCATCACCCGCATCGCGGCGGGGGTGTTTCCCTGCAACAGCTCCGGCTCGCGGTCGGCGAAGTCGGAGATCTCCGAGGCGAGGTAGAGCCAGACCACCGCGCCGAAGCGGTTCACATAGAAGCGGACGGGGCTCACGCAGCCGGCGCGGGTGAGCCGCAGGGCCCGGCCGGGGCCGATGCCCAGCAGGGCGGCCGCCTCATTGGTGGTGACGGTGCGGAGTCGGGCGCGGAGCGCCTCGGGGAAGTCCGGTTCGGCCCGGAGCCGGACGATCTCCTCCGCCGGCACCCGGAGCCGGCCGGGCGGTCCGCCGCTTCCCGGCCGACCCGCGGTCCCGGCCGGGACCGTCCGGACCTCCCCGAGTTGGGTGGCGAGTTCGCACTCGCCGGTCCGCAGCTCCAGCTCCTGCGCGGCGCGCGCCGTCGAGAGCGTCTGCCGTCCGTCGCGCATCACTGTCATCGTCATGGTGCTTCCCCCTGCGACTCGATCGTCGTCGATCACTGACGGTTACGACGATAGCCGCGGGGGGTGACCGCGCGTCAAAGCTGCTGTCGAGCCTGTGGATAACTCTCCGGCCGGCGGGCCGCGACGCCCAGGTGCTCGCCGACGCGGTTGACCAACAGCGTCATCTCGTACGCGATCTGGCCCATGTCGGAGTCGGCGCCGGCGAGCACGCACAGGCAGCTGCCGTCCCCCGCCGCCGTCACGAACAGCATCCCGTCGTCGAACTCCACCATGGTCTGGCGCACCCGCCCGACGCCGAAGTGGAGGCCCGACCCCTTCGCGAGGCTGTGCAGCCCGGAGGCGACCGCCGCGAGGTGTTCGGCGTCCTCCCGCTCCAGCGCCTGGCTCGCGCCGGTCACCAGCCCGTCGTTGGACAGCACCAAGGCGTGCCGCACCTGCTCCACCCGCTTGGTCAGGTCGTCCAGCAGCCAGTCGAGTCCGCTGCTCAGTGCCATGCCCGTTCCTCCCCGTATCCCCGTCCGCAGTGTGGCCGGACGGTAGTTCGCAGCCTGTTGGCGAGCCGCCGTGCCAGCCTGTCCCACCTCCGCCGTCTCGGCAAGCGGCTCCGCACCCCGGCGTGCCACCCGCCTCCGGTTCGTGCCGGCGGCGAGGATGGCGGCATGGCACACACAATGACGAAGGACGAGCGGCTCGCGTTCCTCTCCGCGGGTACGCGAACCGGAAAATTGTCGACCGTGCGGGCCGACGGCAGTCCGCACGTCGCCCCGGTGTGGTTCCTCATGGACGGCGACGACCTGGTGTTCAACACCGGCAGGGACACCGTCAAGGGCCGCAATCTCGCCCGTGACGGCAGGGTGGCGCTGTGCGTGGACGACGAACGGCCGCCGTTCTCGTTCGTCGTCGTGCAGGGCACGGCGGCGCTGAGCGAGGAGTTGTCCGACGTCCGGCACTGGGCGGCCCGGATCGCGGCCCGCTACATGGGCGAGGACCGTGCCGAGGAGTACGGCGCCCGCAACGGCGTGCCCGGGGAGCTTCTGGTGCGGGTCCGGATCGACCGGGCCGTCGCGGTCGCCGCGCTCGCGGACTGAGCGGCGGGCACCGCCGGTGCGCCGGTCGCGTGCCGCGCCGTCCGCTCCCCCGCCCCGGCTCGTCAGCCCACCGGCCCCAGTTGCCGGGTGGTGTGCCTCCGCCCGGCGTGCTCGACCAGCCGGACCAGCACCTCCTTGCCCGAGTCGCGGTCCCGGGCGTCACAGAGCACGACGGGCGTGCCGCGGTCCAGGTCCAGGGCGCGGGAGACCTCGTCGGCCCCGTAGGACCCGGCCCCCGGGAAGCAGTTGACCGCCACCACGAACGGCAGGGCGCGGCGCTCGAAGTAGTCGATGGCCGGAAAGCAGTCCGGCAGCCGTCGGGTATCGGCCAGCACCACGGCCCCCAGGGCGCCGTCCGAGAGGTCGTCCCACAGGAACCAGAAGCGGTCCTGTCCCGGGGTGCCGAAGAGGTAGAGGGAGAGGCCCTCCCTGATGGTGATGCGACCGAAGTCCATCGCCACCGTGGTGGTGGTCTTGTCCGCCACCGCCCCGGTGTCGTCGACCGCATGGCCCACCTCGCTGAGGCGCTCCTCGGTGCGCAGCGGACGGATCTCGCTGACGGCGCCCACCAGGGTCGTCTTGCCGACCCCGAAACCGCCCGCGACTAAGATCTTCAGGGCCACATCGGGGGCGGGGCGGGGAACTATGTCCTCCGGGGTCCCTTGTACGGCGGTCATCGGCCGTCTCCTCCAGGGTGCGAGGTCCCGCGCGGCGCGGGTGTGTGGATCCAGGGCACAACGATGGGGCCGGCGGCGGCACCGGGTGCCGTCCGGAAATCCATGGCGAGGACCGTACCCTCCGCTGATCGGGATTTCCTCGAATTCGACAAAGCCGCCACGGGATCGCCGATCGGGGTGCTTTCCGGCTGGTGGCGCGCCCGTGCCCTGCTGCCGCATCCGGTGCCGTCCGGCCGTACGGTGCGCCGGCTCCCGCTTCCCCTTACGGGCCTGCCCCGCGCCCGCCGGCCATGGGGGATCATGTGCCCATGACGCAGCAGCAGGCACCGCGGTCGCCGGAGCGGCCCGCCGCGTCCGTGGCGGCGCGGCCGTCGGCCGCCACCGTCGAACGCAACGGCCTCGATCCGGTGCCGGAGGCCGAACGGCACGGCACGCCCCGCTCCCTGTTCTGGCCGTGGGCCGCCTCCGGGCTGTCGCTGCTGTCCGTCGCCTACGGGATCTACGTCATGGGGATCGGCCTCAATGCCTGGCAGGCGGTGGTCACCGGGACCGTCGGCTACGTGCTGTCGTTCGTCCTGGTCGGCCTGGTCTCGGTGGCCGGGACACGGACCGGGGCGCCCACGATGGCCATCGGGCGGACCGTGTTCGGGCGGCAGGGCAACACGCTTCCCACGCTGTTCAGTTACGTCTCCAACGTCGGTTGGGAGACCGTGCTGGTGGCGCTCTCCTCCCTGGGCGGTGCGGTGATCCTGGCGCGCGTCTCGCCGGCGGCCTTCGCCCGGGCCGACGGGCGGACGCCGACCACCGGGGCGCAGGCGCTGTGCTTCGCGGTGACCGCCGTCGCGGTGGTGGTCGTGGGCGTCTACGGCCACGCGTTGATCATGAGGGTGCAGAAGTACCTGACCGCCGCCATCACCGTGATGACCGCGGCCTACCTGGTGTTGATGGCCGGCCGGATCCACCCGTCCGCCCTGTTGGCGGGCCGGCCGGGCGGGCTCGGCACGGCCGTCGGGGGCGTGGTCTTCGCGATGACCCTCCTGGGGCTCGGGTGGGTCAACTGTGGTGCGGACTACAGTCGTTACCTGCCCCGCGGCAGCAGTGGTCGGGCGATCACCGGCTGGACGACGCTGGGCGGGGTGCTGGCCCCGGTGGTGTTGCTGGTCTTCGGGGTCATGCTGAACGCCGGCGACCCGGAGCTGGCCGCGGCGGCCGCCGCCGACCCCGTGGGCGCGCTCGCGGCGGCGCTGCCGACCTGGTTCCTGGTGCCGTACCTGCTCACCGCCATCGGGGGGTTCGCCTCCGGGGCGATCATGGACATCTACAGCTCGGGGATGTCGCTGCTGGCCCTGGGCGTGCCGGTCCGCCGGCACCTCGCGGTGCTGGTGGACGGGGTGTTGATGGCCGTCGGCGGTTGGTACGTGCTGTTCGTCTCGCCGAGTTTCCTCGCCACGTTCCAGGCGTTCCTGTCCGTCGTCGGGGTGGCGATGGCCGCCTGGACGGCGGTGTTCCTGGTGGAGCGGTGGCGGACGGGCCGCCCTGGGGCCGGGCCGGCCGCCGCGCCCGGCGTCAGGTGGCCCGCGGTGCTCGCGCTCGCCGTCGCCACCGTCGTCGGACTCGGCCTGGTGACCTCCGCCGATCCGCACCTCGCCCGGGCCGTGGGCTTCCTGCTCACCGATGCCGCCGCCCATGGCACGCTCGGCGCCATGAACCTCGGGGTGGTGGCCGCCCTGCTCGTCGCGGGCGCCCTGTACGCCGTCACCGCCCCGCTGGCCCGTCCCACCGCATCCGAAGGAGACCGATGACCGGCCCCCAGACCAGCCGTCCGCACGACGTCCGCGCGTTCTTCGGCGCCCGTGCCGCCGGCTGGGACGCCAAGTTCCCCGACGACGGGCCCGCTTACGCCGGCGGCGTGGCCGCCCTGGGGCTGCAGGAGGGCCAGCGGGTGCTGGACGCCGGCTGCGGCACCGGACGCGCCCTGACGGCGCTCAGAACGGCCGTGGGGCCCGGCGGGACGGTGCTGGGCGCCGACCTCACCCCGGAGATGCTGGCGGCCGCCGTGCGGGCCGGGCGCGACGCCTGCGCTGGCCTGTTGCTCGCCGACGTGACCCGGCTACCGCTCCCGTCCGCCGCGCTGGACGCCGTGTTCGCCGCCGGGTTGGTCTCCCATCTCGCCGACTCCGCGGCCGGACTGGCCGAACTGGCCAGGGTGGTCCGCCCCGGTGGCCGGCTCGCGCTCTTCCACCCCGTAGGGCGGGCGGCCCTCGCGGCGCGCAAGGGGCATCCGCTCACCCCCGACGACCTGCGGGCCGAGCCCAACCTGCGTCCCCTCCTGGCCGGCAGCGGCTGGGACCTCGTGCAGTACGTCGACGAGGACGACCGCTATCTGGCGTTGGCGGTCCGCCAGGGGTGAGGGGCCGGCGCACCCGGTGCCCCGGTGGCATCGTCGGCGGGCCGCCCCGCCTCAGGACGCCGCCGGGTCCCCCTGGGCGGGCGCGTCGCCGTCCGACGGGTGGACGGGGCAGCCGCCCGCCCGCCGGGACGCGGGGAAGGTCCCGAGCTCGGCGACCCGGTAGCCGTTCGGGTAGCACTTGATCTCCGGGTTCTGCCGGGCGAAGTGGGGGGCGCGGCGCGGCGGGAGCAGCCGCACGGCCTTGGCGCGCAGTTTCAGGGCCGTGTGCACCGCCGTCCGCACGGCGGGCCGGGGCCGGTCGTAGCGGAAGGCGGCCAGCAGCGCGTCGTCCAGGAGGGCCAGGCTCGCGCCGCGCACCACCGGGGCGAGCGGGCCGTACCAACCGGCCATCAGGTCCAGGGAGGCGTCGGCCACCCGGCGGGCACCGGGGTCCCAGGCGAAGTGCTCCGCCTCGTAGGCGTCGAGGCAGTCGGTGAACTCCTGGTGGGTCTGCGGGATGTCGCCGATGCCGAGGTGGCGGCCGAGGGTGCGGTAGTACGCGGCGATGGCGCGCTTCTCGTGCTCGCTCAGCCGCCGCCAGCCGTACCGTTCGATCCAGCGGATCGGCACCACCACGAAGGTGCACAGGACGTAGCGCATGTCGTCGTTGCTGATGTCGTAGCTGCGGTGCATCTGGTTGATGCGGCGGATCGCGGTCCGCCCGTCGGTGGCGTCGAAGCCGTGTTCCACCACGGTGTCCAGGAGCAGGGCGGTGTCGTCGTAGCGCTTCTGCGCGCGATCCGTCAGCTCGGCCGTCTCGGCGAGCAGCCGCCCGATGCTCGGCACCGCGTAGGTGCGGTAGAGCGCGAGTTCCAGCGCGCGGGTGACGTCCCAGGGGAATTCGTGCGCGGCGGTGATCTGGTAGATCCGCGCGAAGTCGCGCTCCGGATCGAGCCGTCGGATCTCCGTCAACCAGTCGTAGCGCCGCACCTGTTGTCCGTCCCTTCGCTCCGCCGAAGTTCCCACACTACGGGCTGCGGGCACACTCCTACGACGGTGAAGGACGAGGGCCGGGGGGCCAGATGACCGGATTCATGCGCGACTTGGCCGGGGTGCTGCACCCCGGCAGACGCACCGACGACAGACCTGCCGGCGGCCGGCGTCGGACGGTGTTCCACCGCGGCGCGCGGCCGGCGCCGCCGCGTCCGCACAACCTCTTCGAGGCCGCGGCGTGCTACGTGGCGGCGGACGTCGAGGACGACGAGGAGCGCGGCGCGCAGGCGGCGGAGTGGGTGTCGCCGGAGGCGCTGGCCTTCGGCGTCCACGAGCTCGCCTGCCGGGCGGTGCTCGCCCTGGCGCGGGAGCGGGCGCAGTCACCGCGGGAGGTCGCCCATGACCTCCTGGGGTTGCCGTTGCCCTGACGGGTCGTGGTCCGGCGGCCCGGCGACGCCCCGTGGCGGCGCATCGTCGCAGCGTACGGCTGGTGACAAGGCCGTACTCGGCCAATTAAGGTGCGCGGCGAAAGTGCGGACCGCAATGCGAGGAGGCCGGGCGTGCCGACGACCGAGAACACCGACGGGGAGCAGTTGAGCGACCAGCTGTTCATCTTGACGGCGGTGCTGCTGACGCCCGCGCAGTTCCCGAGCGTGCTCGGCGACGACTATCCCGAGGTGTGTGCGGGGCTCGGTCTCGAACCCTACGCCGAGGGCTACGGGCTGGTCCTCGGCCAGGACGGCACCGGGGCGCGCTGGACCGTGGTCACCGAGGACGTGTCCCTGGTGGCCTGTGCGATCGCGGCCTGGGACTGCGGCATGGAGTACGACCTGTCGCCCGGTGAGGACGGCATCGTCGTGGCGCTGCCCGGGTGGCCGCTGGCCCTGGCGGTGTCGACACCCGGGGTGCCGCAACCGCACGACCCCGGGCCGCAGGAGAGCGACCGGACACCGCTGGCGCCGCCGGACGCGACGGACTGGGGCCCCGCCCAGCGCCGGCTGGGCGCGGACGAGATAGCGCTCCAGTGGGCGGCGTGGCGGAGCCAGGTCGAGGACGAGGAGATCACCTTCGCGGAGCCCGGCGAGGAGCGGCACCAGGGCGTGCGACGGGTGTTGGCGCAGGCCCGCGGCTATCTCGCCGACCCGCCGCCGCCCGGCCGGGTCCGGTCGTCGTTCGCCGCCGGCGAGGCCCGCACGCTGCGGGTCGACGGGCCGGGGTGGAGCATGGTGGCGCGCACCGACGACATCGCGTTCGTCCTGCTGGACGACGAGCCCGGGCAGGTGCATCCGGTGGGGCGGGGGCCGGAACTTCCGGCGCTGCTGGCGTCGTTGGACGGCCTGGCGCCCCGCCCCGCCTGACGGCCGGACCGGCCGGGCCGCTCCAGGGGGCGGGCGCCGGCCGGGGCCGCCGACTCAGCGGCCGAGCTGCTTGCGGCTGGCCCGGCGCAGCCGGCGCCGCTGGGAGGGGTCGAGCGTCAGGTACGCGACGGCCGGGATTCCGACCATCACCAAGACGGCCGCCCAGAAGGGCAGCAGCCACAGCAGGAGCACTCCCACCGCGACGCCGCCGATCGCGACCTTCGCCTGTGTGGACATCCTTCACGCCCTTTCCGCGGCGCGCGCCGCTCTGTCGTATCCCATTGAACGCCGGTTCGGCGTCGGAGGTTCCCTGACGGGCCGGAGCGTGCTGTACCCTCGGGCGCTCCACGCTCCAGTAGTCAAATTTGAGGAGTATGCGCCCCAGTGGCTTCCCACCCCGCGGTCACGCCTGTTCCGCTCACCGAGCTGTCCCGTTGCGCGGTGCTCTTCCTGCCGTCGGATCCGCCGCGGCTCGGGCGGATCGCCTTCTGGCGCCCGGACGGCGGCCCCGTCCCGGAGGCCGCCGTCCACGGCCCGGTGGTACGGGAGCAGCTGCCCGTCGCCCTCCCCACCGGGCCGGCGGACGACGGCGACATCGCCGTGCGCACGGTGCCGGCCCTGGTCCTGCCGGTCGCCGCCGCGCTCCCCCTGCTCACCCGGATACGCGACGGCCGGCAGGCCCATCCGGCCGCGGCCTTCTGGGGCGCCGCCGCCCTGCTCGCACTCCACGTCGCCGCCCGCGGACGCCTGCTGCCGGGCCTCAGCCCCACCGACCACGACGCCTGGCGGGCCGGCCCCCTCGACCCGGACGACGTGGCGCGGCTGCGCGAACTGGCCGCCGCGATGCCGCCGCACGCCCACGCCGCCCCGGTCCCCGGCACCGATCCGGTGCGACTGCCGTCCCCCGAGCACCTGGTGCGGGCCTTCCTCGACGCGGTCGCCGACGGACTGCCCCGCACCCCCGCGGCGGAACTGGCCGCCGGCGGGCCCGCCTTCGCCGCGTCCGCCCCGCAGCACGTCCCGGAACGACGCGCCTGGGCCGCGGAGATCGCCGCCGGACACGACGCCGGGGTGCGGATCTCGCTGCGGGTGGAGGCGCACGGGTTGGAGGCCGGCGGGACCGCAGCGCCCGCCGCCACGTTCACCGCCGTCGTCCAGGTGCACGACGCGGCCGATCCGACGGTCGTCGCGGACGCCGCCGAGGTGTGGGCGGGCACGGCCCCGGCGGGGCAGGCGTTCGGGCCGCGGGCCCGGACCGAGGCCCTGCTGACGCTGCGCCGGGCGGCCGCCGCCTGGGCGCCGTTGACGCCGCTGCTGTCGGCGGCGGTGCCCGACGCCCTGGAGTTGGCGGACGAGGAGGTCGCCGAGCTGCTGGGTCCGGCGGCCGCCGCACTGGCCGCCGCCGGGGTGCGGGTCCACTGGCCGCGGGAGTTGACGCGGACGCTCACCACGCGCGCCGTGGTGGGGCCGCCGGACGGGCCGGAAGCGGCCGGGCGCCCGTCCGGCGGGGTGCCGTCGCTGGTCTCGGCCGATGCGCTGCTCGCCTTCAGCTGGCGGTTCGCCATCGGCGACCAGGAGATCGACCGGGCGGAGCTGGACCGGCTCGCCGAGGACCGACGCCCCCTGGTGCGGCTGCGCGATCGGTGGGTCCTGGTGGACCCGGAGGCGGTACGCGCCGCCCGGGACCGCAAGGACCGCGCGGTCACCCCGCTCGATGCGCTGGGTGCCGCACTCACCGGCAGCACCCAGGACGAGGACGGCAGCCAGGTGGTGGTCCAGGCGTCCGGCTGGCTCGCCCGGCTTCGCGACCGGCTGGCCGACCCGGAGGGCGCGCAGGAACCGGCCGTCGGGCCGCCACCCGGGCTCACCGCCACCCTGCGCGACTACCAGGTGCGCGGTCTGGGATGGCTGCACCGGATGACGTCGCTCGGCCTCGGCTGCTGCCTGGCCGACGACATGGGCCTGGGCAAGACCCTCACCCTGATCGCCCTGCACCTGCACCGGCAGGGCGCTGCGGAGTCGGCCGGGCCCACGCTCGTGGTCTGCCCGACCTCCCTGATGGGCAACTGGCAGCGGGAGATCGAGAAGTTCGCGCCGGGGACGCCGGTGCGCCGCTTCCACGGCGGGCGGCGCAGCCTGGCGGACCTCACCGACGGGGAGTTCGTCCTCACCACCTACGGGACGATGCGGCTGGACGCCGCCACCTTGGCGGGTGCCGGCTGGGGGCTGGTCGTCGCCGACGAGGCGCAGCACGTCAAGAACCCCTTCTCGGCGACCGCCCGGGCGCTGCGCACGCTGCCCGCCAAGGCCCGGGTGGCGCTGACCGGGACGCCGGTGGAGAACAACCTGTCGGAGCTGTGGGCCATCCTGGACTGGACGACGCCGGGACTGTTGGGGTCGTTGGGCCGGTTCCGGCAGCGGCACGCGCAGTGGATCGAGGGCGACGCGGCGGGCACCCCGGAGGCGGCCGCGGCGGCGGACCGACTGGCCCGGCTGGTGCGGCCGTTCCTGTTGCGCCGGCGCAAGTCCGATCCGGGGATCGCCCCGGAGCTGCCGCCCAAGACGGAGACCGACCGGGCGGTGGCGCTCACCGCCGAACAGGCCGCACTGTACGAAGCGGTGGTGCGCGAGGGGCTCGGCGAGATCGCCGGGACGGACGGGCTCGCCCGACGCGGCCTGGTGGTGAAGCTGCTCACCGCGCTCAAACAGGTCTGCAACCACCCCGCGCACTACCTCAAGGAACCGCCCGGCGCGCCGGACGCCGGGGCCGCGCGGTTCGCCGGCCGGTCGGGGAAGACGGAACTGCTCGACGAGCTGCTGGACACGATCCTCGCCGAGGGCGCCGGCGTGTTGGTGTTCACCCAGTACGTGGGGATGGCACGGCTGTTGGCGGCGCACCTGGCGGCGCGCGGGGTGTCGGCCCAGCTGCTGCACGGCGGGACGCCCGTCGCCCAACGGGAGGAGATGGTGCGGCGGTTCCAGGACGGTGCGGTGCCGGTGTTCCTGCTGTCCTTGAAGGCGGCGGGCACCGGCCTGAACCTGACCCGGGCGGCGCACGTCGTGCACTTCGACCGCTGGTGGAACCCGGCGGTCGAGGCGCAGGCCACCGACCGGGCCTACCGCATCGGCCAGACCCAGCCGGTGCAGGTCCACCGGATGGTCACCGAGGGCACGGTCGAGGACCGGATCGCCGCGCTGCTGGCCCGCAAACAGCGGTTGGCGGACGCGGTGCTCGGCTCCGGGGAGGCGGAGCTGACCGAACTCACCGACGCCGAGCTGGCGGACCTGGTGGCGTTGCGCGGGAACCAGCGGTGAACGGGGCGAACGAGTGGCCGCAGGCTCCGGTGCACAGGCGCGAGCCGGCCGGCGACAGCACCGATCGGGACGGAACGGGTGGGAACGTGGCGGAGAGGGACGGGAACGGGGACGTGGTGGACGGCGACGCGGGATACGGGAGCGGCGGGGCGGGGCCGGAACGGACGTTCGCCGCGCTCCCGGTGGCGGGCGGCCGCGGCTTCGCGCAGACCTGGTGGGGGCAGGCGTGGCTGAAGGCCCTGGAGGACACCGCGCTGGACGGGGCGCAGCTGAAGCTGGGCCGCCGGCACGCCCGCGCCGGGGCGGTCGGCGCGGTCTCCGTGCGCCCCGGCCGGATCACCGCCGTCGTCCAGGACCGCGACCACACCCGGCACCGCTCCGACGTGCTGCTCCAGCAGTTGTCCGGAACGGACTGGGACCGGCTGCTGGACGTCATCGCGGACCGGGCCGGGCATCTCGCGGCCCTGCTGGACCGCGACATGCCGCCGGTCCTGGTGGAGGACGCGGCGGCGGCCGGGGTCGAACTCCTGCCGGGCATCGGGGACCTGGAGCCGGAGTGCGCCTGCGAGGCGTGGGACCACTGTGCGCACTCGGCGGCGCTGTGCTACCAGGTGGCCCGGCTGCTGGACCAGGACCCGTTGGTGCTGCTGCTGTTGCGCGGCCGGGGCGAGACGGAGCTGCTGGACGAGCTCCAACGGCGCAGCGCGGCCCGGGCCGAGCCGGTGGCGGGCCCGGCGGACGCCGCCGGCGGGGACGCGGCCGGCGTGCCCGCGGCCGAGGCGTACGCGGTACGGGACGCCCTGCCGCCGCTGCCCCCGCCACCGCCGCCGGTCGCGGCCCCCGGCCCGGCACCGGCACTCGGCAGCGGTACCCCGCCGGCGCCCGGAGTGGCGGCGGACGCGCTGGAGTTCCTGATCGGGGACGCGGCGGCGCGCGCCCACCGGCTGCTGACGGCGGCGCTCTCCCCCGGGTCCGTCGACGGCCCTGCGGCGCCCTCGTTGACGCCCGCGCAGGACGCGGTGCGGCTGGCCGCCGCCGGGCCCGGGAGCGCGGTGCAGGCGCGGCTGGCGGAGGGCTCGGGGCGTAGCGCCCAGGGCCTGGCACTGGCCGTGCGGGCCTGGCGGGCGGGCGGGGCGGCCGGGCTGGCCGCCCTGGAGGAGGAGTGGACGCCGGCGCCCGAGGTGGTCTCCCGGTTGTCCGAGCAGGTGGCGGCGGCCTGGGAGGACGCGGCGTCCCGGTCGCGCCTACGGGCCGCCGGCAACCGCTGGACGGTCGTCGGCGGGGACGTCCAACTCCGCTTCGGGCGCGACGGACGGTGGTGGCCGTTCCGGAAGGAGGGCGGGCGGTGGGCGCCGGCCGGTCCCGCGGCCGACGACGCGGTGGCGGCGTTGGCCTGCCTCGCGGTGGAGCCACCGGAGGGGTGACGCCGGGGGAATCCCCCCACAGTGCGAGAAAGGTCACCTTTGATCTGACCTTGACACCTTGTGGTCATTTCGGGTCGGCACCAATGACAGGATGGGACCGAATCCGCACCCTTTTCGTGCGATTCATTCCGCGGCCGCATCCCTGTGCGTCCGCGTGCGCCCGCCCGCGGCAGCGCGCGTACCCGCTCGCACGTTGTCCGGCGCCCGACCGATCCGACCGATCCGACCGATCCGACTGATCCGACTGATTCCGATTGATGGGGCCCCGTCCTGCCATGCCGCTCGCCTTCCTGCACCGCCTGCGCGACCGCTCGCCGCACACCGCCCAGCCGCCCCTGCCCCGCGGGGCGGGCGCGCTGGACCTGTGCGTCAACGATCCCGTCGGCCTCCCCATGGCCGGGGTGGCGATCTCGGTCCGCGACGCCGGCGGCCAGGAGGCGACGGCCGGCCGGACCGACCCCAACGGCCGGCTGACCGTGACCCTGCCGCCCGGTGGGTACCGGCTGGTGGCCACCTCCGACGGCTTCCGCCCGGCCCGCTTCGAGGCCGAGGTGGTGGCGGGCGGACGGACCGCGCCCCGCCCGGTCACGTTGGAGCTGGCGCCGGCGCTGCCGTTGCCCGACCCCGGCCAGTGGCGGCTCGACCCCGACCACAGCGCCCTCCGCTTCACCGCCCGGCACATCGGACTGGCCGAGATCCACGGTCGGTTCAACGTCTTCGAGGGCGGACTGTGGATCGGTGAGCGGATGCAGGACTCCCGGGTCGAGGTCACGATCGACGCGGCGAGCATCGACACCGGCGTGCGGATGCGCGACGACCACCTGCGGTCGGCGGAGTTCCTGGACGTGGCCCGCTTCCCCCACCTCCAGTTCTCCGGCGAACGGTTCGTCCACAAGGGCGGCGGCCGGTGGTCGGTGCAGGGCGTGCTCCACCTGCACGGCGTCAGCCGCACCATCCAACTGGACACCCGCTACCTGGGCATCGGCACCGGCATCGCGGGCGAGACCCGCACCGCATGCCAGGCCGTCACCGAACTGCACCGCGAGGACTTCACCCTGGACTGGCGCAAGATGCTGGCCAGGGGCATCGCCGCGATCGGCGCTACCATCCGGGTCGAGCTGGACATCCAGGCGGTCCGGCCCGAGTAGCCGCGCACCGCAACAAGGAGAAGTGGTCCCCATGACCGGCCCGTCGCCCCAGCCACCGACACCGACGTTCGCCGCGGCGCTCGCCGCCGGACCGGTCGTCCTCGACGGCGGACTCTCCAACCAACTGGAGGCCGACGGCCACGACCTGAGCGACGCGCTGTGGTCGGCCCGGCTGCTCGCCGAGGAACCCGAGGCGGTGGTGCGGGCCCACCTCGCCTACTACCGGGCGGGCGCCCGGGTCGCCCTCACCGCCAGCTACCAAGCCACCTTCGAGGGCTTCGCCCGGCGCGGCACCGGCCCGCAGGAGACCGCCGAACTGCTGCGCCGCAGCGTCGAACTCGCCCGCGAGGCGGCCGCCCGCGCGCACGCCGGCGGGGTCACCGGGCCGCTCTACGTCGCCGCGTCGGCGGGGCCGTACGGCGCGATGCTGGCGGACGGCTCCGAGTACCGCGGCCGGTACGGCCTGTCCGTGGACGCCCTGGAGCGCTTCCACCGGCCGCGCCTGGAGGTACTGGCCGCCGCCCGGCCGGACGTGCTGGCCCTGGAGACGGTGCCGGACGCGGACGAGGCGCAGGCCCTGCTGCGGGCCGTCCGCGGCCTCGGCGTCCCGGCCTACCTGTCGTTCAGCGTCGCCGGCGACCGCACGCGTGCCGGGCAGCCGCTGGCCGAGGCGTTCGCCGCGGCGGCGGACGCGGACGAGGTGATCGCGGTCGGGGTCAACTGCTGCGCGCCGGACGACGCGGACCGGGCGGTGGAGATCGCGGCCCGGGTCACCGGCAAGCCGGTGGTGGTCTACCCCAACAGCGGGGAGCAGTGGGACGCCGCGGCGCGGGCCTGGCGCGGCAGCCCGACCTTCCGCGCGGACCGGGTGGCCGGCTGGGTCGCGGCCGGCGCCCGACTGATCGGCGGCTGCTGCCGGGTGGGGCCGGACGCCATCGCCGCACTCGCGACCGCACTGGGCCGCTGACCCGACCGCGGCCCAACGGGCAACGGACGGCGGGCCGCGGAAAACGGGCGGCGGCCGGCCGGCACCGCCCGTTAGCCTCCCGCCATGGAGTGGGACGACGCGACGCTGCTCGCCTGGGAAGTGGACGCCGTCTACGGGTTGGTACCGGGAACCGCCGACCGTCCGGCGGTCGTGACGGACAAGCCGGTCCAGGCCGTCTGGGCCTGGACCCCGCGGGCCCGCCTGCTGGCGCTGGGGCCGGCCGTGAGCGGCCTCGTGGGCCCTGGAACGGCCCTCGACGACCCCGAGCAGCCGTACGTCCCGGAAGAGGCGCCACGGGCCCTGACGCGGCTCGCCGAGGCGCTGGACCCGACCGGCCGGCGCACCACCGTCGACGGCGGTCCGACCTTCGTCTTCCCCCGACCGCTCCCGTCCCCGCCGCCCGCGCCGCTGCCCCTCCTCGTGTCGGACGCCGCGGGGCGCCGGGCGGCGCGGCGACTGGAGCGGCCCGGCAACTGGCAGCCCGACGAGTGGGCGGAGCTGATCTCCGGCGCCGCCGGGGGGTGGGCGATGGCCGTGGACGGTGCCGCCCCGGTGTCCATCTGCCACACCCCGGAGGCGAACGCCACCGCGGCGGAGGCGGGCGCCTGGACCCGTGCGGACTTCCGCGGGCGCGGGCTGGCACCGGCCGTCGTCGCCGCCTGGGCCCGGCGCGCGGCCCGCCACAAGGAGGCGCTCTTCTACAGCACCGGCGTCGCCAACCGCGCCTCCCGTTCGGTGGCCCGGACGTTGGGCCTGACCCCGCTCGGCTGGCTCTGGACCCTGCGCTGAGCCGCCCGCCGCCCGCGCGGGCGTTACCCAGCCGCAACGGACGCACCGGCGACAACACCCCCGCCCGATGGCAGGATGCAGGCCAACTCGTCGCTCCCCCGGCCCGGTTGATCGTCACGGCACTCCTGGAGGCCCTGTGACCGCTCGCTCCGCGTTGCCCCTTCTGGCCGCCGTCGCGGCCACCGCCCTCCTGGCGGGCTGCACCAGCACCGCACCCGCCGGCGAGGGCCGGGGCCCGGAACTGGTCCGCCCCGGAACGCTCCTGACCTGCACCCACCTCCCCTACGCCCCGTTCCAGGTGACGCGCTACGGCAAGGTCGTCGGCTTCGACGTGGACCTGGTGGACCTGGTGGCCAAGGACCTGGGCGCCACCCAGCAGATCATCAACACCCCCTTCGAAGGCATCGAGACCGGGCAGGACTTCGCCATCCGCAAGTGCGACCTGGCCGCCGCGGGCATGACCATCACCCCGGCCCGGAAGAAGGTCATGGACTTCTCCGACCCGTACTTCGACGCCACCCAGGCACTGCTGGTGAAGCGCGGCAGCCCGCTGAAGAGGATCGAGGACCTCCGGGGCAGGAAGCTCGGCTACCAGAAGGCGACGACCGGCGCCGTCTACGCCAAGGCCCACGCACAGGGCGTCGAACTGGTCGAGTTCGAGGACGTCGGACTGCTGCTGACCGCCGTGAAGTCCGGCCAGGTGGCCGCCGGCATCAACGACAACGGCGTGCTCCTCGACTACGTGAAGCACAACCAGGACACCCGGGTCGCGACCGAGTTCGACACCGGCGAGCGCTACGGGTTCGGCGTGCGGAAGGGCAACGACGCGCTGCGGCAACGCATCAACGCGGTCCTCGCCCGGGCGAAGAAGGACGGCAGCTACGACCGGATCCACCGCAAGTGGTTCGGCTGATGCCCCGCCGCCCGTCCAAGCGGCGCCGGGCCCGGCTCGTCCGCGGCGTGCAGTACGGCGTGCTGCTCGCCGCGGCGGCCGTGCTCGCGCTGGCCGCCGACTGGCGCCGGCTGGGCGCGGCGTTCTTCGACCCCTCCGTCGCCACGGCACTGTTCCCGGACATCGTGACCACCGCACTGGTCAACACCGTGCGGTACACCCTGCTGGGTTTCGGGTTCGGGCTCGCGCTCGGGCTGTTGCTCGCCCTGATGCGGCTGTCGTCGGTGCCGCCGTACCGCTGGCTCGCGGTGACCTACATCGAGTTCTTCCGCGGGATCCCCGCGCTCCTGGTGTTCATCGCGCTCGGCTTCGGGGTGCCGCTGGCGTTCCAGGTCGCGCTCGACCAGGGCGTCACGGTGATGCTGTCGCTGGGGCTGGTGGGCGCGGCCTACATGGCGGAGACCATCCGGGCCGGCATCCGGGCGGTGCCCAAGGGCCAGACGGAGGCCGCGCGTTCGCTGGGCATGTCGCAGGGCCGGGCGATGGTCTCGATCGTCATTCCGCAGGCGTTCCGGATCGTGCTGCCACCGTTGACCAACGAGCTGATCCTGCTGACGAAGGACTCCTCGCTGGTGTACCTGCTGGGCCTGTCGCTCTCCCAGTTCGAGCTGGCCAACTTCGGGCGGGACGCGCTGAACGAGCACAAGAGCCTCACCCCGGTGCTGATCGCCGGGCTGCTCTACCTGGTGATCACCCTTCCGCTGGGCCAGGTGGTCCGCCGGTTGGAGGCCCGCACGGCGCGGGCCCGGTGACGGGACGGGGGCGCGGACGAGTGGCGCGACGACCGGTGGCGGGGCTGGCGGGGAGGGGCACGGGATGACCGACGGCGGGGGCGGCAACGCCATCGAGGTGCGCGGACTGCACAAGGCGTTCGGCGCGGTGGAGGTGCTGCGCGGGATCGACTTCTCGGTGGCGCGCGGCGAGGTGGTCTGCGTCATCGGGCCGTCGGGGTCCGGGAAGTCGACGCTGCTGCGGTGCGTGAACCTGCTGGAGGAGCCGAGCGCCGGCCGGATCACGGTCGCCGGCACCGAGGTCACCGACCCGGACGTCGACATCGACCGGGTGCGGCGTGGGATCGGCATGGTCTTCCAGTCCTTCAACCTCTTCCCGCACCTGACCGCGTTGGAGAACCTGACCATCGCCCAGCGCCGGGTGCTGCGCCGCGACCGGGCCGCGGCCGAACGGGTCGCCCGTGACCAACTGGCCCGGGTCGGCCTGGGCGACAAGGCCGCCGCCTATCCGGCGCAGCTGTCCGGCGGTCAGCAGCAACGGGTCGCCATCGCCCGTGCGCTGGCGATGGCTCCGGAGCTGATGCTCTTCGACGAGCCGACCTCCGCGCTCGACCCCGAACTGGTCGGCGACGTGCTGGCAGTGATGCGCTCGCTGGCGCGGGACGGGATGACGATGCTGGTCGTCACGCACGAGATGGGCTTCGCCCGGGAGGTCGCCGACCGGGTGGTCTTCATGGACGGCGGGAGAATCGTCGAGGAGGGCGCCCCGGAACGGGTGGTGGGCGCTCCCCGGCACGAGCGGACCCGGGCGTTCCTCTCACGCGTACTGGACCCGGCGGCGGCCGAGGTGAACGGGACGGGCGGTCCGGACGGGCCCGACGCGCCGGGGCCGGTGACCGGGGCGCCGCTCCGCCCGGCACCGTGACGCCCCGTCCCGCAGCCCGGTGCCCGGCTCCCGGTCCCGTCGGGGGTCAGGTCAACGGCCGGGTGAGCTTCTTGGTGCCGCTGCGGTTGCCCGTCAGGCTGCACACCACGGTCTTGATGCCCAGCTTGTAGCCCTGGGCGCTGGGGAACTGCACATAGGTGCCCCCGGCGGTCCCGGCGGGCTGCTTGGACGCCTTGTCCTGGAGCTCCGAGGAGCACAGCGTGGACGCCTTGTCCTTGATCTCGTTCTCGGTGGTCAGGCCGCGCGGCAGGGTGTAGAGGAAGACCACCTCGGCGTCGTGCGGGCCGGTGCAGGGGGCCGACTCGTTGTTGCCGCCGTTCCCGCCCGGCGGGATGTCGAAGCAGTCACCGGTCTTCAGGGCGTAGAAGGCGACGCCGCGTCCCGAGGGCGCGGACGCGGTGCTCTCGGGGCCGGTGGGGGTCGCGGAGGTCGAAGCGGACGGCGTCGGCAGCCCGGAGTTCGAGGAGGTCGGGGTGGGACTGGCGGTGGTGCCGGTGCCCGGCCGGGCCTGGTTGCGCCCGCCGCCGCTGCTGGTGGCCCATATGACGCCGCCGACGACGAGCGCCACGATCAGCACGCCGGCACCGATGATCAGCGCGATGGTGGTGCCGTTGCCGCCGCCGGAGGGCGGGGCGGGCGGCTGCTGCCAACCGCCCGGACCGCCGGCCCCGGGCGGGCCGAAGCCGCCGGCAGGGGCGCCGTAGGGGCCGGCCGGCGGCTGCCCTGGTTGGGGCGCCGCCGGTCCGTGGCCGCCCGGACCGTACCCGCCCGGGGCCGGCTGCTGCCCGCCGGGCCCATAGCCGCCGTGCGGCGGTCCGTAGCCGCCCGGCCCGCCCGGGGGCGGCTGGTGCGGCGGTTGGTTGGACGGCGGAGGCGGGGGAAAGCTCATGGCGGAAATATCGCTTCTTCGGTGGGAGTCAGGGACGCGGTGACCGATCCGGACCGTTCCGGGGCGAACCCTCCGCCCCGTGGGCACCGTTGGCGACCCGCGGCCCGGACGGACGGCTCCCGATCCTGATCGCCCGGACAGACCCTAACGTGCCCGACGTGTACGCCTCACTGCCCGGAGGTGCGCCATGTTCACCGACCTTCCCCTGGACGAACTCCGCCGCTACCGCCCTCCCCTGCCCGAGCCCCCGGGCTTCGACGCGTTCTGGCACCGGACCCTCGACGAGGCCCGGGCCCACGACCTCGCCCCCCGCTTCACCCCGCTCGACGACGGACTGACCCAACTCCACGTCGACGACCTGGACTTCGCCGGCTTCGGCGGGCACCGCATCCGCGGCTGGTTCCTGCGCCCGCGCGCGGCGGCCGGCCCCCTGCCGTGCGTGGTGCAGTACCTCGGCTACGGCGGCGGCCGGATGTTCCCGCACGACTGGCTGCTGTGGCCGTCGGCCGGATACGCCACGCTGGTCATGGACACCCGTGGCCAGAGCGGCCCCAACCGCCCTGGCGAGACCCCCGACCCGGTGGGCATCGCCCACCCGGGCGTACCGGGCAAGCTCACCCAGGGCCTGCTCGACCCCGACACCTACTACTACCGGCGGCTGATCACCGACGCCGTACGGGCCGTCGAGGTCGCCCACGGACACCCCGCGGTGGACGCCGCCCGGATCGTGGTCGCCGGCGGCAGTCAGGGCGGCGGCCTCGCCCTGGCCGTGGCGGGCCTGGTCCCCGGTCTGGCGGGGGCCCTGATCGACGTGCCGTTCCTCACCCACGTCCGACGGGCCCTGGACGTCACCGACCAGGGCCCGTACGGCGAACTGGCCCGCTACTTCGCGGGCCAGCGCGACCACGTCGACACCGCGCTGCGCACCCTCGACCACTTCGACGGCCTGAACTTCGCGGTCCGCGCGAGCGCCCCGGCGCTCTTCGGCACCGCCCTGCGGGACGAGGTCGTCCCGCCCTCCACCGGGTTCGCCGCCCACCACCACTACGCGGGTGACAAGCAGTTGGAGGTGTGGCGGTTCAACGCCCACGAGAGCGGCGGCGGCGCCCAACGGACCGCGGAGGTCCGCTTCCTGCGCAAGCTGTTCGGCGGCTGACCGCGACCGGCCGGCGCGCGCCGCGCGTGTCGTCCACAGGCCGCCCGGGACCGGCGCCGCGCGCATTACTATGCGGCAGCGCACCGGGGCCCCAAGCGGCCGGGAGCCCCGGGGCAGGGCCCGTACCACCGGCCGCCGAGGGAGAGTGCTCGATGGGCGCACAGTCGGCCGGACCCCTGGTCGTCGGGGTGGACAGCTCGACGCAGTCGACCAAGACGCTGGTGGTGGACGCGGAGACCGGACAGGTGCTGGCCCGCGGTCAGGCACCGCACACGGTCAGCGGCGGGGCGGCCAAGGAGAGCGACCCTCGGCAGTGGTGGCGGGCGCTGGGCGAGGCACTGGTCCAGTGCGGCGCGGCCGCCCGCCAGGCGTCCGCGGTCTCGGTCGCCGGCCAACAGCACGGCCTGGTGACCCTGGACGCGGCCGGCGAGCCGGTCCGCCCGGCCCTGCTGTGGAACGACGTCCGCCCGGCCCCCGAGAGCGCCCGGCTGATCTCGGAGGGCGGCGGCCCGGCTGCCTGGGCGGAGCGGATCGGCAGCGTACCGGGCCCGGCGTTCACCGTCGCCAAGTGGGCCTGGCTGCGCGCCCACGAGCCGGCCGCCGCGGCCGCCACCACCGCCGTCCGCCTGCCGCACGACTACCTCGTCGAGCGGCTGACGGGCCAGGCGGTCACCGATCGCGGCGACGCCTCGGGAACCGGCTGGTGGGCGACGGCCACCGGCGCGTACGACGCGGAGGTCCTGGACCGGGTCGGACTGGCCCCGTCGATGCTGCCGCGGGTGGCGCTCCCCGGCGAGGCCGCCGGCACCGTGCACACCGATGAACTGCCGCTGCCGCACGGCGCGTTGGTGGCCGCCGGGACGGGCGACAACATGGCCGCGGCGCTCGGCCTCGGCCTGCGGCCGGGGCAGCCGGTGCTGAGCCTGGGCACCTCCGGGACGGCGTACGCGGTGACGACCCGCCGCCCCGCCGACCCCACCGGCACCGTCGCCGGCTTCGCCGACGCCCGCGGCGACTGGCTGCCACTGGCCTGCACGCTCAACTGCACGCTCGCGGTGGACCGGGTGGCGGCGCTGCTCGGCCGCGACCGGGAGGCCGTCGAGCCGGGCGGCAGCGCCGTGTTGCTGCCCTTCCTCGACGGCGAGCGCACCCCCAACCTCCCGCACGCCACGGGCCTGCTGCACGGGCTGCGCCACGACACCACCGCCGGCCAACTGCTCCAGGCCGCCTACGACGGCGCGGTGTTCACGCTGCTGCGGGCCCTGGACCGGCTGCCGGGAGTGGATGCCGCGCCCGACGCGCCGCTGCTGCTGATCGGCGGCGGGGCCCGCGGACATGCCTGGCGGGAGACCGTGCGACGACTCTCGGGCCGTCCCGTGGTGGTGCCGGAGGCGGACGAACTCGTCGCGCTGGGGGCGGCGGCGCAGGCGGCCGGGTTGCTGCTGGGCGAGGATCCGGCGGCGGTGGCGCGCCGCTGGGGGACGGCCCGCGGCGCGGTGCATCCGGCGCGGGAGCGGGACGGCGACGCCTGGGAGCGGCTGGCGGCGACGCTGACCGACGGAGCGGCGTTGCTGGGCGGCTGACGCACCGTCCGTGATCATCGCCCCGGCACACTGTGCCCAGTACCGAAAGATCTAAACCCTTTCCATGGAAAGTCAATTCCATGCCACCCAATCGAGCGATTGTGTCGATAAAATCAACGCCGCTATCTTCGAGGCGGCGGCGAGCTGCCGGGGGGCCTTCGTTGAGTTCTGCCCGGTGTTCCACGCCGCAGCCTCGACGAGATAGGTGACATGGTGACGATTGCCGGCGAAACGCTGACCGGAAGCGCCGAAGAGAGCCAAATTTCCAGCCTGAGTACGGCCGCTGCACGGAATTTGGCGACGACCACCAAGACCGCGCCGCAGATGCAGGGGATCACCTCCCGCTGGCTGCTGCGGCTGCTGCCCTGGGTCCAGGTCTCAGGCGGTACGTACCGTGTCAACCGACGCCTGGCGTACACCGTCGGCGACGGGCGGATCGACTTCGACATCGACGGCAACGCGATCACGATCATCCCCGACGAGCTGCGCGAACTGCCCGCCCTGCGGGACTTCACCGACACCGAGGTGCTCTCGGCGCTCGGCGAGAGGTTCGCCCAACACGAATACGCGCCGGGCGAGTTGATCGCCCAGGCCGGTGCGCCGCACGACCGGGTCGTGCTGATCGCGCACGGCCGGGTCGACCGGGTCGGCACCGGCAAGTACGGCGACGAGACCGTCCTCGAAGCCCTGGCCGGCGGCGACCACCTCGGCGACGCCGCGCTCGACGGCGCCGACGGGGAGTGGGAGTTCAGCTACCGGGCGGTGACCCGGGTGACGGTGATGGCCCTGGAGCGCCAGGACGCCCACGAGGTCATCGGCCGCTCGCCGGCCCTGCGCGACCACCTCGCGTCCGACGGCCACCGGTCCGCGCCGCCGGCAGGCACCGGCGGTGAGCCCCCGCTCGCCCTCACCTCCGGCCACCACGGCGAACCAGCCCTGTCCAGCACCTTCGTCGACTACGAGCGCAAGCCCCGGGAGTACGAACTCAGCGTCGCGCAGACCGTCCTGCGCTCCCACACCCGGGTCGCCGACCTCTACAGCGACCCGATGAACCAGGTCGAGGAACAGCTCAAGCTCACCGTGCAGGCGCTGCGCGAGCGCCAGGAACACGAGATGATCAACAACCGCGAGTTCGGGCTGCTGCACAACGCCGCCCTGACCCAGCGCATCCACACCCGCAGCGGCCCGCCCACCCCCGACGACCTCGACGACCTGCTCGCGACGGTCTGGAAGGACCCGGGCTTCCTGCTGGCCCACCCCAAGGCGATCGCCGCGATCGGCCGGGAGTGCAGCGCCCGCGGGCTCTACCCGGACGCGGTGGACTTCAACGGCCACTCGCTGCCGTCCTGGCGCGGAGTGCCGATCTTCCCCTGCAACAAGATCCCGGTGACGGAGCACGGCACCAGCTCGGTGCTGCTGATGCGCACCGGCGAGGACAAGCAGGGCGTCGTCGGACTGCACCGCAGCGGAATTCCCGATGAGTACGAGCCGAGCCTTTCGGTGCGCTTCATGGGCATCGACGACAAGGCCGTCTCGAACTATCTCGTCAGCGCCTACTATTCCGCGGCCGTCCTCGTCCCCGACGCCCTGGGCGTCCTCGAAGACGTAGAAATCGGGCGTTGAGCGGGAAATCCCCGGAGGGCGACTGCCGCACCGCACGGTCCGGCAGTGCCGCCCGCTCCACCGCCTTGCTGAGTGATTTCCCGCGCTTTTCACCGCGTTTTGCCTTCCACGCTTTACGCACCGATCGGAACAGGTGACCCCCCGCATGACCACATCCGTGGACCCCACGTCCGGCCCGCAGACCGACGGCTCCGAGGAGCACCGGTCCAGCCTGGACACCGCGGCCGCCCGCAATCTGGCGACCACGACCAAGACCCCGCCGCAGATGCAGGGGATCTCTTCGCGGTGGCTGCTGCGGATCCTGCCGTGGACGCAGGTCTCCGGCGGCACCTACCGCGTCAACCGCCGCCTGACCCACACCCTGGGCGACGGCGAGGTCGAGTTCGTCACCGAGGGCTCCGAGGTCCGCGTCATCCCGCAGGAGTTGCGCGAGCTGGCGCCGCTGCGCGGCTTCACCGACGACCCCACGCTCCAGGAGCTCGCCGGCCGGTTCACCCAGCGGGACGTCGCCCCCGGCGACGTCCTCGCCACCAAGGGCACCACCACCGACCAGGTCATCCTGATCGCGCACGGCAAGGTCGAACGGATCGGCACCGGCAAGTACGGCGACGACACGGTGACCGCCGTCCTCGCCGGCGGTGACGCGGCCGGCGACGCCGCACTGCTGGCGCCGGACGCCGAGTGGGAGTTCACCCTGCGCGCGGCCACCCGCGGCACCGTCCTCACCCTCTCCCGTGGCGACTACGAAGAGGTGCTGAGCCGTTCGGCGGCGCTGCGCGAGCACGTCGAGAACGTCCGCACCGCGCTCGTCCCGGCCCAGAACAAGCACGGCGAGGCAGCCATCGAATTGGCCGCGGGACACGTCGGCGAGCCGGCGCTGCCGGGCACCTTCGTGGACTACGAGCGGGCGCCGCGGGAGTACGAACTGAGCGTCGCGCAGACCGTGTTGAAGATCCACTCGCGGGTGGCCGACCTCTACAACGACCCGATGAACCAGCTGGACCAGCAGCTGCGACTCACCGTGGAGGCGCTGCGCGAGCGCCAGGAACACGAGATGGTCAACAACCGCGAGTTCGGCCTGCTGCACAACGCCGACCTCAAGCAGCGCATCCACACCCGCAGCGGCCCGCCCACCCCCGACGACCTCGACGAGCTGATCTCCCGGCGCCGCAAGACGCAGTTCCTGCTGGCGCATCCGCGGACCATCGCGGCCATCGGACGGGAGTGGAACGCCCGCGGCATCTACCCGGCGACCGCGGAGTTCGAGGGGACGCCGGTGCGCGCCTGGCGCGGCATCCCGCTGCTGCCCTGCAACAAGATCCCGATCAACCCCGACCAGACCAGCTCGATCCTGGCCCTGCGCGTCGGCGAGGAGAACCAGGGCGTGGTCGGCCTCCACCAGACCGGCATCCCGGACGAGTACCGACCGGGCCTGTCCGTCCGGTTCATGGGCATCAACGACCAGGCCGTCATCAAGTACCTGGTCAGCGCCTACTACTCCGCGGCGGTACTGGTGCCCGACGCGCTGGGCGTCCTGGAGGACGTCGAGATCGGACACTGAGCGACCAGCCGGACACCCCGTCACCCGGGTGCCGCCCGCCCCACTGACCCTCCGTCAGGATCGGGGCGCGGCGCGGCACCCGGGTGACGTGCGTCGCGGCCGATCAGGGCCTTGGGCGCAGGTCACCCGCCGCGGGCCTTCTTTGGTCAAGCCATTGACACGCCGGCCATTCCCTTGGCAGCACGCGCGCCGTTGCGCATGATGAACGCACCGGTACGTGCGTGACATGTACGCGACCCCCCTCGGTCCTTGTCAGGAGTTCGCATGGAACCCGACCAGCACTTCCCGGCCCGCCGGCGGCTGCTCACCGGCGCCGCCGCACTCGCCGCAGCCGCCGCCCTCACCCCCCTCACCGCGGCCGGCGCCGCCACACCGCGCAGGCGGCGGGCACGGCCCTTCGGCTACCCGCCCGTGCACTGGACCCCGGCCGACGCCGCCAACTACACCGCCGCCAACCGCCCCACGCAGTACCCGATCGACACCGTCGTCATCCACGTGACGCAGGAGACCTTCGCGGACACCCTGCGACTCTTCCAGGACCCCGCGCACAAGGCCGCCGCGCACTACGTCGTCCGGTCCTCGGACGGCTACACCGCCCAGTGCGTCCGCGAACGGGACGTCGCCTGGCACGCCGGCAACTGGGGCTACAACACCCGCAGCATCGGCATCGAGCACGAGGGGTGGATCGACGAACCGAAGTGGTTCACCGAGACGCTCTACGCCCGCTCGGCACTGCTGACCGCCGCCATCTGCGAGCGCTACGACATCCCCAAGGACCGCGAGCACATCATCGGGCACGTCGAGGTCCCGGGCACCGACCACACCGACCCCGGACAGTACTGGGACTGGGCCCACTACATGGAGCTGGTCAAGGGCGCGAACTTCTGGCAGGACCTGGCCGACTTCTGACGGCGCCGACCTCCGACGACGCAAGGGGCCGTCCCGCCGGGCCGAACCGGTCGCCCCGGCCCGGCGGGCGGCCGCCCGCCGGGCGACACGGCACCGTTCCGCGGATGTTCGGAATCCCGCCATCCGCGGTCCATAGTGAGCGCTGCCACCACCTGAAACAGTTGACGCAACGTCAGGGGGCTGTCGTGAAAAAGCGGTTGGGAACCATCCGGACGGTCACGATCCGCGCAGCGACGGCGGGCGCAGTCGCCTGGGGCGTCCTGGTGGGTGGCGCGGTGGCGGGCACGGCCCGGGCGGCGGCCGCCGACCTCGCCGCACCGGCCCCCTCCCCCGTCACGCGGGGCACGCACCTCAGCCGCACCACACCGGTGCGGCTCGCCCCCGGGGTCACCTACTCCGCGTTCCGACTGGCACTGCCCCGCGGCACCGCCCGCGGCCACCTGCTGACCGTGGACCTGTCCCACCCCGAGGTCTCCGTGGACCTGCTCCATCCGGCCGCGGTGGCCGCCCGGGCCCCGGTGTCCGAACTGGCCGGGGACCAGGAGGCGGTCGCGGCGGTCAACGGCGACTTCTTCAACATCAGCGAGGCCCAGCACCCCGGGGTGGCGGTCACCGGCTCGTCGGTCGGCCCCGAGGTCTCCTCGGGACGGGCACTGAAGGGCGCGGTGCCCGACGGCCAACGCTTCGGCCCACCACTGCCCCCCGGCGCAAGCACGGAGGACGTGCTCGGCATCGGCTACGACCGCCGGGCCCGACTGGACCGGCTGGCCCTGCGCGGCACCGTCCGCAGCGCCGCGGGCGACTGGCCGTTGCGCGGGCTGAACCAGTACGCCCTGCCGCAGGGCGGCATCGGCGCGTACACCGCCCGGTGGGGCGGGGTGTCCCGGGAACGGGCGGTCTGCGGCACCGACACCGACCGCGGGGCGGGCTGCGACACCGCCACCGCCGAGGTCACCGTCCGCCACGGCCGGGTGGTCAAGACCGCCCGGCGCCCGGGTGCCGGCACGATCGCGCCGGGCTCGGTGGTGCTGGTCGGCCGCGAGGGGGGCGCCCGACGCCTGCGCGCGCTGCACCTCGGCGAGCGGGTCCGGATCAGCCACCGGCTCGTCGGCCACCGCCCGGGTCGGCTGCGCTGCGCGGTGGGCGGCTTCCCGGTGCTGCGCGACGGGCGCCCCACGGCCGGCCTGGACATCACCGCCGTCACGATGCGCACCTCCGCCGGCATCGCGCACCACGGACGCACCCTGCTGCTGATGGCCCTGGACGGCGAGAAGGGCCAGCACCAGACCGGGCTGACGGTCCGCGAACTGGCGGGGCTGATGGCACGGCTGGGCGCCCGCGACGCGACGGACCTGGACGGCGGCGGCTCCTCGACGTTCGTCACCGAGGACCGCTACGGCGAGGTCCAGGTACGCAACCACCCCACGGACGGCAAGGAACGACCGGTGGCCAATGCGCTGGGGGTCTTCTCACTCCGGTGAGCCACAGTCCGACCTCGGATGAGCCGCAGCCCGACGGCCAGCCCGTGGCTCGACGGCGAACTCGTGGTGCGGGTCCTCCCGCTTCCGCCCGCCGTGGCGCGGGGCGGGGCTCGACGCCACACCCGACACGGAGTGCGGGCATCGGCCGAGGCGGGTTCGGCGTCCGACCTCCGGCGCGCGAGGCGACGGGGCAAGACCGGGGCAGGGTGGCGGGCCGGTGCGGGTGGCGGGGCCGTGCGGGCCGCGGGCGGTTAGCACTCGTCGGGAGTGGGCCTACGTCCAGGTGGCCCGCGTCGAGGGTGGCGGTCTGCGTCGGGGACGGCGGTCTGCGTCGAGGTCGGCGGTATGCGCTGGGGGCGGCGGTATGCGCTGGGGGCGGCGGTATGTGCTGGGGCGGCGGTCTGTGTTGGGGGCGGTCGCGGGGCGAGGGTTGCGGGGGCCGGGTGCCGGTGTGCCCGCTTGCCTCTTCCCTGTTCGGCAACGATTACGGAGAGTTAATCATTCCCGGGATTTTCACTCAGTGTAGCGGGATGTTGACGCGTCGCGGTGGAGTCGGTCACGGGCGGACGCTGCTGACGACCTCGGCGGCGTTGGCGAGGCCGTGGTGGATGTCCGGAGCGAGGCTGCTGCCGGCCAGGTAGAAGCCGAGCAGTCCGCAGACGATGGCATGCGAGAGCTTCAGCTTGCCGCTGCGTAGGAAGATCACGATCAGGACCACCAGCAAGAGGATGACCGAGATGGAGACAGCCATGGACACCACACCTCCTCGACGACCGCCCGAACGGACGGCGAGCGGTGGCCAGTTTGGCGCATTTCGGGGTATGTCCGGTTCGCGACGTGGTGGCCCGAACGGGTGATCACTGCGGGTCACCGAGCGGTCACCCGGGTGGGTGGTCGGGGGGGTCGGGATGCCTCGGTCCCGTCTCCGTTGATGCGGGAGCGGCGTGTGTGACGGCGGTTCCACGGGTCGGTAAAGAAGTGGCATGGATCACCTCACTCCTCGCAACGGAGTGTGGCGATTGGCCGTCTTAGCGGCCGACATTGCCGCCGCCTCCCACACACCGACGGAAAGTCCGCTCATGAGCCTGAGCCCCGCCCGGCCGTTCCGGCCCTCCCGGTCGTTGTGCGTCGCCCTCGCGCTGATGCCGGTGCTCGGCGTCGGCACGCTAGCGGCCTGCGACGCGACCCGGGCCTCGGCGAGTGTGGAGCAGCCGGTGAAGGTGGGGCTCGGTTCGGCCGGCGGGCAACCGACGGTGCAGGCCGGTGACCGGCTGCGGGTGAGTGCGGCCGGCGGGGTGCTGACCGAGGTGACGGTGACCGATCCCCGGGGCCGGCAGCTCGTCGGCGGGTTCAGTGCGGGCGGGACGGTGTGGACGTCGCGGGCGAAGGTCGCGCCGGACACCAAGTACTCGGTGCTCGCCCGGACCAAGAACCAGCAGGGCGCCACCGATGAGGCCAAGGAGTCGCTGACCACCGGGAAGGTGGCCAAGCGGAACCGGCTGACGATCGCCCCGCGGCCGCACGGCGAGGTGGTGGGCGTCCATGATCCGATCACCCTGACCTTCGCCTTTCCGGTGCGGGACCGGGCGGCGGTGGAGCGGCGACTGACCGTGACCACCGACAACCGGACGACGGGTGCGTGGACCTGGAAGTCGGTCCACGGCAAGGACCGGATCAGCTGGCGGCCGGAGCAGGAGTGGAAGCCGGGCACCAAGGTGACCCTCCAGGCCGAGTTGAACGGCGTGGACTCCGGGGGCGGACGCTTCTTCACCAAGGACTACGGGCTGCGGTTCACCGTGGGTCGGGGTACGGCCGTCCGGGCGGACCTCGATTCTGACGCGTATCTCACGCCCGGACTCGGACTTACGCCGGCGTTATGGCAAGGTCCAGGTGGGTGACTCCGTGACGGGTCACCGAACCCTCCCTGTGAGGGACAGACAACAGAGGGGGCGGGCCGGAGCCTCGATGGTCGGCCGGTCGCAGCGGCAGTGGGCCGGAGGCGGAGCACGCGCCTCGTGTCGGACTGCCGACCCCTTTTCAGAGCCTAATGTGACGGAATGAGCACCGTGCAGGACCAGGATCAACTCACGGGGTGGCTGCGCTTCCGGCGCCGCGTCCCCAATGGCTTCGCCATCATCTTCAGCTTGCTGGGGCTCTTCTGTGCCCTGACGGCGCTGATCGGGCCCCTTCGGCGCACGCTCCACTCGGTGATCTACTGGCTGGACACGCTCACGATCCCGGTGGCGCCGAACTTCGCCTACGCCGCGTTCCTCTTCCTCCTGGCCGCGGCGATGACCGCGCGCAAACGGGTGGCGCTGTGGTTCGTGGCCGCGTACATGGTGCTGAACGTCCTCGCCGACGCGCTGTTCCTGGCGGCCGGGTTCTGGGAGTTCGGCTTCTCGCTGGCGCTGTGCGCCGGGGCGCTGGTGCTGCTGCTCGTCTCGCACCGGGAGTTCTACGCGATCACTCGGCGCGGTGCGTTCCTGCGGGCCGCGCTGGTGCTGGCCGGCGGTCTCGTGGCCGCGGTGCTGGTCGGCTGGGGCGTGGTGTCGTTGGCACCGGGTTCGTTGGAGGCCGGTGGCGGCAATCGCCTGCTGTGGGCGGCCAACCGCGTCTGTGGTGGGCTGGTCGGCGGCCGGATCGTGGAGGGTCACCCACCGCACTGGATCGGCACGCTGCTCGGGCTGCTGGGCGCGCTGGCGCTGCTCAACGCCGCCGCCGCGCTGTTCCGTTCGCAGCGGATGGAAGCGGCGCTGCACGGTGACGAGGAGGACCGGATCCGGGCGTTGCTGTCGAAGTACGGCAGCCAGGATTCGCTGGGTTACTTCGCCACCCGTCGGGACAAGGCGGTGGTCTTCTCCCCCAGTGGCAAGGCCGCGGTGACGTACCGCGTGGAGGCCGGTGTCTGTCTGGCCAGTGGTGACCCGGTCGGTGACCGGGAGGCGTGGGCGCCGGCGATCGACGCGTGGCTGGAGGTCGCGGGTCGGTACGGCTGGCAGCCGGCGGTCATGGGAGCGAGCGAGGACGGTGCCAAGGCGTTCGCGCGGTCCGGGCTGGGTGCGTTGCAGCTCGGTGACGAGGCGATCCTGCACGTTTCGGAGTTCGATCTGGACGGCCGGGACATGCGGGGCACCCGTCAGGCGGTCAACCGGGTCGAGCGGACCGGGGCGACGTTCCGGGTGCGGCGGCACGCGGAGTTGACCGATGCGGAGATGCAGGAGGTCATCCACCGGGCGGACGCGTGGCGGGACACCGAGACCGAGCGTGGCTTCTCGATGGCGCTGGACCGGCTCGGGGACGGGCAGGACGGCGAGTGCCTGTTGGCCGAGGCGTTCGACGGCGACGGGAACATGATCGCGCTGTTGTCGTTCGTGCCGTGGGGCAAGGACGGCATCTCGCTGGACGTGATGCGGCGCGACCGCAGTGCGCCGAACGGCGTGATGGAGTTCATGGTCGCGCAGCTGTGCGCGCAGGCCGGGGCGCTGGGGGTGCGGCGGATCTCGTTGAACTTCGCGGTGTTCCGGTCGGCCTTCGAGGAGGGCGCGCGGATCGGTGCGGGTCCGGTGTTGAAGGTGTGGCGGCGGTTGCTGCTGTTCTTCTCCCGCTGGTGGCAGTTGGAGGCGCTGTACCGGTCGAACTCGAAGTACCACCCGGAGTGGTACCCGCGGTTCCTGTGCTACGCGGATGCCGGTGCGCTGGCGCGGATCGGCATGGCGTCGGGCATCGCCGAGGGTTTCGTGGCGGTGCCGAGCCTGGGCAAGCTGTGGGGCAAGGGCCACAAGAAGCGGGTGTTGGCGCCGGCGAGCACCGCGGGGCTGCCGTCGTTGGACGAGTTGGGTCTGGTGCAGGCCGCGCCGGCGACCGAGGAGGAGCGGCGGGAGCGGGAGTTGGCCGCGCTGCCGGAGCAGGTGCGGGTGCGGCACCAGAAGCTGGAGCGGCTGCGCCAGGAGGGTACCGACCCGTACCCGGTCGGGGTGCAGCGGACGCACACGCTCGGTCAGGTGCGTGAGGAGTACCGGGCGCTGGCGGCTGGTGAGCGCACCGGCAAGACGGTGACGGTCGCCGGGCGGGTGCTGCTGGTCCGGGATCACGGTGGTGTGCTGTTCGCGGAGTTGCGGGACTGGTCGGGCGATCTGCAGATCGCGTTGACCCGGGACGCGGCCGGTGAGCTGTTGGACCGCTTCGGTGCGGACGTGGACCTCGGTGACCACGTGGAGGCCGAGGGTGAGGTCGGCACCAGTGACCGCGGTGAGTTGACGGTGTTCGTGACGCGGTGGCGGCTGACCGCGAAGTGTCTGCGTCCGTTGCCGGACAAGCGGCGCGGGCTGTCCGACCCGGAGGCGCGGGTGCGGCAGCGGTACGTGGACCTGGTCGTGTCGCCGGATGCGCGGGAGACGGTGCGGGCGCGGAGCACGGCGGTGCAGGCGTTGCGGCAGGGGCTGATCGACCGGGGTTACCTGGAGGTCGAGACGCCGATGTTGCAGCAGATCCACGGTGGGGCGAACGCCCGTCCGTTCCACACCCACATCAACGCCTACGACCTGGACCTGTACCTGCGGATCGCGCCGGAGCTGTACCTCAAGCGGCTCTGTGTGGGTGGCATGGAGAAGGTCTTCGAGATGGGGCGGACGTTCCGCAACGAGGGCATCTCGTACAAGCACAATCCCGAGTTCACGATGTTGGAGGCGTACCAGGCGTTCGCCGACTACGACGTGATGCTGAACCTCACCCGGGAGCTGATCCAGGGTGCGGCGGTGGCCGCGTTCGGCAGTGCGACGGCGCGCAAGGCGGACAAGGACGGGCGGCTGGTCGAGCACGACATCTCGGGGATCTGGCCGGTGAAGACGGTGTACGGGGCGATCTCCGAGGCGCTGGGCGAGGAGGTCGACGCGGACACCGATCCCGCGGTGCTGCGGCGGTTGTGTCAGGCCGCGTCGGTGCCGGTGAAGCCGGAGATGGGTCGCGGCGACGTCGTGTTGGAGATGTACGAGCGGTTGGTGGAGGAGAAGACGACGCTGCCGACGTTCTACAAGGACTTCCCCACCGACGTTTCGCCGTTGACGCGTCAGCACCGGGTCGATCCGCGGCTGGCGGAGCGCTGGGACCTGGTGGCGTTCGGCACCGAACTGGGCACGGCCTATTCGGAGTTGACGGATCCGGTCGAGCAGCGGCGGCGGCTCACGGCGCAGTCGCTGCTGGCGGCCGGTGGTGACCCGGAGGCAATGGAGCTGGACGAGGACTTCCTCCAGGCACTGGAGTACGCGATGCCGCCGACCGGTGGTCTGGGCATCGGCGTGGACCGGCTGGTGATGTTCCTGACGGGTCTGTCGATCCGGGAGACGCTGCCGTTCCCGTTGGTGCGGCGGCGCTGAGCGGCGCATCCGGAAGCGTGACGACGGGACGGCCCGCCTTTCGAGGCGGGCCGTCCTGTCGTTGTGCGGGTCAGGCGTTGGCCTGGTGGTGGAGGGGTTCGCCGCGGAGGTAGCGGCCGACGTCGCCGGCGACGATCGCGGCGGCCTTGTGGGCGACCTGTTGGCTGCCGCCGGCGATGTGCGGGGTGAGGACGACGCGGGGGGCGGTCAGGAGGCGGGAGTGGGCGGGGACGGGTTCTTCGGGGAAGACGTCGAAGCCGGCGCCGGCGAGTTGCCCGGATTCCAGGGCGTCGCAGACCGCGTCGTAGTCGAGGAGGGCGCCGCGGGCGCAGTTGATCAGGACCGAGCCGTGGGGCATGGCGGCGAGTTGGGCGGGTCCGATCATGCCGGTGGTCTCGGGGGTGACGCGGGCGTGCAGGGAGACGATGCGGGAGCGGGTGAGGAGCACGTCGAGGGGGACCTGTTCGGCGAGGCCGGCGAGGGCTTCGGGGCGGACGTAGGGGTCGTGGACGAGGACGTGGGCGCCCATGGCGTGCAGGACCTTGGCGACGCGGCTGCCGATGGCTCCGAAGCCGATGAGGCCGATGGTGGTGCCGTCGATCTCGATGCCGCAGGTGTCGTAGTCGTAGTAGTCGCCGCGCCAGATGCCGCGGCGGAGGTCGGTGTGGGTGTCGCCGACGCCGCGGGCGGCGGCCAGCAGCAGGGTGAGGGTGTGTTCGGCGGTGGCGGTGGCGTTGCGGCCGGGGGCGTTGCAGACGGCGACGCCGTGGCGGGTGGCGGCGGCGAGGTTGGCGTTGACGGGGCCGCCGCGGCTGGTGCAGAAGAGCTTGAGGTCGGGGCAGTTGGCGAGGATGCGTTCGGTGAGCGGGCCGTGTTCGGTGACGCAGATCTCGATGCCTTGGAGCGCCTCGATCATGTCGTCTTCGGTGCCGGATGCCTCGGTGACCTCGGCGACCGGGCCGAAGGGGGTGTGTGGCCAGCCGAATTGGATCTCGCGTATGTCCAGTGGGGTGTCCCCGGCCGCGGCGCGTACGGCGGCGCTGAAGAGGCCGGGGCGGATGAAGTGGTTGCCGGCGGCGAGGACGGTGGTGGTCATGCGGGGTCTTCTCCTGGGTGGGGTGGTGCGGGGTGGGGTGGTGCGGGGTGGGGTGGTGCGGGTCAGGGCAGGGCGGCGGGGGTTTCGGTGTGGGTGGGGGCGTTGAGGCGGAGGAGGGCGGTGTGGGTGCCGTCGAGGCGGATCTCGGTGAGGGCGCCGTTGTGGAGTTCGGGGAAGGTGCGGCGGTATGCGGCGAGGGGGATGCCGAGGAGGTGGCAGAGCAGGACGCGGATGAGGGTGGAGTGGGCGACGACGAGGATGCGGCCGTGGGGTTGGTCGCGGGCGATGTCGGTGAGGCAGGCGGCGGCGCGTTCCGCGGCGTGGCGGGGGTGTTCGCCGCCGGGGAGGTGGTGCTCGGCGGGGTCGGCGAGGAAGTCGGCGACGCCGCGCGGGAAGCGTTGGCGCATTTCGTCGCGGGTGAGGCCCTCGCCCTGGCCGAAGTCGAGTTCGTAGAGGCGTTCGTCGACGTGCGGGGTGAGGCCGCAGGCGTCGGCGGCGGGGGCGGCGGTGAGGCGGGCGCGGGTCAGGGGGGAGGTCCAGATGGCGGTGAGGTCGGCGGTGGTGGCCCAGTGGGCGAGGGTGCGGGCCTGTTCGCGGCCGCGGTCGGTGAGGGGGACGTCGGAGCGGCCGGCGTAGCGGTTCTCCGCGTGCCAGACGGTCTCGCCGTGGCGGACGAGGAGGAAGTCGGTCACTGGGCGGCCCTCCTGAGGGCGTGGTCGGCGACGGCGGGGGCGAGCCAGCCGCGGCGGGTGAGTTCGTCGACGAAGCGGTGGTAGACGGGGAGGTAGCGGGGGGTGCGGTCGGGGGCGGGGCGGATCTCGGTGCCGGGGCGGACCATGGCGGTGGCGGCTTCGGTGAGGGTGGCGCCGCTGGAGGTGGCGGCGAGGACGGCCATGCCGAGGCCGCCTTCGGCGTGTTCGGGGACGTGGACGGTGCGGCCGAGGACTTCGGCGCGCAGGCGGCACCAGTAGGTGTTGCGGGCGGCGCCGCCGGTGTAGGTGAGGGGGCCGTCGGTGGGGGCGCCGAGGAGGTCGAGGTAGTCGAAGCAGAGGCGTTCGAGGCAGGCGACGCCGAGGAGGTAGGAGTGGAAGGCGGTGGCGCGGGTGGGGACGTCGCCGAGGATGAAGGGTTCGGCTTCGGGGGCGTGGAAGGGGAAGCGTTCGCCGCCGGTGGAGACGAGGGGGTAGGCGACGGCGTCGGGGTCGAGGGCTGCGGCCTGGTCGGTGAGGACGTCGAGGTTCTCGCCGTGGAAGTACTGGGAGATGACGCCGGCGCCGCTGCTGGAGGCGCCGCCGGGCAGCCAGGTGTCGCCGGGGCCGCGGTGGCAGTAGACGACGCCGGCGGGGTCGCGGATGAGGTGGTCGCTGCTGCCTTTGAGGACGAGGGTGGTGCCGAGGACGGCGTTCCAGGCGCCGGGGGTGAGGGCGCCGGCGCCGATCTGGGCGGCGCAGCCGTCGGTCATGCCGGCGACGATGGTGGTGCCGGCGGGGATGCCGGTGGCGTCGGCGGCGGCCGGGCAGACGGTGCCGAGGACGGTGCCGGGGCGGGCGACGTCGGGCAGCAGGTCGGTGGGGATGCCGAGGTGGTCGGTGACGTCGTGCGGCCAGCGTTCGTCGATGAGGTGGTAGCCGGTTTTGAGGGCGTGGCTGGTGTCGCTGGGGAGTTGGTGGCCGGCGAGTTTCCAGGTGATGAGGTCGACTTGGTGCAGGAGGCGGGAGCCGGTGCGCAGGGTGGGGTCGTCGTCGAGGAGCCAGCGGAGTTTGGGCAGGGCCCAGGAGGGCGGCATGGTGCGGTAGCCGAGTTCCTGCCAGACGGGTGCGCCGGCGGCGTTGACGGCTTCGGCCTGTTCGGTGGCGCGGCCGTCGTCGTACATGAGGCCGGGGGTGCGGGGGGTGCCGTGGGGGTCGGTGAGGAGGAGGGTGCCGGAGGTGCCGTCGATCGCCAGTCCTCGGATGCGGCGGGTGTCGAGTCCGGTGAGGGCTTCGCGGCAGGCCTCGGCGAGCGCGGTCCACCACTGGTGGGGGTCTTGTTCGTGGCGGTTGCCGGTGCGCTTGCCGGTGAGGGGGCGGGCGGCGGTGGCGAGGAGGGTGCCGGTGCCGTCGACGGCGAGGCAGCGGGCGCTTTGGGTGCCGAGGTCGAGGCCGAGCCAGATGCCGTCGGGGCCGGGGTGGTGGCCGGTGGGTCCGGGGGCGTGCGGGTCAGACACGGATGCCTCCTGGGGCGGGTTGCTCGGCGGGGTGGTGGGTGGGGTCGGTGCGGCGGGTGGTGGTTTCCGGGCGCCAGGTGGCGGTGGTGCGCCAGCCGGCGGTGCGGGCGAGGCCGCGCCAGGCGAGGAAGTCCTCGTGGAGGGCGGCGTAGAACGCGGTGCGCTCGGGGTCGGGTTGCCAGCGGCGTTGCACGTGGACGTAGGTGTCGGCGGCGCGGTGCATGCTGCTGACGGCGCCGGTGCGGACCAGGCCGGTGAGGAAGGCGCCCTTCGCGCCGATCTCGGTGTCGCCGGAGCGGGCGGTGGGCACGCCGGTGGCGTCGGCGATCAGGGCGCACCAGGCGTCGCTGTTGGCGCCGCCGCCGCACAGGCGCAGTTCGGTGACGTCGGTGCGGGCGGCGGTCAGGCAGTCGCGCAGGACGAGGGAGAGTCCGTCGAAGACGGCGCGGGCGAGGTCGGCGGGGGTGTGGTCGAGGGTCAGGCCCCAGAAGGAGCCGCGGGCGGTGGGGTCGAGGAACGGGGCGCGTTCGCCGGCGGGTGAGAGGTAGGGCAGGAACATCAGGCCGCGGGCGCCGGGTTCGGCTTCGAAGGCGAGGCGGGAGAGTTCGGGTGGTCCGGGCAGGTGGAGGAGGCGGGCGGCCCAGCCGAGGACTTCGGCGCCGTTGAGGGTGGGGAAGGCGCGGAGGACGCGTTCGCGGCCGCGGTAGGCGATGGTGACGCCGGAGGGTTCGCCGGTGGTGTCGATGCCGGTGCGGACGATTTCGGTGCACAGGGTGGTGCCGAGGATGCTGCATGCCTGGCCGGGGTTGACGACGCCGACGCCGCGGGCGGTGGCGGCGATGTCGTAGGGGGCCATGACGACGGGGAGGCCGGTGGGGAGGCCGAGTTGGTCGGCGGCGGTGGTGGTCAGTTCGGCGGTCCGTTGGTCCTCGGCGAGGACGGTGGGCAGGAGGCGGGCGTGGTCGGTGAGGCCGAAGAGGTCGAGGATGGCGGGGTCGTAGGCGCCGGTGGCGTGGTCGAGGAAGGGGGCGGAGGCGTCGGATTCGTCGGTGGCGCGGATGCCGGTGAGGCGGAGGAAGAGCCAGCCGGCGGCGGTGAGCGAGGTGGTGGAGCGGGCCAGTCGGTCCGGGTCGTGGGCGGCGAGCCAGGCGAAGAGGGCGTTGGGCATGCCGGCGCAGGTCAGGGAGCCGTTGCGGCGGAAGGCGGCTTCGAGGAGGCCGTCGTGCTGCCAGGTGGTGAGGAGGTCGCCGGCTCGGCCGTCGGACCAGAGGATGGCGGGGCCGGTGGGGCGGTCGTGGTCGTCGACGAGCCAGGCGCCGTCGCCCTGGGCGGTGAAGGCGATCAGCCGGACCGGGTCGGTGAGGTCGGTGAGGACGTCGCGGACGGTGTGGACGACGGCCCGCCAGACGGCGTCCATGTCCTGTTCGGCCCAGCCGGGGTGGGGGCGCAGGACGTCGGTGGCGATGCGGGAGACGGCGGTCTCGTGGCCCTGGTCGTCGAAGACGACGGACTTGATGACGGTGGTGCCGGCGTCGATGGTGAGGACGGACATCAGCTCAGTCCCTTCGCGCCGGGGCGTTCGGTGGTGTGCGCGGCGGCGGTGCGGACGGTGGCTGCCGGTTCCGGTGGGTCCGGCAGTTTCAGCAGGAGGGTGAGGGCGCAGCTCACCGCGTACATCCCCGCGAAGATCCAGACCACCCCTTCGACGCCGAGCGGCCCGACGAAGGCGGCGACGACGGCGGGTCCGACGAAGGTGCTGGCGCCGGCGCCGAGGTTGAGCGCCGCCAGTGCCTGTCCCTTGTGCCGCGGTTCCAAGGAGGGCATCAACGCTGATATCGGTACGTATCCCGCCAGGGTAGCGCCGTAGAACGCGGCGACCAGGAGGGCTAGCGGGAAGTTGGGGCCGGCGGCGGTGGGGACGTAGAACAGCGTCAGGGTGCTCAGGGTGCAGCCGGCGCCGCCGCACCAGGCGATGGTGCGGCGCCAGCCGATGCGGTCGCCGACCACGCCGAACAGCAGGTTGGCGAAGATGTTGGTGGCGAACATCGCGCTGAGCAGGTGCAGCCATTGGGTGAGGGTGAAGCCCACGGTCTTGGTGAAGTGCACCGGCAGGACGACGAAGAAGCCGAACTGCGAGGCGGTGTTGATGACCCGGACGAGGGAGCCGGCGCCGACCCGGGGGTTGCGCCACAGGACGGTGACGCTGCCGACGAGGGTGGCCAGTGGCCCCTCCCCCGCGCCGCGGGGGCGGGGCGCGCCGTGTGCGTCGCGGACGAGTAGCAGTGCGGTCAGTCCGCCGGCGACGACCAGTGCCAGGGCGGCCCAGAGCGTGGCGTAGGCGCCGATGTGCGGGATCAGGCCGCTGGCCACGAGGGAGCCGAGGGTGGGGAGTCCGCCGGTGAAGGCGAACCAGAACCAGCCCATGGCGGTGCCGAGGCGGGCCCGGGGTGCCACGCCGGCGATCCAGACGAGGAAGCCGTAGGCGAAGAGCGGGTAGCCCAGGCCGCGCAGGCCGTAGCCGAGGAGCATCAGGGGGTAGTTGGTGAGCGGGAGCGCGGCGGTGAGGAAGAGGAGTTGGAAGGCGGCCCAGACGGCCAGGCCGGTCGCCATCACGCGGCGCGGGCCCCACAGGTCGGAGAGGACTCCGGAGAGCCAGGCGGCGATGGCCGCGGCGATGCCGTAGACGGTGAAGAGCAGGGCGACCCGGGACTCGGGGATGCCGCGGTCGATGAGGTACGGCGAGAGGTATCCGGATTCGACGCCGTCGCCGATCATGAAGAGGAGCAGTCCGAGGTATCCCCAGGCGAGGGTCGGCGGGATGCCGAGGCGGGCCGGGAGCGCGCGGGGCGCGGGCAGCGGAGGGTTCGTCATCGAAGCTCCCCTTGTGTGCGGCGGGACGGATGCGGGTGGTCCGGGCCGGCGGGAGGGGCGGCGGGAGCCTCGGTGGCCGGTGGACGACGCGGTGATGCAACCGCTCGCGCGAAAGGGCCGTCAAGGGCGGCCGGAATGTTCCCATCGCGGCGGGGAGCTGCCGTGAGGCATCGGGACGGAACCGCGTCCGGCGGGCACCTGCACCCGGTGGCCCGCGTTACCTTCGTGTGAACATCACGCGGCGCCTTCACGTGGGTGACCGCGGCGCGAACCGGAGGGAACGGGGCGATGGACCGGGTCGAGGCTCAGGAGGAACGGCGGCGCCGGATCCGGGAGACGGTGGTCGCGCGGGGGTTCGTGCGGACCTCGGAGCTGGCCGCGGAGTTCGGGATCAGCCTGATGACCGCTCACCGGGACCTGGACGCGCTGCAGGCGCAGGGCTGGTTGCGGAAGGTGCGGGGCGGGGCGACGGGGCTGCCGTCGGCGCATTTCCACGGCACGGTCGCGGAGCGGATGGCGACGATGGCGGCGACCAAGCAGGCGTTGGCGCGGGCCGCGGCGGCGTTGCTGACGCCGGGGCAGACGGTGCTGTTGGACGACAGCACCACCTGTCTGATGCTGGCGCACCAGGCGCCCGGGCACGCGCCGCTGACGGTGCTCACCAATTCGCTGCCGGCGATCACCACGCTGGCCAAGGAGCCGGGGATCTCGCTGATCACGCTGGGCGGGGCGTACTTCCCGGCGTACGACGCGTTCATGGGGCTGCACACCGCGGACGCGGTGCGGGCCTATCGGGCGGACGTGCTGTTCCTGTCGACGACGGCCGTGGCCAAGGGCCGCTGCTACCACACCTCGCCGGAGACGGTGCAGGTCAAGCGGGCGATGATGGAGAGCGCGGCGCGGCGGGTGCTGCTCGTCGACCACACCAAGTTCGCCAAGGACGGGCTGTACGCGCTGGCGCCGCTGACCGACTTCGATCTGTTGATCACCGACGACGGGCTGCCGGCGGAGCAGGTCCGGGCGGTACGGGCGGCCGGCACGGAGGTGACGGTGGTGCCGCAGCGGTCGTGAGGGGCGGACCGTGCGGTGGGGCAGGGGGCGGGGGGCGCGCCTACGGCTGGTCGAGGCCCAGGAGCGCGGGGTCGGTGGCGAGTTCGCCGAGGGCGGTGCGCGGGTCCTGCACGAGGCGGCGTTCGGTGAGGTCCAGGATTCCGCAGACCGCGCGGATCTCGGCGGCGAGGGTGCCGTCGTCGGTCCGGTGGACGGACTGCTCGATCACGAAGGTCTTCCGCTCGCCCCACACGAACCGGCAGCTGACCTCGACCTCGTCGCCGGCGTGGAGCTCCCGCAGGTAGCGGATGGTGGTTTCGACGGTGACCGGGCCGATGCCGCGGGCCACCAGTGCGCGCTGCGGGATGCCGCTGGCCTGGAGGAGGGACCAGCGGGCGTGCTCGGCGTACTGGAGGTAGACGCTCTGGTTGAGGTGGCCCTGGGTGTCGGTCTCGTAGCCCCGGACGGTGATCGGCACGGTGAAGGGCGCAGCCGTGTCCGCCTCGGCCGTCACATGCGTCGCTTCGGTCACGATCGCTCCTGTCTCACCAATGATCACTTCCGGCACCATGGTGCTCGTCCGTCACACGCCGGACCATCGTAGGGGGAACGCTCAGCCCGCGCCCGGCATTCCGGCGGTCGCTTCCAGCTCCGCCCAGGTGACGGTGCGGTCGCACCAGCGTTCCAGGAGCGTGCGGTCGTGGCCGACGGCGAGCAGTCCGGCGCCGCTCTCCCGCCGGTAGGACTCGACGACGGCGACGAGGGCGGCGGTGGTGGAGGCGTCCAGCATCGCGGTCATCTCGTCGCAGATCAGCCAGCGCGGGCGGAGCACCAGGGCGCGGGCCAGGCAGGCGCGTTGCAGCTGGCCGTCGCTGACCTCGTGCGGGCGCCGGGTGAGCAGTTCCGCACCGAGGCCGACGAGCGGCCCCAACTCCCTTAGCCGGTCGGCCACTTCGACCTTCCGTCCGGTGGCGCGCAGTGGCTCGGCGATCACGTCGGCGAGCCGTAGTCGGGGGTCGGCGGACAGTCGGGGCTGTTGGAAGAGGACGCCGAAGGCGGTGCGCTGCGTGCGGGGGGCGCGGTGGCGCCAGCCGCGGGCGGGCGCGCCGTCCAGGACGACGGTGCCGGCGTCGGGGCGGTGCAGCAGGGCGGCGACCCGGGCCAGGGTCGACTTGCCGCAGCCGCTCGGGCCGAGCAGGCCGACCGCTTCGCCCGGGGCGACGGCCAGCGACACGCCGCGCACGACGGGGGCGCGGCGGTCGTATCCGGCGGTGATGTCACGCAGTTCGAGCACGGTCGGTCTCCGTCTTCGGCGGGCCCGGGTGGTGGCAGGCGACGCCGTCGCGTGGTGCGGGGAGCGTCGCGCAGCGCGCGGTGGCGCGGTCGCAGCGGGCGGCGAAGGCGCAGCCGTCGGGGAGGGCGCCGAGTTCGGGCGGCATCCCGGGGATGGGGGTGAAGGCCCGCTCGGGCAGGGCGTCCAACAGGCCGCGGGCGTAGGGGTGGCGGGGGCCGGGGGTGCCGAAGAACCGTGGGGCGTCGGCGAGTTCGACGATCCGGCCGGCGTACATCACGGCGACCCGGTCGGCGATCCGCTGGGCCGCCGTCAGGTCGTGGGTGATCATCAGCAGGGCGCGGCCGGTGCCGTTCGCGGCGGTGGGGGACGGTGCGGCGGCGAGGTGCCGGCGCAGTTCGTCGACGGTGCGGTCGACCAGGTCGCGGTCGAGGCCGGTGGTCGGTTCGTCGGCGAGCAGCAGCGGGGCGTCGCCGGCCAGGGCGAGGGCGGTGGCGGCGCGCTGGGCCAGGCCGCCGGAGAGTTGGTGCGGGTGGCGGTCGAGGTGGCCGGTGGGGAAGGCGGCGCGTTCGGCGATCCGCTCGGCGGCCGACCGCAGCGCGGGTCCGCGCGGGGTGTCGGTCAACTCCCGTACGGTCTCTTCCAGTTGGGCGCGGACGGTGCGGACGGGGGTGAGGTGGGCGGCCGGGCTCTGCGGGATCAGTCCGATGCGGCGGCCGCGCACGGAGCGGGCCAGTTCGGCCTCGCCGGCGGCGAGCAGGTCGGTGGTGCCGCGGGCGTCGGTGAGCAGCGCGGTGCCGGTGGCCTCGGCGTTGCCGGGCAGCAGGCCGAGCAGCGCCGAGGCGAGCACGGACTTGCCGCAGCCGCTCTCGCCGACGAGGACCAGGCATTCGCCCGGTGCCAGGTCGAAGGCGGCGTCGGTGACGGCGGCGACGGACCGGCCGCCGGGCATCCGGAAGCGGACGGTCAGGTCGCGGACCGCGAGCAGGGGACGGTCGGCGGGGGCGCCGGCCGGTCCGGGGCTCCGGTCGGGTGTCGGGCGGGCGGCGTCCGCCGCGGTCCCGTGGGCGGTCACAGCATCAGCTCCGATCGGCGGCGCGGGTTGAGCCGCTCCCGCCAGGCGCCGGCCAGGCCGGCGACGGCGAGGGTGGGCACGACGAGGAACAGGCCGGGGAAGAGGGTGGGCCACCAGTCGCCGGCCAGCAGGGAGCCGCGGGCGGCGTTGGCCATGATGCCCAGGCTCGCCTCGTGGGCGGGCAGCCCCAGGCCGAGGAAGGAGAGCGCGGACTCGTGCCAGATGGCGTGCGGCACCATCAGCACGGCGGCGAGTGCGGCCTGCGGCAGCACGGCCGGCAGCAGGTGACGGATCGTCACCCGCCAGCGGGAGGCGCCGCCGGTGAGGGCCGCGTCGAGGTGGGGTCGGGAGCGCAGCGAGAGCACCTCGGCGCGGACGATCCGGGCGGTGGACAGCCAGTGCGTCAGCGCCACCGAGACGATCACCGGCCAGACGCCGGGCCGGAACATGGCGACGATGAAGATGCCCAGCAGCAGGTGCGGCACGGAGGAGAAGAGGTCGACCAGGCGCATCACGGTGCGGTCGGCCCAGCCGCCGAGCGCGCCGGCCAGGGCGCCGACGGCGGTGCCGATGACCGTGGCGACCACGGCGGCGACCACCCCGACCAGCAGCGAGACGCGCAGTCCGTAGACGCAGCGGAGCAGCAGGTCGCGGCCGACCTCGTCGGTGCCGAACGGGTGGGCGACGGAGGGCGGTTGGAGCTTGGCGGCGAGGTCCACGGCCTGCCGGTCCAGGGGGAACAGCAGCGGGACGAGGACGACGGCGAGGACGACGGCGGCGAGGATGCCGGCGCAGATCCGTAGGCGCAGGGCGCGCCGGGAGCCGGTGCCGCGCCGGCTCTGCGGTGGCGCGGCGGACGTGCTGGCGCTAGCCATCGAACCCCACCCTCGGGTCGGCCAACCCGTAGAGCAGGTCGGACAGCAGGTTGCCGGCCAGGACGGCGGCGGTGGCGAGCGCCGTGAGCGCGGCCAGCAGCGGGAAGTCCACGCTGGTGGCGGCCTGGACGGTGGCGGCGGCGATGCCGGGCCAGCTGAAGACGGTCTCCACCAGGAGGGCGCCGGTGATGAGTTCGGGCACGCGGGAGCCGATCAGGGTGAGCACGGGCAGCAGGCCGGAGCGCAGCGCGTGCTGGCGCAGCACGGTGCGTTCGCGCAGGCCGCGGGCGCGGGCGCCGCGCACGGGGTCCTCCGCCAGCGCGTCGGCGACGCCCTGGCGGACGTAGAGCACGAACCACGGGAGTTGGGAGACGGCGAGCACCAGCACCGGCAGCACGAGGTGGCGGGCGGCCTGGCCGGCGGTGACGAGGTCGCTGCCGGTGTCGGTGAGGCCGCCGGCGGGCAGCACGCCGAGTTTGAGGGCGCCCAGCCAGACGGCGAGCAGACCGAGCCAGTAGGGCGGGGCGGCTTCCAGCACGTAGGCGGTGGTGGTGACGGCGCGGTCGAGGGCGCCGCCGCGGCGCCGGGCGGCCAGGACGCCGAGGACGGTGCCGGCGGCCACGGCGAGGGCGAAGGCCAGTGCGCACAGCAGCACCGACCAGCCGAGGCGTTCGCCGATGACCTGGGAGACCGGGGCGCGCAGGCTCGCGGAGTCGCCGAGGTCGCCGGTGAGGGCACCGGTCAGCCAGTCCCACCAGCGGGTGAGCAGCGGCTGGTCGACGCCCAGGTTGTGGCGGAGCTGGTCGAGGTTCTCCTGGGAGGCGGTGAGGCCGGCGGTGCCGGCGTAGGCGCGCACCGGGTCGAACGGCGAGGCGGCGGCGATCGCGAACACCCCGAGGGTGACGGCGAGCAGGACCGGCACGGCGGTCAGCGCCCGCCGTGCCGTCATCCGCGCCATCGGCCCCCAGGGCAGCGAGGTCGGCGCGGTCACTTCGTGGGCTGCCAGTCCTCGACGTTCCACCAGGGGCCGGAGGCCAGGCCGTGGTCGTGCGGTTCGACCTGGGTGGTCAGGCCCTGCCAGCGGTCGTCGATCACGTAGAGGTGGTCGACGTGGGTGAGGAAGACGTAGGCGGGGTCCTTGACCAGTTCGCGCTGGACGGCGTCGTAGGCGTTCTTGCGGGCCTGGTGGTCGTCGGTGCGGCGGGCGGTGACGAGGTGCTCGTCGACGGTGTCGTTGGCGTACCGGGACATGTTGTTGAAGCCGTCGCCGGCGAGCGAGGAGTGCAGCAGCAGGTACTGGTCGAAGTCGGGGTCGGCGGGGCTGCCGCCGCCGGCGAGGACCGCGTCCTGCTTCATGTGGGGTTCGATCGCCTCCCAGGTGCCGGACTCGACCTTGGCCTCGATGCCGGCCTTCTTGGCGTCGGAGGCGAAGGCCAGGGCGTGCTCCTGGCGGAGCTTGTCGCCGGAGAGGTACCAGAGGGTGAAGGAGGCGCGCCGGCCGTCCTTGGCGCGGACGCCGTCGGGGCCCTTCTTCCAGCCGGCCTCGTCGAGGATCTGCTGGGCCTTGGCCAGGTCGTGCGGGCGCTCGGTGCCCTTGGCGAACCAGGGGCTGTCGGTCGGCACCGGTCCGTAGGCGGGCTTGCCGGCGCCGCTGAGGATGCCCTTGACCATGGCCTGGCGGTCGACGGCGAGGTCCAGCGCCCGACGGACGGCGCGGTCGCCGGTGACCGGGTTGGCGCTGGGCAGGGTGACGTTGCGGTAGTCGAAGGTCTTGGCGGCGACGGTCTTGCGGCCCTGGTCGGCCTTGAAGGTGGCGGCGAGTTCCGGCGGCAGGATGGCGCCGTCGAGGTCGCCGGAGCGCAGCCGGGTGGCGCGGATGTCGTCGTCCTTGATGATCGCCATGGTGAAGTGCTTGACCTTCGGCGCGCCGCCCCAGTAGTGCGGGTTGGCGGTGAAGGTGAGCTTCTCGCCCTTGGACCACTTGGTGAGGACGTAGGGGCCGGTGCCGACCGGGTGGGTGGTGAAGGACCCGGTGTTGACGTCCTGCTTGCCCGCGAGGTGCTGGGGGGCGATGGGCAGGACGGTGCGCTCGGCGAACGGCGCGTACGGGTACTTCAGGTGGAAGACGACGGTCCGGTCGTCCTTCTTCTCGACCTTGTCGAGGGCGTCCAGTTCGGCCTTGGAGGCGTTGTTGGTCTTCTCGTCCAGGATGGTCGCGTAGGTGAAGACCACGTCGTCGGCGGTGAAGGGCTTGCCGTCGCTGAACTTCACGCCCGGGCGGAGGGTGAAGGTGTAGGTCGTGCCGCCGTCGGTGACCTTGGGGAGGGCGGCGGCCAGTGCGGGCTTCAGGCGCATCTCGGCGTCGTGGGTGAGCAGCCCGTCGAAGATCTTGGAGTTGCCGTCCTTGCCGTAGCCCAGGAGGGGGCTGAGCGTCTCGGGCTCGTAGGCGATGCCGACGACCGCGGTGTCGGTGGGCTTGCCGCCGCCCCGGCCCTCGTTCGGCGCGGCGCAGGCCGCCGCGGTGAGCGCCATCGTGGCCGCCAGCGCGGTGGCGGCCACGCGCCGTATGGACCGGGACGTCATTGCCCACACCCCTTTTGAAGATCGACTGTTGTTGCGAATGGCTCGCAATTATGCGGTTGCCATTAAACAGTACGTAAAGGTGTGGTCATGAACCGGTCCCGGGTGCCCCCGATCCGCTGGGGCCGCGGTGGCTCCCGGGACCGGGCCGCGGCTCACGGGGTGCCGGTCACCAGCTTCAGGTCCCACTTCCGCAGCGGCTCGTCGATCGGCTGGAAGATGGTGACGGTGTCCCCGCCGACGTCACAGGTCGCGGCGCCGCCGCCGGAGTGCACGCCGACGGCCTTGGGGGCGCCGGGCTGGGTGACGTACGAACCGCCCGAATCCCCCGCCGCGGAGCAGGCGTTGGTGAAGGACAGGCCGGAGATGACGGTGTTGCCGTAGTCCACGGTCTGGTCGGTGCGGGTCACCTCTCCGCAGCGCCAGCCGCTGGTCTGGCCCGAGTGGCAGATCGACATCCCGACGATCGCCTCCTGGGAGCCGGTGACGGTCACCGGGCTGCCGCCCTGACCGGCCACCGACGGGCTCAGCTTCCACCCCTGCTGGTCGACCGTCACCAGGCCGAAGTCGCCCCCGTAGCCGTTGACGCTGTGCGACCCGCCCTGGTTGGAGGTGCCCAGCCGGCTGTTGTCCTTGCCGTACGCGGGCTGGTTGGCCTTCAAGGTGCAGTGACCGGCCGTCACGAAGCCGCGGAGCCCGCTGGGACCGGTCACCGAGAACCCGATCGAGCAGATGCCGTCGGTGCCCGGCATCCAGCGCTCGCCGCCGACGACCGTGCCGCTCTGCTGGCGCGGCGCCTGGTCGCTGCGCTCGACGGAGACCGGCACCCGCGAACGGACCGCGAGCTGGCGGACCGTGGTCTCGAAACCGGCGGTGCGGTTGGTGCGCGCCGCGCGGTCGACCCGCACCACCACCCCGTTGGCGCGCTCGTCGATGCCCCAGCCGGTGACGCCGGGCACCCCGTGCCCGGCCCGTTCGGCGATCTGCTGCACCATGCCGCGCAGCGTCGCCCGGCTGTGCCGGACGGTCTTGGGCACCGCGCCGGCGGACCGCACCCGACGGGCGTCGGCGGCGTCGGTCACCGCGACGACCAGCCGGCCGAGCGACGTGTCGAACCACATCCCGGCGGGCGGCGCGGCCAGCACCCGGCGCACCGCGAGCGCGGTGTGCTGGGCCTCGGCCTCCTGCGCGAGCCGGGTGCGGGCCTGGACCGGCGAGAGGCCGAGGTCCCGGCGCATCGCGTCGAGCATGCCCCGCTGGGAGGGCTGGGGGCTGGGGTCGGGCTGCGGCACGGCCCGCGCCGGACCGTTCGGGGCGACGGCCGCCAGCACGGCGGCCGCGGCCGCGCTCCACAGCGCGGCTTTGGGAATGCGGCGTTCCATCGGGGTCTCCTCGCGGTGTCGAGTACACGTCGGGCCCGGCGGATCCGGACGTGGGCGTGTGCATGGACCAGCCCTAGTCGAGACTCCTCGACACCGCGCCGGGCAGCACCGGGAAGAGCGCCGGCATCATGGCCCGGTGGCCTCTCCCGATCGCCCCCAAGTCCCCACCGCTCACGGCTCGGTCGCCTTCGAGGGGCTGCCCCGGGCGCTGCGCAACGTCGCCTACTCGGCCGCCCGCCATCCGGGAGCCGGGACACCTGAATGCCCGTCACACCCGGCCGGACCACCGGCGGCCGGCCCGGCACCGCCCCCGGACCTCACCGGGGGCGCCGACTGCCAGCGCTACGCCTACGCCGTGCTGGGCCACTTCGGACTGCGGGTGCCGCCGCCGCGGTCGGCCGAACTCTGGGCGGACCGCGCCGCGACCCGGCCCGCCGCCCCGCCGGGCCCGCTGGACCCGGTGCTCTTCGACGCCGGCCCGGTCCCCGCACGGCCCGCCGGGTACGGCGCGCACGTCGGCGTCCACCTGGGCCCGGACCGGGTGCTGCACCTGTGCCGGGAGGCGGGCCGCCCGGTGGTGTGGACCTGCGCCGACTTCGCGGTGCGGCCGCGGTACGCCCGCTTGCTGGGCGCCAAGCGGGTGGTGGCGGGCGACGGCCGGACCCGGTAGCCGGCGCCGGGCGGCCCGCCGCGGTCAGAAGTCGCCGCCGCCGAAGCCCCCGTCACCGCCACCGCCGAAGCCACCGCCGCCGAAGCCGCCGTCGCCGCCGAAGCCACCGCCGAAGTCACCCGGGTCGAAGTCGGCACCCGTGACGTCGCCGCCCTCCGCGCCCTGGTAGCCGCCGAAGTCGGCGCCGTAGGCGGGGCCGGCCGCCATCAGGTGGCCGAGGGTGGTGCCGACCAGGAGGCCGGGGAGCAGTCCGCCGCCGAAGTAGCCGCCGGCCCAGGGGGCGTAGGCGGGCCCCGCGTCCCAGTAGGGGCGGTCGCCCTGCGGGGTGCGGACGGTGCGGGCCAGCGGCTCGCGGCCGTCCTCCAGCCGGCTCCGGTCCGCGGCGCAGACCGGGACGGTGCGCTCCGCGCCTCCGGGCGGGGCCCAGGTCGCGTCCACCACCGACGGGCCGTGCCGGGGGTCGAAGAAGCAGGGCAGCCGCCGCTCCGGCAGCGGCTGACCGGTGCGGCGCGCGGCCAGCGTGGCGAGCGCGAAGCGGCCCTCCTCCAGCTCCTTGGTGACCGCCTGCACGTCGCCGGGGTGCTCGGCCGCGGCCATCGCCGACTTGGCGTCCTCGTAGGCGTCCAGGGCGCGGGCGTAGTCGGCGCGCATCGCGTCGTCGGCGCCGGACTCGCCCGGGTCGAAGTCCAGCCGGTCCAGTTCCTCGCCGAACGCGGTGATGTCCTCGTCGACGACGATCCGCAGGTCTTCGAGGGCGGCGCGCTCCTCCTCGGCCCGCTTGCGGCGGTTGCGGCGGGCGATGGCGTAGGCGCCGCCGCCCCCGACGACGATCAGTGCGCCGAGACCGATGGCGGTGCCGGTGTCGAAGCCGCCGGCGGCGCCGCCCCAGGAGGCCGGGGCGTGCCCGTGGGCCTCGGTGACCGCGGTGTCGACGAAGCTGTTGACGCGCTCGGAGACGGTCGGGTAGGCGGAGCGGTTGACGGCGCCGACGAGGTTCTGGACGGCGGTGCGCGGCATCACCCGGGGGTCGGCGCCGGCGTTGAAGCCGTCGCCGAGCTCGACGGCGTAGACACCGGCGATGCCGACCTTGGTCCGCAGGTCCCGCAGCAGCGTGGCCGGCTGGTAGTCGGAGGTCCGGGGCAGGACGGCGACGAAGACCGGCTTGCCGGAGTCCTTGATCTTCTTGGTGAGGGCATCCGCCTGGCTGGCCGAAAACTGACCTGAGGCGCGGGGGTCGACGTAGACCGGGCCCCTGCGCAGCGCCGCGGCCGCCTCGTCCAGGCCACCCGCGGCATGCGCGCCGGGCGCAGCCACCGTGACCATCGCGAGGAGGGCCGCCAGCAGCAGGAGCACCGGTCCGATCAGCACACGGCGGGTTGCGGTCTTCATGGCTCCGACGCTACCCGAACCGCACTTTCCAGACACCCTCGCGCTTTACTCATCCTTTACCCATGGGTCGCTTGCGGCGCGCAGTATCCCTCCCGTTCCGGGGTCTGTCGCGCCGGAGCTGCCCAGGCAGGTGGTCACCGGGCGCGGGTTTTTGATGATCAAGGTCGCGGGGCAGGTTCCGGCCGTCCCTCCCCCGAGCAAAGGAGGACACGATGGGCAGGGTCGCCGAGACGGCCAACACCCTCGCCGTCGCGGTCGCCGCCACCGCGGTCGGCTGCACGCTGGTCCTCGAACTGGCCCCCTCGCACCGCGGCTCCGAACGGGCCGCGGCCCCCGCCGCGGCGCCGGCCGTCGCCGCCGGCCCGGTCGCCGCCGGCCGCTCCGCCGTCACCCGCGACGGGCCGGCCGGCGCGGATCCGGCACTCCGGGCGGCGCCCGCCGCGCGGGAACCGGCCACGGTCCGCCCCGCCGGGTCCCGGCCGGCCGGGACGATCCAGGTCACGGCCCCCGCCGGCCCCGTGAACCTGCGGGCCAACGGCAGCTTCCCGGTCGCCTGGACCAACTCCACCGGCGCCGAGGTGGACGTCTGGCTGAGCGCGACCGCCGGCCGCGGCCGGATACAGCGACTGGCGTTGGTCTCCCCGCGGGCCGGCGCGGCGAGTGCCGGCGAGGCCCTGGTGACGCTGCCCGCGGTGCCGCCCGGCCGGGCCTACGCGCTGGAGGTCGCCGCCGGCAACGGCACCGCCCACGCCTTCAGCCGCCCGTTCGCCGTCACCGACGAAGACCGCCGGGGCGCACCGGCCGCCGGGCCGCCGGGCTAGGGCGCGGCCAGGTCGACCAGGCCGGCCAGCGCCTCCCGGTGGCGGCCCGGCGCACCGAGGGCGAGTTCGTCGCCCTTGGCGCGCTTGAGGAACAGGTGCGCCGGGTGCTCCCAGGTCATCCCGATGCCGCCGTGCAGTTGGACGCACTCCTCGGCGGTGCGCACCGCGACCGGCGCGCAGTACGCCTGTGCCACCGCGACCGCCACCGGAGCGTCGGGGCGGTCGGCGGCCAGCGCGTCGGCGGCGTTGCGGGCCGCCGCCCGGGCCGAGACGACGTCCAGCCAGAGCGCGGCCATCCGGTGCTTGAGCGCCTGGAACGAGCCGACCGGGCGGCCGAATTGGGTGCGCTCGCCGGTGTACCGCACGGTCTCCTCCAGGCACCACTCGGCGAGGCCGAGCTGTTCCGAGGCGAGCAGCCCGGCGCCGGTGCGCAACGCCCGGTCCACGGCGGCCCGGGCCCGCGCCCCGTGGGCCAGCGGGCGGCCCGGGGCCCCGTCGAGCACCACGTGGGCCAGCGGGCGGGTCAGGTCGAGCGGGGTGAGCGGCTCGGTGCGCACGCCGTCCGCCGCGGCGTCCACCGCGTACAGCGCCGGCCCGTCCGGGCCCTCGGCCGGGACGAGCAGCAACCCCGCGCCGGCGGCGTCGGCGACCGAGGTGATCCGCCCGGTGAGCGCGCCGGCGGCGTCCGCCCGCACGGTGGCCGTGCCCGGCCCGCCGGGGGCGGTCGGCAGCGGGACGGCGAGCACCCCGACGGTGCGGCCCGCGGCGAGTTCGGCCAGCGGGCCGGCGACCTCGGCCCGGTCGGTGTCGCAGCCGAGGAGCGCGGTGACCGCGAGCACCGCACTGCTCAGGTAGGGCACCGGGGCGACCGCCCGGCCCAACTCCTCCAGGACGACGGCGGCCTCGCGGGCACCGGCGCCCTGCCCGCCGAGCTCCTCGGGGACCAGCAGCCCGGCGGCGCCGATCTCGGCGGTCAGGGCCCGCCACAGCTCCGGGTCGTACGGGCGGCCGGTCTCCAGGTCGGCGAGGACGGCGGCCGGAGCGCAGCGGTCGGTGAGCAGCGCCCGGACGGCGGTGCGCAGCGCGTCCTCCTCGGCGGAGTACAGCAGGTCGGGTGCGGTCTCGTCGGTGCCGGTCATCGGGGGAGGTCCTTCCACGCGACGTCCTTGTCGGTGCGCGGCTCGGGCGGCAGGCCCAGGACGCGCTCGGCCACGATGTTGAGCAGCACTTCGGAGGTGCCGCCCTCGATGGAGTTCCCCTTGGCGCGCAGGTAGCGGTAGCCGGCCACCCGGCCGGTGAAGTCGACGCCCTCGGGACGGCGCAGCGTCCAGTCGTCGTAGGTGAGGCCGTCCTCGCCGCGGAACTCCACCTCCCAGCCGCTGATCTGCTGGGCGAGCCGGGCGAAGGCCAGTTTCATGCCGCTGCCTTCGGGGCCCGGCTGGCCCTGGGTCAGTTGTTGGCGCAGCCGTTCGCCGGTGAGGCGGGCGACCTCGGCGTCGACCCAGAGCTTCAGCAGCCGCTGGTGCAGGTCGTGGGTGCGCAGTTCGGGGTGGGCGCGCCAGGCTGCCGCGGCGACCCCGACCATCCCGCCCTCGCGCGGGGTGCGGGCGCCGCCGATGGCGACCCGCTCGTTCATCAGCGTGGTCTGGGCGACCCGCCACCCGTCGCCGACCTCGCCGAGGCGGTGCGCGTCGGGGATCCTGACGCCGGTGAGGAAGACCTCGTTGAACTCCGCCTCGCCGGTGATCTGGCGCAGCGGCCGCACCTCGACACCGGGGTCGGTCATGTCGCACACGAAGTACGTCATGCCGCGGTGCTTGGGGACCGTCGGATCGGTGCGGGCGACCAGGATCGCCCAGCGCGCCAGGTGGGCGCTGGAGGTCCACACCTTCTGGCCGTCGACCACCCAGTCCCCGCCGTCGTCCCGGACCGCGCGGGTGGCCAGTCCGGCCAGGTCGGAGCCGGCACCGGGCTCGCTGAAGAGCTGGCACCACACCTCCTCGCCGGTCCACAACGGCCGCAGGAAGCGCCGGCGCTGCTCCTCGGTGCCGTAGCGCAGGACGGTCGGCGCGGCCATCCCCAGGCCGATGCCGATCCGGCCGGGGTCGTTGTCCGGGGCGCCGGCGGCGGTCAGTTCGGCGTCGACGACGGCCTGGAGGGCGCGCGGCGCACCGAGCCCGCCGAGCCCTTCGGGGAAGTGCACCCAGGCCAGCCCGGCGTCGAAGCGGGCGCGCAGGAACTCCAGCCGGTCGGTGGTGGCGACGGGGTGCGCGGCGAGCAGGGCGGCGGTGCGCCGGCGCAGGTCGGCGGCGTCGGTCATCGGCCCTCCTCCGCGCCGGGGAGCACCACCAGGCGGCCGACGGAGTCCCCGTCGGCGACCCGCTGGACGGCGTCGGCGGCGGCCGACAACGGGACCCGCCCGCCGATCAGCGGCTCGATGGCGCCCCGGGCGGCGAGCTTGGTCAGTTCCTCGTGGCAGGCGTCGACGGCGGCCGGGTCCTTGGTGTTGTACAGGCCCCAGTGGAGTCCGAGGACGGCGTAGTTCTTGACCAGGGCGTGGTTGAGGGCCGGCGCGGGGATGGTGCCGCCGGCGAAGCCGACGACGACGATCCGGCCCTCGAAGGCGATGCACTTGGTGGACTTGGCGTAGGCGTCGCCGCCCACCGGGTCGTAGACCACGTCCGCGCCCCGCCCGCCGGTGGCCTCCTTGACCGCGGCGACGAGGTCGTCGGCGTGCCGGTCGAGGACCAGGTCGCAGCCGAGCGCACGGGCGGTGCGGGCCTTCTCGGGGCCGCCCACGACGCCGATGACCCGGGCGCCGGCGGCCCGTCCCAGTTGGACGGCGGCACTGCCGACGCCACCGGCCGCGGCGTGCACCAGCAGCGTCTCGCCCGCCTGGAGGCGGGCCCGGCGGTGCAGTCCGAACCAGCCGGTCTGGTAGCCGATGTGCAGCGCGGCGGCGCCCGCGTCGTCCAGGGCGTCGGGCGCCGGGCGGACCGTCGCCGCGTCGGCGACCGCGAGTTCGGCGAAGCCGCCGCCGGGCAGCGCGGGCTGGGCCAGCACCCGCGCGCCGACCTCGGCGCCGGCCCCTTCGCCGACCGCCAGCACCTCGCCGCAGATCTCCACGCCGGGGGTGAACGGGAGCGGCGGCCGGACCTGGTACTGGCCCCGGCACAGCAGCGCGTCGGGGAAGTTGACGTTGGCGGCCCGCACCCGCAGCAGCACCTGGCCGGGGCCGGGTTGCGGGTCGGCGACGTCCTCCAGCCGCATCACCGCTCGCGGCTCCCCGTTCGCGTGCACGCGCCATGCCTTCACCTGATGCCTCCACAGACCTCGGACGTACGGCTGGTGCGGGACCGGAACCGGCCCCCGCCACGGGGCATACTAAGCGGTCGGTATCTCCGAAGGAACAGTTCCGGCCGGGCCCGTCGCGGCCCTCCCGGCCACCGGACGACCGCCCTCGCCCGGCCGCCAGCCTGGCCATGACAGGGACAGGCAACCCGGCCGCCCCATGGCGCAGACTGGCCGGCATGGACGCACCCGCCACCGGCCCCGTTGCACTCGGGGACTTCCTCCGCACCCGCCGCGCCCGGCTCCAGCCGGAGGACGTCGGCCTGGTCTCCTACGGGGCCCGCCGCCGGGTGCCCGGCCTGCGGCGCGAGGAGCTCGCCCAGCTCGCCGGCGTCAGCGTCGCCTACTACACCCGCCTCGAACAGGGCCAGAGCCACAACGCCTCCGAGGGCGTGCTGGACGCCCTGGCCCGGGCGCTGCGGCTGACCGCCGACGAACGCGCCCACCTGCGGCAGCTCGCCCGCCCGACACCGGGCCGGCGCCGCCCGGCGGTCCGCCCCGACACCGCGCGCCCCGGCGTGCGGCAACTGCTCGCCGCCGTGCCCGGCGTGCCGGCCGTCGCCCTCGGGCCGCGCTTCGAGGTGCTGGCCTGGAACCGCCTCGGGCACGCGCTGCTCGCCGGCCACCTGGACTTCGACGGCCCGGCCCGCCCCCAGGACCGGCCCAACACCCAGCGGCTGCTCTTCCTCGACCCGCACACCCGCGAGCTGTACCCGGAGCGCGAGGAGGAGACCCGGCGCGCCGTCTCCGCCCTGCGGGTGGCCGCCGGCCAGCGCCCCGACGATCAGCAACTGGCGGAGCTGATCGGCGAGTTGTCGATGAAGAGCACCGAGTTCAGCGCCCTGTGGTCGCGCCACTCGGTGAGCAACTGCACCTTCGGCACCAAGCACTTCCACCATCCGCTGGTGGGCGAGCTGACCCTGGACTTCGAGATGCTGCAGACCCCGGACGGCTCCGGGCAGGCCGTCTTGATGTACACCGCCGCCGACGGCTCACCGTCCGAGGCCGCGCTCCGCCTGCTCGCCGCGGAACGCGGCCCAGACGCCCGGATCCTCGAACCCGAGCGCCCATAGCCCCCGCCCCCGCACCCCGTACGCCGCCAGCAGCGGCAGCTGCGCCCGGACGCCCCGCGCGTCCTGGTACCAGACCTCGTGCCGCTCGCCGCCGCGCGCGTAACCGAAGTGCGGGGTGCCGGAGTCCGTATCGAAGGCGTAGCGGGCGCCGACCCGCCGACGCAGCGCCTCGGCCTCGTGCCAGGTCAGGTGGGTGGCGCGCCGGCCGCTGCCGGGCACCCAGTCCCAGCCGTAGCCGGGGAAGGCCACCTCGATCCGGTCCCGGGGCACCTCGGCGGTGGCATCGCGCAGGATCCGCGCGTACCAGTCCTTGGACGACAGCGGGCCCGGCTCGCCCAGCGACCAGTGCAGGTCGTAGCCCATGTACCGCACGGTGTCGGCGAGCGCGCCCAGCCGCCGGTAGGCGAAGGCCGCGCCGGCCCCGCGGATCCGCGGCATCACCGTCACCACGCACGTCCTGCCGCGGCGGTGCAGCCGCGCGCAGAGCTCCTCGACGAGGGTGACGTAGCCGCTGCGCACCCGGGCCCGGGCCGCCGCGTCGCCGGTCACCGCCATCGTCTCGTAGTCCAGGTCGATCCCGTCGTACCCCTGGCTCGCCACCACCCCCGACAGCGCGTCGACGTGGGCCCGCCGGCGCACCGGGTCGTGCAGCAACTCCCCCATCGCCGCCGCGTCCAGCGTCTCGGTCACCGTCGGCACCACCGCGATCCCGGCCCGGTGCAGCCCCGCGACGACCGCCGGCCGGACCGCGCCGGGCCGGCCGGTGACGGCGCGCTCCCCCGTCGTCTCGTACCAGAAGGGGCTGACGGTGTGGAGTTGGTCGGCGTGCGCCAACGCGTCCCGGTAGGCGCCCTCGACGTCGCCCCAGAACGGCAGCCACGCCGATCCCCGGCCCACCCGCTCCGCCGGCCGCGCGGCGCCGACCGCCCCGGAGGGCGGCACCACCCCGGCGAGCAGCACCCACACCGCCAGCACCACCCCGCCGGCCCGTGCCCGCTTCGCTGTCCACCGCACTCGTCCCATGCCCTGAAGCCTCGCCCGGCCCCTTGCCTGACGCCCCATCAGTGCGGCCGAATGGCGGGGCGAGCGGCCGGGCCGCTACGGGGCGTCGTCGAGCCGTCGCCACAGCCGCCGGGCCTGCCGTGCGGCGCTGCCGGGCGGGTTCCTGGGGTGCGCGGGATCGTCGGCCGCGAGCAGGCAGAGCCACATCAGGGCGTGCAGCGTGCGGCACTCCCGCAGGCGGGCGGACTCGGCCGGGGTCAGGGCGAAGCGGCCCAGGAAGGCGGCGGTGTCGAACGGGTGCGGCTGCCAGGCGGAGACGTGCTCGACGATCTCGGCGAGTTCGTAGGCCCGGTCGCTGCGGCCGGACTCCTCGAAGTCGACGACCCGGACGCGGCGGCCGTCCCAGAGGTAGTTGGCCGCGTTGCCGTCGCCCGCGCCGAACACGGCCGGGACGTCGGCCGGCAGGGCACGGCGGGCGCCGGGGGCGCCGGGTCCCGCCCGGTCGAGCCAGTCCGTGCCGGCGCGCAGTGCCCGCCGCACGTCCGGGGCGTGCCTGCCGAGCAGCAGCAGTGCGCGCCGTTCGCGCACGAAGGGGTCGCACCCTTCGGCCCGCCGGAAGCGCTTGACGACCCGGTCGGGGTGCAGGACGACGTCGTGGGTGTGCCAGTGGACCGTCCCGGAGGGCGGCGGGGACGGCGGCGGGTCCGCGTTCACCGGACGGACGGTGGCACGCCCGGTGAACGGCGGCAAGGGCGCGGCGGCGGCCGACGGGGAGGGTTCCGCCGGCGGACGGGGCGGCCGTCGGACGGGGCGGCCGGCCGCTCAGACCGCGGCCGGGTCCGTGGTGCGGTCCTCGGGGCGGGACTCCTCGATCCAGCCGGCCGCGAGGCCCTCGGCGAGGGAGAAGCGGTCGTGGGCGAGGGCGGCGCAGGTGGCGGTGTCCATCCGCAGGACGGCGTCGGGGTGGGCGGCCGGGCCGTCGGCGTAGCGGGCGGCGACGGGGTCGTGCGGGTCCAGCACCACGTGGAACGCGCCCTGGTCCAGGGCGACGTCGACGGTGCGCACCGGGCCGTCGGCGAAGTGCCGGGCGAGCCGGGCCATCAGCGGGACCGCGAACCAGTGGGCGCGGACCGCGTCGGTGGGGCGCTGTTCGCCGAGCGCCGGGGCGCCCCAGTCGGCGAGCGCGGCCAGTGCGGGGAGCAGGGCGTCACCGCGCGGGGTGAGTTCGTAGACGGAGGCGGCGGCGGGCGGGGGGAGGCGGCGGCGGGTGAGCAGGCCGTCGCGCTCCATGTCCTTCAGGCGGGAGGCGAGCATGTCCGTGCTGACGCCCGGCAGGTCGGCGTGGAGGTCGGTGTACCGCCGGGAGCCGCCGAGCAGTTCCCGGACGATCAGGAGCGTCCAGCGGTCGCCCACGGCGTCCAGGGCCCGGGCGACGGCGCAGTACTGGTCATAACTTCGGCGCGGCATGACACCAGCATAGACATGTGATTGGATTTTCCAAGTGAGAAGTTGGGAAAACCAAGTACGGTGTCACGAGTGCTGCCGCACCCCGCGGCGGGCGAGAGAAGGAGGAGGCCGCCGCATGCAGTTCAAGCAGTCCAGCAAGATGGCCGACGTCTGCTACGAGATCCGCGGACCGGTGATCGAGCACGCGAACGCGCTGGAGGAGGCCGGCCACAGCGTCCTGCGGCTGAACACCGGCAATCCGGCGCTGTTCGGCTTCGAGTGCCCGGAGGAGATCCTCCAGGACGTGATGCGCAACCTCTCCCGTGCACACGGCTACACCGAGTCCCGCGGCATCCTGGCGGCCCGCCGCGCGGTGGCCCAGCGCTACCAGGAGGCCGGGCTGCCCGACGTCGACGTCGACGACGTCTACCTGGGCAACGGCGTCTCCGAACTGGTCTCGATGGCGATCCAGGCACTGCTGGACGACGGCGACGAAGTCCTCATCCCGGCCCCCGACTTCCCGCTGTGGACGGCGGTCACCTCGCTCGCCGGCGGCAAGCCGGTGCACTACGTCTGCGACGAGGGCGCCGACTGGCTGCCGGACCTCGACGACCTGGCCTCGAAGATCACCGACCGGACCCGCGCCCTGGTGATCATCAACCCCAACAACCCCACCGGTGCGGTCTATCCGCGCGAGGTGCTGGAGGGCATGCTCGACCTGGCCCGCCGCCACCAGCTGATGGTCTTCGCCGACGAGATCTACGACCGGATCCTCTACGACGACGCCGTGCACCACCACGCCGCGGTCCTCGCACCGGACCTGGTGTGCCTGACCTTCAGCGGACTGTCCAAGTCGTACCGGGTGGCCGGCTTCCGGTCCGGGTGGCTGGTGGTGTCCGGTCCCAAGGAGCACGCGGCGGACTACCTGGAGGGACTGGACACCCTGGCGTCGATGCGCCTGTGCCCCAACGCCCCCGCGCAGTACGCCATCCAGGCGGCGCTCGGCGGCCGGCAGAGCATCGAGGACCTGGTCCTGCCCGGTGGCCGCCTGCGGGAGCAGCGCGACCGGGCCTGGGAGCGGCTCAACGAGATCCCGGGCGTCTCCTGCGTCAAGCCCAAGGGCGCGCTGTACGCCTTCCCCCGCCTCGACCCCGCGGTCCACAAGATCCACGACGACGAGAAGTTCGTACTCGACCTGCTGCTGCGGGAGAAGATCCAGGTCGTCCAGGGCACCGGCTTCAACTGGCCGCGCCCGGACCACTTCCGGATCCTCACCCTCCCGCACGCCGACGACCTGGACGCGGCGATCAGCCGGATCGGGCGGTTCCTGGCCGGCTACCGGCAGTAGCGGGCCCGCCGGCCGCCGGGAGCGGGGAGGCGCGTCCGCCGCCTCTCCTCGCTCCGCCGCCCGGCACCCGAACGGGCGTACCGGATTTCCGGCCGTCCTCCCCCGTCCCACCTGCCCGGTCCCCAGCACCGGGCCGCCCACCGCCGGCACGCGCTCTTGAGGGGACCGCCGGCACCGGCTTAGCTGGAGGGCGGCGATCCAGCCGCCGCCCCGGAGGGGAGAGGGAAGCGATGCCCGTACGGCCGGCAGTGTCAGAAGCGGAACTCGAAGCGCATCTGCGCGGGATATGTTTCAAGACCGGTCCACCCCGACGCCTCGGCGTCGAGATCGAGTTGCTGGTCCACGACGCCCGCAACCCCCGATGTCCGGTCGCACCCGACCGGATGCACGCCGCGGAGGACGCCCTGCGCGCCCTGCCGCTCGACTCCTGCCTCACCTTCGAACCCGGCGGCCAACTGGAGCTCAGCTCGTTGCCCGCCACCTCCCTCACCGCCTGCGTCGAGGCGGTCGGCGCCGACCTCGCCCTGGTCCGCCCCACCCTGCGGGAGCTGGGCCTCGGCCTCGCCGGCCACGGCCACAACCCCTGGCACCCCCCGCGGCGGGTGCTCGTCGCCCCGCGCTACGACGCCATGGAGGCGTACTTCGACCGCCGCGGACCGGCCGGCCGCGCGATGATGTGCGGCACCGCCTCGGTCCAGGTCTGTGTGGACGCCGGGCACGAGGAGCCCGGACCGCTGGGGCTGGGCCGACGGTGGGTGCTGGCGCACCTGCTGGGCGCCGTGCTGGCCGCCGCGTTCGCCAACTCCCCGCTCGCCGAGGGACGGCCGACCGGGTACCGCACCACCCGCCAGGCCATCTGGGCGCAGCTCGACCCGGGCCGCACCTTCGCCCCGTCCGCGGACCCCGACCCGCGCGCCGCCTGGGCCCGCTACGCCCTGGACGCACCGGTGATGTGCGTCCAACGCCCGGACGGCCCCTGGCACGCGCCGGAGGGCCTGACGTTCCGGGAGTGGATCCGCACCGGCCGGCCGCGGCCGGTGACGCGGGCGGACCTCGACTACCACGTCACCACGCTCTTCCCGCCGGTCCGGCCGCGCGGCCACCTGGAGCTGCGCATGATCGACGCGCAGCCCGGCCCGGACGGGTGGATCGTGCCGCTGGCCGTCACGGCCGCCCTGTTCGACGACCCGGAAGCCGCCGAGTACGCCTACCGCACGGTCAAGCCCCTCGCGGAGACGGCGGGTTGGCGTCCGGCGCCGGAGAACCCGCTGTGGCGGGCCGCCGCCCGGGACGCACTGACCGACCCCGAACTGCACGCCGCCGCGGTGGCCTGTTTCGCCGCCGCACAGGAGGCGCTGCCCCGGTTGGGCGCCGCCCCCGCGATCCGCGCGGCGGTCGCGGAGTTCACCGAGCGCTACGTGGCGCGCGGCCGCTGCCCGGCCGACGACCAGTTGGACGCGTTGCCCGCCGCGGCCGAGGGCCGCCTCGTCCGTGGGAAGGACAGCCCGTGACCATCGACTGCGAACCCTTCCGGGAGCGGGCCGCCGCGGCGCTGCTCGCCGCCCGCGACCGCACCCGCGCGCTGACCGGCTGCGTCGAGGAACCGGACCTGGTCGCCCAGCACTCCCCGCTGATGTCCCCCCTGGTGTGGGACCTGGCGCACATCGGCAACCAAGAGGAGCAGTGGCTGCTGCGCACCGTCGGCGGCCGCGACGCGCTGCGCCCGGACATCGACTCCGTCTACGACGCCTTCGAGCACCCGCGGGCCGAGCGGCCCGCGTTGCCGCTGCTGGCGCCGGCCGAGGCCCGTGGCTACGTCGCCGAGGTGCGCGGCCGGGTGCTGGACGTCTTGGAGCGCGCCGAACTGCACGGCCATCCGCTGCTGTCCGCGGGGTTCGCCTTCGGGATGATCGCGCAGCACGAACAGCAGCACGACGAGACGATGCTGATCACCCATCAGTTGCGGGCGGGCCCGCCGGTCCTCGACGCGCCCGAACCACCGCCCGCGCCGGCCGGCCCCCTGCCGTCCGAAGTCCTGGTGCCCGGCGGGCCGTTCCTGATGGGGACGTCCACCGAACCGTGGGCCCTGGACAACGAACGGCCCGCGCACCGGCGGTCGGTGCCGCCGTTCCTCCTCGACACCACCCCGGTGAGCAACGGCGCCTACCAGCGCTTCATCGAGGACGGCGGCTACGACGACCCGCGCTGGTGGGACCCGCAGGGCTGGGCGCAGGTGCGCGAGCACCGGCTGCGGGCCCCGCTGTTCTGGCGGCGGGAGGGCCGGCAGTGGCTGCGCCGCCGGTTCGGGGTGACCGAGCCGGTGCCGCCCGACGAGCCGGTGCTGCACGTCAGTTGGTACGAGGCCGACGCCTACGCGCGGTGGGCCGGGCGGCGGCTGCCCACCGAAGCGGAGTGGGAGAAGGCCGCCCGGCACGACCCGGCGACCGGCCGGGACCGGCGCTACCCGTGGGGCGACGCGGACCCGACCCCGGAGCACGCCAACCTCGGCCAGCGGCACCTGCGGCCGGCACCGGTCGGCAGCTACCCCGACGGCGCCTCACCGCTCGGCGTGCACCAGCTGATCGGCGACGTGTGGGAGTGGACGGCCAGCGACTTCCTGCCCTACCCCGGCTTCGCCGCCTTCCCCTACCGGGAGTACTCCGAGGTGTTCTTCGGCAGTGCGCACAAGGTGCTGCGCGGCGGCTCGTTCGGGGTGGACCCGGTCGCCTGCCGCGGCACCTTCCGCAACTGGGACCTCCCGGTGCGGCGGCAGATCTTCGCCGGCTTCCGCACCGCCCGGGACGCCGGACCGGCCGCGGACGACGCCTGATGTGCCGTCATTTGGCGTACGTCGGACCGGAGATCCCGTTCGGGCAGGTGGTCCTGGATCCGCCCTACGGCCTCTACCGGCAGTCCTGGGCGCCGCGCCACCAGCGGCACGGGACGGTCAACGCGGACGGCTTCGGCGTCGGCTGGTACGCGCCCGACGATCCGGTGCCGGCCCGCTACCGGCGGGCCGGGCCGATCTGGGCCGACGAGCAACTGCCGGACCTGGCGCGGGTGGTCCGCACCCGGTCGCTGCTGGCCGCCGTCCGGGACGCCACCGTCGCCGGCGCGGACGCCGAGGCGGCCGCCGCGCCGTTCGCCACCGGGCGGTACCTCTTCAGCCACAACGGCGCGGTGGCCGGCTGGCCCGACACCATGGCGCCGCTGGCCGCCGGGCTGCCCCCGGTGGAGCTGCTGCGCCTCCAGGCCCGCAGCGACTCCGCGTTCCTGTGGGCCCTGGTGCACCGCCGGCTGGTCGCCGGCGACGACCCCGGCCGGGCGCTGGCCGCCACGGTGGAGGAGGTCGCCGCGGCGGCGCCCGGCTCCCGACTGACCCTGCTGCTGACCGACGGCGCCGGCATCACCGGCACCACCTGGGGCGACACCCTGTTCCACCGGGTCGTCCCCGGCGGTGGCCGGGTGGTCGCCTCCGAGCCCTACGACGAGTCCCCCCACTGGACCGAGGTCCCCGACCGCACGCTGCTGTGCGCCACCCCCACCGAGGTCCGTCTCACCCCGCTCAAGGAGCCCGCAACGTGAGCCCGCTCAGCCTCACCCGCACCCTGCCCGCCGACGCCACCGCGGCCGCCCTGCGCGCCGACGTCGCCGCGGGACTGTCCCGCACGCCCAAGCAACTGCCGCCGAAGTGGTTCTACGACGCCCGCGGCTCGGAGCTGTTCGACGAGATCACCACCCTGCCGGAGTACTACCCCACCCGCGCGGAGCGCGAGATCCTGCGCGCCACCGCGGACCGGATAGCCGCCGCGTCCGGCGCGCGCACCCTGATCGAGCTGGGGTCCGGTTCCTCCGACAAGACCCGTCACCTGCTCCGCGCCCTCGCCGACCTGGACGCCTACCTGCCGGTCGACGTCAGCGAGTCCGCGCTGCGGGCCGCCGGCGAGGGGCTGTTGAAGGAACATCCGGAGCTGACCGTGCACGCCCTCGTCGCCGACTTCCAGCGGGGCCTGGTGCTCCCGCCGACGCCCGGCCCCCGGCTGCTGGCGTTCCTCGGCGGCACCATCGGCAACCTCCTGCCCCAGGAGCGGGCCGCGTTCCTGAGCTCGGTGCACGACCTGCTCGCCCCCGGTGACGCCCTGCTGCTCGGCACCGACCTGGTGAAGGACGAGGCCACCCTGGTCGCCGCGTACGACGACGCCCGCGGGGTGACCGCCGAGTTCAACAAGAACGTGCTGGCGGTCATCAACCGCGAGCTGGGCGGCGACTTCGACCCGGACGCCTTCGACCACGTCGCACGGTGGAACGCCGGGCAGGAGTGGATGGAGATGCGGCTGCGGGCCCGCACCGAACTGACCGTGAAGATCCCCGGCGTCGACCTGGTCGTGCCGTTCGCGGCCGGCGAGGAGGTGCGCACGGAGGTCTCGGCGAAGTTCCGCGAGGACGGGGTCCGCAGCGAACTCGCCGCCGCTGGACTGAAGTTGACCGAGTGGTGGACCGACCGCGAGGGCCGGTTCGCGCTGTCCCTGGCGCTGCGCGTCTGAGCGGTGCCGATCCGGCCGGCGCGCGACCGGCGGGTACCCGGCCGCCCGTCGATGTGGTTCGATGCCCCGATCGCACATCCGTACGCGCCGTCGGGTGCGCCCGCCGCGTACGGAGCCACAGGGGCTCGGCTAGGGGGCAGGGCATGGCCACGGCGCTGGATCGGCGGGGTTTCCTCAGGGGCGCGGCGGGACTGTCCGCCGCCGGGCTGTTCGCGGGCCTCGGCGGCGGGGGGACCGCGGCGGCCGCGGCCCCCACCGCGGTCTCGGTACAGGACTGGATGTCCGCGCTCGGCGACGGCACGCCCGTGCAGCGCCTGAGCATCCCCGGCACCCACGACTCCGGGGCCCGGATCGGCGGGCCGTGGGTGGCCTGCCAGAACACCTCGGTCGCCGAGCAACTCGCCTCCGGCATCCGGTTCCTGGACGTGCGCTGCCGGGCCATCGACGGCGTCTTCGCGATCCACCACGGCGCGTTCTACCAGGAGCTGATGTTCGGCGACGTGCTCAACGCCTGCCGGGACTTCCTGCGGGCGCACCCCACCGAGACCGTGCTGATGCGGGTCAAGCAGGAGTACTCGGAGGTCTCCGCCGAGGAGTTCCGGCAGGTCTTCGTCAGCTATCTGGACGGCAAGGGGTACCGGTCGCTGTTCCGGCTGGACGCGGGGCTGCCCACGCTGGGCGAGGCCCGGGGCCGGGTCGTGCTGCTGGCCGACTCGGACGGGCTGGGCGGTGTGCGGTACACCGACCCGGCGCTGTTCGACGTCCAGGACGACTACATGGCCGAGCCGATCGGGAAGTACCCCAAGGTCGAGGCCCAGTTCCGCAAGGCGGTCGCCCAGCCCGGCAAGCTCTTCGTCAACTACGTCTCGACCTCGGCCCTGCTCCCGCCGCGGTCCAACGCCGACCGCCTCAACCCACGGGTCAAGGACCTGCTGGACGGTGCCGAGGGCGGCGCCTGGCGGGGGCTGGGCATCGTCCCCATGGACTTCCCCAACGAGTTCCGGATGGCCGAGACGCTGATCCGGCACAACCTGGCCGGTCTCGGCGTCACCCGGTCGGCGCACGCGCACGCGTGATCGGACCTCGAACCGAACCACGAGACGCTTCCGTGCATCAGACTGGTTGAAATGTCTGGTTCCGGCGCTGCCCCCGCCCCGCACGACGGTGCGCGGTGCGGCCGCGCCCACTGAAGCGGCAAGGCGGCACCTGGTGGAGACGAGCGAACGCGGGGCCGGGGCGGCGGCGACACGGAACGCACGGCCGGCGGACGGCCGGTCCGGGCCGGCGCCCACGGGGCCGGGAGCGGGCGGCCCGATCCGCACCGGCCGGGCCCGCGCCGGGGTGCCACTGCGGGTGACGGCGGCGCTCGCAGTGCTCACCGTCGTCGTGGGCGGCACGGCGCTGGCGCTCAAGGCCGCGCACCAGGATCCGTACGTGGCGCCCGGGGACCCGGCCACCGGGACGTACGTCGCCTCACGGTCGGCCGGCGACCGGGCGGCCGCCGCGGTGCTGGCCGGGCCGTACCGCGAGTCACCGGGCCCACGGGTCGTCGCCGTGCGCCGGAGCGGTGACGCCCCGGCACCGCTGCCCGCCTCCCGCCCGCTGGCGGCCAGCGCGGCGGCCCCCTCGCCGCCCGTCGGGGCGCTCTTCTCGCCCGGCGACGACGGCGACGCGGGGCACTACTGCACGGCCAGCGTGGTGCACTCCCCCGCCGGGAACCTCGTCGCCACCGCCGCGCACTGCGTCCACGACGGCGGCTTCCGCACCCGGCTGGTGTTCGCCCCCGGCCTGCACGACGGGATCGCGCCCTACGGCCTGTGGGTCCCCACCCGCGTCTACGTGGACCCGCGCTGGATCAGCGACCGGGACCCGGACCACGACGTGGCGTTCCTGCGGGTGCGCCGGCACGGCGGCACGGACCAGCGGATCGAGGACGTCACCGGCGCCGAACGGATGCGGTTCGACGCGCCGCCCGGCCGGCCCGCGCAGCTGACCGGCTACCCGTCCGACCGCGACACCCCGGTCGTTTGCCGGCACACCGCCGACGCCGAGGGCCCGGGCCAACTGCGCTTCCCCTGCGCCGGCTTCCCGGCCGGGACCAGCGGTGGTCCGATGCTCACCGACCTCGATCCGGTGACCGGCACCGGCTCGCTGATCGGGCTGATCGGCGGTCAGGACGGGGGCGGTGACGACAACACGTCGTACAGCAGCCGCTTCGGGGCGGACGTGGCGGCGCTGTACCGGCGGGCCACCCGCGGCTAGCGGGCGGCCCGGTCCCGGCCCCGACCCCGCTCAGGCGCCGCCGCGCGGGAGGACGGTGGCGAGGACCGACGGCAGCGGGTACCAGTCGGCGGTGGCGAAGCTGGCGTGCGCGGCGGCGAGCTTGCCGACCCGGGCCAGGGCGTCCGCCTCGGTGGGGCGGGTGGGGTCCAGGGCCGGCGGGACCTTGTGGGCGTCGGTCATGACCAGCAGGTAGTGGCGGGCGTCGTACCAGGAGGTGTCGATGGAGCCGTCGAGGTACGTGGCGGCGTCGCCGTCGAACACCACGAACCAGGGGCGCAGCGCCGGGTCGGCGTAGCGGTCCCGGGGGTCGCCCGGGGCGGCGCCGTGCACGGCGGGGAAGGCGGTGGCCCGGGCGAGTTGGCCGCGGGCGGCGAGGTCCCTGAGGTGGCCGGCGTACTCGACGTCGGTCCACAGCTTGTCGAACGGGTTCTTCTCCTCGACGGTGCCCGGTATCAGCTCGAAGAGGAACTTCCCGGCCAGGTCGGCGCGCGGCGGCCAGCCGCCGGCCCGCACCGCCGCGTCGAGGGTGGGGTGGCCGTGCGCCAGGTCGCCGGGCCCGTAGACCGCGTCGCCCAGCTTCTGGCGTATGAGGGCGTCGAATTCGGCCGGTCCGCGGCCGCCCTTGGCGTTGAAGCCGTCCTTCATCTCGACCTTGACCAGGATCGGGCGGTGGCCGGGGTGGGCGTCGTGCCAGGCCCGCAGGTCGGCCAGGCAGCCGGCGAAGTCCTGGTTGCGGTCCTTGCCGCGCAGTTCGCCGGCGGTGGCCGCGCCGACGCAGTTGTTGTTGTTGCCGAGCGGGTTGCCGTGCGAGACGCGCCACGAACCGCCCAGGCCGTTGGTCCAGACGTCCACTTCGACGAGCGCGGCACCGGAGCCCAACGCATCAGCGAAATAGGGGTACTTGGCCTTCTCGTAGGCGTTGTGCACCCCCACCGCGGTGCTGGTGCCGTAGGTCGTCGGGGCGGCCGTCCCGGCCCCCGCCGGGCCGCTCGCCGCGATCACCGCCGCCGCCGCGACGGCCACCGTCCCCGCACACCGCTTCCTGTTCATGCGCCCCGCTTCCCCTCGTGTCCCGCCAGGTCGGTGAGCAGAGTACGGGAGTTGTCGGTCGGCGAGCGGAACGACGACGGGCGCGGTACGGTCAGCGACGCAAACGATCAAGCGAAAGGGTGTGCGGATGCGGATCCGGGGGAACGACGGGGCCGGCTCGGGCGGGCTGTCGTGGACGGCGGCGGTGCTGACGGGGACGGTGGCGCTCTACATAGCGCTGGTCGCGTTCGGCAACATCACCGACTTCGGCACCAACCGGGAGTACGTCCGGCACGTGCTGGCGATGGACACCACCTTCCAGGACCCGGACCTGATGTGGCGGGCCGTCACCTCGCGGGGTGCACAGGACGCCGCCTACGTCGCGGTGATCGCCTGGGAGTCGGTGGCGGCGCTGGTGCTGCTCGCGGCGACCGCGCTGTGGGTCGTGCGCGGGCGGTCCGGCGGCGCCGGGCGGGCGCGGCAACTGGCCACCGTGGGGCTGCTGATGATGATGGTGCTGTTCGGGGCCGGCTTCTGGGCGATCGGCGGCGAGTGGTTCGCGATGTGGCAGTCGAAGCAGTGGAACGGGGTCGAGGCCGCGGTGCGCAACTTCCTCATGACCGGGGTGGTGCTGCTGGTGGTGCAGTTCGCGGGGGCCGTCGCTCGGCCCGCGCGCACGGACGCGTGACGCACCGGCGGCGGGTGCGCGAGGACCGCACCCGCCGCCGGCGCCCCGTGGCGCGTCAGCCCGCCGCGTAGACGTCCTCGACGTAGCGGCCGGCAGCGGTCAGTTCGCGCAGCCACGCCTGGGACTCCTGCTCCGACGCGCCGGTGCGCTCGCGGTGCACCGCGCGGAAGGCGTCCCGGACCCCGGGCGCCATCCGGCTGCCGTCGCCGCAGACGTACACCCGGGCGCCGGCCCGCAACAGCTCCCACACCTCGGTGGCCTCGGCCGCGATCCGGTGCTGGACGAAGCGGTGGCCGTTCTCGGGGCGGGCGCTGAAGACGGGGCGGACGGCGACGGCGCCGGCCCGCTCGGCGGCGGCGAACTCCGCGGCGTGCAGGTAGTCGCCGTCGGGGTCGTCGCAGCCGAAGTAGAGCCGGGCCGGGGTCGTCCGGCCGGCCGCCACGCGGTCGGCGACGGCGCCGCGGAACGGCGCCAGCCCGGTGCCGGCGGCGACCAGGACGACCGGGGTGTCGTCGTCCGGGTCGAGACGGAACGCCTCCCGGCACGGCTGCACCCGGGCCAGCACGGTGTCGCCGGGGCGCACGGCGTGCAGGTGCGTCGAACCGGTGCCTCCGGGCAGCAGCGAGACCATCAGGTCGGCGTGGCGCGGGTCGGCGGCGGGCGACGAGGACAGCGAGTAGTGGCGGGTGCGCAGCGGCGGCAGCAGTTCCAGGACCACCGGCCAGGGCAGCGCGCCGCGCAGCGCGGGGTGCGCCTCGATCAGCTCGACGAGGCTGCGCGGATCGTCGTCCGGGAGGTTCTCCAGGGCGTGCCGCTCGGGCGGGCAGGGGTTGTGGGCGGCGAGCAGGGCCCGCTGTTCGGGTGTCGGGCGCATGCCCAACTCCAGGTGATGGGTGAGGAGTTGCCGCACGGTCAGCGGCCGGTCGATCGGCAGCGTGTCGCGGGCCGGGCGGCCCGTGGGCGGGCGCAGCGCCAGCACGGAGTCCGGGTCGACGCCGAGCGCGGCGGCGGTGCGGGCCACCGCCTGGGGGGTGTTGACCGGCAGCACCGCGAGGTGGTCGGCGGTGCGGTAGGTGACGCCGTCCGGGAGCGCCAGGCGCAGGAAGCGCTTGGGCCGGGACCAGCCGTCGGCGGTCAGGTCGTACGCCTCGGTGACGGTCATCGGGACGAGGTCGTGCCGGGCGGTGAGCGCGTCGAGCGGGCCGCCGGTGAGCGCGGTGACGGCGTAGCCGGTGTCGGCGCCGTCCGCGCCCCGGTCGCCGATGCTCGCCGGGTCACCGTGCCGGATGAGCAGCTCGGTACGCAGGGCCGCGCCGAACTTCCGCACTGCGCCGGCGAGTTCACCGGAGGCGTCGGCCTCGGCGCGGGGCAGCAGCCGCTCGCCGCCGAGGGCGGCCAGCCGGTCGTCGAGGAAGGTGGGGACCTGCTGGTAGGTGGCGGCCCAGTTGCGGTCGCCGACGCCGAGCACGGCGTAGTGGACGCCGGCCGCGGCGCCCTCCGGGGCGGTGCCGAGCCAGGCGGTGAACGCGGCGGCGTCATCGGTCGGTTGGCCGTTGTACGAGGCGGCGACGAGGACGACGGGGCGGTCGGTCGGCAGGCTACCGGCGTGCGCGTTCAGCGGCGCGACCTCGGTGGCGAAGCCCAGGGCGGTGGCCTCGTCGGCGAGCCGCTCGGCGAACTCCCGGCAGGTGCCGTAGTTGGTGCCGTGCAGCAGGAGCAGTCCGGTGCCCTGCCCAACGCGGGTGGGCAGACCCTCGTCGGCCGCGGCGTCGGTGGCGTCGCCCGCCGCCCCGGCGGGCCCACCGGGCAGCACGGCCAGCGCGCTGCGCACCGCGGCCCGGTCGGCGGGGGTGCGGGGGGCCAGGGCGAGGGTGAAGCCGTCGGGCTTGAGGGTGAGGGTCTCCTTGACGCGGAGCCGGTAGTCGGCGTGGTCGACGAGCCGGTAGCGGTGCACCAGCAGGGCCAGCAGCATGGTGGCCTCGTGCAGCGCGAACTGCCGCCCGATGCAGGCGCGTTCACCGGTGCCGAACGGCTTGTAGGCGTGCGGGGAGCGGGCCGCCTCGGCCTCCGGCGTGAAGCGGAACGGATCGAACGCCTCGGGGTTGTCGCCCCAGACCGGGTCGCGGTGCAGCATCGGGGTCAGCACGGTGACCAGGGACCCGGCGGCGACCGGGTAGCGGCCGCCGAGGACCGTGTCGGTGCGGGCCTGACGGGTGAAGGCCGCGGCGGTCGGCCACAACCGCAGCGTCTCGTTGAGGACCTGACGGGTGAACGCCAGCTTGCCGATGTCCTCGAACGTCGGGTCCGGGTCCGCCTCGTCGCCCCACAGTTCGTCGGCCTCGCGCTGCACCAGGCGCAGCGCGACCGGGTCCTTCAGCAGGTGGTAGAGGGCGAAGGAGAGCGCGCCGGAGGTGGTTTCGTGACCGGCGATGAGGAAGGTGATGACCTGGTTGCGGATGTTGGCGAGGTCGAGGGCCGGCCCCTGGTGCGCCGCTTCGCCCTCCCCGGCGGCGAGCATCAGGCCCAGCAGGTCGTCGTCGCGGCGCTCCCCGCTGGCGGTGCGGGCGGCGATCACCTCGTCGACGACGGACGCGAGGTAGTCGGCGTCCACCCGGAACGCCGCGTCGGCGGCGGTGTGGTCGGCGTCGGGCTGCCGGGCGAACTTCGTCATGCTCCACTCCAGGCAGCGCACCATCGCCTCGACGAAGGGGTGCGGGGTGTCCCGGGAGAACGACTCGAAGTCGAAGCCGAAGCCGGCCAGTCCGATGGTGTCCAGCGTCATCCGCGTCATGTCCTCGGCGACCGCGACCGGGCGGCCCTCGGCCATCCGGCGGTCCCAGGACGCGGTGACCCGGCGGGCCACCTTCAGCATCGCCGGGTGGTAGGTCCGCATCGAGCCCAGGGCGAAGGCCGGCATCAGCAGCTCGTGCGCCTTGGCCCAGTTGGGTTCGTCGTTGTAGGCGGTGAACAGACCGTCACCGGCGAACTCCCGCACGTTCTCCAGGACCACCGAGACGCCTTTGGCGAAGCGGGTCTCGTCGGAGACCTCGGTGACCAGGTCGACGGAGGAGAGGAAGAGCGTCTCGTGCGCACCGAACTTGCGCACGTAGGCCGGGCCGTGGATCCGGGCGAGGTCCATGGCCTGCTGGAGGGGGGTGCTGCTGATCCCGGTCGCCGTGAGGTCGGCGACCGGGACGCCCACGGCGCTGGCGCGGTCGCCCGTCTGGGGCGCGATGGTGTCGGTCATGTCTCCAGCGTGACCGGCCCGATGCCCGCCCCCGCCCCGGGGAACTGCATGATTGTGCAGTGGTTCGTCGTCGCGTGCCCTTGCGCCTGCGGCGAGGATGGGGCTAGGGACGGCTGCTGGACGGAAGAAAGGGCGGAATCCGGACGATGGGCAGGGCGACGCACGGCGGTGCGCCGGAGGACGACACCGGCACGGACTGTCCGCGCCCCGGGCCGCCGACCCTGCCCGCGCCGCCCCCGGCCAGCGCCTACCGCGACTACTTCGTGATGCTGCTGGACCGCATCCCCACACCGATCGCGGTGTGCCGGGCGGACGGCCAGGTGCTGATCGCCAATCCGGCGATGGCGGCGCAGTGGGGCGCGGTCCCCGGTCAGCTGCGCGGCCGCAACCTGCTCGACCTGTTCCGGCCCCGGGACCCCGCGCAGATCGCCCGGATCATGGACGCGCTGCGGCTGGGCCGGCGGTCCCGCTACCCGGTCGAGGTGCGGTGGCGGACCGGGCCCGACGAGCCCGAGCGGCAGGGACAGCTGACGATCGATCCGGTCGGCGACCCGTCCGCGGCACAGCCGTCGCTGCTGGCCCTGCTGCGCGAGGACACCGGATCCACCGCCGCGCCGGCGGCCGTGCCGCGCGCCGCCACCAGCCCCGTAGAGGCCCGGATCCTGGCGCTGGCCGCCGGCGGGGCGACCACCGCCGCGATCGGCAGCGCACTGGGACTGACCGTCGACGGCGTGAACTACCACCTCACCCGGCTGGCCCGCCGCTGGCACGTCCAGGGCCGCACCGCACTGGTGGCCAAGGCGTACGTGCTCGGGGTGCTCGCCGCGGACCGCTGGCCGCCCGCGCCCGCGGCGCCCGACAACGGCGCGCGAGCGCCCGGCCCCTGAGTTCGACCGCCCGGGCGTGCGGATAACCTGCCTGGTGTGGAGGACAACGCAGCCGCGCCGTTCGAGCGCGGAACGGACGGCCCGAAGGTCATCGTCGTCGGCGTCGACGGCTCCGACTCGTCCTGGCGGGCCGCGGCGTACGCGGCCGGGCTGGCCAGGCGGCAGGGGTCGAAGCTGGTGATGGTCTACGTCCAGCCGGTGCTGGCGACCGGGGCCGCGTTGGGCGCACCGGTCATGGACACCACCAACGAGGTCGCCGAGGAGCTGATGGCCGAGATCCGCAAGGCCACCGAGCGGCTCGACGGGATATTCCACCTGCGGTGGGAGTTCCACACGCTGCGCGGGGACCCGTACAACGGCATGGTGCAGATGGCCGACGAGCTCAAGGCGGACGCGGTGGTGGTCGGCGCCTCGGAGTCCGCGGGCCACCGCATCATGGGCTCGGTCGCGGTCCGGCTGGTCAAGGCCGGCCGCTGGCCCGTCACGGTGGTGCCCTAGCGTCCCTGATCGGACGTGCTCCGGCGGAGGTTCTCCGGCAGGGGGATTTCGGGGCCGGGACCGTACTCGGGCGAGTGCGGGCCCGGCGGTGAACGGGCTGCGGGCGTTACACCTGCCGGTCCCCTTCGCCCCCTGCGCGAACTCCCCGGCGCGCCCGAAACGCCATGCACCAGGCCCACGTTGACGTCACCGCTCGCCAGTCAGGGGGACGGCAAGCCCGGCGTACTCCCTCACCTTCGACCGCGTCCGCCCTGCTGAACTCCCTTCCGGCCTCCCGGAACGTGAACGCGGGGGCGAACCCCCGTTACCCTGCCCCCGTGAACGGTACGGATGGGGTGCGGGGTGTTCCCGACTGGCGGGTGCTCATCGTCGGGGGCGCATCGGGGATGGGGAAGACCGGCGTCGGCCGGGCACTGGCACGACGCTACGACGTCCCCGTCGTGGAGGTCGACGACATCGTGGAAGCCCTCCTCGCGGTGACACGGCCCGAGCACCTGCCGGAGGTCCACTTCTGGCGCACCCACCCGGAGGCCGCCCGTCAGGCGCCCGCATCGGTGGTCGAGCGGCAGATCGCGATCGCCGAGGCGCTGGCGCCGGCGATCGAGGCGGTGGTGGCCAACCACGTGGGCACCGACACCCCGGTGATCCTGGAAGGGGACTACGTCCTGCCCGGACCGGCGACGCCCGGAGGTCCGGTCCGTGCCGTCTTCCTCCACGAGGACGACGAAGCCCAGGTGACGGCCAACTACCTGCGCCGGGAACCGGAGGCCGGACCGCAGCGCCATCGCGCACGCGTCAGCGTGCTGTACGGCCGGTGGCTCGCCGCGCAGGCACGGGCCGCCGGCGCGTCGGTCGTCGCCCCTCGTCCATGGGATGACCTGGCCGACCGCGCCGCCGAGGCGGTGGAAACGCGCGACGCCACGGCCGCCGGCCACGCCTCATAGGTACGGCGCGCCCCGGAAACCACCGTCAGCAGCCCCGCTCGGCAGCGGAGCGGCTCCCCACTCCCCGCCGACGTACGCGGCCAGGAGGCGCGCGTCGATCGCCTCGCCGAACCAGGCGTCGAACAGCCTCTGCGCCGAACTCGCCATCGCCGACCGGGCCGCACTCCACCTCGCGGCCGCCGCCCGCCCCCGTACACCCCCGGTCCCGGCCCGCTGGTGGGGTGGGCCGGGGTGAGGCACGGTGGAAGGTGGACGGGGGGAGCGCCGCCCCGATGAGGGAGAGATCGTGACCGACCGCACGTACCGCGTGACCGAGATCGTGGGGACGTCCCAGCAGAGTGTGGACGCCGCCATCCAGAACGGCATCAGGCGCGCCTCAGGCACGCTGCGCAATCTCGACTGGTTCGAGATCACGCAGGTCCGCGGCCACATCATCGAGGGGCGGATCGATCACTACCAGGTCGGTCTGAAGGTCGGTTTCCGGTTGGAGGAGGCGGGCTGAAGCCCCGGGGGCCGAATGGCTGCCCGCCGCCGCGTCGCCTTCGTACCGCGCCGCCGGCGGTCCATGATGATCCGCCGTCGAACCACGACGGGCACGTACCGAGCGTACGGAAGGATCACGCATGGCACGCCTGCTGCGCGCGGGTCAGGGCGTCTGGCGCCGCAAACCCATCGAGCACATCGAGGAGCCGGAGGGCACGGCGGGCCAGCAGCTCACCCGTGAGCTGGGGCTGTGGCAGCTGACCGCGATCGGCGTCGGCGGCATCATCGGCGCCGGCATCTTCACGCTGGCCGGCACCGTCGCCCATGAGAAGGCCGGCCCCGCGGTCCTGGTCTCGTTCCTCATCGCGGGCGTGGCCAGCGCCGCGGCGGCGTTCTCCTACGCCGAGTTCGCCGGGCTGATCCCGAAGGCCGGCTCCGCCTACACCTACGGGTACGCGGTGTTGGGCGAGCTCGCCGGCTGGTTCATCGGCTGGGACCTGCTGTTGGAGTACACCGCGATCGTGGCGGTGGTGGCGATCGGCATCTCCGGCTATTTCGGCTTCCTGCTCGGCGAGATGGGGCTGAAGCTGCCGCTGTGGATGCTGGGCGCGCCGGGCACCGGCCCGGGGCACCGGGTGGACCTCTTCGCTTCGGTGCTCTGCCTGTTGATCGCCTACCTGTTGACGCTGGGCATCAAGAACGCGGCCCGCTTCGAGACGATCGTGGTCGGACTGAAGGTGCTGGTGGTGCTGGTCGTCGTCGGTGTCGGCTTCTTCCACCTCGACACCGCCAACTACCGGCCGTTCTTCCCGTTCGGGGTGACCGGCGCGTTCACCGGGGCGGCCACCGTCTTCTTCGCGGTGTTCGGCTACGACGCGATGAGCACCGCGGCCGAGGAGTCCAAGGACGCCCAACGCCACATGCCCCGGGCGATCATGTACTCGCTGGCCGTCTCGATGGTGCTGTACGTGCTCGCCTGCCTGGTGCTGACGGGCATGCAGAACTACCGGCACATCGACCCGGAGAGCGGCTTCTCCACGGCCTTCAAGTCGGTCGGGCTGGACGCGTTGGCGGACGTGATCGCGGTCGGCGCGATCATCGGCATCCTGACCGTGATGTTCACCTTCATGCTGGGGGTGACCCGGGTGTGGTTCGCCATGAGCCGGGACGGGCTGCTGCCCAAGTGGTTCGCCAAGACCAGCGCCACCCACCACGTGCCGGTGCGGGTCACCTGGATCGTCGGCGCGGCGTCCGCGCTGATCGCCGGCTTCCTGCCGATCGGGGAGGCCGCCGAACTGACCAACATCGGCATCCTGCTGGCCTTCGTGGTGGTGTGCGTCTCGGTGATCGTGCTCCGCTACAAGCGCCCCGACCTGCCGCGCACCTTCCGCACGCCGGGCATGCCGGTGGTGCCGGCGCTCGGGGTGTGCTTCTCGCTGTGGCTGATCACCTTCCTGGAGTGGCAGACCTGGGTGCGGTTCGCGGTGTGGTTCGTGATCGGCCTGGTCATCTACTTCTCGTACTCCTACCGCAAGTCGGAGTTGGCGACGGCGGACCGGACGGCTCCGGGCCCGCGGTGACGGCCCGTACGACCGCCTCGCCGGCGTCCGTCCGGCGGTAGAGCACGCTGCGCCCGGCCCGGCGGCGGGCGATCAGGCCGGCGTCGCGCAGGACTTGGAGGTGCCGGCCGACCGAGCCCAGGCCCTGGCCGGTCAGGGCCACCAGCTGGGTGGTGCTCTTCGGCGCGCCCAGCAGCATCAGCACCGCCGCCCGGCCGCCGCCCAACAGGGCCGTCAGCGCGCCCGGGACCGGCGGGCGGTCCGGCTCGGCCAGCGCGCCGGAACACGGGTAGACCACCGCGGAGCGCGGCGGCGTGCGCCCGTCGGTGTCCCAGGAGAGCCAGGACTGCTGCGGGGTGACCGGGACGAACAGCAGGTGGGCACCGGTCAGTTGGCGTGCCGGATGGTCGTGCGCGGTGATCTGCAGGCGGTTCGCGCCGAGCCAGCGCAGGCCCGGGCGCATCCCGTCCAGCGCCGCGACCCAGCCGCCGCTGCCGAGCCGGGCGGTGCGCGCCAGCACGTCGGCCTCCAGCACCCGGCGACGGCGCGGCCAGTCCGGCAGCACGGTGCGCCGCCAGACCCAGTCCAGCAGCGCGGCGGCGCGTTCCGGCAGGTCGGCGCGGTGGCGCAGGGCGGCCGGGAGCGGGGCGCCGGCCAGGGCCTCGGCGAGGTCGGCGCGGGCGGTGGCCGGCGGGGTGTCGCGGATCCGGGCGAGTTCGGCGGGGAAGTCCTGGTCGGCGTCGCCGGTCGGGGCGGGCGTCAGGAACGTCGCGTTCCAGGTGGGGCGCAGGGCGCAGCGCACCAGGAGGGCGGTGGGCGGGTCGGCGGCCAGAAGGGCGCGGTAGGCGGGCAGGTGGGCGTCGAGCCAGGCGCGTTCGCCCGGGTGCGCGGCGGTGCCGCGGTGCAGCGTCTTCAGGGCCGCGGTGGTCTCGGCCAGCGGCGAGAGGGCGAACCGGCCCGCGGCGAGGGTGTCCGCCGTGATCTCCCACCAGCCCACGCCACCGCCCCCGTTCCGTGCTCCCACCGTGCGCGCCCGGCGCGGGCCCCGCACGGGTTTCGCAGGTCCGCGAAACTGTACGCCGCGCGCCCCGGCGGCCCGGACACTCCCGCCATGCGCAGCTATCGCGAGCTCTTCCGCACCCCGGAGTTCCGTCCGCTCCTGATCGCCTCCACCGGGCAGGTGGCCGGTCAGACGGTCGGCGGCCTGGCCCTCGGCACGCTGGTGTACGGGACGACCGGCTCCCCGCTGTTGTCGTCGCTCGCCATGTTCGGCCCGTCCTTGGCGCAGGTGGTCGGCGCGGCCACGCTGCTGTCGGCGGCCGACCGGCTCCCGTCGCGCGCCGCGCTGAGTGCCCTGGGGCTGCTGCTGGGCGCGGGCACCGCCGTTCAGGCCGTCCCCGGTCTGCCGGTGGCCGCGGCGTTCGCCGTGCTGATGGTGCTGGGGGTGCTCTCGTCGCTGGGCGGCGGGGTGCGCTACGGGCTGCTCGGCGAACTGCTGACGCGGGACGGGTACCTGCTGGGCCGCTCGGTGTTCGCCATGGCGTCCGGGGTGGTGCAGATCTGCGGCTTCGCGGCGGGCGGGGCGCTGGTGGCGGCGGTGTCGCCGCGCGGGGCGCTGCTGGTCGCGGCCGGGCTGCATGCCGCCGGTGCGGTAACGGCCCGCCGCGGACTGGCCCGGCGACCGCCGCGCGCCGCCGGCCGCCCCTCGCCGGCCGCGACCTGGCGCACCAACGCGGTGCTGTGGGCCGACCGGCGGCGGCGCCGCGTCTACCTCGCGCTGTGGGTGCCGGGCGGCCTGATCGTCGGCGCCGAGTCGCTCTACGTGCCGTACGCGCCCGCGCTGGCGGGGCCGCTCTTCGCCTGTGGTGCGCTCGGCATGCTGGTCGGGGACACGGTCGTCGGCCGGTTCGTGCCGCGCCGCCGGGCGGACCGCCTGGTGGTGCCGCTGTGCCTGCTGCTGGCCGGCCCGTACCTGGTCTTCGCGATGCGGCCGCCGACGGCCGTGGCGGTGGCGGCGGTGCTGCTCGCCACCGTCGGCTACGCCTCGGGCCTGCTGCTCCAGGACCGGCTGATGGCGCTTACCCCCGAGGAGCTGAGCGGTCACGCCCTCGGGCTGCACTCCGCCGGCATGCTCACGCTCCAGGGGGTGGGCGCCGCCCTGGCCGGTGCGCTGGCCGAGTGGACGGCACCGGGGCGGGCGATCGCGACGCTGGCCGGGGCGTCGCTGGTGGTGACGGCGGTGCTGGCGCCCGGACTGCGGGCGCAGCCGGCGCTCCACACGGCGACCGCGGTGGGTGCCGCGCACGACGCCTGACGCCGGACGGGGTCGGCCGCGCCGCCGCGTCCGCCGCCGCACCGCGCGCCACCGCCGCCCGACGATCCGGTGCCACCACCGCCACCGGGGCAGGCGGAGGCGCGGAACGTACGCCCAGACGTCCACGGCGGGCTCGGTGTCGCGCGGGCGGCGGCGCAGGAGTTGCAGGCCCGTGGGCGAGCGGGGTTGGCGCATCGGGCGCCCTTGACGCGCCGTGGTCGGGGCCCAAGAATGACCCCGCCGTGACAACGTTGTCGGCCCCTCCTGGAGGTCTGCCCATGCCCTGGACCAGACGCAACCGGCCGCGCACCGCGGGCGCCGCGGTGGCGGCCGTGCTCCTCGGGAGCGTGCTCACCGCCCCGGCCGCGCACGCCGCCCCCGCCGAGCCGTCCGGCGGCCGCCTCACCGACCTCGTCAACCCCTTCATCGGCAGCAAGAACGACGGCAACACCTACCCCGGGGCCGCCGTGCCGTTCGGCATGGTGCAGCTCTCGCCCGACACCGGGCACACCACCGGCTACGACTACGACGACGACCACATCCGCGGCTTCAGCGCGGTGCACGTCTCCGGCGTCGGCTGCGGGCTCGGCGGCGACCTGCCGGTGCTGCCGACCACCGGCGACGTCACCGAGACCGACTACGCGAAGTACGCCGCCGGGTACACCCACGACGGCGAGGCGGCCCGGCCGGGCTCCTACCGCGTCCGACTCACCTCGTACGGCGGGATCACCGCCGAGCTGACCGCGACCGCCCGCACCGGCAAGCAGCGCTACACCTTCCCCGCCACCGACAAGGCCAACGTGCTGCTCAACGCCGGCCAGTCGCTGCACCGGACGGTCTCCACGCACGTCGAGGTGGTCGACTCCCGCACCCTCCGCACCACGATCACCGGCCGCGGCTTCTGCCAGGACACCCGGCCGTACACCGTCCACACCGTCACCCGCTTCAACCGGCCGTTCACCGCGTACGGGACGTGGCGCGGCGACACCGTCACGCCCGGCTCCCGGGACTCCACCGCGCCGGGCCGGCACGGCGCCTACGTCCGGTTCGACACCCGCACCGACCGCGTCGTCGAGGCGACGACCGCGCTCAGCTACGTGGACGCGGCCGGTGCGGCCCGCAACCTCCGTGTGGAGGGCGGGAGTTCCTTCGACGCGGCGAAGGCGGCGGCGGACGCGGCCTGGGAGCGGCGGCTCGGCACGGTGCGCGTCCGCGGCGGCGACCGCACGCTGCGCCGGACCTTCTACTCCGCCCTCTACCGCTCCTTCCTCGCCCCGAACGTCGGCAGCGACGTGGACGGCCGCTACACCGGATGGGACCAACGCCCGCACCGGGAAAGGGGGTTCACCTACTACCAGAACTGGTCGCTGTGGGACACCTACCGGACCCAGACCCAGCTGCTGTCGCTGCTCGCACCGCAGGAGGCGCGCGACATGGCCCTGTCGGTGCTGCGCATCGGCGCGGAGGGCGGCTGGCTGCCCAAGTGGGGCTACGGGACGGTCGAGACCAACATCATGACCGGCGATCCGGTGACCCCGTTCCTGACCAACGCCCACCGGCAGGGGCTGCTCAAGGGCCACGAGGAGGAGGCGTACGCGGCGCTGAGGAAGAACGCCGACGGGGTGCCGCCGGCAAACTCCCCCGCGGTCGGCCGGGAGGCCAACGCCGCGTACGTCAAGAACGGGTACGCGCCATACCTCAAGGGGCGTCCGCACACCAAGCCCGGTGACTCCGACTTCGACCACGGCGCCTCGGCGACCCTGGAGTACGCCCTGGCGGACGCGATGCTCGCGCAGATGGCCCACGACCTCGGCCACCACGCGGACGCCGACCGGTACGCCGCCCGGGCCCTCAACTACCGCACCCTCCACGACCCTTCCACCGGCTTCTTCCGGGCCCGGGACGGGCAGGGGGCGTTCACCGGCCCCGCCGACCCGGCCAAGAGCGAGGGCTTCCACGAGGGCACCGCCTGGCAGTACCAGTGGCTGGTGCCGCAGGACCTGCCGGGGATGGTGGCGCTGATCGGCGGCAAGACGGCGGCCACGGACCGGCTGGACTCCTTCTTCGCCTACCGGCAGTTGCTCGCCGATCCGGCGAGGACCGCCCGCGAGGTGTGGGTGAACGGCCCCTACGACTACTACAACGCCGACAAGTACAACCCGCAGAACGAACCCGACCTGATCGCCCCGTACACCTACCTCTCCACCGGCCAGCCCTGGAAGACCACGGACGTGGTGCACGCCGCGCTGACGCTGTTCACCGACACCCCCACGGGCATGACCGGCAACGACGACCTGGGCACGATGTCGGCCTGGATGGTGCTCTCCGCGATCGGCGTCTTCCCGGTCCAGCCGGGCACCGACACCTGGGGCCTGAGCACCCCGGTCTTCGACCGCGTGGACCTGGCACTGGACCGGCGCTACTACCCCGCCGGCCGCTTCACCATCACGGCCCCCGGCACGTCGACCAGCCACCGCTACGTGCAGTCCGTACGGCTCGACGGCACGCCCCGGGACCGCACCTACCTGACCACCGCCGACCTGCGCGCCGGCCGTGAACTCCGCTTCGCGGTGGGCCCCGAGCCGTCGCGGTGGGGCACCGGCGACCGGGCGGCCCCGCCGCCGGTGGGCACGCCGGGGGCGCTCGCCTCACCCCCGCACCAGCACGACCAGCGCGAGCGCTGAGAGCACGGCGGCGGAGACCAGGATCCGGGCCGGTGACCCGGCCGACCGGCACCCGCTGCTGCTGGCGGCGTGCGCGGCGGCGGGGTTCGCGCCGCGGTGCGGGTGCCGTTGCGCGGGGCGCCGGTCTTGGTGCGGCGCTTCGTGGTGGTGGTGCGGCGCGGCAGTGCCGGGCGGCCCCCGTCCGCCCGCGCCGTGGCGGCGCTGCGCGAGGTCGCGGACGAACGGACGGCGAAGGGGGTGTGAGACCGGGCCGCGGGCCCGGTCCCGCGGCTCAGCCCTGGACGGACTTCCAGAACTCGTCGAACGACATCAGGCCGTCGCCGTCGGTGTCCTTGGCCTTGATGACCGCTTCGGCCACCGGGCCGGTGACCAGGTGGTCGCCCATCTCGGCCATCGCGTGCTTGAACTCGTCCGGCGTGACCCGGCCGTCGCCGTCCGCGTCGAACCGCGCGAACGTGGCCCTGGCCTGCTCTATGTCTGCCACGGGTGGTGCCCCTTCGTCGTGCCGCGGCCGCCGTGTGCCGGAACCGCGGGGTGATCTGACCCGCGTACATTAGCGGACCGTCAAGAACGGTCCCGGCGGGCCCCGTAGCGGGCGAGATAGCGGGCGGTGCGGCTGCCGGGGGCCGCGGCGACCTCGGCGGGAGTGCCGGCGGCGACGATCCGGCCGCCCTCCGCGCCACCGCCGGGACCGAGGTCGATGACGTGGTCGGCGCCGGCCACGACGCCCATGTCGTGTTCGACGACCACGACGGTGTTGCCCGCGTCGACCAGGCCGTGCAGTTGGCACAGCAGCACCTCGGTGTCGGCGGGGTGCAGGCCGGTGGTGGGCTCGTCGAGGAGGTAGAGGGTGTGGCCCCGGCGGGCCCGCTGGAGTTCGGCGGCGAGTTTGATGCGCTGGGCCTCGCCGCCGGAGAGTTCGGTGGCGGGCTGGCCGAGGCGCAGGTAACCGAGGCCGACGTCCTTCAGGGTGCGCAGGCTGCGGGCGGCGGCGGGGACGTCGGCGAGGAACTCCGCGGCGTCGTCGACGGTCAGGCCGAGGACGTCGGCGATGGTGCGGCCGCGGTGGGTGATCTGGAGGGTCTCGGGGTTGTAGCGGGCGCCGTGGCAGTCGGCGCACGGGGCGTAGGTGCCGGGCAGGAAGAGGAGTTCGACGGCGGTGAACCCCTCGCCCTGGCAGGTCCCGCAGCGGCCGGCCGGGACGTTGAAGGAGAACCGGCCGGCGGTGTAGCCGCGGGCGCGGGCCTCGTCGGTGGCGGCGAAGACCTTGCGGACGGCGTCGAACAGGCCGGTGTAGGTGGCGAGGTTGGAGCGCGGGGTGCGGCCGATGGGCTTCTGGTCGACGCGGACCAGGCGGTCGACGGTGTCCAGGCCGGTGGTGGCGGTGAGCCGGGCGCGCACCGCCGGACCGGTGTCGTGGTCGTCGCCGGGCTCGTCGGTGTCCGGTCGGGCGGCCGCGGCACCCAGGCGGTCCTGGACGGCCTCGGCCAGGACCCGGGTGACCAGGGTGGACTTGCCGGAGCCGGAGACGCCGGTGACGGCGGTGAAGACGCCGAGCGGGAAGGCCGCGTCCAGGTCGCGGAGGTTGTGCAGGGTGACGCCGTGCAGGGTCAGGGTGCCGGTGGGGGTGCGCGGGGTGCGGGCGGGCGGCGGTTCGGCGGCGAAGAGGAAGCGGCGGGTGGCGGAGTGCTCGGCGTGCGCGAGGGCGGCGACGGGGCCGCTGTGCAGCACCCGGCCGCCGTGCTCCCCGGCGCGCGGGCCGATGTCCACGAGCCAGTCGGCGCGCCGGACCACGTCCATGTCGTGTTCGACGACGAAGAGGGTGTTGCCGGCTTCCTTGAGGCGGCCGAGGACGGTGAGCAGGGCTTCGGTGTCGGCGGGGTGCAGGCCGGCGGAGGGTTCGTCGAGGACGTAGACCACGCCGAAGAGGCCGGACCGCAGTTGGGTGGCCAGGCGCAGGCGTTGGAGTTCGCCGGCGGAGAGGGTGGGGGCGGGCCGGTCCATGCTGAGGTAGCCCAGGCCGAGTTCGGTGAGGACCTCGATGCGGGCGACCAGGTCGCGGGCGAGGGTCGGGGCGGGGTCGTCGCCGGGGCGGGCGGCGGTGGGGCGGAGGAGCTCCGCGAGGGCGCCGAGCGGGAGGCCCGCGAGGGTGGCGATGTCGCGGCCCTCGAAGGTGACCGCCAGCGCCTCGGGGCGCAGCCGCCGGCCGTCGCACACCGGGCAGGGCTCGGCGGTCAGGAACTGGCGGACGCGTTTGCGCAGCGTCTCGCTCTTGGAGTCGGCGAAGGTGTGCAGGACGTAGCGCCGGGCGCTCATGTACTGGCCCTGGTAGGGGCGTTGGATGCGGCCGGCCTCGCGGACCGGGTGGACGGTGACGACGGGTTGTTCGTCGGTGAACAGGATCCAGTGCCGGTCGGCCGCCGGGAGGTCGCGCCAGGGGCGGTCGACGTCGTGGCCGAGGGTGGCGAGGATGTCGCGGAGGTTCTTGCCCTGCCAGGCGCCGGGCCAGGCGGCGACGGCGCCGTCGCGGATCGAGCGTGACGGGTCGGGGACGAGGGAGTCCTCGGTGACGCGGTGGACGGTGCCCAGTCCGTGGCACTCCGGGCAGGCGCCGGCTGCGGTGTTGGGCGAGAAGGCGTCGGAGTCGAGCCGCCCGGTGCTGCCGGGCGGGTAGTCGCCGGCGCGGGAGAACAGCATCCGCAGGGTGTTGGAGAGGGTCGTGACGGTGCCGACGGAGGAGCGGGAGGTGGGCGCGGAGCGCCGCTGCTCCAGCGCGACGGCCGGCGGCAGCCCGCTGATCTCCTCGACCTTGGGCGCGCCGACCTGGTGGATCAGTCGCCGGGCGTACGGGGCGACCGACTCGAAGTAGCGGCGCTGCGCCTCGGCGTAGAGGGTGCCGAAGGCGAGCGAGGACTTGCCCGATCCGGACACCCCGGTGAACGCGACCAGCGCGTCCCTCGGGATGTCCACGTCGATGCCACGGAGGTTGTGCTCACGGGCGCCGCGCACCCGGACGTACGAGTCGGTCATCCCTCCATGATCGGACACCGTCCGCGGTGCGCACGGCACCCGTGCGCGGCGGGCGCGGACGTCAGCCGGCGGTGGTGGCCTCCCGGAGCCGGTCGCGTGCCTCCTCCCAGGGGACGGGGGTGGCGACCAGTGCGCGCAGCGTCCGCAGTTGACGCGGCGGCAGGGCGCAGGCCAGGACGCCGACGGCCCGGCCGGCGCGGCCGAAGAGCACCACGGCGCGGCGGGCGTCCCGGTCCAGGACGGTGGTCTCCACCTGGTCGGCGCCGGTGGTCAGGCCGTACGCCTGGAGCTTGAGGCCGTACTGGTCGGACCAGAAGTACGGCACGGGGGCGAACGGTCGGCGCTCCGGCGGCTGCGCACCGTCTCCGGCGGCTTCCGCGGTGCCGTTGACGGCTTCGGCGGTGAGTTCGGCGACGAGGTTGCGGGCGGCCGCCATGGCCTGCTCGGTGGCGTTCATCCGGTGCTCGAAGCGGAGCGGGCGGCCGTGCGCCGGGTGCTCCCAGCGGGCCACGTCGCCCGCGGCGTAGATCCCGGGGGCGGCGGCGCAGTACGCGTCGCAGCCCAGGCCGTCGGTGGTGTCCAGTGCCGGGTCGGTCAGCCAGCCGACGGCGGGCTCGGATCCGATGGCGAGCAGCACCAGGTCGGCGGGGAGCCGGCTGCCGTCGGCCAGGCGGACGCCGTCGACCTGCACCGGGCGGTCCGCGGCGGCGTCGGCGGGCTCGAAGGCGGCCACCTCGCCGGTGAGCAGCCGGACGCCGCGGGCCCGGTGCTCGTCGGCGAGGAGTTCTCCCATGCCGGGCCCGACGGCGGCGGCCATCGGGACTGTTTCCCGGCCGATCAGGGTGACCTCGTGTCCGAGCTCGCGGGCCACCGCGGCGGCCTCGCAGCCCAGGACGCCGTTGCCGACCACGACGAGCCGGCGGGGTCCGCCGGACAGCCGGTCGCGCAGCGCCAGTGCGTCGTCGAGGGTGCGCAGGGTGAAGACGCCGGTGAGGCCGTCGGCGGCGGGCAGCGTGCGGGCGGCCACGCCGGTGGCGATGATGACGCCGGCGCAGGCCAGGCGCTGGCCGTCGTCGAGGGTGAGGGTGCGGGTGGCGACGTCGAGACCGGTGGCCCGGGTGCCGAGCCGCAGGTCGAGGTCGAGCGGGGCGAGCTGCTCGGCGGTGCGCAGCATCAGCCGCGCTGGTTCCCAGGCGCCGTGCAGCAGTTGCTTGGACAGCGGCGGCCGGTCGTACGGGAGGTGGGGTTCGTCGCCGATCAGGGTCAGCGGGCCCGTCCAGCCGGCCCGGCGCAGGGCCTCGGCGGCGGTGATCCCGGCCGCGGAGGCGCCGACGACGGCGATCGGGCGGGTCGTCATTCCTGCACCTCGATCACGGCGGCGGGGCAGATGGCGGCGGCCTCGCGGACCGCGGTGTGCTGTTCGGCGGGGGGTGCGGCGTCGAGCAGGACGACCACGCCGTCCTCGTCGCGCTGGTCGAAGACCTCGGGGGCGATCAGCACGCACTGGCCGGCGGCGCAGCACTTGTCGGCGTCAAGGGTGATCTTCATGGCGGTGGCTCCGTGGGGGTCGGTGGGGGCGGTGGGTCGGCCGGTGCGGCCGGTGCGGCCGGTCACCAGGTGACGGGCAGGGCGTGGCAGCCGTAGATGGCCATGTCCGTGCGGAACGGGATCTCCTCGACCGGCACGGCGGGCCGCATCGTGGGGAAGCGGCGGAGCAGGGTGGCTATCACGACCTGGAGCTCGACCCGGGCCAGGGCCTGGCCGAGGCACTGGTGGATGCCGTAGCCGAAGGCGACGTGGTGCTGGGCGTTGGCCCGGCCGACGTCGAGGCGGTCGGGGTCGGCGAAGACCGTGGCGTCGCGGTTGGCGGACGGGACGGCCACCACGACGCCCTCGCCGGCGCGGATGAGCTGTCCGTCGATCTCGATGTCGGTGGTGGCGACGCGGCGCGGGCCGTTGCGGATGATGCTGTGGAAGCGGAGCAGTTCTTCGACGGCGCCGCGGATCAGCGTCGGGTCCTGGCGGAGCCGCTCGGCGGAGCCGGGGTCCTGCATCAGGGTGAGGGCGCTGAGGCCGATCATGTTGGCGGTGGTCTCGTGCCCGGCGATCAGCAGCAGGGCGGCGAAGGCGGCGACGTCGTCGTGGGTGATCTCGCCGGTGCGCTGCTGCTCGACGATCAGCCGGCCGAGGATGTCGTCGCCCGGCTCCTTCTCCTTGGCGGTGACCAACGCGTCGAGGTAGTCGCGGAGTTCGCCCCGCGCGGCCTCGCGCGCCGGCTCCGCGATGGTGCGGGAGAGCAGCTTGCCGGTGAGCCGCTGGAAGACGTCGTGGTCGTCGTAGGGGACGCCCAGCAGCAGGCTGATGACGAGCGAGGGGACGGGCAGGGCGAGCGCCTCGATGAGGTCCACGGGCTCGCCGGCGCGGCGCTCCATGGCGTCGCACAGCTCGTCGGTGAGGCGCTGGATCTCGGGGCGCAGCGCCTCGACGCGCTTGACCATGAACTCGCGGGTGACCATCCGGCGGAGCCGGGTGTGCTCGGGCGGGTCCATGCGGATGAAGCCGCGGTTCTGTTGGTTGCCGCCGCCGGTCATGCCGCTGAGCGGGTAGCCGTGCAGGGTGGTGTCGGAGCTGAAGCGGGTGTCGCCGAGGATCGCGCGGATGTCGGCGTAGCGGGTGGCCAGCCAGGCCCAACTGCCGTCGGGGAGCGAGATCTTGGAGATCGGCTCCTCGGTGCGCAGGGCGCCGAACTCGGCCGGGGGGTCGAAGGGGCAGCCGCTGGGGGGTTCCACGGGCAGCGGTGCCGGGGCGGCGGGAACTGTCGTGTCGGTCATCTCGGTCATCTCGCTCCTCGCGCGCACACCGGTCGGGTGTGCGCCATGAGTCGATCCATCGCCTAACAACCGTAAACTTACATCCGTAATGATCGGGTAAACGCCTCGGGGATTTCCGTGGAACGTGACGAACGGAACACTCCTCGCCCGCCTGCGGGTACGCGTGAGGCCCCGGCCGACGGGCGGCCGGGGCCTCAAGGGCCTCAGGGGCCTCAGGGGCCTCAGAGAGAGGGGTGGAAGGGTCCGGGGAGGGGTCAGTGCTCCAGCAGCAGTTGGAGGAGTTCCTCCACGAACCCGTCCAGTCGGCTGGTGTCCTTGCGGCTCGGCATGACCTGCCAGATCATCACCCGGCCGTGCACCGCCGACCACAGCAGGTACGGCGCCTCGGCCCGCGAACCGCGCACCCGCCAGCCGGCCTCCTCGCAGGCGGTCAGCGCGTGGTGCCAGCTGCGGACCAGCAGCCCGGCCGGGTGGCTGGCGAGCCGCTCGGGGCCGACGGGCGTCTGCCGGGTCTCGTAGAGCAGGCGGTAGTTCGCGGGGTGCTCTATGGCGTAGCGGCAGTAGGCCCGCAGCTGGGCGCGGAGCCGGGCCACCGGGTCGTCCTCTTCGGCCTGCGCGGCGGCGTCGGTCATCGCGTGCGCCAGCCGTTCGTAGCTGACCTCGAGGGTCGCCCAGACCAGTTCGGTCTTGTCGGCGAAGTGCCGGTAGATGCTCGGCGCGGCGACGCCGGCTTCCCGAGCCACCGCACGCAGCGACAGCGCGTCCTCGCTGCCGACCTCCTCCAGGAGGCGTTCGGTCGCCCGCAGCAGCTCCTCCCGCAGGCGCTCGCCCTGCCCCCGCGGGTTACGGGGCCGGACGGCCGCACTCTCGCTCACTGCCCTCCGGTCCTTTCCTGGCCTGGCCGATCCGGTCGTCGGCGGGGTCGTCACTCTTTCACCAGGGTTTCACACCGCGCGGGCGGACCGTACCGGAGGACCACGGTCCGGCCGGTTCGCCGGTCGGCGCCCGCGCCGCGGACCGCCGCTCAGCGGCGGCGCACCAGCCCGTCGTCCGCGGCGCCGCGGCTCAGCACGGCCCGGTCGATCTCCTTCCGGACGTCGTCGTGGCCGCGGGTGCGGGTGAGGTCGAGGGCGCGCACCGGCGGACCGACGTCGGTCAGCAGCGGGACGTACTCGGCCCGGGTGACCCGCCAGCGCCCACCGGGTCGGGCGGGCGGGGCGAACCGGAAGCGGGCGGCGGCGCCCCAGTCGCCGCGGGCCTGCGTCATCACACCGGCGAGTTGATCGCCGAGCCCGTAGACGACCCAGGTCCCGCCGACCTTCTCGAAGGGCTGCGGGGTGTGGGCGCGGCTGCCGACGATCAGGTCGATGTCGGGGCGGCCGTCGGTGCGGGCCGCGGCCAGGAGGTGGGCGAGCCGGAGCTGGCGGGCGTCGGGGGCGGTGCGGTACTCGGTGCCCCAGTAGGGGCTGACGACCACCACGTCGGCGCCGGCCCGGCGGGCGGCCCGGGCGTCGGCGACGATCCGCGCCGGGTCGAGCGGGTTCAGCATCCAGGGCGCGTCCTCGGGGGGCCGGCCGCCCTCGGCGTCGTAGGTGTAGGCCAGGTGGGCCACCAGGGCGCCGCCGGGGGCCCGCAGCAGGGCGGGGCGGGCGGCCTCGGCGGGGTTCCGGGCCGTACCGGTGTGCCGCAGGCCGACCGTGTCCAGCGCCTCCAGGGTCCGGCGCACGCCCTCCTCGCCCTGGTCGAGGGCGTGGCTGGAGGCGGTGGCGCAGGAGTCGAAGCCGGTGGCCTTCAGAGCCGTGGCGATCTGCGGCGGGGCCTGGAGTTCGGGGTAACCGGTGAACGGGCCGCCCAGCGGGCCGAGCGGCGCTTCGAGGTCGCACAGCGCCAGGTCGGCGCCGGTGACGACGGGGGCGACGCCGCGGAGCATCGGTCGGAAGTCGTAGCCGCCGTCCACCGGCGCGTCGTCCCGCGCCGTGTCGAGCACGTCGGGGTGGGCGGGGATGACGTCACCGGTGGCGACCAGGGTGAACGACCGGGCCGGGGCCGCGTCGGCGGGGCGGGCGCGGTGGGGCGGGGCCGGCGGGTCGGGGCGGCGCTCGGCGGACGGCGGGGTGGATCGGGGGGCGCGCGGCGGGTCGTCCGGCCGGGCGCCGCAGCCGACGGCCAGCCCGACGAGCAGCACCGCCGTCGCATACCGGGTGAACGCGCTCATGTCCGACAGATATCAGTCACTTCCCGTCGGAATATGACCGCACGGCGGGGTGTCCGGCGCTGTCCCTCGGACGGCCCCGGTACCGGAGGCGCACAGACCGCACAGACCGCACGCCCGAGCGTCACAGGCCCGAGCACCGGCGCCCGGGACCCGCCTCCCCGGAGGGCCACGACCCGCGGGGCCCGGCGGCCGACGGGCCCCGCCCCGCCCCGGTACCGGCGGGCTCCCGACGCCGTCGCGCGCACAACTCATCTCCTTCGGGCAGGCGTTGTCCGCCGATCCCTCGCAACACGCCCCCTCCCCCGGCCGGTTGGCGGGCCGAAGCGCCCCGCCGCCCCTAGGGTGGCCCGGTATGAATGAGGAACCGCTTCACGTGACGGTGTGGGACGAGGCACTGCCCGGCGCTCCACGGGCGCTGCTGGTGCACGGCACGATGAGCTGGGGAACGGACTGCTTCGCGGCGCAGCGGCCGCTGGCCGAGGCGTTCCGGCTGGAACTGGTGGACCGGCGCGGCTTCGGCGACAGCCCCGACGTCGAGCGCAGCGACTACGCGCTGGACGCCGAGGACCTCGGCCGGCTGCTCGGCGGCGGGGCTCACCTGGTGGGGCACTCGTACGGCGCGGCGGCCGCGATGCTGGCCGCCGCGGCCCGACCGGAGGCCGTCCAGTCGCTCACCCTGATCGAGCCGTCGCCGCTGCGCACCGCCGCCGCGCACCCCGTGGTGCGGGCGGCGGTGGAGCGGATCCGGGCCGCGTACGCGAGCGCCGAGGGGACCGGGGAGGTGAGCCCGCAGGAGTACCTGCGGCAGTCCACCGAGGCGTACGGGATGCGGCTGCCGGAGTTCACGCCCCGCGTCCTGCGGGCGGTGCGCACCGCGATGCGGGAACGGCCCGTCTGGGACGCGCAGATCCCGCTGGCGCCGCTGGCCCGGGCCCGGATGCCGAAGACCGTCGTCAACGGGACGTGGGAGACCGCGCACGCCGCGTACCGGGAGTTCGTGGGGGACGCGCTGGCCGCCTGCGGGGAGTACCTCGCCGAGATGATCGGCGCCCGCCACGTGCAGGTGCCGGGCACCGACCACATGCCGCACCAGGACCGGCCGGACGTCGTCAACGAGGTCCTGACCCGGCTGTGGCAGGGCTGACCGGGCGGTGGGGCCGGGCCCCGGTCGGCCCGGGGCGCTGCCACCGCCGTCAGGCCACCTCGATCCCGAAGTCGCCGATCAGCTCGGCCAGCCCCCCGGGGTAGCCCCTGCCCCCCAGGACGAAGTGCCAGTCGTCGCCGCCGCGCCGGCGGAACGAGCCGAGCACCAGCGCCCGCTCGCCGGGCCGCCCGTCGGAGACCGGCAGCCGGTCCCGCTCGCTCCCGGCGGCGTCCAGCAGGCGGATCCGGGCGTCGGTGAAGCCGCCGAGATCGGCGTCCGGGTCGCTCTCCGGGTCGACCGCGGCGACCAGGACCAGTCGGTCCGCGGCCGGCGGCAGGTCCGCGAACCGCACCCGCAGCGCCGCCCGGTCCTCCGTCACACCGGCCAGCATCCGCACCGAACCGTCGGGCGTGGCGGGGTTGTTGAAGAAGACGAAGTGGTCGTCGTCGAGCACGGCGGTGCCCTTGCAGACCAGGGCGCAGACGTCGAGGGCGGCCGCACCGGACCAGTTCACGGCGAGGGTGGTGTGGTCCGGCGCCGGGTCGGCGGGCTCCGGGGCGTCGGGGCGGCCGTCGCCGGGACCGAGGCGGCCGCGCAGCCCGTACCGGCCGAGCAGGTCGACGAGTTCCGGGCCGGCGATGAGGGTGAGCGGCTTGCCCTGGGCGAAGCGGTGGGCGCCCGGCCCGAACTGGGACGTCGTCACCAGCACGCCCTTGTTGGCGCCTTCGGACTGGACGGTGCCGTACAGGTCGCGGACCGCGGTCGGCGGGACGGTGTTGCGGTAGCGCTTGACCTGCACGACGATCTTGCCGCCGCGGATCGGGTCGGGGTCCAGGGCGTCCACGTCGATGCCGCCGTCGCCGGACCGTTCGGTGGTGACCGCCCCCATCCCCATCGCGCGGAACAGCTCGGCGATCAACTGCTCGAAGGCGAGCGGGTCCATCTCGTGCAGGTCCGGATCGCCGTGGGTGCCGTGCGAGACCACCGCACCGCCGGCGATGTCGTCCGGCCGCCGCCCGGGACGGATCGGGGCGCGCTGGTCGGGGCGGGCGGAGAGTTGGCCGCGGAGCCCGTCGGTGAGGCAGTCGAGGGCGCTGACCTGGGACAGGTGGTAGGACTCGACGGCGCTGCGGGGTGCCTGGACGGTGGCGAGGAAGAGCGTGGCGGGGCGTCCGGTGACCGGGTCCACGTCGTCGACGAAGCCGTTGAGCACCACCGAGTCCAGGGCGCCGTAGGTGTCGGCGGCGAACAGGTCGCGCAGGACCAGCAGCACGCTCTGGGCGAGCACGTCGCGGTAGAGCGCCCGGCACTGGGCCGTCGGGCGGGCGGTCTCCCGCTCCTCGTCGGCGGTCGGCAGGTAGCGGACGGCCTTTACGGCGGGGACCACGTCGTAGCCGGGCAGTTCCCAGTCCAGGACGAGCTGGCGGGCGGCGGTGTCGTAGCCGGCGCTGAGTTGGCGGGGGAAGCCCTCGGGCCAGGAGGTGCCGGAGTACAGGGCGGCGGAGAAGTACTCGACGACGGCGTCCGCGGCACCGGCGCGCAGGCCGGCGAGCAGTTCCCGGACGCCGGCGTTGTGCCGGCGGATGCCGTCCAGGGCGCCGGCCGCCCACTGGTCGTACTGCTGGCGGTAGGCGGCCAGTTGGGCCTGGCGCCGGGACTCGGCGGACTGGGCCGCGTACCAGTCCTGTTCGTAGCGGGCGCGGGCCTCCTGCTGGTCGCGGTCGCGGCGGGCGCCGGACCGCAGGCCGCCGGTGGGCACCTGGTAGCGGGCCGGGTCGGGCATGACCACCGGGGTGGCCAACGCGCCGGGGGCGAACGGTTCGATGCGTTCGGGGCGCAGCAGGGCGGCGGCGCTGAAGGCGGGGGCCCGGCAGCCGGCGGCGAGCAGGTCGGTGAGGGCGGTGACCCGGGCGTCGAGTTCCTCGGTGCGGCGGCGGGCGTCGGCCTCGCGCTGCCGGCGGTAGGCCGTCTGCCGCTCGCGGTGCATCCGGGCCATGGCGCGTTCGGCGGCGCGGGCCTGTCGCTCCTGTTCCCGCTGCTGCTGCACTTGCGCGCGGTGGGCGACCTCCGCCCGGCGCTGCTGCTGGCGCTGCGCCTCGGCCCACATGCCGAGTAATCCCTGCGAACGGCGGCTCATCTCGCGGTTCGTCCTCCCCCCGGGGCGGCGCCCCCGGAACCCGTGGCGGCGGCGTCCGCGCCGGTCTGCCCTGGTCTGTCGTGGTGAGGCGACTTTAGCGGGGTGCGGGCGGCGGCGATCAGGGGGTGACCGGCCCTGGCCGGTGCCCGGGCGGCGGCTGGCGTGCGTTCCCCGGAAGCGCGCAAAAATCACAGACATCTCGTGAAGTTCACGTCTTGAATTGAGAACTTCACATGTGATTCTGTTGGATGCATCATGAGCGACGTGATTCCTGAGAACGCGACGGGCACCGCGGTCCACGCGGCACCCCGCCCACTGGTCGGCGTCTCGCTGAAGCTGTACTTCGGCCTGGCCGAGACCCGGGCCTGGCTCGCCGAGGTCGCCGCCCTCGGCGAGGTGCTGGCCGACCTGCCGCGCCCCGTCGACCTCTTCGTGCTGCCGTCCTTCCCGGCACTGGCGGACGCCCGGGAACTGCTGACCGGCACCGGCGTCGGCTACGGCGCCCAGGACGTGCACTGGGCCGACCGGGGCGCGTGGACCGGCGAGGTCTCGGCCGGGATGCTCGCCGAGACCGGCGCCCGCTACGTCGAGGTCGGCCACGCGGAGCGCCGCCGCCACTTCGGGGAGACCGACCAGATCGTGGCCGCCAAGACCCGGGCCGCCACCGCGGCCGGCCTGATCCCGGTGATCTGTGCGGGCGAGCGGCACGCGGCGGACCCGGCGGCGGCCGCCGAGGAGACGCTGGCCCAGGTCCGGGCCGCCCTGGCCGGTGCCGCCCCGGGCAGCGAGGTGATCGTCGCCTACGAACCGGTCTGGGCGATCGGAGCCGGCGCACCGGCACCCGCCCGGCACGTCCGCGCGGTCGCCACGGCGCTGCGGGGCGCGTTGCGGGCACACGACGTGCGCGGTCGGCTGATCTACGGCGGGACCGCGGGCCCCGGCACCTACCGCGAGCTGGCCGGTGCCGTCGACGGGCTGTTCCTGGGCCGGCTCGCCCACGACACCGCGGGCCTGCGGGCGGTCCTCGACGAGATCGCCCGCGGCTGACCCCGCGTCCCACCCCGCCTCAGGAACCCACAGTGGAGCCCGAATTGGAGCCCGACATGTCCCGTACGTACCCGATCGCGATCGGCGCCGACGACGCCGGCACCGCCATGAAGGACACCATGGCCGCGTACCTCACCGCGCACGGCCACTCGGTCACCGACCTGAGCGCCGACGCCACCGAGGACTACCCCGACGTCGCCGAGCGCGTCGCGCGGAGCGTGGCCCGCGGCGAGCACGAGCGCGCGGTGCTGATCTGCGGCACCGGCATCGGCATGGCGATCGCCGCCAACAAGGTCCCCGGCATCCGTGCCGCGCAGATCCCCGACAGCTACAGCGCCGAACGGGCCCGCAAGTCCAACGACGCGCAGATCGCCTGCTTCGGCAGCCGCACCATGGGCGTCGAGGCGGCGCTGGTCTGCCTGCGGCACTGGCTGGACTCCGACTTCGCCGGTGGCCGCTCGGCCCCCAAGGTGGAGAAGATCAAGCAGGTCGAATCGCGCAACCTGCGCGCGGCCTGAGTCCGACGCCCGCGCTCCCCCGCTCCCCCACCCTCCTCCCTCCCGAAAGGCGGCCACGGCCATGCGCGCAGTAGTCATCGAGGAACCGCACCGGCTCGACGTCACCACCGTCCCGGACCCGACGCCCCGCCCCGGCGAGGTCGTCGTCAAGGTCGCGGCGGCGGGGCTGTGCGGGACCGACGTGCACATGCTGGCGGGCGAGTTCGGGCCGACCCGCTATCCGGTGATCCCCGGGCACGAGTTCGCCGGTGAGGTGGTCGCGGTCGGCGCGGACGTCACGGAGTTCGCCCAGGGCGACGCCGTGGCGGCCGATCCGGCGATCTACTGCGGCGCGTGTCACTTCTGCGCCATCGGCCGCGGCAACCTCTGCGAGCGCTGGGGCACCATCGGCATCACCCAGGACGGCGCCTGCGCTGAGTACGTCGCGGTGCCGGTCCGCAACTGCTACCGACTGCCGGAGGGCGTGTCGCTGGCGCACGCGCCGCTGATCGAACCGCTGTCGACGATCGTGCGCGGCTTCGACCTCGTGGCCCCCAAGCTCGGCGACAACTTCCTCATCTACGGCGCCGGCACCATGGGCCTGCTCTACCTCCAGGTCGCCCAGCGCTCCGGCGCCGCCTCGGTCTCGGTCGTGGACGTCAACGAGGACCGGCTCGCGGTGGCCCGCAAGCTCGGCGCCGACGCCGTCGCCACCCACGCCGACGCGCTGGCCGACGCGCACCCGCGCGGCTGGGAGGTGGTCACCGACTGCACCGGCAACATCCGCGCCATCGAGGACGGCCTGACCCGGCCGGCCCGCGGCGGCACCTTCCAGCAGTTCGGCTGCGCGCCCGACCAGGAGAGCGCGCGGTTCTCGCCGTTCCGGATCTACAACGACGAGATCCGGATCGTCGGCAGCATGGCGATCCTGCACAGCTACGGCCGCGCGGTGGAACTGCTCGGCAAGGGCGTCATCGACGCCGAGACCATGATCACGCACCGGTTCGGGCTGGACGGGTACGCCACCGCCCTGGAGACCTTCCGGCAGGGCACCGGCCGCAAGCTCCAGATCGTCCCGAACGGCCCGGCGGACTGACGGCCCCGGCGTCCGCCCGTTCCGCCGCGCGCACGGCGGAACGGGCGGACGGACCGGCCGACCGGCGCCGACCGGCCGCCCAGTGCGGCCAGTTCGATGCCGGCCAGGAGCAACACCCCACCTCGAAGTCGGCGGTGGAGTCGCGCATGACCGGCCGGCCCGACGCCGGCCGGTCACCGACGCTCTGGACGTGGCCCAGGAAGCCGTCGGGGTGGACGGCGGTGGCCACCATCACCGCCCCGGCACCGGCGACCACCGGGAGGTAGCGGCCCGCGGGACGACGCCGGTGCGGACCGCGGCGGCGCGGGCGTAGGTGCAGAGCGCGGTGCCGCTGCTCTCCGGGCCCGGCGGGTGGCCGGCGTACCGGTCGTCGGCATGCCGGGCGGGGCAGCCAACTCCCGCCGGCAGAAGGGGCGGAGGGCGGTGGGGCCGAGCGGTGCGGGCGGCTCGGGAATTGCCTTCGCACGTGCGTGCCCGTACGGTTGGCGGCGTGACTACCGGGTCGGCCATGGGCCATGAGCGAGTGAGGCACCCGGTCACTTCGTGACCGTGCGGCGGGTGCGAGACCCGCCCGCCCCCGATTGCCTCTCCCCCGCGCGCACGGCGCGCCATTTCCTTCACTGCGCGAGAACGCTCCGCGCAGCCTTCTGTGCACCGCACCACGCCTGCCGCCGCGCCGCGCCCTGCCGCGCCGCGCCGCCGCCGTCGCGTGGGCGCTTCCCCCTGCCCTGGCGCCCCTGCGCCGGGCACCTCGTTCCTGGAGACGGACCCTTCATGCCCCATGACTTCAACCAGCAGGTCATCGACGAGTTCCGGGCCAACGCCGGCCGGGTCGGCGGCCCCTTCGAGGGCGGTCGGCTGATCCTGCTGACCACCACCGGTGCCCGGAGCGGCACCCGGCACACCACCCCGGTCGGGTACCTCCCCGACGGCGAACGGATCCTCGTGATCGCGTCGGCCGGCGGCGCACCGCACCACCCGGACTGGTTCCACAACCTCCGCGCCCACCCCCGCGTCACCGTCGAGACCGGGGTCTTCACCTACGAGGCGGCGGCCGAGGTGCTGGCCGGTGAGGAACGCGACCGGGTCTTCGCCCGCGCCGTGGACGCCGACCCGGGCTGGGCCGACTACCAGGCGAAGACCCGACGCACCATCCCGGTGGTGGCCCTGACGTCGGTCGAGGCCGGTCCGCCGCGCTTCGCCGGCGCGACGCCGGGGCAGACGATCGCCCTCGTCCACGACGCCTTCCGCCGCGAAATCGCCACCCTCCGCAAGGAGTTCGCCGCCTCGGGCAGCGTGCTCGGCGCCCAACTGCGGATCAACTGCCTGACCCTGTGCCAGGGGTTGCACAACCACCACACCGGCGAGGACCGCGGGATGTTCCCCGCGCTCCGCCGGCACCGGCCGGACCTCGCCCCGGTGCTGGACCGGCTGGACGAGGAGCACCGGGCCCTCGCGGCGCTCCTGGACGCACTGCAACGGGTGCTGGCCGAGCCGTCCGCGGCCCCGGGCGACGTCCGCGCCGAGGTCGAGCGCCTCACGGACGAACTGGAGGCCCATCTCACGTACGAGGAGGAGCAGTTGGTCCCGGTGCTCGACGCGATGGCGGGCTGAGCGCGGGCGGCGGCCGCCGGGTCATATCCGGCGGCCGTGCCCCTCCCAGTAGGGGTCCCGCAGCTGCCGCTTGAAGAGTTTGCCGGACTCGTCGCGCGGCAGCAGTTCCTCGAACACCACCGCCCGGGGCACCTTGTACGCGGCGAGCCGCTCGGCGACGTGCGCCCGGACCTCCGCGGCGGTCAGCAGCACCCCGGCCTCGGTCTCCAGGTGCGCGGCGAGGGCCTCGCCGAACTCCTCGTCGGGAATGCCGAACACCGCCGCGTCCCGCACCCCGTCCAGCGCGAGCAGGCACCCCTCGATCTCCGCCGGGTAGATGTTGACGCCGCCGGAGATGACCAGGTCGTTGCGGCGGTCGCTGAGGTAGAGGAAGCCGTCCTCGTCGAGGTGGCCGATGTCGCCGATGCTGACGTGCCCGGGCCGGCCGGGCGCCTCCATGGCGGCCCGCCGGTCCGGGTCGCCGAGGTAGCTGAAGCGGGGCCAGTTCTCGGCGGGCCGGACGTAGATCTCGCCGGTGGCGCCGGGCGGCAGCGGCTCCCCGTCGGGTCCGAGGACGAGGACCTCGCAGGTGCCCTGGGCGCGGCCGACGGTTCCGGGGTGGGCGAGCCACTCCGCGCTGTCGCACCAGGTCACCGCGCCGGTCTCGCTGCCGCCGTAGTACTCGCGCAGCACCGGTCCCAGCCAGTCGATCATGGCGTGTTTGATGTGCGGCGGGCAGGGCGCGGCGGCGTGCACCACCGAGGTGAGGGAGGACAGGTCGTAGCGCTCCCGGACCTCCTTGGGCAGCCGCAGCAGCCGGACGAACATGGTGGGCACCACCTGGGCCTGCTCGATGCGGTGCCGTTCCACCAGCCGCAGGAACTCCTCCGCGTCGAACCGCGGCATCAGCGTGACGTCCAGGCCGGCGGCGAGCGCGAGGACCGCGTGCTGGCTGGGCGAGGCGTGGTAGAGCGGGGCCGGGATCAGGGTCCGGCCGCCGGGGGCGACCGCGAAGTACTCCAGGAAGCTCGCGACCGCTTCGGCGAGCCGTTCCGGGCCGACCGGTTCCCGCAGGACGCCCTTGGGGCGGCCGGTCGTTCCGGAGCTGTAGATGACGGTGGGCGGTCGGGCCGCGACGGGCCGGGCCAGCGGCGCCCGCCCGGCCAGCCAGTCGTCGAGGACGGGGTGCCGGCCGGTGACGGGCGGGGCGGTGGTCCCGCAGGCGGCCGCCACACCGGGCGGCACCGCGACCTCGACGACCCGCACCCCGTCGGGCAGGACCGCGCCCACCGCGTCGAGCAGGTCGGTGTGGGCGAAGACCACCGCACTGCCGCTGTCGGCCAGCACGTGGCGCAGGTCGTCCGCGCGGAAGTGCCAGTTGACGGGGACGGCGCAAGCGCCGAGCTGGGCGGCGGCGGTGGTGATCTCCAGGTGGGCGGGCTCGTTGCGGAGGACCACGGCGACCCGGTCGCCGGGCCCGACTCCCAGCTCCGCCAGGCCCGTTGCGATCCGTGCGGCGCGGTCGAAGAACTCCGGGTAGCCGCGTTCGTGGCCCGCGCAGCGGATGGCGGGGGCGCGGGCGGCGGACGGTGCGACGGTTTCCATGGTGCCTCCAGCAGGGAGCGGCCAGGACCGGCGCACACCGGTCCGGCCCATTGAACAGCCACCCGCCGGGTGCCCACCAGAGCGCAGCGCGCCATCCCCGCGCGGCCGGCGCGGTGCTCCGATCGCCCCGCACCGGGCGCCGTCGCCGGTGGCCGCTCCTATCCTCGGGACCATGGCCAACAATGACGTCCTGCGCGCCCACGACGAGGCGTTGACGCTGTTCGGCGCCCGCGTCCACGCCGTCCGGGACGACCAGTGGGAGGCGCCCACCCCGTGCACCCAGTGGTCGGTGTTCGACCTGGTCAACCACCTCACGGCGGAGCAGCTGTGGGTGCCGCGCCTGGTGCGGGACGGGGCGACCATCGCCGAGGTGGACGGGGACTTCGACGGGGACCAGCTCGGCGAGGACCCGGTCGGCGCGTGGGACCGGGCCTCGGCCGCGGCCCGGTCGGCGTTCGCCGCGCCGGGGGCCCTGCACCGTTCGGTCCACTTGTCCTACGGCACCACGCCGGCGGACGCGTACTGCACCCAACTGACCGCCGACGCCGTGGTGCACGCCTGGGACCTGTCCCGGGCGATCGGTGCCGACGAGCGGGTGCCGGCGCACCTGGTGACCGCGGCGCTGCGCGAGGTCGAGCCGTACGCGGAGGCCCTGGCGGGGTCGGGGTTCTTCGCCGCGCCGGTGGAACCCCCGGCGGACGCGGACGACCTGACCCGGCTGCTCTGCCTGCTCGGCCGTCGGCCCTGATCGGCGGAGTTCCGGTGACGCCCGCCGGCCCCGCCCCCCGGTGGGGACGGGGCCGGCGGGCCGTCCCCGGCGGGGTCAGTCGATGCCGCGGACGATGTGCGTTTCGACGGGATCCTCCTCGCAGCCGGCCAGGCGCACCGGAGCGCAGCGGTCCCAGGCTTCGAGGTTGCGGACTTCCTTGATACGCCCGGGGCGCTCGCCCTGCTTCAGACGGGGCTGCTTGTGTTGAGCCTTGTGCACTGCCACCACGCACTCCTTCATCGAGGTATTGGTTCCGACGCGGTGGCGCCTTGCTTCACAGACCGGGAGGTCGGCCAGGGTGTGTGGCGTTCCCGCGACGGGCCAATGGTGTTGGCGTCTCCCAGGAGGGTCGTCCGTCGCCTTCCAGAATATCGACGCCACGGGGGTGCCGCTCGACTTTTTGCGGCGATAACGGCAGGTCTCGGGGACACGGGCCGGCCGCCCGGCGCCAGGGCCCACGCCGGGGCGCACGAACACGCATCGTCATTCACCCGAACGGCCGTCAACCCCTCTTCCGCGCCGCGTTCGCGGGACACCGGTTGCCGGGCGCCACCCCTTCCGTAGGGTGGAAAGGTCGTCCCGATCCCCGCCGGGTGCCCGTCCGCGCGCCGCGTCCCCGCGGCGGCGGCCGCGGTGCTACCCATGGGCGGGTGGAATGGTTCTCGGATCCGGGCTCATGGCTGGGGCGGCTGGTCTTCCAGCGGCTGCTCGCGGTGCTCTACCTGGTCGCGTTCCTCGCCGCGGCGCGCCAGTTCCGGGCGCTCCTGGGGGCCCGCGGCATGCTGCCGATCCCGGCGTTCACCGCGCGGGTGCCGTTCCGGCTGTCCCCCTCGGTCTTCCAGCTGCACTACTCGGACCGCTTCTTCGCGCTCTGGTCCGGCGGCGGGGCGGCGCTGGCGGCGGCGGTCGCGGCGGGGGCGGCGGACGCGGTGCCGCTGTGGGCGGCGATGGTGCTGTGGGCCGTGCTGTGGGCGATGTACCTGTCGATCGTCAACGTCGGGCAGACCTGGTACGGGTTCGGTTGGGAGACGCTGCTGCTGGAGGCGGGGGCGCTGGCGGTGTTCCTCGGCAACGCCGACACCGCTCCCCCGGTGCTGGTCATGTGGCTGCTGCGCTGGCTGCTCTTCCGGGTGGAGTTCGGCGCCGGGCTGATCAAGATGCGCGGGGACCGCTGCTGGCGCGATCTGACCTGCCTCTACTACCACCACGAGACCCAGCCGATGCCGGGCCCGCTCAGCTGGTTCTTCCACCACCTGCCGAAACCGCTGCACCGGGTCGAGACGGCCGCCAACCACGTCGCCCAACTCGTCCTGCCGGTACTGCTGTTCACGCCGCAACCGGTGGCCGGATGGGCGGCCCTGGGGATGGCCGCCACCCAGCTGTGGCTGGTGCTGTCCGGCAACTTCGCCTGGTTGAACTGGGTCACCATCGCGCTGGCCCTGTCCGCCGCCGCCCCGCTGTGGGCCGGCCCCCCGCCGGCACCGGGTGCGCCGCCGGTGTGGTTCGTGGTGGTGGTGACCGCGGCCGCCGTCGGCGTGCTCGCGCTCAGCTACCGCCCGGCCCGCAACCTGCTGTCCCGGGGCCAGCTGATGAACACCTCGTACGAGCCGCTGCACCTGGTCAACTCCTACGGCGCCTTCGGCAGCATCACCCGGGTGCGCCGGGAGATCGTCGTCGAGGGCACCGCGGACACCGTGTCCGGGCCCGAAACGACGTGGCACGCCTACGAGTTCCATGGCAAGCCCGGCGAACCGGGGCGCCTGCCACGTCAGTTCGCCCCCTACCACCTGCGGCTCGACTGGTTGATGTGGTTCGCGGCGCTCTCGCCGGCCTACGCCCGTTCCTGGTTCGTCCCGTTCGCGGCGCGACTGCTGGAGAACGACCGGGACACCCTGCGGCTGCTGCGCCACAACCCCTTCCCCGACCTGCCGCCCGCCCGGGTGCGGGCCCGGGTCTTCCGCTACCGCTTCACGACCTGGCGGGAACTGCGGGAGACCGGCGAGTGGTGGCACCGGAGCGCTGAGCGGGAGTTCCTGCCGCCGGTGTCGCGGTCAACTCTGTCCGGAAGGCGATGACCATCTCGCGGGCGTGACGCAGCCCGATCCGCTTGAAGTCGCTTTCCAGGACGTCGAGTTCGGCGAGGGTGCCGGCGGGTGCGCGGCCCAGTCGGGCGCGGGACTTGGCCAGGCCCAGCCGGGAGAGCGCCTCGCCACGCGGCTCCTGCATCGCGCGGAACTCGTCCAGGGCGAGGGTGTAGGTGTCGCGGGCCTCGGCGTAGCGGCCGGCGCGGTAGAGGACGTTGCCGCGCATCTTGTGGTTGTAGGCGAGCGCACCGGCCAGGTCCATGGTGCGGCAGATGGCCTCCGCCTCGGACAGCAGGGTCAGCGCCCGGTCCGGCTCGCCGCGGACGGAGAGCACGTCGGCCACCCCGCGCAACGACCAGGCCCGGCCGCGGAAGTCGTCCGCGGCGGCGGCGATCCGGGCGGACTCCTCGAAGAGTTCCAGCGCCTTGCGGTGGTCGCCGGTGTTGCGGTGCATCTGGGCTATGCCGGACATCGCCCAGACCATGTGCCGGGCCTCGCCGTGCGCCCGGGCCTGTTCCAGGAGCTGTTCGTGCAGTTCGGCGACGGCGGCGTAGTCGCCCTGGATGCGGCCGGTCTCGGCGAGGCCGGCCAGGGAGTAGCCGTGCGCCAGGCGGTCGCCGCCGGTCTGCGCCAGCGCCACCGCGTGGGTGAGCAGCCGCCGGGCCAGCGCCAGGGTGCCGCACTGGCGGGCGAGGGTGCCGCCGCTCCACAGGGCCCAGGCCATGGCGGCCGGATCGCCGGCGGTCCGGCCGCCGCGGTAGGCGGCGCGCCAGGCGGTGCCCGCCGCGTCCACCCGCCCCAGTCTCCGGTTGGCCTCGGCGACGGCCAGCTGGGCTCTGGAGCGGTCCAGCGCGGTGTCCGCTGCGGCGAGTGTCCGGTGGGCGGTGGCCAGTACCTCCTCGTAGGAGGAGTTCACGCTCAGCGCCGAGCCCAGTTCACCCTGGTACTCCGGGGCGAATGCCTTGCCGTACATCAATCCGTGGCCTTTCGATCATGCGTTTGCCTGTCCACGAACGTACGGAAGGCGGGGGGTGCGGCGAATCCGTCCGCGTATGGGTTGTCGCGTACGACTGGAGTGCTACGCGTGGGGGTGGGGGTCATCACCGGGATGTACGTGGTTCTCGGGGTCGGGGGTAGGGATCTTCCCTGACGCGTCGTCACATGCGGGGCCCTTGCGGGGTGGTGCGGGGCGGGCCACCCTGGCGGGCACGACACCGGAGGTGTGGCATGGAGGAGACGGTCGGAGCGCGCGCCGGCGTCGGCCGGCGGCGTTTCGTCGGGGCGCTCGGGGCACTCGGGGCGGGCGCGTGGGGTGCGGTCGGGCCCGTGGCCGGGCCGGGCCGGGACCGCGCGTGGGCCCGGTCGGGCCCGCGGCGGCTGCACCCGCTGTTCCTGGGGACGTACACCTCGCAGCCGGGCGGCGGCAGCGGCATCGGACTGGCCGGCTACGACCCCGACACCGGCGCGCTGACCGCCACGGGCGTGATCCCGGGCGTCGCCGATCCGTCGTACCTGGCGCTGGCGCCGGACGGCCGCACGCTCTACGCGGTCGACGAGCAGGAGGCCGGCGCGGTGACCGCGGTCGCCCTGCCGGGGGACGGCCGCGCACCGGTGGTGCTGGGCAGTCGGCCCACCGGCGGGGCCGGGCCGTGCCACCTGTCGGTGCACCCCGGCGGGCGGTGGCTGCTGAGCGCCAACTACCTGTCGGGGAGCGTGGCCGTGCACCCGATCGACGCCGGCAGCGGTGCGCTGGGCCCGCGCACCGACCTGGTCGTGCACGACGTGCCGCCGCCCGGCCCCGGGCAGAGCGGACCGCACGCGCACCAGGTCGTCACCGCGCCGGACGGCCGGTACGTGCTGGCCGTGGACCTCGGCAACGACACCGTCTACACCTACCGGCTCGACCCGCGGGCCGGGAAGCTCGCGCAGGTGGCGGCCGCGGCGCTGCGGCCCGGCGCCGGTCCGCGCCACCTGACCTTCCACCCGTCGGGGCGGTACGCCTATCTGGCGAACGAGGTCGACAACACGGTGGTGGTGTGCGGGTACGACCCGGGCAGCGGTCGGGTGGTGCCCGGGGAGCCGCAGTCCACCGGGACCGGCCCGGGCGTCAGCTACCCGGCGCAGATCCTGGTGACCCGGGACGGCCGGTTCGCCTTCCTCGCCAACCGCGGTCACAACAGCCTGACCCGGTACGCCGTGACGGCGGGCGGGGGCCGGCTGCGGCTGCTGGACACGGTGCCGGTGGGCGGCGACTTCCCCCGGCAGATCGCGTTCTCGCCGGACCAGCGGTGGTTGTTCGCCGCGAACCAGAAGTCGGGGTCGGTGACGGTGTTCGCGGTGGACGACCGGACCGGGGCGCTGGTCCGGGTCGGCGAGCCGTTCGCGGCGCCGGTGGCGGTCTGCGCACTGCCGCGCTGACCCGGGACCCCGGCGGGGGCTCCGCACCACCGGCACGCCGAAACACTGCGGCAACAGGCCCGCAGGATTGGCGCGTTAGCGTCGCGCCCCATGAGTACGGGATCCACAGCATCCGGCGCCGGCACCGCCTCCGACGCCCTGGCACGGCCTCCGGAGCCGACCGCCCCGAGCGCGGACGCCGCCGGCGCCGGGCTCCGGCAGGGGCTCAAACGCCGGCACATGCAGCTGATCGCGCTGGGCGGGGTCATCGGGGCCGGGTTGTTCGTCGGCAGCGGGGTGGTGGTCCGGTCCACGGGGCCGGCCGCGGTGGTGTCCTTCCTGGCGGCCGGCGGCCTGACCGTGCTGATCATGCGGATGCTCGCCGAGATGACGGTGGCCCGCCCGGCGCTGGGCTCCTTCTACGCGCACGTCCGGGAGACCCTCGGCCACCGGGCCGGGTTCGCCGTGGGCTGGCTGTACTGGTACTTCTTCGTGATCGTGGTCGCGGTGGAGGCGGTGGCCGGCGGCCGGATCATCCGGCTGTGGCTGCCCGGCGCCCCGCTGTGGGCGGTCAGCCTGGTGCTGATGGCGCTGCTGACGGCGACGAACATGGTGTCGGCGCGCTCCTACGGCGAGTTCGAGTACTGGTTCTCCTCGATCAAGGTCGTGGCGATCGTGGTGTTCCTCTTCCTCGGCGCGCTCTACGTGTGCGGACTGTGGCCCGACTCGACCGGCGGGCTGGCGCTGCTCACCGCGCACGGCGGCTTCGCCCCGGCGGGCGTCGGCGCGGTACTGGCCGCCGTGGTGCCCTGCGTGGGCTTCTTCACCGGTGCCGAGATCGTCACCATCGCCGCCGCCGAATCCGTCGAGCCGGAGCGGGCGGTGGCCGACGCGATCCGGTCGATCGTGCTGCGGGTGGTGGCGTTCTACGTGCTGTCGATCTTCCTGGTGGTCGCGGTGGTGCCGTGGACGTCGAAGGCGATCGAGGTCAGCCCGTACGCGGCGGTGCTGGACCGGTTGGCGGTGCCGGCGGCCGGCACGGTGATGAACGCGATCGTGTTGGTCGCGGTGCTCTCCTGCTTGAATTCCGCGCTCTACACCTCGTCCCGGATGCTCTTCGCGCTCACCCGGAACGGCGATGCGCCGCGCGGCTTCACCAAGCTCAGTGCGAGCGGGGTGCCGCGGCGGGCGCTGCTGGCCGGCACCTCGGTCGGATATCTGTCGGTGGTCGCGGCGTGGATCTCGCCCGATGTCGTCTTCACGTTCCTCATCAACTCCTATGGCGCCATTGCCCTGTTCGTCTATCTGGCGATCGCGGTGGCGCAGTTGCGGATGCGGCGCGCACTGGAACGTGACGATCCGGCGCGGCTGACCCTGCGGATGTGGGGTTTCCCGTGGCTCAGCCGGTTGACCGTGGCGCTGATGGCGCTGGTGATCGGGGCGATGGCGGTGCTGCCGGACAGCCGGGCGCAGTTCTGGCTGAGCCTGCTCACGCTGGGTGTCGTCCTGGCCGCCTACGAAATCCGGCGGCGGGTCCGGCGCCCCTAGATCCACAGGTGGACAGGCCGTCCGCGGCGCCGCGGACGGCCTGCCTCCCGCTCGGACATCGACTCCCGGAATCCCCCCAGCATTCCCCCCGAAATCCCCCCGGAAATTCCGTTCACAGAACCGCTGGACGATCCGTGACGCCCTTCCGATTTCGTTCTTCGAGTTCGTCGCGCTTACCCGTTCGAGGAATTACCGAGACGGCTCGTCAGCCGCCGCGGATCACCTCGTACCGGTCGCGTGAACCTGAAGTCGGGTGCCCGGGTAGATGAGGTTCGGATCGCCACCGATGACCTGTCGGTTCTGCCGGTAGATTTCCCGCCAGGGTTTTCCGTGTACGTTGGCGATGCCGCTCAGGGTGTCCCCCGCATTGACCACCACGGTGCCCCCGGAAGGACGATGCCGCTCCTTCTTGTAGGGCTTTTCCTGGTGGGTGGGGTACCGGCCGTGGGTGCGCTTGGGCCCGGCCTTCTCGGGGGCCGGCAGGGTGTGCGCACCGCCGCCGCGGGGAACGCCGCTCAGCCCCAGCGAGGCCGAGCAGGCGGGCCAGGCGCCCCAGCCCTGGCGGGCGAGTACGCGTTCGGCGACCTGGATCTGCTGGGTGCGAGAGGCCCGGGAGGCGCGCTGCGCGTAGCTCCCGCCGCCGTAGGACCGCCAGGTCGAGTGGCCGAACTGGAGCCCTCCGGAGAAGCCGTTGCCGGTGTCGATCCGCCAGTTGCCGCCGCTTTCGCACTGGGCCAGGCGGTCCCAGGTGCCGCTGCTGACGGCTTCGGCCGGCTCTTCGGACACCGCGCCCAGCGCGCCGGCGGCCAGCAGGACGGCGGCCGCGGTGACGCCCCGGGCCCCCCGGCCGCGCAGTGCCTCGCCGCGGACGGCCCGGTCCGCCGGCTGGCGCTCTTCCGCCGCCCGGCAGTCCTGCGGTTCCGGCGATTCGTGCGTTTCCGGTACCTGCTGAGTTTCCATGTGCGTGCTCCCGTCGCTTGTTGCTGTGCGTACTGGTGTGTCGCTCACTTTCGAATGCCGGAGATTCCGGTATTTCGGTGGGCGCGCAGAGATGTCAGCGTTTTCGGCGAGTTTTGGGAATCTGGATCGTCGGTTGGTTTTCTCCGGGCCGGTCGAATTCGACGAGGAAGAGACAACCACGGGCCGCGTCGCCACCGGGAGAGCGCGCGGTAGCGCTTTCGGCGGCCGGTCTGCCCCCTCGCCGCCGGAAGGGGGACGAAATCCTCCGCATGGCGCGGGGACCCGACGGGTAGGGGCGCACCCCGCGTGCCCCGGGTGCCCGGTCGGACGGCGATCGCCCCCGCGTTCGACTCCGCGGGGTCACGCCCAGTGCGTCCGCCGGCCTCGGGGCATGCGCGCGGCGGGGGCCGCACACACCGCGCACGGCCGGCGGGACGGTGCTCCGACCCGGGTTTCGCCGGAAGGCGGCAGGTCGTGCGGCCCGCGGCGGCCGGGCGCGCGGACCGGGCCGGCCCGGCGCACCGGCCCGGCCCGGGGTGGCCCGCCCCGTGCGCCCCCGGCCGTGCCGGTGTGCTCCGCATCCCCGCGCGTCACCGCGCCGCCCGTGCGCCCCTCCGCCCGGCCGACCCGCCGTCCGCGGGGGGCGGGGAGCGCCGCACCCGTGAGGTGGCACGTGCGCGGGGCAAGCGCACTACCCGTCGGCGGGGGCGAGGAAGTGCGTCAGGTGGCCCCGGAATTCGGCCTCGAAGGCGTCGTAGCGGGAGCGGAGCGCGGCACCCGGCCAGGTCTCCGGCAGCAGGGCTTCCGGTAGCAGCGGGTCGGTGAGGAGGTGGCGCAGGACGGCCGCCGCGACGGTGAAGCGCTCGGCGGGCGTCGCGGCGCGGTCCAGTGCGGCCAGCAGGTCCCGGGCGTGCGCCGCCCAGCCGGCCAGGTCCCACAGGCCCCGAGCCAGCGCGGCCGGGTCGCCGTCGGGGGCGCCGGTGAACCAGGTGCACTGCGCGGTGGTCACCGCCGGGCGGGGCCGGTCGAGGTTGGCGGGGCGCAGCCAGCTGCCCTCGCGCAGCTCGCCGAGCCGGAGCCCGGCCATCGCCTGGCGCAGCGCGGTGCGTTCGGCGGGCGGGCGGCTGCCGTCCGCGGTGACCACGGCGATCTCCCACGCACCGTGCCACGGGCGGGTCCGCGGCGTCCGGCTCTCGTCCTGTCGGGCCTGGCGGGCGAGCAGCCGCGCGGTCAGTGCGTAGCCGCCGTCCTGTTGTCGCAGGTCACCGGCGGCGACCATCCGGGAGAGCGCGACCCGGACGGTGCCCTCGGCGATGCCGAAGAGCTCACCGGCCCGCACCAGCGCACGCACCGGCAGCCGGGGCGGGTGGTGGCCGAGGAGGGTGCTCAGCACGACGGAACGCGCGGTCAGCGGGCGGAGGGCGAGCGGGGCGTCGTTCATGGGTCCGGGAAGTCTAAGTCGTACCCGCGAGGCGGCTGGGGCGGGAGGTGGCTGGGGCGGTGGTGGTCCGGCGCCACGCCCGGTCTTACGGTCTTCCGTCGGTCGTAGGAAATCTGTAACGTCGGACCATGACCGTCACCCATGAAGTAACCAACCAGGCCCCACCGCTGACGGGTTTCAGCGCCGCGGACGATCCGGCGCTCCTGGCGGCGCTGCGGCGGGACGGCGGCGCGTGGGGCGAGCCGGAGGTACTCGAACTGGGCGCGCTGGCCGGTTCCGCCGCGGTGCAGGACCAGGCCCGCTGGGCGGAGGAGCAGCCGCCCCGGCTGCACACCCACGACCGGTACGGCCACCGGGTGGACGAGGTGGAGTTCCACCCGGCCTGGCACCAGCTCATGGCCACCGCCGTGGAGCACGGCCTGCACGCCGCGCCGTGGACCGACGCCCGGCCGGGGGCGCACCTGGTGCGCGCCGCCAAGTTCTACGTCTGGTCGCAGGCCGAGCCGGGCCACGGCTGCCCGGTCTCGATGACCTACGCCGCGGTGCCCGCCCTGCGCGCGGCGCCCGAACTCGCCGCGCAGTACGAGCCGTTGCTCGCCGCCCGTACCTACGACTTCGGCCTGCGCGCCCCGCTCACCAAGCACGGTCTGATCGCCGGCATGTCGATGACGGAGAAGCAGGGCGGCTCCGACGTCCGGGCGAACACCACCCGGGCGGTGCCGGCCGGGGACGGCAGCTACCGCCTCACCGGCCACAAGTGGTTCACCTCGGCCCCGATGAGCGACGTGTTCCTGGCCCTGGCGCAGACCGACGAGGGGCTGAGCTGCTTCCTGGTGCCGCGGGTGCTGCCGGACGGCACCCGCAACGGCATGCGGCTGATGCGGCTCAAGGACAAGCTCGGCAACCGCTCCAACGCCTCGTCCGAGATCGAGTACGAGGACGCCGTCGCCTGGCCGGTCGGCGAGCCGGGCCGCGGGGTGCGGACCATCGTCGAGATGGTGAACGTGACCCGGCTGGACTGCGTGCTGGGCTCGGCGGCCGGGATGCGGGCGGGGCTGCGGCAGGCGCTGCACCACACCGCCCACCGGCGGGCGTTCGGGCGGGAGTTGGACCGGCAGCCGCTGATGCGCTCGGTCCTGGCCGACCTGGCAGTCGAGTCGGAGGCGGCGACCGTGCTGGGGATGCGGTTGGCGGCCGCGGTGGACCGGTCGCAGGCCGGCGACGCCGGGGAGTCGGCGCTGCGCCGGCTGGCCCTGGCGGCCGGGAAGTACTGGGTGTGCAAACGGGGCAGTACGCACGCGGCGGAGGCCCTGGAGTGCCTGGGCGGCAACGGTTACGTCGAGGACTCGGGGATGCCCCGGCTGTACCGGGAGGCGCCGCTGCTGTCGATCTGGGAGGGCTCGGGCAACGTCGCCGCGCTCGACGTGCTGCGCGCCCTGACCCGCGAACCGGCCGCGCTGGACGCCTACTTCACCGAGGTCGAGGCCGCGGCCGGCGCCGACCGCCGGCTGGACGCGGCGGTGGCGGGCCTGCGCAAGATGCTCGCCGCACTCGGCGACCCGGGGCGGGCGCAGCTGATGGCCCGTTCGCTGGCCGAACGGCTGGCACTGGTCCTCCAGGGGTCGCTGCTGGTGCGGCACGGCACCCCGGCGGTGGCCGACGCGTTCTGCACCTCCCGGCTGGACGGCGAGTGGGGCCACGCCTTCGGCACCCTGCCGCCCGACGCCGACCTCGACGGGATCCTCGGCGGCGCCCGGACCTGCCGGGACGCCGGCTGATGCCGCAGGAGGACGACGGCGCGGTGCGGGTCGAGCGGGCCGGGCCGGTGACCACGGTGGTGCTGTCCCGGCCCGCCGCCCGCAACGCCGTGGACGGCTTGACTGCACGCCGACTCGCCGATGCCTTCCGCGCGTTCGACGCCGACGAGGAGGCGCGGGTGGCGGTGCTGTGGGGCGCGGGCGGCACGTTCTGCGCCGGTGCCGACCTCAAGGCGGTCGGCACCGCGCACGGCAACCGCGTCGCGCCGGACGGCGACGGGCCGATGGGCCCGACCCGGATGCGGCTCGGCAAACCGGTGATCGCGGCGGTCGCCGGGCACGCGGTGGCCGGCGGGCTGGAACTGGCCCTCTGGTGCGACCTGCGGGTGGCCGAGGAGGACGCGGTCCTCGGCGTGTTCTGCCGGCGGTGGGGCGTCCCGCTGATCGACGGCGGCACGGTCCGGCTGCCCCGGCTGATCGGCGCCGGCCGGGCCATGGACCTGGTGCTGACCGGGCGCCCGGTCCCGGCCGCGGAGGCCCTCGACATCGGGCTGGTCAACCGGGTGGTGCCCACCGGCACCGCCCGCACCGCGGCGGAGCGGCTGGCCGCGGAGCTGGCGCGGCTCCCGCAGGCGTGCCTGCGCAGCGACCGGGCGTCGCTGCTGGACCAGGAGGGCCGCGACGAGGAGAGCGCGATGGCCGCCGAACTCCGCCACGGACAGGCCGTGTTGGCCCAGGGCCTGGCGGGTGCGGCGCGGTTCGCGGCGGGCGCCGGTCGGCACGGGGCGGCGGACGACGCCCACTGATCGCCATACGTCCACGCGCGCTTCATCGTTCCGCCACCACCGGCCCGGCCCGCCGTGAGAGAAAACCAGCCATGTGCGATGACGAACTGATCCCGCCCCGGGCGGACTTGACGGAGCAGGAGTGGCTGCGCACCGGCCCTCAGGCACCCGCCGGCGGACCGTATCCGCGGACCACCGGCCGGGTCCCCGGATACGTGGGGCGCCGGGCGCTGCTGGGCACGGCGCTGGCCGGCGCGGCGCTGGCGGTGCTGCCCACCGGCGCCGGGACGGCCGCCGCCGCGCCCCGCTCCGGCGGTCCGGTCGATTCCCTCCCGTTCCCCGAACACCCCAACGGCAAGGGCGAGTTCGCCGTCCTGATCACCGGCGACGCGGGCACCGGCGACGACGCCCAGTACGCGGTGGCGGCCGCCGCCCGGGACGTCTGCCGGACCGAGGGCGTCGGACTGGCGGTCGGCCTGGGCGACAACCTCTACGAGAACGGCCCGGAGTCGGACCACGACGCGGAGTTCCAGGACAAGTTCGAAAAGCCCAACGCCGGCATCGACGTGCCGTGGCTGATGGTGCTGGGCAACCACGACTGCTCGGGGCTGATACCGGGCAGCGGCGGCGACCCGTCCCGCGGCGACCGGGAGGTGCTGTACGCCACCCGGTCGCGGCGCTGGTACATGCCCGCCCGCTACTACAGCGTGCCGCTGCCGGCCGCCCGCCCGCTGGTGGAGTTCTTCGTCCTCGACACCATCCCCTGGTCGTCCTACGTCGTGCAGCTCGACCCGTACTACCACTGGGACGGGCCGTACATGCGCGAACAGCGGGCCTGGCTGGACGGCGCGCTGCGGGCGTCCCGGGCCCGCTGGAAGGTCGTCCTGAGCCACCACCCGTACCTCAACAACGGCAAGCACGGCAGCGCCGGCGCCTACGACGGGTTCACCGTCGGCAACTACACCAGCGGCGTCCACCTCAAGGACCTCTACGAGCAGGTGGTCTGCGGGCGGACCGACCTGATCCTGTCCGGCCACGACCACACGCTCCAGGTGCTTCAACCGACGGCCCGGACCGGCGGCACCCGGCAGGTGGTGTGCGGGGCGTCGGCGAAGACCGGCGACGGCAAGGCGCACTTCGACCACCCGGCCGCCTGGCAGGACTTCGCCGCGCACGGCTTCATGGTCCTCAAGGCGTCCGCCGCCCGGCTGACCGTCGACGCCTACACCGTCGACGTGCCGACCCGGCGGGCCACGCTGGCGCACCGGACGCACAGCACCCGGCCGGTCGCCGCGGCGGCACGGACCGCGGCGACCGCCTAGCATCCGCCCCGGCGCGGCAGACGGCCCGACCGACCGCCCGGGCCGTCGCCCATACCCCGGCCGTGACGTGCGGCAACACCCCGCACCGCGGGTCACGGCCGCCGAGAATGCGGGGCCCGTGGGCCCCGCCTAAGGTGTTCGCATGGCCGAGCGGCCCCCCGACCCCTCCGCGGAGGGCTACGACCCCCGTGCCGACCGGGCCACGCCCCGCGTCGAGGAGGAGGCACCCGGGGTGTCCCACCACGAGCCGATCGGCCTGCGCGAGCGCCTGTCGCTGAACCGCATGGGCACCTTCGACTGGGACCTGGACAGCGGGTTCATGGACCTGGACCCCGGTGCCATGGAGGTCTTCGACCTGCGCCCCGGCGAGTACGACGGCGCGCCGATGTCCCTGATCTCCCGGGTGCCGCCGGAGGAGGGCCTGCGCCTGGACGCGGCGGTCTCGCAGGCCCTCCAGGACGGCACCTCCTCCTACGGCGCGTACTTCCGGATCCAGTGCCGGGACGGGACGCGGCGCTGGACGCACTCCCAGGGCCGGATCCTGCACGACGCCCGGGGCGTGGCGTACCGGATCATCGGCATCGTCCGGGAGGCGACCAGCGAACTCGCCGACTCCGCGCTGCTGCGCTCGCTCCAGCAGGAGCGGCAGCGGCAGACCGTGATGGTGCAGCAGACCACCGCGGCATTGGCCCGCGCCCTGTCGGTGAAGGACGTGACGCGGGTGCTGACCGGCGCCGGCGGCGCCCGCCGGTTCGGCGCGGACGCGCTGGTCCTCGGCCTGGTCACGAACGACCGGTTCGAGGTGATCGCCACCGCCGGGCTGGACGGCGAGGTGCCCGCCGACATGATGAACTCGTGGCTGGACGACACCCTGCCGCTGTCCGAGGCGGTGCGCTCCCGGCGGCCCAGCTTCCTGAGCACCCGCGGTGAGCTGATCGCCCGCTACCCGCGGCTGCGCCCGTACGTGGACGTGCTGCCGACCGGCAGCGCCGCCTTCCTGCCGCTGATCGCGCAGGACACCGTCCTCGGGGCGCTGGGGCTGTTCAACCACGAGCCGGCGGTGCAGTCGGCGGAGGCCAGGAACCTGGCGTTGGCGCTGGCCGGCGTGGTGGCGCAGTCCCTGCAACGGGCCACCCTCTTCGACCAGGAGCGGGAGTTCGCGACCGGTCTCCAGGCGGCGATGCTGCCGCGCCGGCTGCCGCCGATCGCCGGCGGCGAGGTCACCGTCCGCTACCACCCGGCGAGCGTCGGCCGGGACGTCGGCGGCGACTGGTACGACGTGATCCAGCTGCCGCAGGGCCGCACCGGCCTGGTGGTCGGCGACGTCCAGGGGCACGACACGCACGCCGCCGCGGTCATGGGGCAGCTGCGGATCGCGCTGCGCGCCTACGCCAGCGAGGGCCACCCGCCGGAGACGGTGCTGGTGCGGGCCTCCCGCTTCCTGGCGGAGCTGGAGACCGAGCGGTTCGCGACCTGCACCTACGTCCAGGCCGACCTGGAGTCCGGGGCGCTGCACCTGGCCCGGGCCGGCCATCTGGGCCCGCTGATCTGCAACAGTTCCCGGCACATCGACTGGCCGGAGGTCCGCGGCGGGCTGCCGTTGGGGCTGGCCACCGCCTTCGGGCAGGACCACTTCCCGGAGACCCAGCTGTTCCTGGAGCCGGGCTCGACGCTGCTGTTGTGCACCGACGGCCTGGTCGAGCAGCCCGGCCAGGACATCTCGGCCGGGATCGACGCGCTCTCCGCGGCGGTCCGCTCCGGGCCCGCCGCACTGGACGCGCTCGCCGACCGGCTCTCCAACCACCTGTGGGCCGAGCCCGGCTCGGACGACGACATGGCGCTCCTGCTGCTGCACCGGAGCGCGATCCCCGGGGAGGCCGCCACGCCCCGGCTGCGCCTGCACGTCCACCAGGCCGACCCGGCGGGCACCGCGGAGGTCCGCTCGGCGCTGCGCCGCACGCTCGACCAGTGGCGGGCGGGCGCCGTCACCCACGACGTGGAGGTGGCCGCCTCGGAACTCATCGCCAACGCGCTCACCCACACCGAGAGCGGCGCGCTGGTCGCGGTGGAGCTGCTGCCGGGTGCGCCGCGCCGGATCCGGCTGGAGGTCGAGGACCGGTCCAGCCAGTGGCCGCGGCGCCGGCGGCCCGGCGAGACGGCGACCTCCGGGCGGGGGCTGCTCCTGGTGGAGGCGTTGGCGGACCGGTGGGGCGCCGAGCCGCGGGGGTCCGGCAAGGCCCTGTGGTGCGAGTTCGTGGTGCCGGACGACCCGCCCGGAAGCGGAACCTGAACTCCCTTAATACCCACGGGAGATGCCCCGCGGCGCACGGTGCACGTCCGACCCGCCGAACCGGGTCCGCGCCCGGGGTGATCGTGCCAGGATGACGGGAACCGTTCGTCATGCAGGGGGAGGGCATCGATGAGTGGGAGAGCCGCCGGCCGGTGGTTCCCGTACGGGCCCGGCAGTCGCGCCGTACTGATCGGGACCGGTCGCTTCACCAGTGCGGACCTGCCGGACATCCCGTCGGTCCCGGGCAACCTCCGGGGGCTGTGGGCGGCCCTGACCCACCCGGTGCAGGGGCTGCTGGCCCCGGAGCACTGCCGGGTGGTGGCCGACCCCACCGACCAGTCCGCCGTCGGCGCGGCGCTGGCCTGGGCCGTGCGGGAGGCCGAGGAACTGCTCCTGGTCTACTACGCGGGGCACGGGATCCTCGACGACACCGGGCTGCTGCACCTGGGGCTGGTGCACACCGACCTCGACCAGGTGGGCTTCACCGCCGTCCCGATCGAGTTGGTGAAGCGGCACGTCGGCGAGGCCCGGGCGCGGGCCCGGGTGCTGGTCGTGGACTGCTGCTTCTCGGGCCGGGCGGTCTCCGCGATGGGCGAGCCGGCCGGCCTGGCCGTCGGCCAACTCGATCTGGCCGGCACCTACACCCTGACGTCCACCACGCGGACCGCGCCGGCCCACGCGCCCGCCGGGGAGACCTGCACCGCCTTCACCGGCGCGCTGCTGGACGCGCTGGCCGCCCCCGTTCCGCTCACCCTCGACGAGGTGCACGCGGAGGTCGACCGGGCGCTGCACGCCCGGGGGCTGCCGCGACCGCAGCGCCGGTCGGCCGGGGCGGCGGGGTCCCTGGTGCTGCTGCGGGGGCCGTCGGGGATGCCGGGTACGGCGGGCGCCGCCCGCACCGCGGGCCCGGTGCCGCCCCCGCCGCGCACCCCGCCCCCCGGCGGCCCACCGCCGTTCGACCTCGGCGCGCCCGTCCCGCAGCCGCGCTCCGCCCGCCGCCACCGTCCGGTGCTGGTGGCGGCGGCGGTCGGCGGGGTGGTGGCCCTGCTGCTGACGTCGCCGCTGGTCCGGGGGGTGTTCTCGGGTGACGACACAAGCGGCGGGCGGGCCGCTGACGGGCCCACGGCCGGCGGCCGAACCGCTTCCGGCGGGGCGGCCGGCGGCACTCCCGGCGGCACTCCCCCGCCGTCGGCCCGCACGCCCTCCCCGGAGGCCGGCGACCGCACGGCGCCGGCCAAGGTCGTCTTCCGCGACCGGCCGTTGATCTGGCGCGCGGCGAGTTGCCTGGGCAGCGTCTCCCAGGCACTGGACCTCGACACGCCCGCGGTCACCTCCGGCGTGATGGACCCGTCCAACGGCACCGAACTCCTCTACATCGGCTGCCAGAACGGCATGAACGGCGCCCAGGCGGTCATCACGGTCAACAGCCGCTACGGCAGCCCGATCCGGGCGGGCGTCGCCGACGCCGGTACCGACACCGCCGCGGCCTGCCGCACTGCCGCCGAGAGCAGCCCCCTGGGCACGTACACCAACGCCGGGAAGATCCCGGTCGGGACGGTGTGGTGCGTGGTGACCGGACGGAACCAGGTGGCGAAGGTGGCCTTCACCAAAGTGGACGCGGAGGACGGCAGCAGCGGCGCCAGCGCGGACAACCCGACCTTCCGGCTGTCCGTGACCCTGTGGGCGGCGCCCTGACCCGCCGGACGGACCGGCCCGGTCGGGGCCCGCGGGCTCACTCCTCCGGTCCGAACCACACCGTCGTCATGTTGCAGAACTCCCGCATGCCGTGGCCGGAGAGCTCACGGCCGTAGCCGGAGCGCTTGGCGCCGCCGAAGGGCAGGCCGGGGTGGGAGGCGGTCATGCCGTTGAAGTACACCCCGCCGGCCTGGAGGTCCCGGGCCAGGCGGTCCTGTTCGGCGGCGTCCCGGGTCCAGGCGTTGGAACTCAGGCCGAACGGCGTGTCGTTGGCGAGCGCGATCGCCTCGTCCAGGTCGGCGACGCGGTAGAGCGTGGCGACCGGGCCGAACGCCTCCTCCTGGTGGATCCGCATGCTCGGGGTGATGCCGGTGAGCACGGTCGGCTCGTAGAACCAGCCGGCGTGCCGGTCGGGCGGGCGGCGGCCGCCGCACTGCGCCCGGGCGCCCTGGTGGACCGCGTCGTCGACCAGCTCCTCCAGGTCGGAGCGGCCCTGTTCGCTGGCGAGCGGGCCGACGTCGGTGGCCTCGTCCATCGGGTCGCCGACGGTCAGCGCGGCCATCCGGGCGGTGAACCGTTCGGCGAAGGCGTCGTGCACGTCGGCGTGGACGATGAAGCGTTTGGCGGCGATGCAGGACTGGCCGTTGTTCTGGACGCGGGCGGTGACCGCGATCCGGGCGGCCTTGTCCAGGTCGGCCGACGGCAGGACGACGTAGGGGTCGCTGCCGCCGAGTTCCAGGACGGTCTTCTTGATCTCGTCACCGGCGACGGCGGCGACCGCGCGGCCGGCGGGTTCGCTGCCGGTCAGGGTGGCGGCGGCGACCCGGGGGTCGCGCAGGACCTCCTCGACCGCGGCGGAGCCGATCAGCAGGGTCTGGAAGCAGCCGTCGGGGTAGCCGGCGCGGCGGAACAGCTCCTCCAAGTAGAGCGCGGTCTGCGGGACGTTGGAGGCGTGCTTGAGCAGACCGGTGTTGCCGGCCATCAGGGCGGGGGCGGCGAACCGGACGACCTGCCAGAGCGGGAAGTTCCAGGGCATCACCGCGAGGACGGTGCCGATCGGGCGGTAGCGCACCACCGCGCGGGCCGCGCCGGAGTCCCGGACGTCGGCGGGATCGGGCTGCTCGTCGGCGAGGAGCGCCTCGGCGCGGTCGGCGTACCAGCGCATCGCCTTGACGCACTTGGCGGCCTCGGCGCGGGCCTGGGCCAGCGGTTTGCCCATTTCGGTGGTGACGGTGCGGGCGATGCCGTCCTGGTCGGCTTCGAGCAGGTCGGCGGCGCGGTGCAGGAGTTCGGCGCGGTGGGCGAAGGACGTGCGGCGGTGGTCCTGGAACGCCTGGTCGGCGCGGACCAGTCGGTCCTCGATCTCGCCCGCGTTGAGCGCGTCGAAGGTCTTGAGGGTCTCGCCGGTGGCCGGGTTGACCGTGGCGATGGCCATGTTCGACACCTCCTTGCGGTGTGCTGCGGTGTGCTGCGGTGGCTGGGCGGGGACGCCGGGGCCGGGCGCTAGGAGTGCCCGGGTGACGCCTGGGAGAGCGGTCCGGGGGCCGGGGACGGCTCCGGGACCGGATCGGGTCCGGGCGGGCGCGGCACCGGCGAGGGGTCCGGGGGGATCGGGTCCGGCGGCGCCGGCGGTTGGGGCGGCCCGGGCAGCGGCTCGGGCGGCACGGGGCCGGGCGGGGGCTCCGGGACCGGACCGGGCGGCGGGCCTCCGGGGTCCGGCGGGATCGGTGGGGGCTGCCGGTCGCAGCCGGGGGTGCGGTGACGGCGGACGGGCGATTGCCGCTGCACGACGGGCCTCCGGGGTGGGACGACGGGTGGCTTACGGGCCCCCGTACCCGAGTCTCGCCCGTCTATGGCCGGCCCGCACGGCGGATCGCGGCGCCGGGCCGGGTCCCGTGACGGGCCGGCCCGGCCCTGAAGGTCACGGCTGCGGGTCCCGGGCGTCGTACCGGGCGAAGGCGCGGCGGCCCAGCCCGAGTGCGGTGACGACCAGGACGCAGGCCAGGCCGCCGCCGATCACCGCGGTGGCGGGCGAGGTCAGGTCGGCCGCGGAGCCGGCCAGGAAGTCGCCGAGCCGGGGCCCGCCGGCCACCACGACGATGAAGACGCCCTGGAGGCGGCCGCGCATCTCGTCCGGGGTGGCGGCCTGGAGCATGGTGCTGCGGAAGACCATGGAGACGGTGTCCGCGCAGCCGGCGACGGCCAGGAAGAACAGGCCGAGCCACAGGTGCCGGGAGAGGCCGAAGGCGGCGACGGCGGCACCCCAGGCCGCCACCGCGATGAGGATGGCCAGGCCGTGCCGCCGGATGCCGCCGAGCCAGCCGGAGAACAGGCCGCCCAGGACGGCGCCGACCGCGGGCGCGGCGACCAGCAGGCCGACGGTCTTGGCGTCGCCGCCGAACCAGAGCGCGGCGACCGCGGGGAACAGGGCCCGCGGCTGGGCCAGCACCATCGCCGCGAGGTCGGAGAAGAACGTCATGCGCAGGTTGGGGCGGGTGGCGAGGAACCGCAGGCCGTCCAGGACGGAGGCGCGGCGGGTCGGGCCGTCGCCCTGCTCGGGCCGCATGGCGGGCAGCCGCCACATCGCGTAGAGCGAGGCGGTGAAGGCCACCACGTCGATGAGGTAGGCCGCCTGGTAGCCCCACATGCCGACGATCACGCCGCCGAGCATCGGTCCGCCCATCAGGCCGAGGTTGGAGGTGAGGGACTGCAGGGCGTTGGCGGCCGGCAGCTGCTCGGTGGGCAGCAGGCGGGGGATCATCGACGAGCGGGCCGGGGAGTTCATCGCGAAGCAGACGGCCTGGAGGGCGACGACGGTGTAGAGCAGCCAGACCCGGTGGTAGCCGAGCAGTGCCGCGGTGGCCAGCACCACGGACATCGTGGTGGCGCCGGCGGCGCTGAACAGGCCCAGCTTGCGGCGGTCGACGGTGTCGGCGATGGCGCCGCCGTAGAGCCCGAAGACGACCAGCGGGACCAGCGAGCACAGGCCCACCAGGCCGACGGCGAAGGTGGAGCGGGTGAGGGCGTAGACCTGGAGGGAGACCGCCAGCGCGGTCATCTGCTGGCCCATCCAGGAGACGGTGTTGCCGCACCACAGGCGGCGGTAGTCGGGCGAGGTGCGCAGCGGGGTCAGGTCGGCGAATATCCGGCCGCGGGCCGGTATCCGGGGCTCGTCGGACTTTCCGGCCTGGTCATCGGCGGGCTCGTCGGAGGTCGTTGTACGTGGCACGCGGCAGTAAACCACGTCGCCGGGCCGCTGGGGAATAGGCGTAGGGGCCGAGCGCCCCTTACCCGACGGGCTCCGTCGGACCGTCGTCCGTCAGCCCGTACACCCGGCGCGCGTTCCCGGCGGCGATCATCGCCGCGACCCGCCGGGCGTCCGCCATCGACCAGGCACCGGACGCCGCCCAGCCGCCCAGCACCTCCCCCAGCGCGGTCCGGAACAGCGCGCTGCCCACCGTGTAGAGCTCCGGCAGGCCGTAGGCGTCGGTGGAGAACAGCAGCTTGCCGAACGGGGCCAGTTCCAGGAATTCGGCGAGCACCGCGGTGGCCCGCGGCCCGACGTGGGTGAGGGTCAGTCCGACGTCGGCGTGGACGTGCGGGAAGACCGCGGCCAGGTAGGCGGCCTGCCGGTGGTACGGGTAGCAGTGCAGCAGCACCAGGTCGGTGCCGGTGTCCGCGGTGGCCCGTACGAGGTCGGTGAGCAGCGCCGGATCGGCGTGGTCCAGCCGCAGGTCGGGGTCGCCGAAACCGGTGTGGAGTTGGAGCGGGCGGCCGGTGGCGACCGCGAGCCAGACGAGGTGGCGCAGCAGGACCGGGTCGGTGAGCCGGGGCGCGCCGGCGGCGAGCCAGGCGCGGGCGGCCGGGCGCACCGCGTCGGGGCCGGGCGGCGCGGGGTCCAGGGCGAGGCCGTGCCGGTAGGCGGCGACGGACTTGAAGGCGACGGCGCTCTCGGCGGCCGCCCGCACGGCGTGGGCCAGGGCGGCGAGGAACGCCTCGGCGGCGTCCGCCGCGCCGGGCCCGCGGTGGTCGGTCGCGGTCCGTTCGGCCAGCGCCTCCAACCGCACCACCTCGTGCCCGGTGGCGCCGCCCGCGGCGGCCGTCTCGTCCGGTCCGGTCAGGTCGCCGGGGAGTCCGGTGTCGACGAGGTAGGCGCCGATCCCGGTGGCGGACAGCAGGCGCCGTCGGGTCTCGTCCGGGCCGAGTTCGCGGCGTCGGGCGAGGTAGCGCTCGGGCGGGCAGTGCGCGGGCAGGTCGAGCAGCGGGGGGCACCAGCGGCGTACCGCGAAGCCGGTCTGGGTGTCGAAGTGGGTGGTGCCGGCCGCGGGCGGCCGGTCCGCTTCGGTGAGGAACGCGGCGAACGTCGCGGGGTCGGGTTCGTGGCGGACCACGCCGTGGCAGTGGTGGTCCACCAGCGGCGGCAGTCCGTCCAGCACCGCGGCGGCGTCGGGCCCGTACTGCGGCGGGGCCGGGGCGCCGGGCCCCGCCGCGCGGGTGGCCCTCACCAGCGCCAGCGGGTGGCCGCGGCGATCTCTTCCGGCTCCTGCTCCGCGAAGTGCGCCTCCTCGGCCCGTCGGACCGCGAGCACCGCGCCGTGCAGCACGTCGCCCAGCGCCTCGCGCAGCGGCGTCGCCTTCTCGAACCGGTCGGCGGCCTCGGTGAGCGTGGCGGGCAGCCGCACGATGCCGCGCCGGGCCCGCTCGCGGACGCCGAGGAGGCCCGGGTCGCCGGCCTGCGGGGCGGGCAGGTGGGCCGCGGTGTCGATGCCGTGCAGCCCGGCGGCGATCACCGCGCCGACCACGAGGTAGGGGTTGGCGGCGGCGTCGAAGGTCTTGACCTCGGCGTGGCCGCCGTCGGGGTCGTCGGGGGCGCCGGTGACCAGGCGGAGCGCCGCCTCGCGGTTCTCCACGCCCCAGCACTGGTAGACCCCGGCCCAGTGGGAGGGTTGCAGGCGCAGGTAACTGGCGGGCGAGGGGCAGCCGACGGCGAGCAGGGCGGGCAGCGCGTCCAGGACGCCGGCGAGGAACGCGACCGCCTCGGGCGCCAGGCCCCAGTCGGCGCCGGCGCTCCGGTGCAGGCTCGTCCCCGCGCGGTGCAGGCTGAGGTGGAGGTGGCAGCCGTTGCCGACCTCGCCGGCGACCACGGACGGGGCGAATCCGGCGCGCAGACCGTGCCGGGCGGAGACCGCGCGGATCGTCTCGCGGACCAGGACGACGTCGTCGGCGGCGCGCAGCGGGTCGCCGGCGGCGGTGCTGACCTCGAACTGGCCCGGCGCGTACTCGGGGTGGAGCTGGAGCACCTCGACGCCCTGGACGGTGAGGGCCTCGGTGACGTCGCGGAGGTAGTCGGAGAGCGCGACGACCCGGGCCATGCCGTAGGCGGGGCCGGTGCAGGGGTAGTCGAGCGCGGCGGCGTCGGCGGGGCCCTGCGGGGCGCGGGTGACCACCCATTCCGTTTCGAAGCCCATCCGCAGCTCCAGGCCGGCGGCGGCCGCCCGGTCGACCATCCGGCGGGCGAAGAGCCGCTGGCAGGCGGGGTGCGGCTGGCCCAGCTGGTCGTAGCGGTCGACCGGCGCCCAAGCCCAACCGGGCTGCGCGGCGAGCGTGGTGAGCCGGTCCAGGTCGGGGAAGAGCCGCAGGTCGCCGTCGGGGCCGCCGAGGTGGTCGGACACCGCGATGGCGTCGTCGGAGGTGAAGACGTCGAAGACGGGTGACATGCCGACACCGCGGGTGACGACGTCGGTCAGTCGGGGCGCCGGAACCGACTTGACGCGGGTGATGCCCGCATTGTCCACCCAGGTCAGCGCCACGTTGCCGACGCCTTCCGCGTCGAGGCGCGCCGCCAACTGGCGGGCGCTGTCGCGCTGTTCCGCCCGCGATCCCATAGAGCAGTCCTCACTTGGCCGTGCCGATTCCTCGGCGCTCGTTCCCGCTGAGTGCCGGGGTCGGCCAGGGCCTTCCCGGTCAGGGGCAGTTGAACTCGCACCATACGCACTTTCCGCCGCCGCGCGGTTCCACTCCCCAGACATCGGCCAGCCGATCGACGAGCAGCAGACCGCGGCCGGAGACCCCGGCCTCGCCTGGTTCCCGGCGGCGCGGCAGGCTGCTGGACCCGTCCTCGACCTCCAGCCGCAGTCGGCGTTCGGCGCCGTGCGGCATCCGGATGTTGACCACGGCCTCGCCGTCGGTGTGCAACAGGGCGTTGGTGATCAGCTCGTCGGCGACCAGTTCGATCTCGTCGGCGCGTTCGCGGGCGCCCCAGGCGCGGACCGCGGCGCGGATCATGTGGCGGGCGGCGGAGAGTCCCGCGGGGTCGGAGGGGGCGATGTGCTGCCGGAAGCGGCCGGCCGTGTCGTGCTCGGGCGCGCCGAGGCGGCGCAGCAGGAGCAGCGCCATGTCGTCCTCGCCCCGCCGGTCGTCCGCCGACTCGCAGAGCCGGTCGGCGAGTTGCTGGACGTCCTGCGGGCCGTCCCGGACCTCCCGCGCCAAGTGCCGCAGCCCGGCGTCCAGATCGGCGCCGGGCTCCTCGACCAGCCCGTCCGTGCACAGCACCAGGGTGTCGCCGGGGGCGAGGTGGACGGTGGTGACGGGGTAGTCCAGCAGCCGGAACTCCGAGGAGATGCCGAGCGGCAGGCCACCGGCCACCGGGAGCCGCCGGCAGATGCCCTCGGCGTGCCGCACCATCGGGTCGAGGTGGCCGGCCCGGACGAACCGGGCGGCGCCGGTGGTCAGGTCGGCGTCGACGTAGGTGCAGGTGGCGAAGCGGTCGGTGTCGAGTTCGTTGAGGAACGCGGAGGCCCTGGCCATCACGGTGGCCGGCGCGTGCCCCTCGGCCGCGTAGGCGCGCAGCACGATCCGCAGCTGTCCCATGAGGGCGGCGGCCTGGGTGTCGTGGCCCTGGACGTCGCCGATCACGGCGGCGACCCGGCCGTCCGGCAGCGGGATCACGTCGTACCAGTCGCCGCCGATGTCCCGGCCCATCCGCGCGGAGCGGTAGCGGACGGCGATCTGCGCCTCGGGGAAGCCGGGGATCCGGCGCGGCAGCATGGCCTGCTGGAGGCCGGCGGCGATCTCGTGCTCCTGGTCGTAGAGCATCGCCCGGGCCAGGCTCTGCGCGATGCTGCTGCCCAGCGCGAGCAGTACGTTGCGCTCCTGGTCGCGGAAGTCGCTCTCGCGCTCGAAGAACAGCCCGATCACCCCGATCGGGCGGCCCTGCGCGATCAGCGGCAGATACGCGGCGGAGCTGACGTTGAGCGGCTCGACGGCCGGCCACAGTCGCGGGTAGTGGGTGCGGAACTGTTCCCGGCTGTGGACGAACCGCGGGGCGAGGGTGCGCACCACCTCGCTCATCGGGAACTCGTCGCCGATCCGGGTGTACTCCAGGTCCGGGACGAAGCTGCCGGCCTTGCCCTCGGAGACCAGCCGGATCCGTCCGGCCTCGACCAGGCCGAGGATGACGTTCTCGGCGCCCAGCCGGCTCAGCCCCTGCTCATCGGCGAGCACGCCGATGACCTCGCCGACCGTGCGGGCGTGGGCGAGGGCGGCGGTGGTGCGCTCGACGACGCTGGTGTGCCGGCGGCGCTCCTCGGTGACCGCGATCCGCTCGGCGGCCTGGGCGTACTCGTCGCTGGCGTCGCGGACCACGCCGATGACGCGGCGGGGCCGGCCGGTGGGATCGCGGCGGATGCTGCCCTGGGCGTGCGTCCAGCGCAGTTCGCCGTCGCGCAGCCGGATCCGGAAGTAGGCGCCGTAGGAGTGGCTGCCGTCCTTGAGCGCGCGGGCCACCAGGGCGTCGAGCCGGGCCACCTCGTAGCCCGGCACGCGGGAGCCGAGGCTCGCCGGGCGGTCGTCGTACTCCGCCGGCCGGAGGTCGAAAACCTCCAGTGCGGGCGGATCCAGGTGCATCAGCCCGCTGTCGAGGTCCCAGTCGAAGCCGCCCATCCCGTTGAGGGCCAGGGTCAGGTCCGGGTGGGCGGGCCAGTCGTCCGGCACCGACACGGTGGGCCGCTTCGCTCCCCGGTCAGCCATGCCGTCACTTTGCCACATTCACCCGTATTGCGGCTTGTCCAGCACCGCCACCCTCCCCGAGTTCCCGCGTCCGGCGCGCCCCGCCCCGACCGGCCCCACGCCTGCCAGCGGGAGCCGCCCACCCCCTCCGCAACACCACTGACTCACGGCTCAGTATTCCCACAACGCCGCCCGACAGATACCCACGGAACAGGACTTTTCTCTACGATCGCCCGCTGATGGCGTTGCGATGTTCTCAACACCCTGTTAGCGTCCCCGGCCATGAACGCAGACCCCGGGGACCGGATCGCCGACGACGCCGGACACGTCACCGACCGCGTCCGGCAGGTGATCGCACGGCTCGGGTGCAGCCATCGGGAATTCGCCCGCCGGATCGTGATGGACCCCTCCAAGCTCTCCCGGTCCCTGAGCGGCACCCGACGGTTCGCCCTCGCCGAGATCGTCCGCATCGCCGACCTGGGCGGAGTGGACACCGGCTGGCTGCTGGGCGCCCCGGAACGCCCCGCGGCGCCCCCGGAGCGCGAGCCGGCCGCGGTGCCCGAGGGCGGCCGGCCGCTCCAGATCGTCCGGGAGACCGTCCGGCTGATCGCCGAGCACGGCTTCCACGCCGTGCGGGTCGCCGACATCGCCGCCGCCTGCGGCACCAGCCCGGCCGCCGTCCACTACCACTTCCCCGGCCGCGACGAACTCCTGGAAGCCGCCGTCCGCTGGTGCATGGACGAGGACACCGACCGCCGCGCGGCCGGACTGGCCGCCGCCCCCGACGCCCGCACCGAACTCCTGCACCTGATCGCCCTGCAGACGCCGCGCACCGCGCAGCAGCGCCGGCAGTGGCTGGTCTGGCTGGACCTGTGGGCGCAGGCCGCCCGCGACACCGCCGTGGGACGGCTCCACGAGCACTACTACCGGCAGTGGCGCACCACCGTCGCCGACGTCCTCCGACGCGGCACCGAGCAGGGCGTCTTCCGTCCCGTCGACCCGGACGTGACCGCCCTGAGGCTCACCGCCCTCATCGACGGCCTGGCCACCCAGGTGCTGGCCACCGCCCCGGACAGCACCAGCCCCGACACCATGCACGCCGCCCTGCTGACGTTCGTGGAGAACGAACTCGACGCGCACCGCCCCTGACGAGCGCGCGACCGGGCGGCCACCGCCCCTGCTGATGACCCCGCGCGCCCCGCGACGGTGCGTGCCCCGTCCGCCCGCCGCGCCCCTGCCCGCCCACCCCGACCCGAAGGGACCCCATGACCACCCCGACCAGCGACGTCATCATCACCTGCGCGCTCACCGGCGCCGGTGACACCGTCCGCCGCTCCCCGCACGTCCCCGTGACGCCCGAGCAGATCGCACAGTCCGCCGTCGAGGCGGCCGCCGCGGGCGCCGCGGTGGTGCACATCCACGTCCGCGACCCCGAGACCGGCGCCCCGTCCCGCGACCCCCGCCTGTACGCCGAGGTCGTCGACCGCATCAAGCAGACCGGCACCGACGTCGTCATCAACCTCACCGCCGGCATGGGCGGCGACCTGGTCATCGACCCGGAGCGCCCGCTCACCCAGCTGCCCGGCACCGACCTGGTCAGCGGCCTGGAACGGCTCCCGCACGTCGAGGACCTGCTCCCCGACATCTGCACCCTGGACTGCGGTTCCCTCAACTTCGGCGACGGCTCCACGCTCTACGTCTCCACGCCCGACATGCTGCGCGCCGGCGCCAAGCGGATCCAGGAGCTCGGCGTCCGGCCGGAGTTGGAGATCTTCGACACCGGCCAGCTGTGGTTCGCCAAGCAGCTGCTCGCCGAGGGCCTGCTGGACGACCCCAGCGTCTTCCAGCTCTGCATGGGCGTGCCGTGGGGCGCCCCGGCCGACCCCGGGGTCCTTCAGTCGATGGTGAACATGCTGCCCGAGGGCGCCCAGTGGGCGAGCTTCGCGCTGGGCCGGATGCAGATGCCCTGGGTCGCCCAGTCCATCCTGCTCGGCGGCAACGTCCGCGTCGGCCTGGAGGACAACCTCTACCTGAGCCGCGGCGTCAAGGCCACCAACGCCCAACTCGTCGAGCGCGCCGTCCAGATCACCGAACTCCTCGGCTCCACCGTGGCCACCCCGGACCAGGCCCGCGCCCGCCTCGGCCTGAAGCCGCGCGGCTGAGACCGCCACGAGCAACCGCCACACCGACGCCCCGCAACCACCCCGTTCCGTCGCGCGAACTCCCGCCCAGGAGGCAGCACCCCATGCCCTTCACCCCCTCCACCACCCCCGAGGCCGTCCGCCGCGTGGCCTGCATCGGCGCCGGCGTCATAGGCGGCGGCTGGGTAGCCCACTTCCTCGCCCGCGGCTACGACGTGACCGCCTGGGACCCCGCCGACGACGCCGAGGACAAGCTCCGCCGCCTGGTGGCCGCCGCCTGGCCCGCCCTGGAACAACTGGGGCTCGCCGACGGCGCCTCCCCGGACCGGCTGACGGTCGCCCCGACCCTCGCCGAGGCCGTCGCCGACGCCGACTTCGTGCAGGAGAGCGCCCCGGAGAAGCTGGAGTTGAAGCGTTCGCTCCTCGCCGAGCTGGACGCCGCCGCGCGCCCCGGCGTGGTCATCGCCTCCTCGACCTCCGGCTACCCGATGACCGACATGCAGACCACGGCGGCCGACCCGTCCCGCCTGGTCGTCGGCCACCCCTTCAACCCGCCGTACCTCATCCCGCTCGTCGAGGTCGTCGGCGGCACGCACACCGACGCCGCGGCGGTGGCGTGGGCCTCCCGCTTCTACGACGTCGCCGGCAAGTCGGTCATCACCATGGACCGCGAGCTGCCCGGCTTCATCGCCAACCGCCTCCAGGAGGCGCTGTGGCGCGAGGCACTGCACATGGTCGCCAACGGCGAGGCCACGGTCGAGGACATCGACGCCTCGATCACCGAAGGGCCGGGCCTGCGGTGGGCGTTCATGGGCCCCTGCCTGACGTTCGCCCTCGCCGGCGGCGAGGGCGGCATGGCCCACATGCTCGACCACTTCGGCCCCTCCTTGAAGTCCCCCTGGACCCGCCTGGAGGCCCCCGAACTGGACCGTGAGCTGCGGGACGCGATGGTCGACGGCTGCGCGACCGCCGCCGGGGACCGCACGTACGCCGACCTGGTGGCCGAACGCGATCAGGGCGTCATCGACGTCCTCCGCGCCACCGGCCGCCTCCCCCGGAGCGAGCGGGCCGCCGCCCCGGACCCGGCCGTCCCCGGCCAGCGCCCCCACGCGCCCGGGAGCGCCGCCTGATGGCCCCCGATCCGTCCACGCCGGCCGGGGGCCCCGCTCCCCTCCCCCTCCCCCTCTTCCGTCAGGTCGTCCGGGAAGACTGGATCGACTACAACGGCCACCTCAGCGAGGCGTACTACGTCCTGGTCTTCGGCTTCGCCACCGACGCCCTGATGGACGCGTGCGGTCTCGACGCCGCGTACCGGGAGCGCACGGGCTGCTCGCTCTACACCGTCGAGGCCCACGTCCGCTATCTCGACGAGGTCCCCCGCGGCAGCCAACTGGCCGTCCGCACCACGGTGCTCGGCGCGGCCGCGAAGAAGCTCCGTGTGGTCCACGAGATGTACCGCTGCGATCCCGCCGGCGCTCCCAGCGGCGCCCCGGTGGCCACCGAGGAGCTCTTCCTGCTCCACGTCGACCAGCGGCAGGGCTCCGCCGTCCCGTTCCCCGACGCCACCCGCGACCAGCTGGCCGCCCTCACCACCCCGGCGCCGGACTGGGCCGGCCGCGGGATCCGCCCGGTCGGCACCTGACCGCCGGCCCACGGGTCGGTGCCCGGCCCGCACGGCCGGGCACCGACCCGAAAGGGCGTTGCCCCTCGGTCGCGGAGGTGTTCTGATCACTGATCATGCGTCATGAGCACGCCCCTCCTCCCCATCCGCGCGAGCTGCCGGCCAGGATCGAACGGAACCTGGCCGAGCACGCCTGCCATCTGCACCGCAGCCTCCCGGACGCGACCGTCACCGAGGCCGCCGACCTCCTCGTCGCGGACAGCGGCCTCGCCGACGACACCTTCAACGTCGTCGCCGGGGCCCGCTTCGACGGGGCCACCGCCGCGGCCCGGATCGCCGACACCGTCCGCACGGTGGCCGCGACCGGCCGTCCCTTCTCCTGGTGGGTGGGGCCCGCCTCGACACCGCCGGACCTGGCCGCCCGGCTCGCGTCCGCCGGCCTCCCCCCTTCCGCACACGAGACGGCCATGTGGGCCGCGCTCGACGACGCCCTCCCCGCCGCCGTCCCGGGCCCCCTGGACGTCCAGCAGGTGACCACCCCCGAACAGCTCGCGCACTACGCCGCGGTCCTCGCCGCGAACTGGGATCCGCCCGCCGACACCGTGCGCCGCTTCTACGCGCGCGCCGCCCGGCAGGCGCTGGCCGCCGACTGTCCGGCCCGCTACCTGGTCGGGTACGCGGCCGGCCGCCCTGTCGCGTCGGCCGAGGTGTTCCACCACGCCGGCGTCGCCGGGATCTACAACGTCTGCACCCTGGCCGCCCACCGCCGCCGCGGACACGGCACCGCCCTGACCCTGGCCGCGCTCCACGCGGCCCGCGCCGAGGGCGCCGCCGTCGCCGTGCTCCAGGCGTCCGCGGACGGCGAACCCGTCTACCGGCGGCTGGGCTTCCGCCCCTGCGGCCGCTTCACCGAGCACCCCCTCGGCCCCTGAACCCCCGTGCGGACGGCTCCGGCTCAGCCCTTCGTCAGCGCCTCCGCCACCCGGAGGGTCATCTGGAGCTGGGTGGCGTCCCGGTGGGTCGGGCTGAACGCGATCACCGCGCGGCGCTGCTGGTCGCGGGTGGCGACCAGCGCGGACGCGTAGCCGTACCGTTCACCGGTCTTGCCCCAGAAGGTGATGCCGTTCATGGTGACGGTCTGGAGCCCGGCGCCGTAGCGGGCCGGGCTGCCGTCGACCATGCGCACCCCGTCGGGCAGGGTGAACATGCGCTCCAGGACGGGGCGCGGCAACAGCGTGCCGGAGAACAGGGCGGTGAGGAAGCGGTCCAGGTCGCCGGTGGTCGATATCATCTCGCCCTCGCCCCAGGCGGCCGTCTGGTCGTAGGCGGTGATGTCGAGCAGGCTGCCGTCGGTCATCCTCATGTAGCCGTGCACGTGCGGGCCGTGGATGCGGGGGTCCTTCCCGGGCAGGGAGGTGTGCCGCATGCCGAGCGGGTGCAGGATGCGGCTGGCGATCGCCTCGCCGTAGTGACGGCCGGTCAGGCGCTCGATCAGCAGGGCGAGGAGCACGTAGTTGATCCCGCGGTACTCCTGCTTGCTGCCGGGGGCGAACTTCATCGGGCCGTGCGAGACCAGGGACACCAGCTGCTGCGGGGTCCACCTGTCGTAGCGGTGCCGGGCGATGCCCTCGGGGGTGGAGAGGTCCGGAGCGCCGTCGCGCGACTCGTCGGGCAGGCCGCTGGTGTGGTTCAGCAGGTGGGTGATGCTCAGGCGCGGGAACGCGGACGGCAGGAGGTCGGGCAGGTACCGCTGGAGGGGCGCGTCGAGCACGAGCCGGTGTTCGGCGGCCAGTTGCAGGATCACCGTGGCGACGAACACCTTGGTGATGCTGCCGATGCGGAAGGTGTCGTGCGCGTCGATGGGCCGGCCGCTCGCCCGGTCGGCGACGCCGGCGGTGCCGTACCAGCGGCCCGCGGAGCCGGTGACCCGCACCTGGGCGCCGGTGACCTCGGGGTGCGCCAGATCCGAGAGCGCGGCGCGCAGGGCCGCGACGTCCAGCGGCGGGAGCGGTGCGGGCGGGACGGGCGGTGCCGGTCGGGGCGCCGCGGCGGCGGGGCGCGCCGGCCCGAAGGCGGCGAGCGCCGCCGCGCCGGCCACCGCCGCACCGACGACCGCCCTGCGGGAGAGGGGGTTCGTCGCGTCCGGGACCGCGCCCGCACCGGCGTCGAAGGGCGGTCGGGAGGGCTGCTGTGGAGTCATGCCCGCCACTGTGCCGCTCTCGGGGCGCGCCGGCCTCAGGGATCACCCTGAACCCGTCCCGGATGCGACCCTGAGCGGGTAGCCGTCCGACACGCGAACGGAGATCAAGGTCATGTCCACGCAAGGCCACCGCATCGAGATCAAGCAGGGCACCGAACACGTCCGGGTCGTGGTGAACGGGCAGTTGCTCGCCGAGAGCCGGCGACCGCTGCTGCTCCTGGAGACCGGCTGTCCGGTGCGGTACTACCTGCCGCCGGAGGACGTCCGCACCGACCTGCTGACGCCCTCCGCGACCCACACCGTCTGCCCGTTCAAGGGCACCGCCTCCTACTGGTCGCTCGCACAGGGCCCCGAGGACCTCGTGTGGGCCTACCCCGAGCCGCACGCCGGAGTGGCGGAGATCAAGGATCATCTCTGCTTCTACGAGGTGCAGTTGGGGGAGTGAGGGCCGTCGCCGGACCGCGCACAGCAACGTTAGGAAAGTTTCCTGACAATTAATGCCGCAGATTCTTGACGCGTACATGGTGGCCCCTTCAGGATCCCTTGGGACGGCTCCCCCATGCCGATCCAGGAGACGGATATGACGTCCATCCCCCGCGCCGAGCAGCCCGAGCGGCATCCGGCGCAGCACCCGAAGAACCACCAGAACCCGCCGGCCGGCCGGCGGAAGTCCGCGGCCGGCGGCCCCCGTTGGGGAGTTCCCGCCGCCGCGGGCGCCGCCCTCGCGCTCGTCGGCGGCGTGGCGCTCTGGTCCGCCCCCGGTCGTGCGGACGCCGCGCCGGACCGCGCGCCCGGCGCGGCGGCCGCCGGTTTCACGGTGGTCGCCGCCGGCGACATCGCCGAGCAGTGCACCGCGAAGGACCGTGACTGCGAGCACGCCAGGACCGCGGCACTGGTCAAGAAGATCGACCCGGCGTTCGTGCTGACCATGGGCGACAACCAGTACGACGACGCCCGCCTGAAGGACTTCACCAGGTACTACGACAAGACCTGGGGCGCCTTCAAGGACAAGACCCACCCGGTCGCCGGCAACCACGAGACGTACGACCCGGCCGGCGCCCTCGCCGGCTACAAGGCGTACTTCGGCGCCCGGGCGTACCCCCAGGGCAAGCCGTACTACAGCTTCGACCAGGAGAACTGGCACTTCGTCGCACTGGACTCCAACACCCTGGACTCCGCGCAACTGGCCTGGCTGAAGGCCGACCTGGCCGCCACGTCCAAGAAGTGCGTGGCCGCCTACTGGCACCACCCGCTCTTCTCCTCCGGCGAGCACGGCAACGACCCGGTCAGCCGCCCGGCGTGGCAGCTCCTCCGGAACGCCGGGGCCGAGCTGGTCCTCAACGGGCACGACCACCACTACGAGCGGTTCGCCCCCCAGGACCCCGACGGCACGGCCGACCCGAACGGGATCGTGGAACTGCTCGGCGGCATGGGCGGCGCCAACCCGTACAAGATCGAGGAGGTGCAGCCCCACAGCGAGAAGCGGCTCACCGACACCTTCGGGGTGGTGCGGCTGCACTTCACCGACCACGGCTTCTCCTGGGACCTGATCGGCACGGACGGCAAGACGAAGGACAGCAGCCCATCCTACCAGTGCCACTGACCACCGGGGCGGCCGCAGCGCCCGGACCGGCCGACGCACCCGGCACGGCCGGCCCGTACGGCGCCGCCGCCCGAGTCCATCCCCCTACGTCCCCCGGGGCTGATCCATGTATCTCGCGACCACGGATGCGGCCGCGACGGCGAAGGTGACGCGGGGCCGCGTCGGCGGGCCGGTACTGGCCCTCGGCGCGGTCAGCCTGGTCACCGACGTCTCCTCGGAGATGGTCACCGCCGTGCTGCCCCTCTACTTCGTCCTCCAACTGGGCCTCTCCCCCCTCCAGTTCGGCTTCCTCGACGGCCTCTACAACGGCGTCACCGCCCTCGTCCGCCTGGCCGGAGGACGCGCCGCCGACCGCGGCGGCCGGCACAAGCTGGTCGCCGGGGCCGGTTACGCCCTGTCCGCGCTGTCCCGGCTGGGACTGCTGTTCGCCGGCGGCGGCACCCTCGGCATCGGCGCCGCGCTCGCCGCGGACCGCATCGGCAAGGGCGTCCGCACCGCCCCGCGGGACGCCCTGATCTCGCTCAGCGCACCACCGGACGCGCTCGGCCGGGCCTTCGGCGTCCACCGGGCGATGGACACCACCGGCGCCCTCCTGGGGCCGCTCGCCGCGTTCGCGCTCCTGTGGGCCACCGCCGACGCCTACGACGCGGTGTTCGTCGTCAGCTTCTGCGTGGGACTGCTCGGGGTGCTGCTGCTCGTCGCCTTCGTCCCCGGGCGGGCCGCCGCGCCACCCCACCCACAGGAGCCGCACCCGGCGCCCCGCGCCCGGGCGCGGTGGCTCGCCCCGCTGCGCGATCCCGCCTTCCGGCGCCTCTGCACGGCGGCGGGGCTGCTGGGTGCGGCGACCATCGGGGACTCCTTCCTGTACCTGCTGCTCCAGCGCCGGCTGGACTTCGCGGTGAGCTGGTTCCCGCTGCTGCCGTTGGGCGCCGCCGCGGTCTACCTCCTGCTGGCCGTGCCGGCCGGCCGGCTCGGCGACCGGGTCGGCCGCCGGGTGCCCTTCCTGTGCGGGCACGCCGCGCTGCTCGGCGGCTATCTGCTGTTCCTGGCGACAGAGCGCGCAGCCGTGCTCCTGGTGGGCGTCCTGCTGCTGCTCGGTGTCTTCTACGCGGCCACCGACGGCGTACTGATGGCCCTGGCCGGACCCGTGCTGCCGCCCGCCCACCGGGCGAGCGGGATGGCGCTGCTCCAGACGGGCCAGGCACTGTGCCGGCTGCTGGCCGCCGCGGGCTTCGGCGCCGCCTGGACGCTCTGGGGCGCCGGCCCGGCCCTCGTCGCCGCCGCCCTCGCCCTGGCCGCGGCGCTCGTGGCGGCCGGCATGCTCCTGCCCGGCCGGGCTGACCCGCCCCGCTCAGCTCGGCCGAACGCCCCCGACCCCGACGCCCCTCCCCCCGAAAGGCGGCCGTCGCGCCCATGACGAGCCCGATCCCCACCCCGCCCGCCGCACCCTCCCGGCGCGCCCGGGTCCTCGCCGTGGCGGTCGCCGGTGCGCTGCTGGCCACCGTCGCCGTCGGCTACACCGTCGCCGCCACCCGGCGCGCCCAACCGACCGACACCGTCTCGGCGTTCGGCCTCGACCACGGGCGGCTCTACTTCCGCAGCACGGGCGCCGGGGCCGGTCGGGTGGCCAGTGTGCCGGCCCGGACACCGGGCGGGCGCGGCACGGCACCGGGCGACGACCGGCGGGCGACCGGCGGGCCCGCGTGCGAGCGCTTCCACGCGGCCGGCGGCACCGGCCTCTGCCTCCAGCGGCGGCCCGGCATCCCGCCCAGGTCGTACGCGGTCGTCCTGGACGACCGGCTCCGCGAACGACGCCGGATCGCCCTCACCGGCATCCCCAACCGGGCCCGGGTCTCGGCCTCCGGACGGATGCTGGCCTGGACGATGTTCGCCACCGGCGACTCCTACGCCACCACGTCGTTCTCCACCCGCACGTCCGTCCTGGACACCCGCACCGGCTACCTGATCAAGAACATCGAGGAGATCCCCCTCACCCTCGACGGCCGCCGCTACCACTCCCCCGACGTCAACTACTGGGGCGTGACCTTCGCCCGCGACGACAACCTCTTCTACGCGACCGTGTCGACCAAGGGGAGGACGTACCTGGTCCGGGGCGACATGCGGAAGTGGGCGGCGCACGCCCTCCGGAAGAACGTGGAGTGCCCCTCGCTGTCGCCGGACGGCACCCGGCTCGCCTTCAAGAAGCGGGTCCGGGAGGGCGCCGCCGATCCGTGGCGGCTGTCCGTCCTGGACCTGCGCACCCTGCACGAACATCCGGTCGCCGAGACCCGCAGCGTGGACGACCAGGCCGCCTGGCTCGACGACCGCACCCTGGCGTACGCGCTGCCCGGTCGGGACGGGCGGCCGAGCGACGTCTGGACCGTCCCGGCGGACGGCGGCGGCACGCCGTCGCTGCGCGTGCCGGACGCGTCGTCCCCGGTCCTCGTGCCCTGACCCCGCCGCGGCCCCGCGGCGACGGCACGACGACCCGCGACGCACAATCGAAGGGTGAACGCCCCAGAGGACCACCCAGACCCCACCCGGCACGAGGAGGGCGGCGCCCCGGCGTCCCGCGCCCGTGACCGCGACGAACAGGGCCGGGCCCGCAACGCCCGCCCCCGGGACGGCCTGGGCCGTCCGCTGCCCTATGGGGCACCGGGCGTCGCCCGGCAGCCCGAGGGGGTGGACCGCACCCCCGACGCGGCACTGGCCGAGGCGCAGCGGCTGTTGGACGCCGGGATGCCGTTCCACGCCCACGAGGTCCTGGAGGACGCCTGGAAGGCCGCGCCGGAGTCCGAGCGGGAACTGTGGCGCGGTCTGGCGCAGCTGGCCGTGGGGCTCACGCACGCGGCGCGCGGCAACGCCACCGGGGGCGCGGCGCTGTTGGGACGGGGTGCGGCGGCACTGGCCCGCTACGCCGGTGCCGCCCCGTACGGCATCGACGTCGACGGGCTGACGGCCTGGGCGCGGGAGCTGATCGGTCGGCTGGCCGGAACTCCCCAGGACGGGGCGGCCGGTCCAGTCTCGGCCCCCGGGGAGGCTCCCCGACTGCGCGCCCGGTAGGCGTTCGGCCGGGGAGCCCGCCGGTGAGGCGGGCCGGCGTCAGGGAGCGGCGTCACTCCTCGTCGTCGGATTCGCTGCGGCTGACCGGTTCGGGGCCCGTCACGGTGTTGAAGCCCCAGTCCAACAGGGCGCTCGCCTCCTTGTAGACGCCGTTGGCCTCGCCCGACTGGGGGTTGAGCACGGTGGCGATCAGGGTGTGGCCGTGGCGGCGGGCGGCGGCGATCAGGGTGTTGCCGGCTTTGCTGGTGTAGCCGTTCTTCACGCCGATGATGCCGGGGTAGCGGGGGAGGCCGTGCGAGCCGACCAGCATCCGGTTGGTGTTCTCGATCTGCAGGGTGCCCCCGCCGGCCGCCGGGAACCCGGCGCGGGTGGTGGAGCAGTAGCGGGCGAAGTCCGCGTTGGCGAGGCCGGCGCGGGCGAAGACCGTCAGGTCGAAGGCGGAGGACTCCTGGCCGGGGGTGTCGTAGCCGTCCGGCGACTTGACCGTGGTGTCGCGGGCGCCGAGCCGGCGGGCGGTCTGCTGCATCTCCTGGGCGGTGGCCGACCAGCCGCCGTTCATGGCGGCGAGGACGTGCACCGCGTCGTTGCCGGAGCGCAGGAAGACGCCGCGCCACAGGTCGGCGACGGAGTAGCGCTGGCCCTGGCGGATGCCGACGACGCTGCTGCCGGAGCCGAGACCGGCGAGGTCGCCGGCGCTGACCTGGCGCACCTTGCCGGACGAGAACTTGGGCAGCACCGTGACGGCGAAGAGGGTCTTCAGGGTGCTGGCGGGGGCGAGTCTGCGGTGCTGGTTCCGGCCGGCCAGCACCTTGCCGGTGTCGGCGTCGGCGACCATCCAGGCGAGGGCGCTGAGGCCGCCGGGCAGTTTCCGGGCGGGGGCCGCGGCCTGACGTCCCGTCGGTGCTGCGGGACGGGCATCGGCCGGTATCGGGCTCAGGGACACTCCGGCGGCGGCGATGAGTGCCAGCGCACCGGCCTTCTTGGACACAAGCGCGTCAAATGCCATGGGGTCACGCTAAGGAGGGGCGGCGGCGGGCGCAGCGCGGATGCGCCAGACGGGCCACCGAAGGGTGCTGCGCCCGGCGTGTCGCCGATGTGCGCACTCGCAAAGAAGGACCCGCCCGGTGCGACGGGGGATGCACACCGGGCGGGTCACAGCACTTTTCTACCGCATGACTGAACGGTTACGCATCAAAAACTTGTGCGTTCCCGGATTACCAGGCCACGGGCAGCGAAATCAGGCCACGCGCCCGGATGGTCCGACGGTGCCGTACTTCGTCCCGGGCCACGTCGAGGCGCAGCTCGGGAAAGCGGCTGATGAGGGCGCCGATGGCGATCTCCGCCTCCATGCGGGCCAGCGGTGCGCCCAGGCAGTAGTGGATGCCGTGTCCCAGGGCGAGGTGGCCGGAGAGCTCGCGGGTCGGGTCCAACCGGTCCGGGTCGGGGAACCGCTCGGGGTCGCGGTTCGCGGAAGCGATCGAGAGCAGCACGCTCTCGCCGGCCGGGATGCGGACGCCGCCGATGTCCAGGTCCTCGACCGGAAAGCGGCGGATGGCCAGGGAGGCCGGGGTGTCGTACCGCAGGAACTCCTCGACGGCGGGCGCCAGTTCGGCCGGATTTCGGCGCAACGCAGCGAGCCTCTCGGGGTGGTCGAGGAGGGCGAGGACGGCGTTGCCGATGAGCTGGACGGTGTTCTCGTAGCCGGCGAAGAGGATCAGGAAGGCGAGCGAGGTCAGTTCGTCCTCGCTGAGGCGGTCGCCGGCCGGGTCGTCCGCGGTGTCGTCGCGGACCGCGATCAGGTCCGAGAGCAGGTCGTCACCGGGCTCGGCGCGCTTGGCGGCGATCAGCCCGGTGTAGAACTCCAGCATCGCGCCGATCGCCTCCTTCATCGCCTGGGGACGGCTGGGGTCGGGCGTGATCAGCGCGTCCGACCAGGCCAGGAAGTCGCGCCGGCGCTCGACGGGGATGCCGAGCAGATCGCAGATGACGGTGATCGGCAGCGGTCCGGCGTAGTCGGTGACGAGTTCCGCGCGGCCCCGCGCGGCCATGGCGTCCAGCAGGTCGTCGGCGATGCGCTGCACGGGAGCCCGGAGCGCCTCGATGCGGCCCGGGGTGAACGCCTTGACGACCAGGCGGCGGATCCGGGTGTGGTCCGGCGGATCCATGTTGAGCAGGTTCGCGTCGAGGGCGGGCGGCAGCGAGAAACCGCGGTAGTTGCCCGGTGTGGCGTGCCGCCTGTCGAGCGAGAGCCGGGGGTCGGCCAGCGCGCTGCGGACGTCGTCGTAGCGGGTGACCAGCCAGGCGGGCTGCCCGTCGGTGCCGGTGATCCGGTGCACCGGGCCCGCTTCGCGGAGCGCGGCGTAGGCGGCGTACGGGTCGTCCAGGAGGGCGGTGGTGTCGAGGGGGGCTGCGGGGCCGGTCTCGGCGGTGTTCTGCATGGCGCCCGAGCCTAGATCACCGGGGACGGGGCGCCGGGCGGCACCGGCCACGTGGGCCGGTGCCGCCGTGCGCGGTGCGGGGAGGCCCGGACCCCCGTACCGGGCCACCCCGTCTGTGGTGTTGCGGTCAGCTGTGCGCGGTGGCGCTGCGCTGGCGCAACTCGGTGAGCACGGTCTCGATCAGCGGCGAGCGGTAGACGTCCGCGACCAGCGCCAAGTGCTCGTATTCGGAGGAGAGTCGGGCGGCCTGTCGGCCTTCGGCGACCACCACGCTGTCGGCGCCGTGATCCGGGACGTGACCGACCGCGCGGTTCTCCAGGCCGCGCCGCAGGGCCGCCGCCTCGGCGACCGCGGCCAGTTGCCGGTCGTCCAGTGAGACGGCACGGGCGCGTTCGAGGACGATGTCGATGGCGTCGGACTCGACGTGCCGGCGCAGGCCGCGCTGCACGTCGCGGATCTCGGCCATCTGGCGGTTGGCGCGCCATTCCAGGTCGGCGAAGGGCCAGCGGCCGGCCCACCGCGAACCGTCCATGGTGACCTCCGGGGCCTGTGCGGTGACGGTCCGCCAGAGCGGCGTCAGGCGGCGCAATCGGCGCCAGGCCGCGGCGCGCGGGCCGGCCGCGGGCAGGCTGAAGCCGACGAGCACCAGGATCGCGGCGACCGAGGCGCTGAGCGGGGCGACGCCGTTGGAGAGCCAGGGCGCGGGATGCCCGGTCCACGACAGCACGAAGCCGATGACCTTGCAGGCGCAGTAGAGCAGGCCGAGCCAACAGCCCGCGGCCAGTACCCGCAGCCCGCGGGCCAGCCACGAGGCGCCGACCCGGGCGGCGTAACGCGGGCAGAGCGTCCCCAACCCCGCCAGGCTCGCCCCGAAGATGGCCAGATACAGCACCAGGAAGACCATCACGCCGGGGGCGTCGGCGTAGGCGGTGCTGAAGTCGCGGGGGTGCTCGACGGCGTCCGGGCGGCCGACGGCGAAGCCGGTGACGGCCACCGCCCACAGGAACGCCACCGCGGCGACCACGGCCCGCGCCCTGCTCCGCGCCCTGGCCCGGGCCGCCTCGCCCTCACCGGTCGTCCAGCGGAGCAGCAGCACCAGCGCCCCGGCGGCGAAGACCACGACGGAGGAGTAGAGGAAGACCATGGCGAGGTTGGCGACGCCGACCAGCCGGTCGAATCCCCGGTAGAGGCTGGGCGCGGAGAAGAGGAAGACGGTGGCCACGCCGCCGGTCATCAGGCAGGCGAGACCCAGGTCGGTGTTGCGGCGGTCCCGGAACCACGCGACCGCCTTGTAGGCCACCAACGCCCAGGCGGCGGCCGCGAAGCAGAGGTAGACGACGTCAAACACCGGGGCCTCCTGCGGGTCCGGCCGCCTCCTGTTGGCGGCGGATGTGCTGGAGCGCGGGACCCAGCGCGGCCGCGACCTCGGCGGCGGGTCCCGCCAGCGGGAGTTCCCGTTCCGCGGTGGCGGGCACCACGTGCTCCATCAGGAGCGTCCCGAGCACCTCGGTCTCCCGCTCGGCGAGGTTGTCGTAGCCGTGGTGGCGGGCGAAGCCCATGGTCAGACCCATCCGCTGCATGGCGGTGGCGACGTCGACGGAGGGGGTCCACATCCGCAGCGCGTCCTCGGTGACGGCCGGGTCCTGCGCGTGCCCGAGGAGGAGGTGGCTGAGTTCGTGCAGCACGATGTGGGTCTGGTGCCAGGGGGAGGTCTTGAGTTCGTAGAAGACCCAGTAGCCGTCGTCGGTGGTGGCGGTCATCCCGGAGACCACGCCGCCCAGGCTCATCGGCACGAGGTGGACGGGCCGTGCCACCCGCGCCGCGACGACGTCGCAGATCCCCCGCAGATCGGTCGAGGCGGGCAGCTGCAACTCCTTGATGAGCTGCTTGCACCGCCTGCGCATCTGCCCCACTCGCATGCTCGTCCCGTCCTCGTGTCCGGCCCGCCGCCAGGTAGTGAAGATCCGGTCGCGCTCAGCGGTCCGTATCGGGCCGTGTGCCACGCCGATCACCACCCTGCTCCGGCGGGCCGTCCGGCAGGTTCATCTGCCGGCGGAACTGGGAGATGATCGTCGTCAGGCTGTCCTGCACTTCCGGGGGCAGCCCGACCGAGCGCAGCGCGATGGCGCGCACCCGCTGGTCCCGCATGGCGGCGAGGAACCGGACCTCCTCCTCCACCCGCGCGGCCTGCGGCTGGGAGAGGTCCCCCAGTAAGTACCCGACCGGTACGGCGAAGAACTTCGCCAGTGCGCGCAGGAGTTCGGGACCCGGGTTGGTCCGCCGCCCGTTGCGCAGCATCGACAGGTACTGCTCGGTGACCTTGACGCCGCCGTACTCCGCCACCCCGCGGCTGATCTCGTCCGCGACGTGGGCGTTGGTGTACGGAGCGCCCGGTGGGTGCATGTGCGCGAAGAGGTGGTTGAGCCGCTCCGCGAGCACGCTGCCCTCCCCCTTGGGCCGGCTGTCGCCCCCCACTGCCATTCCCCCGTCCGTCAGGCCGGCCCAACGCGCAGTTAAGGCCGTCGAAGCTACGCCCCCATCCTGACACGCCGGGAACAGGCCGCACCAGTCCACATACGGACAGTGAGGAAGGTCGAACTTAACCGCGAGTTGAGTGAGGAGAAAACAACTGTGCGTGCAACGGTCGGGGCGTCTGGGGCGAGAGGGGGCAGCAGGCGAAGGCGGGAGGGAGCGGACGCACAGCGGGCGTGCTCCGGAGGCACCCCGGAGCACGGGGAACGACCCGCGAACGCCAGGGAGGCCGCGAACGCCAGGGAGGCCAGGGATGCCGCGAACGCGGGGAGCAACGAGAAGAGGCCGTGTCGGTGAAGTCCGACACGGCCTCTGACTCACGTATCCGCAAGTCGGGACGACAGGATTTGAACCTGCGACCCCTTGACCCCCAGTCAAGTGCGCTACCAAGCTGCGCCACGTCCCGTTGCCCGATCCTCCGGGGATCTCCCCGGGTGGTCGTGCACGAGAACAATACCCCAAGTCAGAGGGTGCGCGTCGCCATTTCCGGCCGGGGTGGGCGACGCGGGTGGGCGGCGAGCGTGGCCGGGATGAGTACCCGTACTCATGCGGCGGCGTCACCGTGCCGCCACGCTACGCGCATGAGCACTCCAACGATTCAGCGGCCGACGACCACGGCTTTCTTCGTGCAGGCCGCGCTCTCGTTCGGCCTGTCGCTGGTGGCCCTGGTGATCGGGATCATCAAGCTCCCGGTGGGCGCCTGGGAGCGCGGGTTCCTCGGGCTGGGGCTGGTCTTCGTGGTCTCGTCGGCGTTCACCCTGGCCAAGTGCGTCCGCGACAGGCAGGAGGCCACGGAGGTGACCAACCGGGTGGACAAGGCCCGGATCGACAAGCTCCTCATCGAGCAGGACGTCTTCAAGCCGGGCCAGGTCTGAGGTCCGGCCGCCGCGGGCCCGGGTCGCCGGTCCGGGCCCGCGGGGCCTGCGGGCCCGGACCGGCGCCGCCTTCCCGCGGCTGGTGTGCGCCCGGCGGGTCAGAGATGCGCGTCGAGCCAGGCCAGCAGGTCGCCCTGGACCTCGTCGCGGTTGGTCTCGTTGAGGATCTCGTGGCGGGCGCCCGGGTAGCCGCGCCAGGTCAGGTCGCGGATGCCGAGGTAGCGGAAGTCCTCCAGGAGTTCGTGGACCAGGGTCATCCGTTGGTGGCAGGGGTCCTGGTCGCCGACCGCGACGTGGATCGGCAGGCCGCGGGGGATGCGGGCCAGGTGGGCCGGGTCGTTGACCTTGCGGACGGCGCGGACCCAGTCCAGGGCCAGGCCGGCGCAGAACGGGAAGCCGCAGTCCGCGTCGGCGACGTAGCGGTCGACCTCGGCGGTGTCGCGGGAGAGCCATTCGTAGCCGGTGCGGTGCGTGAACGCGTCGTTGAAGGAGCCGAAGACGCGCGGCAGGAACGGGGAGGGGTGCGCCCGGCCGTCCGCGGCGATCTCCGCCTCCAGTGCGGCCGCGGCGGTGTCGACGTCGAGGCCGGGCAGGGTGCGGAAGACGCCGGTGAGGAGGAGTCCGGCGAGGTCGGCGCCGTACTCCTGGGCGTAGTCCCGGGCCAGCATCGCCCCCATGCTGTGGCCGAGGAGGACGAGGGGCAGGCCCGGGTGGGCGGCGGCCGCGCGGTCGCCGATGCCCTTGAGGTCGCCGACGGTGGCCCGCCAGGCGTCCTCGCCGGTGACCCCGCGGCCGCCGGTGGAGGCGGCGGTGGCGCCGTGGCCGCGGTGGTCGGAGGCGACGACGGCGTAGCCGTGACCGGTCAGGAAGCGGGCGAAGCGGGCGTAGCGGCGGGCGTGTTCGGCGGCCCCGTGGGCGATCTGGACCAGGGCGCGCGGGGTGCCGCTCTCCGGTAGCCAGGTGTAGGTGGCGATGCGGGCGCCGTCGGGGGCCTGGTGGACGTCCTGCTGCATGGTGCTCTCCCGGGGCTGACGGGTCGTCGGTCGCGCCCACTCTGGCCCGTGGGGCAGTGGTTGGCCACGGGGCGCGCGTGGCGGAGATGGTCCGCGGCCGGCCCGGCGTGACACGATCGGTCGGTTCTGTGCCGGCACTGTGCCGCAACCCCCTTTCGCAGGAGGATCGTTGGACACCGCAGACCGCCCCGAGCACGTTCCGTCCCCCCGTTCGCCGCTCTCCCGCCGCAGGTTCCTCCAGGGCACCGCGTCGGCCGCCGCCGCGGCCGGCCTGGCGGGCGTGGCCGCATCGCCCGCCACGGCCGCGCCCCTGCCGGACGTCGCGGCCGCTACGCCCGCGGCGCTGTCCTTCACCGCCGCCACCAACGGCGCCGCCTCCCTCGCACCGTCCGGCGACCGGCTGGTCGCCGAGGTGCAGAACGTCCTGTGGTCGCTGCCCCGGGCCGGTGGCGACGCGCGGGCGCTGACCCCGCCCGACCTGGAGCCCACCCGTCCGGTGCACTCCCCCGACGGCCGCCGGATCGCGGTCTGCGCCTACCGGGGCGGGAACTTCCACCTGTGGACGCTGGCCCCGGACGGCTCGGGCCTGACACAGGTGACCGACGGCCCGTGGGACGACCGGGGGCCGGCCTGGTCGCCCGACGGGACCCGGCTCGCGTTCGCCTCGGAGCGCGGCGGCGACCCGGTGGGCGGCAGCCCGTACCGGTTATGGGTCCTGGAGGTGGCGTCCGGGCGGCTGACCCGGGTGACCGGGCTCCCCGGTCAGGACGGCCCCCACCAGACCGGCGCCTGGGAGGACTTCGACCCCTGCTGGTCGCCGGACGGCGCCCGGATCGTGTTCGTGCGCGGCCGACTGGACGGCACGGCGCTGGTCTCGCGGACGGTGGCGTCGGTGCCGGCCGACGGGCGGGGTGCGGTGCGCACCGAGCACACCGAGACCGCCGTGGCGCAGGTGATGGTGCCCGCGCTGTCCCCCGCGGGGCGGTTGGCGTACCTGCGGACCACCGAGGCGCCGGGGCCGACCTGCACGCTGGTGGTGGACGGCGCGGCGGTGGCGGTGGACGGGGACGTGGAGCCGGTGCCGCCGCGCTGGGTGTCGCGGGACGCCCTACTGGTGACGGTCGGGGGCCAGTTCCGAATCGTCCGGCCCGACGCTCCGCAACGGGTCGAGACCATCCCGTTCGCCGCGCGGCTGCCCCTGGACCGTCCGCGGTACCGCGTCAAGGACTACGGCTTCGAGCGGACCGCCGGCGGGCCGGTCCGCGGCATCCACCTGCCGGCGCTCTCCCCGGACGGCCGCCGGGTCGCCTTCGCGGCGCTCAACTCCCTGTGGCTGGCGCCCACTTCCGGTGGCGGCGCGCCGCGCCGGATCACCGCCGCCGCACCCACCCGCTACGTGCTCGCGCCGAGTTGGTCGCGGGACGGCCGGGCCCTGGTGTACGCCGACGACCGGGACGGGCTGTTCGCGGTGCGCCGGCGGGAGCTGGACTCGGGTGCGGAGACGGTGCTGGCCTCCGGCGGGCGGGTGCAGCCGGCGCTGTCGCCGGACGGCTCGCGGCTGGCGGCGCTGGACATGATGGGCAACCTCGTCGTGCGGAACCTCGCGGACGGCGCGGAGAAGGCGCTGGCCGCGCCGATGGGGGCGGGCGGCCTGCCGGGGCGGCCCAGTTGGTCGCCGGACGGCAGGTACCTGGCGCTGTGCGACCGCAACCGGCTCAACCGCCGGTTCCGCGAGGGCTACAACGTCATCCGGATCGTCGACGCGGAGACCGGGAAGGACCGGCTCCACCAGGTGGCCGAGCACGTCTCGATCGCGGACCGCTACGACTCGGGGCCGGTGTGGTCGCCGGACGGGAAGTGGCTGGCGCTGATCGCCGAGTCGGCGCTGTGGGTGCTGCCGGTGCGGCCGGACGGTACGCCGGACGGTGCGGCGCGGCAGTTGACCGAGGAGGCCGCGGACCACCCGTCGTGGTCCGGGGACGCCACGACGCTGCTGTACCTCTCGGCGGGCACCCTGCGGCTGGTCCCGGTGTCCGGCGGTCCGGCCCGGACCGTGCCCCTCGCCCTGGAACGGCGGCCGGCGCGCGCCCGGGACACCGTGGTGCACGCCGGCCGGTTCTGGGACGGCACCGGCGACACCGTGCGGGAGAACGTCGACGTGGTGGTCCGCGACGGGCGGATCACGGCCGTCGAGCCGCACCGGGCGTCCCGCGCCGGCACCGCCCGCCGGGTGGACGCCGCGGAACGGACCGTGCTGCCGGGGCTGTGGGACGCGCACACCCACCCCTGGCAGACGACGTACGGCGGGCGGCAGACCGCGTTGCAGCTGGCGTACGGCATCACCACCACGGTGTCCTGCGGCGGCTTCTCGTACGAGCAGGCGCGACTGCGGGAGGCGCTGGCCGCCGGGGCGCTGGCCGGTCCGCGGCTGCTGACCTGCGGCGAGCTGCTGGACGGCGGGCGGGTGGCGTACAGCATGGGGCGGGCGCACCGCACCGCGGCGGGGCTGCGCCGGTCGCTGGCCCGGGGCGCGGCGCTGGACTGGGACTTCGTCAAGACCTATGTGCGGGCGCCGGGTTGGGTGATGGCGGAGGCGGCCCGCTTCGCCCACGGTGAGCTGGGGGTGCGCTCGGGGAGCCACCTGCTCAGCCCCGGCGTGCAGTTGGGCCAGGACCTGACCACCCACCTCCAGGCCACCCAGCGGCTGGAGTTCGGGCACGCGGTGTCGGCGTCGGGGCACGCGTACCAGGACGTCGAGGACGTCTACACGTCCGGTGGGATGCACATGCTGGCCACGCCGTTCTCGTCGGCGCCGCTGATCGGCGAGGATCCGGCGCTGGCCGAGGACGTGCGGGTGAGCCGGCTGATGCCGCCGTGGGACGGTGCGGTGGTGCGGGAGGCTGCCGCGCGCCGGCCGACGCCCACCCAGTTGGCGGACATCGCCACCGAGGTGGGGGTGTACCGAAGGATCCTGGACGGCGGCGGATGGGTGGCGCTGGGCACCGACCAGCCGCTGGTGCCGGTCGGCCTCTCGCTCCACCTGTCGCTGCGGGCGCTGCACCGGGGCGGGTTGAGCGTCGTCGAGGCGCTGCGCACCGCGACCGTGCTGCCGGCCCGGGTGTTCGGTGCCGAGCGGGACCTCGGGACGCTGGAGGTGGGCAAGCTCGCCGACATGGTGCTGGTGGACGGCGATCCGTTCCACGACCTCGGTGCGCTGGTGCGGACGTCGGCGGTGCTCAAGGGCGGGCGGCTGTTCGAGCAGCGGGCGCTGGTGGAGTCGTTCCCGGCGCCCGGCGGGCCGGCGCTGCGCGCGGCCGCCGGCACCGACTGGTTGGCGGTGGGCCGGCAGCAGCGCCGCGAGTCCTGCTGCGACACCGGGCACTGAGGGGCGGGAGGCGCGGGGTGGCGCGGTTCCGGGATGCCCCGGAACCGCGCGTTCCGGAATTCCGCGAGCGGGGGTTGTGCGGCGCGTTCACGCACTCCAAGTGCGCGTATGGATGCGCCTGGTCGACGTTTTGCGCGACCCGGACCTGGTATGCCAACGGGTATTGCACGCGGTAGTTTCAAGATCATTTCCGATACGATCTCGGCGGCACCGCCCGTGTCGCCCCGAGGCAACGAGCGGTCGGCACGCGGGGGTTCGCGGAGGAGGGCCCGTCTTGCATCGCTACTTCATCGACCAGCGGCATGAAGCACTCCGGCGTCGGGTACGGGACTTCGCCGAGCACGAGGTCCGCCCCCGGATCGCCGAGATGGAGGCGAGCCGCACCGTCCGCCCCGACCTCTCGCGGCTGATCGCCCGGCAGGGGTGGATCGGCGCGACGGTGGACCGCGCACACGGCGGGATGGGCGCCGGCCACGTCGCCAAGACCGTCATCATCGAGGAACTGTCCCGGGTCAGCGCCGCGATGGGCGCCATGGTGCAGGCGTCCCAGCTCGGCGTCGCGAAGATCGTCCACTTCGGCAGCGAGGAGCAGAAGAAGACCTGGCTGCCGGCGATCGCCTCGGGCGACTGCCTCCCGACCATCGCGGTCACCGAGCCGCACTCCGGCGGCCACGTGCTCGGCATGACCTCCACCGCCGTACGCGACGGCGGCGACTACGTCCTCAACGGCCGCAAGACCTACGTCGGCAACAGCCACATCGGCGACCTGCACGGGGTGGTGGTCCGCACCGGCGAGGGCTCCGGGGGTTTGTCGGCCTTCCTCGTCGAGTCCGGCACACCCGGCCTCCGGGTCGGTCCGCAGCGGCCCGCGATGGGCCTGCACGGCTTCGGCTTCGGCGAGCTGTTCTTCGACGACTGCCGGGTGCCGGCGACGCACCTGCTGGGCCGCGAGGGCGACGGGCTGTCCGTGGCGTACTCCTCCAGCGTGCTCTACGGCCGGCCCAACCTGACCGCGGTCTCGCTCGGCATCCACCAGGCGGTCCTGGACGAGACCACGGCGTTCTGCACCGAGCGGCGGCGCTACGGCGAGCCGCTCGCGGAACTCCCCACGGTCAAGCTCAAGTTGGGACGGATCCAGTCCCGGCTGCTGCTCGCCCGACTGTCCGCTTACCACGCGGTGCAGCTGCTGGACCAGGGGCTGCCGTGCGACGCGGAGCTGATGAACGCCAAGTTGGTGAACGTGGAGTCGGCACTGGAGTCCGCGCAGGACGCGATGGACGTCCACGCCGCCTGCGGGTTGTTCACCGACCGTCCGGTGGAGCGCTTCCTGCGCGACGCGCACCACGTCTTCGCGCCGGCCGGCACCTCCGACGTGCAACTGCTGCGGCTGGGCGAACTCGCGCTGGGGCAGGGCAAGGGCGAGTGGTCGGAGCGGTTGGCGGCGCTGTTGCGCCCCGCTGCGGTGGAACGGCCGGAGGAGGCGGCGGCGCTGCCGGGCGGGCGCGAGGCACTGGCCCAGGTGTCCTGAGCGGTCGCCGCCGGCGCCGCCGGCGTGCGCACCCGTCCGCAGGGGAGCACCGCTCGGCCGTGCGGGCCGCACGGGGCTCCACCATGGACGGGTGTGCCCGTCAGGAGGCGTCGGCCTCCTGCTGCCGCCGTTCCATCTCGTGTACCTGCTCGACGAGTTCGGCGGCGAACGCCTTGATGGTGTGCAGCCCCTCGCGCCCCCAGGGCCGGGGCTCGCGGTCGACGACGCAGACGGTGCCCAGGGTCGTGCCGGTGCGGTCGATCAGCGGAGCGCCGAGGTAGGTGCGGATGCCGAGTCCGTCGACGACGGGGTTCCCGGCGAACCGCGGGTAGTCGCAGACGTCCTCCAGCACCAGGGCCTTGCGCCGCACCACGACGTACGGGCAGTAGCCATGGTCCCGGGCCATGACGCGCTCCGGGCGGCCGCTGGGCGGCGCCGGGCCCAGTTCGAGGGAGGTGTCGAGGTCGGGGGCGTAGAGGCCGGCGAAGTACTGCTCGTGCTCGTCGACGAAGTTCACCATCGCGAAAGGGGTGTTGGTGGTCCGGGCGAGCTTGCGGGCGAAGTCGTCGAACGCGGGCAGCGGGTTCTTGCCGATGCCCAGCTCGCGCAGTCGGGCCACCCGCGCCGGCGCCTCGTGGTCCTCCGGAGTGATCACCAGACGCCGCGTCAAGGCGTCGGTCAGATGCGGGAGTTCGGACTGCGGATAGCGCCAGGACGGATGGCGGGAAGGGATCGGGAAGCGGACGGAGGGGACGTTCATGACGGCTCCGGGGAGGCGGTGCGGACGGGGCTGAGCAGGTGTTCGACGAGGGACACCAGGACGTGGGTGCCGGAGGCGCACTGGCGGGCGTCGCAGAGCACCACCGGGACCCGCGGCGCGAGATCCAGGGCGGCGCGGACCTCCGCGGCCGCGTAGTGGTGTCCGCCGTCGAACTCGTTGACCGCGACGACGAACTGGATGCCCCGCCCCTCGAAGAAGTCGACCGCGGCGAAGCACTGGTCCAGTCGCCGGGTGTCGGCGAGCACCACCGCGCCCAGCGCGCCGCGGGACAACTCGTCCCACAGGAACCAGAAGCGGTGCTGCCCGGGCGTCCCGAAGAGGTAGAGGACGTGCTCCGGACCGAGCGTGATCCGGCCGAAGTCCAGGGCGACGGTCGTGGTGGTCTTGTCCTCCACACCGGCCAGGTCGTCGGTGCCGGCACTGAGCTGGGTGATGAGCTCCTCGGTGCTGAGCGGTGCGATCTCGCTGACCGCACCGACGAAGGTCGTCTTGCCGACGCCGAAGCCGCCCGCGACCAGGACCTTCAGTGCGATGGGGAAGGAGTCGGGCGCGGGATGCTCCGGCAGCCGGGCGTCAGAGTCGTTGACGAAGTCCATGCAGCACGGCCTCCAGCAGGGCACGGTCGGTACGGGGTGCGGGCCCGGCCGTGAGGGCCGGAGGGGTCCGCGCGGTGAGCGCCCCGCAGTCGACGAGGTCGGCGAGGAGCACCTTGGTCACCGCGGCGGGCTGCCTGAGGTGCGCGGCGACCTCGGCGACCGGGACGGGCCCGCCGCACAGCTCCAGGACCCGGTCGTAGTCGGGGCCTTGGAGGCCGGCGGCTCGCCGTCCGGTCGCCCGCACCATGGTCATCAGGTCGAAGTCGGCCGTGGGCCGGGTACGGCCCCTGCTGACGGTGAAGGGGCGGACCAGCCGGCCCGCCACCTCGTCGATCCACGGCGCGTCCGGCCCGCACGACCGCTGCCGGCGCGGCAGGACCACGGTCAACGGCCACCCGCCGGGACCTGGTGGCGCGCAGGCGTCGACAGGTACGGTCGGACGCTCTTGACCAGCATCCCCATCTCGTAGCCGAGCACCCCCGCGTCGGCCTCCCGGCCGGCCAGCACCGCCAGGCAGGCGCCGGAACCGGCGGCGGCGACGAAGAGGAAGGTCTGCTCCATCTCGACGACGACCTGGAGGATGTCGCTGCCCTCCCCGAAGCGGGAACCGGCGCTGCGGGCCAGGGAGTACAGGCCGGAGGAGAGCGCCGCCATGTGGTCGGCGACGTCCGGTTCGAAGCCGTGCGCGGCCTTGACGAGGCCGTCGGCGGAGAGCAGGACGGCGCTGCGGGTGTGCGGCACTCGCTGGACGAGTCCGGTCAGCAGCCAGGAAAGGTCGGTGTGCTGGGTGCCGCTGAACTCCGCGGTCGTCTGCGCGCGCACATCACTCACCATGGTCGGGGTCGTCTCCTTGGGGGCGGGCCATCGGGGCGTCGTGATCGGGGGCAAGGAGCAGTTCGGGGTCTTGCCGGCTGCCGGGTGCGCGGTCCTGGCCCGGGGTGGTGGCAGGCGCGGTGGTGGGGTGGCCGGCGGCGGTGAGGCCGGCCGCGTAGCTGGGGTCGCCACGGCTGAAACCGCGCTGGTAGGCGGCCATCAGGTTCGGGTCGTGGAGGCGTTCGGGGCCGGTGCGCTGGGGCGGGTGGACCGGCACGTCGCGCAGTTGGGGGGCGATGTGTGCCTGCTTGACGCGGCGCGGCAGTCGGGGGCGGCTGGCGTCGTCGAGGGGCGGCGGCGGGGGCGGCAGGAGCACCGGACCGGGGTCGGCGGGGTGCCCGCCGACCGGCACGCCGACGAACGGGCCGTCGGGTGCACCGCAGCCGTGCTGCGGGGTCAGCGCCGCGGCCTCGACGCTGGCGATGGTGGTCGCGGCGGGGGTGCGCACGATGCGCCGGCGGGCCGGCGCATCGTCGGGTCCGGCGGTGCGCCCGGGGGCGGGCGGCAGCGCGCGGGCCGGACGGTCGTCGGCGGCGAGGGGCGCGGGGGCGGCGGGGGCGGCGACCGCTGCGCGGCGCCCCGCGGACCCGTCGAGGCGCTGGTCGTAGGCCCGTTGACCGCCCGCCGGGAGCAGCGGGGCCCCCTCGCCCTCCTCCCTCTCCATGCCGTCCGAGAACTCCTCCCGGGTCTCGGCGGAGTCGTCGCCGAGCAGTTCCGGCGGCACGATCACGACGGCCTGGACGCCGCCGTAGATGCTGCTCTGGAGCCGGACCACGAGGCCGTGCCGCTGGGCGAGCGAGGAGACCACGTAGAGGCCGATCCGGCCGTCGTCGAGCAGTTGGGTGAGGTCGATCCGTGCGGGGTCGGTGAGCAGCCGGTTCATCTGCTCCTGCTCTTCCGCCGGCATGCCCAGACCGCGGTCCTCGACCTCCACCGCGAGCCCGGCGGTGACGTGCCGGGCCCGCACCGTGACCGGGGTCTCCGGGTCGGAGAACTCGGTGGCGTTCTCGACGAGTTCGGCGAGCAGGTGCACGACGTCGGCGACCGCGTGCCCGCGCAGGGTGCCCTCGAAAGGCGACACCAGCTTGATCCGGGTGTACTGCTCGACCTCCGCGGTCGAGGAACGCACCACCTCGGTCAGCGTGATCGGACGGGTCCACTGACGGCGGGTGATGGCACCGCCGAGCACGGCGAGGTTCTCGGCGTGCCGGCGGATCCGGGTGGCCAGGTGGTCGATCACGAACAGGCCCTTGAGCAGGTCCGGGTCCTCGACCTGGTGCTCCATCTCGTCGAGGGTCAGGATCTGACGGTGCACGAGGGACTGCAGGCGCCGCGCGAGGTTGACGAAGACCTCCAGCTTCTGCTGGTTGCCGGTGGCGTCGCTGCGGACGATCCCCACCGCCTCGATGAGCGCGGCCTCGGCGGCCCGGCCGGTGGCGGCGACCTCGTGCGCGAGCTGCCCGAGCGGGTCACCACCGGGCCCGGGGAACGGCTCCCGGTCCTCACGGGCGTGCAGCCATGCGTCGTTGCGCACCCGGTCGAGGAGATCGGCGATGTCGGCCTGCGCGCGGGCGCACACCTGGCGCAGCCGCGCGCAGCGGTGTGCCAGGGCCCGCGCCTCGGCGTTCGCGACCAGGCCGCCGACCAGGACGACGGCGCAGACCGCGACGAGGCCGCCGGCCAGCACCGGCCACTCGCGGCCGGTGAGCCGGGCACCGCCGCTGCGCACCACGAACGCGGTGACGCCGGCGCAGACCACCGCCGTCAGCAGGGCGGGAACGGCGGCGAGCCGGACCAGGCGGGACCGTATGGCGGCGTCGGTGACCGGCTCCGAGGGAACCGCCCGGCCGCGCCGGCCGCCATGGGACCTGGGAGCCTCCAGGGACGTCTCGGTCCTCGGCGGGGTTGCGGTAGGCATCGGCGCCCTCCGGATCGGCCGTTGGCAGTTCGCGGAGCACGCACGCTAGTTGTTGCGGGGGTGGGGTTCGGACCCCCTTCGGGGTTTCGCTACCCCGCGCCACCTCCGTAGGTAGGCACGCCCCGCACGGAGGTGCGAAAAGATCCGAACCTCCGTACAGGAAAGCGTCGTTGGGGTGACCTCGGCCGCCTCAGCGGCATCACCGGTCCCGCCTCACTCCGGAAGTTCGACCGCGACCGCGGCCGCCGCCCCCTCCACGACCGCACCGGACCGCGCCACCTCCGGGCCCGCCGGCGGCCAGCTCGGCCACCCCTGCACCGGCGGCACCGCCGCCGCCCGCCACCACGGCTCCACGACCTGCGCGTCGGCGGGCTCGAAGGGCCGGCCCGGCGGCGGCACCGCCACCTCCGCGCCGGCCCGGTGCGCCGCCGCGACGGTGCGCTCCGCGGGCTCGGCCCACGGGTGCGGTGCGAGGTTGAAGGTCCCCCAGTGGATCGGCAGCAGCACCCCGCGCGGCTCCCCGCCCTGGAGGTCCAGGTGAGCCCGCATCCCCTCCTCCGGAGTCATGTGGATGTCAGGCCAAATCCACACCAAGTACATACGTGTGGGCGAGGCCAGCGTCCACATCAGCGCACGGTGTCACGGATGTGGATCATTCACGCCTACGTGCTAGGTGACACCGAAAGTTGGGATTCACCTTGCTTGACTCACAGTGGTCCGATGCGGAGCTGCGGGAGCTAGAGGAACTGCGGGAACGGGAGTCGCTCCTTCCCCTGAATGCCCCCCGGGCCCTTCTGTCCATCCGCCTCTCGGTCCTCACAGACGAGACAACCAGTCCCGTCCGGCAAGAGTTGGACCTTCACCGCTTTGCACTCATGCGCGGCTGCCGCGTGGTCGGCGTCGCCCGCGACCTGAACGTCTCCGCGACCAAGGTTCCGCCGTGGAAGCGCCCGGAGCTGGGTGACTGGATCAACAACCGCGCCCCGGAATTCGACCAGATCCTCTTCTGGAAGCTTGATCGATTTGTTCGGCGTATCTCCGATCTCCACCTGATGATCGAGTGGTGCAAGGAGTACGGCAAGATTCTTGCGGCCGACAAAGACCCAATCGACCTCGACAGCGCCTACGGCGAAATGATGGTCACGATGATCGCCGGCATGGCTCGTATCGAGGCTGCCAATACCGGCATTCGCCTGGAATCACTATGGAAATACACCCGCACTGTTGACCGGTGGTTGATCGGTAAGCCGGTCTACGGCTACACCACAGAAGAGGGGCCGGACGGCCGGAAACTCGTAGTCCACCCCTTCCGGAAGAGAGTTCTGCGATGGATCTACAACATGCTGATGCGCGGTCGTTCCATGTACAAGATCACGCAGATAGTGAACAGGGCAGGTGTACCCGCGCCTAGCGGGGGGAGGTGGTACGCGAGGAACTTGACGTCCATCTTGACGAATCCGGCCCTTAGGGGACTGCGGGTAATCCGGCCCCCCAAGGCTCAGAGCAAGGACATCTCTCGCATCGTCTACGACTCGGACGGCCAGCCGATCAGGCTTGCTCCTCCGATTTTCACGGACGACGAGTTTGATCAACTTCAGGACCGACTGAAGCGGAACACCAAGCATGGACGCAAGGACGGAAAAGGCAAAAAGCTCTCGCTCTTCCTGGGTGTGATCCTCTGCGGAAATTGCGGCGCCAACATGTACAAGCACGTCACGAAGAGAAAGCGGAAGGACGGCTCGACCCGCACCAACGCCAGACTGCGCTGCTCGACATACACCACCGAGCCGTGCGGCGCTCCAACCTTCAACCCTGATGAGATGTATGGGGCACTCGCCGATACGGTGCTTGACCAGTTGGGCCACTACGAGGTGATCCACGGGAGTACGCTCGCGGCGCGGAGAACCTAGCCCGCGTCACCGACCTCAAGGCATCGGTCAAGCACTACATGGACGGCCTCGCACCCGGCGGCTCCTTCTCAGTAGGCGGCTTCATCCAGAAGCAAGCCGAAGAAGCCCTTCAGAAGTTCGGCGCCGAGTTGGAGAGCATCGATCCCGAGAGCACTCAAGACCGTTGGCGCTACCGGCCCATGGGCGTGACCTACTCGGAGCACTGGTCGAAACTCGGCACAGACCAGATGGAGAAAGATCTGCTGCGGGGAGGAATCACATTCCTGGTTCACGGGGGACAGTGTGAGCTACTCATCCCAGATGACGTGAAACAGCGACTGGTCGTGAAGGACGACTACTTCAAGAAGAAGCTGTAACGGAAAAAGGCCCCGCCGCACCTCACGGCGCGGCGGGGCCTTTTCATCGCTCGACCACAGTGACGAGCTGCCGCTCACCTGTTTTACTCACCCAGTACACATACACCTTCATCGCGCGGGTGCCTTCCTCCAACCGTGTACGGGTATGAAATTTCCAGGGGGATTACTGCCGACCTCGCAGAGCTACCCCGTTTGACCGAGGAGGGAAGGTCGATAGCCCGTCAGGGGGTATTTTGGAGCCTTGGAGGTGGCGAAATGGCGGATCGGGGCCCGAGGTGAAGAGTGAATTAGCTGTTTTCGCCCTGCCGGGTGACCTTAGTCTCGTTTTGGGGTACTGGTGTTACGGTTCATCCCTGATGACAGGTACATATTTAATGCCGGGGGTTATATATACCCACATCAAGAGCCCTCCTTAAGGGCAATGACCTTCTGGTGGAGACAGTGTTTTGGGTTGCATCATTGTCAGTGAGCTAGTCATGCTCATCACCTCTCGTACTGGTTGAGCTAAATGGGTGAAGGCGTGACACCTTCACGGCCCGCACATCGTTGGTCGGACATGACCGCTCGTAGGACTCTTACGGCCCTCGGAGTCACCGCCGCAGCACTCGGTGCCGGACTCGCAACCGCGGCCCCCGCATCCGCTGGTGGCATCATCGTCTTCGCTTCCCCGTCATTCGATAACTCGTGCGCAAACCACGGCACCACAACGCGCGGCGAGGGAGCCACTAAACACGACAGCGGAACAGTGACCGGGCTTTTTGCCGTGCTGCCTGCCGAAACTCCGCTAAATCACTGCGGTGGGGCGGACCTGCCCCTGAAGTTTAACCAGCAAACAGCGGACTCTGAAGATGTGAAACAAACGGGACCAGCCGTTGACGAATTTGAAAACGACACCCTTGCCTCCTGATGGAGATGAGTAAAGCGACGTAGCATTTTCGGGGGCAGGCGAAGCTTCCACGCTCCGGGCTGGGTCAGGGCGTGCTCGGCCGCGGCCGGCGTCGCGCTGACGCTCTTCGTCCTGGTACTGACGAGCCTCGGCGCCCTCGGGTAAGCCGCCGGGCCCGAGGTGGAGCATCCCCCGGGCCCGGTGTCGGGCCGCGGCACGGGGAGCGAAGTCGATTGCATGAAGACGGGAACGACGAAGGCCCCTCACAGACATGAGGGGCCTTTTCGCAATTGGGCGGATCAGTGTGCCTTTGTGTAAGCCTCGCGGATTTCAGCCGGCACTCGACCGCGGTCGTTAACCTCGTAGCCGTTCTCCTTGGCCCATGCGCGGATCTTCGCCGTGTCCTCGCCGCTGCTCGCCGTCGAGGCTGCGCGTCCGCTGGCCTTCCGCGTTCCCCGGACCCGCCGCCCGGCCGAGGTGAAGGGGGCCAGGGCCTCCAAAAGCTTGTCGTAGCTGTCCGGCCCAAGGTCAATTTCGTAATTCACGCCGTCAAGCGCGATCGTGTGGGTGGTGGCCTCCGAGGACTCTTCGCCCGTGAGGTCGTCCGTGAAAATAGTTACTACCTTCTGCGCCATGGGCGCATCTTACGCTACACGGACAGCCGCTTGCTGAACTCGACAAAGCAGGCCCAAGAGCCCGGTGTAAAGTGCAGCATGGCCCTCTCTCGGTCCTTGGTGTCCCTAACACGGACGCGATCCGGGCCGTTGTCGGCGACTTCAACGCAATCATTCGTTTTCGTGTAGCTGCTGGTACGCCAGTTCGACATCTCAGCCATGGCTTTTCCTTCCCAGTCGTTCGAAATGGTCGATAGCAGCCAGTATAAGATCTCTTGCTGCCTGTCCATAGACAGCAGACTGCCTATGTCGATCGAATGCCTCGCGGTATAGCGCAATTTCTTTCGGCTGCGTCACAGTCATCTCCGCGGAGTACGTCTCGACGAGGACAAGTTTGTCGTCAAACATCGAGAAAGCGTGACCTGTGAAGATGGCGAGGGGAGCCGACTTGGGGACGATGCCCAAACTGAGTCGCGGCAGCGCCAGGATGGCCAACAAGCGATCTAGTTGTGCCCTCATGACCTCTGAGCCGCCGTGGTTCGAGTAAAGAGCCTGTTCGCCAAGGAGCACGTTGAAGATTCGGTTCCCCTCGTAAAGGTACCTCTGTCGTTCGAGGCGCTTCGCTACGGCGGCTTCTTTGTCAGCTGGTGTGTCGTGGAAGTCGGACAGCAGCTCGAAGACGTTCTCGGCGTACTCGGCAATCTGGATCGTCCCCCAGACCATGTTGGGGTCCCAGATTCGGAAGACCTTGGTTTTCTGATACAGCGGCAAGGACTTCTTCTGCCGGTTCTCGGCCCCGGCAGCAAGCACCCGGCGCCAATCCATCCACAGTTCGTCAATGTGACGGACCGTCGCTACCAGGTCGCTCGCCTCGGCCTCGTGCCCAGTGAGCCGGCACCAGAGGTGGATGTCGTCCTCACTCGCATTCTGCTTGCCGTTCTCGATGCGAGAGACCTTGGATTCCTGCCACCCGGTGGCAGCGGCGAAGGCCCGGCCACTGCTGAACCCCGCGTCCTTGCGGAATCCACGCAGCCGGGCTCCCAACGCCTCGCGCGTCTCTTGTGCTTGGTTGTTCACGGAAGGATCAGGGCTTGTACTCGGAGTGCGGGATGGCGGACGACCAAAGCAGGTCCCGCACACGGACGCATTCGGCTACGGCACCGGGAGCGTCGACTAGTTCGTTGCCGATGAACCGACCCGAGTCGTTGAAGTGCCCCACGGCCAAGAGGTTGTCATCAAACAACCACCAGTCATTCCCCGCTATCGGGAAGACCATGCCCTCGGGCAACCCGTGCCGTGGGAACCACCGGACAGACTCGCCGGCCTCCTCGTTGACGTGGGCGGTGACGTACTCCCACTGGATGTAAGGGGTGTGCGGCTCGGTGACAACCCGCACACGGCGCATGTACTTCCCTGCGCCGGTGACCCTCTTCACGAGATCCGTCCACGGCACCATGAACGAGTTGTCCACTGCCTCCCCGCGGAGCCAGCTCGCGTAAGGGCCGTCCTCAACTGGGACTGAGTAGTCGTCCCTCAGTTCCAAGTGGAAGGCGCCGTGCGCGCAGCTCTCAAAGAGCTGGTTGCGCTCGTCGCTGGAGATCAGCTCCACGCGGTTCCTCCAGTAGCGCAGTGATCGCGGCCTTGGGGACCTCGACCACGGTTTCGTAGTCCGGGATGTCCATCTGTGCCAGTGCTTCGGGGTCGGTCACCTCCTGGCCCTGCACAACGTACGTTCCCCCAGGAGTGAGGATCATCAGGGGGTCCTCCAGGCGTCGGAACTCACCGGAGGGGAGGCCATCCTTCTCCAGGTGCTCGAACAGCTCTGTCGGCACCTCCACGGCCGTCTCGCCCTCGGGGATGGTGAGTTGCATCAGCAGATCGTTCGCGAAGATCTTCCAGCCCTGCACGAGGTAGGTGTCACGATCCGTGGCGTAGAGGGTCGGGCACTCGCCACCTTGGGAGTTCTTACCAAGGAACCGTAGCTTCATGGTCGTTCTCCTGTCTGCTGCCTTGCGCTGATTTGCGCGTCAGACCGATGGTCAACCCGCGGTGCAGCCCCGTCAATCCTCCTCCTGCAAACTCGCGCAATCTGCTTGGAGGTTGGCCTCCAGCTCTTCTACGTTCGTCTTGCTTCCGCATGACGCCGCCGGGTTGTCTGGTGGTGCTGGAGGAGAGCGCCCCGCCCCTGAACCCCCGTCAGGGCTGGGAGTTCCACCGCCTCGGAGGGATGACCCCGTGATCACGACGCCCGCAAGACCCGCCGGGACCGGTGTTCCGGGCTATGCCCAGACCTTCCCCCGCACGCCTGCGGCAGCAGGCAGGGCCCGGTCGCTCGTCTCCACTGCGCTCAGCGCCTGGGGCCACGAGGAACTGGGCTACGCCAGCTCGCAGATCGTCTCGGAACTCGTCAACAACGCCGTTACGCACACCCGCTCTTCGGCTATTCAGGTGGTGATCTCGCGAGAACGCTTCAGGGTTCGGATCGGCGTGATCGACAGGAGCCTGGCCGCCCCGACTATTCGCTGTCCCGATGAGAACGCCGAGTCGGGACGGGGCCTGGTTCTCGTCGCCGCGCTGTCCGCCTCCTGGGGCTACGAGAGGAAACAGTGGGGAAAGGTTGTGTGGGCTGAGCTAACGGGTGAGGAGAAATAGTGGACGCAGCATCGATCGTCCGAGAACTTCACAAGTTCTCGCGGCATGCTGAAGCTGAACAGCCTCAGCTCCACCTACTTTTCAATGCGCTTCGCAGTCATCGCCTTGAGGGGCGCTGCGTCCATGGGGACAGGTGCCCTCACGTCAGGGTCGGTGCCGTCGTCCTGAACGAATCGGGAGATGTTCTCTGCTGCTGGCATGGCGACCGATGGGCTTTCATCGAAGGCAGTCCGATTGTTGACGACTTTTCCCTCCTGGCTGCATCCGTTCGCGTTCTCATGGAAACAACAGGATGGTTTGAGGTCTGGGCGGATGACGAAGACCTGGGTCCGCTGCATATCGACGTAACCGAGCCTCCATCCGGAGGTCTCCTGTTTGGCTTTCGGTACCTGGTGCGCGCCAATAGGGATGACGTAAAGATCAGACCTAACGGGATTGCCTATAGCTGGCGTCCGATCTCTTCCATCGGAAACCCCCACCTTCGGAACGCCCTTGATCGCCAACACCGGACTGCCAACTCGGCTGCTCGCCTCGTGGGAGCCGTCAAGGACGGTTGCACCTCGGCCCATGAAGGCTGAGACAGCCCATGACTAGCGCCGCCTCGCTTCCGCGGGGGTTAGGCCCCCGTCCGCGCCGAACGACCAGCGCTCAGGCAGCTGACTGACCACCAACTCCCGGCGAATGCAGGGGCGCCGGGACTGCTCCCCGAGCGGTAGAGCCCACCCCCGCCTTTGGGCTCCCAGTCTCCTCCCGTCGGAGATATCGGGGAGTACGGAGTCTGACTGACACGCCAAGGGGGCCGTTCAGTCGGGCTCCAAGCCGCCCAGATCCCCCCTCCGGGATCTGGGCGGCCACCATCCCCCGCCCCGGCATCGTTGGGCGACGTCACTGCCGGGGCGGGCCTCACCATCACAGGGAATACGCATGGGCTTCGACGTTCGAGACATCGTGCTGGATGCCACCAGAGGTCATGTTGGTCGCATCACCGCAATCAATGGTGACTGCCTCGTGATCGCCAGGCCGGGCCATCCCCCCTGGGACGCCCTCACTTCTTGGTGCACGCCTGCAACTCTCACCGAACGCCACGGCTTCGAAGTTCGGGAGCGGCAGGCCGCCGCAGCATGACGGACGGCCTGCACGAGGCCATTTCCCCGCAGTCTCCCGCATCGCCAGCCAGAATCCGGCGCTGATGCGGGTGTGCAAGTCCCACTAGGAAGAACACGGAAGCGCTCACGCGCTTCACATCAGGAAGGGAGAACCATGCAGTCCACTGCACCGGAACGCCCGCCCGTCATCCCCTGGGGCATCATCCGAATGCGCCCCTACCCCAGCGTTCACCAGCCCGGATTCGCCACCGCTCACCTTGACCCCGCCACGCAGACCACCGTCTACCGAGACGCTCGCGGCGGTGTCGTCGACATGGGCCGGCACGGGACGTCCAAGGGCACCGAGACCACCCCCCAGTCCACCAACCAGGACAGCCGCAACGACACCGACCACGACCAGGACAGCGAGACGGACTGATGAACGACGCTGAACCGGTCGCGGTCGTCACCGAAGTGGACGACGTAACCGCCGACATGGTGATCACCGAACTCAACAAACGCGGTGTTCCCATCGTGCGGTTCGATCCCTCCGACATCGGCGACGGCCTTCAGATGTCGGCTCGGTTCGGCGCCAGTACGGACAGCTCGGCCACTCCGGCCGGCACCCTCCGCACCCTCTCCAGGGACACCACCCTGGAGAGGGTGCGGGCCATGTACTGGCGCCGCCCCACCTGGCCCCACTTCGACCACCTGGACGCCCCGGACGCCCGCTACGCAGAGGCCCAGGTCCGACACGGACTCGGCGGCACGCTCTACGCCCTGCCGCACTGCCGCTACGTCAACCACCCCTTGAGCAACCGCACGGCCGAACACAAGCCCCTGCAACTGGCGGCCGCTCAACGCCTGGGCCTGACCGTCCCACCCACCCTGATCTCCAACGACCTAAAGACGATCAGGGAGTTCATCGCCGAACACGACTCCGTGATCTTCAAGGCGCTCCGCTGGACCCCCTACCGTCGGGCCGACGGCGTGGGCCTGACGACATGGACCGAGCCCGTCACGGCCGACGACGTAGACGAGCGCGTGACCGTGACCCCGCACCTGTTCCAGGCGCAGGTCCCCAAGATCGCGGACGTGCGGGTGGTCATCGTCGGACCCACAGTGTTCGCCATCCGGATCGACTCAGACCTGCTGGACTGGCGCGCGGACTACAGCGCCTTGACGTACACGCCGATGGACCTCCCCACCGGCGTGGAACGAGCCCTGCTCGCGCACCTTGACCATTTCGGCTTGGCCAGCGGCAGTTTCGACCTGTGCATCACCCCTGACGGTGACCTCCACTGGCTGGAGCTGAACCCCAACGGCCAATGGGGTTGGCTCGAAGACGAGACCGGACTACCCATCACCCAGGCGTTCGCTGATCTCCTGGAGCAAGGAGCGACCCCATGACCACACCCGACTCCGCTGCTCTCCGCCGCAAGCTGGCCAACGACCTGGCGCAAGGCGGTGTCCTGAAGACCAGCGCCTGGCGCACGGCGGTCGAAGAAGTCCCGCGAGAGCTGTTCCTACAGTCCTTCTTCAAAGACGCCCCCGGCCCCCGCGGGCACGAATACACCCCCGTGAGCGCGGACACCGACGCCGACGAGTGGCTGAACCTGGTCTACCAGAACGAAACCTGGGTGACCCAGATCGACGGCCACCTGACCGCCGACAACCCAACCGGCACCGTCACCGGCTTCCCCACCTCGTCCTCCACGATGCCCTCCACCGTCGTCGGAATGAGCGAGGCCCTGGACGTGGAGGACGGCATGACCGTCCTGGAAATCGGCACCGGCACCGGTTACTCCACCGCGCTGCTCTGCCACCGCCTGGGCGAGGACAACGTCACCAGCGTCGAAGTGGACCCCGACGTGGCCCAGCGGGCGGACAACGCCCTGGAGGCCGCCGGATACTCCACCTGGACCGTCACCGGGGACGGCCTCCTGGGCCACCCCCGCCGAGCCCCCTACGACCGCACCATTGCCACCTGCGCCCTGCGCCGCATCCCCTACACCTGGGTACGCCAGACCAAGCCCGGCGGCATCATCCTCGCCACCGTCGGCCCCAGCGCCTGGTCCTACGGCACTGGCCTGGCCAAAATCACCGTCAAGGACGACGGCACCGCAGAGGGCCGCATCATCGGCCGCAGCTCCTTCATGCCCGCACGAGCAGAAGCCGCCGTACCGCTCGCCGGAGACCTGACCGCCCGCACCTTCTACGCCGACACCGAGCGGAAGACCTCTGTGTCTCCCGACACGCTGAAGGGCTGGATGCCGGCCTTCCTCGCCCAGCTCGCCGCCCCCGGCGCCCAGCTCCTGCATGCCACCAGTGACGGCCGAGAGACGGTGTACCTGTTCGACGCCGGCCGGGAAGCGTTCGCCGCCCTCACCGCCAACGGCGACCAGTGGACAGTCCGCCAAGGCGGCTCCGTCGCCATCTGGGACGCCATCGAAAACACCCTGACCGCCTGGCACGACGCAGGAGAGCCCGACATCACCTCTGTCCGCCTCGCCGTCACCCCAGAGGCACACGCCTACTGGATCGGCGGCCAACAGATCACCAACGACCAACGCTCCTACTGGCTCGGTGGAAAGAACGCGGCGCTTCGCTGGAAGCACTCCCACTCACCGCTCAACGTCTGACCCATATCCCTGGAAGGAACGGTGCATCCCCTTGTGCTGCGGAAAGCCCATGGACGACGAAGGCAACGGCAAGTACCGGTGTGGGAGCTGCGGACACACTGTCTATATGTACTGACCCCGTATCAAACGCCCTGCTCGGGCAATGAATGAATCAAAACACTTGGGCTTTCGGTGCGACGCTGGGCGAGGTGTCGCGCCGAGGCCGGCCGCCTCTCAGGGACCCACTTTCTCGACACGATCAATTCCCCTAACTGAGGCCGATCCTCCCGAGCCCTGTCATACCCACACGTCCGGCCCGCCGCCGCGCCACTCGATCTGCGCCCGGTCGTCGAGCCGCACCTCTTCGGGATCCGCCCCTGCCCGCCGAAGAAACTCGGCCAGGTCCGACGGCCCGTAGGCTACGCCGAGGATCTCGGCGTCGGCCGTGACCCGCCGTCCGCCGGATGGAGACGGCGGGTGCACCACGACGAGTGGGTGCTCAGCCATACCTCAACCGTGCGCCCATCGTGCCGTAGTCGCACCTCAGGAAGGCACAATTCGTGTAACCACGCGCACAGCCTTTCCAATTCGACGGCTGGTCGGCAAAGGGCTGCACTCGGGTCTTTTCTCTTCAATGGCTTGCCCGCGCTGCGGCCCATCGATGGCTAGCAGTAGCCGTTCTCGCTCCGAATCTGACAAGGCCACATACGCTCTGACTACTTGCCTCAGATCGTCCATGTCACGCCTCGTTCACAAGATCGAGGTCGCCCCTGCCAGCCTCCGATGCACCGAGCGGAACAGGCCACTTGCGGTTCAGAGGAAGGGCAAGGTCACGCCACCAAGGAGCCGTGGGAAGCGTGCCAGCAGGTTCGTACGGCTGGCCGGGGACCGGGAAGGCCACGTCCTGCCCAACGGCTTTCGCCGCTGCCATCGTCCACTCTGCGGGCTCGGCCCACGGGTGCGGCGCAAGGTTGAAGGTGCCCCAGTGGATCGGCAACAAGACGCCCCTGGCACGGCCTTGTTGCAGGTCAAGGTGGCCCTGGACGCCTTGAGCCGGGTTCATGTGAATGTCTGGCCATCCGCCAGGGTGCGGTGTACAGTCCGTGTGGTTATTGGGCCAAAAGTCTGAATACGCCCCTATCTGGACCATCGTCGTGTCGAACGGGCCGTGGGCCGCGCCGATCTCGGCGAATCCGGAGAAGTAGCCGGTGTCACCGCTGTGGTAGATGCGGTGCTCGGGGCCGGCGACGACCCAGGAGGCCCAGAGCGTGTGCTGGGCACCGCGCAGCCCCCGGCCGCAGAAGTGCTGGGCCGGCGTCGCGGTGAGGGTGAGCCCGCCGACGCGGGTCGACTCGTGCCAGTCCAGCTCGGTGATACGGGCCGCGGGCACGCCCCAGAACTCCAGGTCGGCGCCGATGCCGAGCGGCACCACGAAGAGCGCGCCGGAACTCACCAACCCCTTGACGGTGGGCATGTCGAGGTGGTCGTAGTGGTCGTGCGAGATCACCACGACGTCGACCGGGGCCAGGTCCGCGAGCTCCACCGGCACCGGGTGCATCCGCTTCGGCCCGGCCCAGCTGAACGGTGAGCAGCGCTCGCCCCAGACCGGGTCGAAGAGCACCCGCTGCCCGTCGATCTCGGCGAGCACGCTGGAATGTCCCATCCAGGTGATCCGCAGTCCGGAATCCGGCGGGCGCCCCCAGTCCTCGTCGGTCGGGCGGTGCACCGGGATCCGTCCCACCGGCGCCCGCCGCAGTCGCCCCTCGCGGCTGAGCTGCGTGCGGGCCATCGGCAGGGCGGCGCCCCGGAGCAGCTGCCGGGTGGGTGCCGGGTTGCGGAACTGCCCGTCGACGAACTGCGGTGATCTGCGCATCCGTGCCAGTCGCTCTCCGGTCGGCTCGGCGCCGAACGCCGCGGGGCGCAGCGCGGACAGGGGCGTGGGACGGGGTCGGGATGCGGTCACGGCACCTCCATGGTCGGGGCAGTCGCGAAGTGAACGGACCGCGCGAACGCTGGGTTCCGGTACCGCCGGGCCGCCGGGCGGCGACCGCGGACCAGCACCGGGCACTCTTCGGGGCAACGGCGCAGCCCGTCGGTGCATTCCCGGTGCGGGTGACGGGCAGGTGCACCGGCCGGTGACGGCAGGGGGCGGGCCGCTACGCCCGGGTGAACGGCCGCGCCAGCCGAAAGCATCCGTTCGAGTGAATCGAAAGCTGCCGCGGCCGTGCGGCGCAGGACGTCCGTCGCACGACGTGCTCCGGCCCGCGCCCCGGCGCCGCGCCTCCTTACGCCCCCGCTTTCTCCTCCACCCCACCCGTCACGGAACCTCGCCCCGCGCCGAACCCGACGACACGGGTGGCCCCGACCGGCCGGCAACCGATCCGCCGGTGGAGCGGCATGCGCGGTCGGATGCGCGGGGTCCGTCACGCGAGGTCCGTGAAGAGGGGCCCGCGACGACTCCGGGAGCCCGAGGCTTGCGCAAGGACGGCCACGGGGACACCGGGCCCGGGCGGTCGGGGGCGCGGGACGGGGCCTCGGACCCCGGGCTGACGCGGGGTCAGACCGGCTCCACCGTGGTCGGCGGCCGGGACAGGCCCGGCAGGCGGGGCAGGAGGACGGTCCGCAGGACCACCCGCGGGGCCATCAGGCGGGAGGGCGGGGCGGTGAGGCAGAAGACGTCCCGGAAGGCGGCGCCGACAATGCGGTCGACGGCGGCCCGGGCGGCGAGGCGGTCGAGGTACCACGTCGTCAACCGCTCGCCGAGTCCCGCCCTGGCACCGTTGCCGCGGGCGTAGGGGCGGTCCGCTCCGACCGCCGCCATCCAGGCCGGTTCCGCGGCCCGGCCGACCGCCCGCTGCGCCCGGGCGAGGACCCCGGGCCCCGGCCCACCGGCCGCGTCGAGGGTGTCCCGCAGGGCCATCGCGCCGAGCGCGGCCACCGACATGCCCTGCCCGTACACCGGGTTGAAGGTGCAGTTCGCGTCGCCGAGGACCAGGAAGCCTTCCGGGACGGCACCGGGGCGCTCGTAGTGCCGGCGCCGGTTGCAGGTGTCGCGGAAGCCGTGCACCGGCGAGACCGGTTCGGCGCGGGCGAGCAGTTCGTGGACGTACGGGTCGCCGACCGTGGCGCTGAACGCGGCGAACTCCGCGTCGTCGGTCGGCGGGTGGTGGCCGCGCACCCCCGACAGCGTCAGCAGCCAGTTGCCGTCCTCCACGGGGATGTAGGCGGCGCCCCGAGGGCACCCAGGCCAACCGGGCACGTTGACGCCGGCGTCCGGCTCGTCGTCCCGGCCAGTGGGGCGGTACATCCGGGTGGCGTAGGCGAGGCCGGAGTCCACGGTCACCTCCTGCGGCGCCTCCCGGCCGAGTTCGGCGTACCACCGGGGCGTGCGGGAGCCTCGGCCGGAGGCGTCGACGACGAGTTCGGCGGGGAGCACCCGGGTGGTGGCGGCGCTGCGGTCGCCGTTGCGGGCCCGGACCGTGACGCCGGTGACCCGCCGGGCGTCGCCGGTGAGACCGACGGCCTCGGTCGCCTCCAGCACCTCGACCCGGGTGGCCGGGCCGGCCGCCGCGGCGCGCAACGCCCGTTCGCGGACGACGGCATCCAGGACCGGTCGGGTGACGCTCAGCGTGGGATGCCGGCGCTCGTCGAACCGGCGCTGCCAGCCGGTGGGCGTACGGGTGAGCAGATCGCGCGGTAGGTAGAGGCGGCGGGCCCCGGCCTCGGTGAGCGCGGCGAGGGTGCCGGGCAGCAGCCGCTCCAGGGCTCGTTGTCCGCCGCTGAGGAGGATGTGCAGGTGGCGGGCTTGCGGGACGCCCTTGCGGAAGCTTCGGTCGGCGGGGTAGCGGTCCCGTTCGACGACCGTGACCACGTCGTAGTGCCCCCGCAGCGCGGTGACCGCGAGCATCCCGGCGAGTCCACCACCGATCACGACCGCGCTCCGCCCGTGCCCGGTGTGCTCCGCCATGCGCGTACCCCTTCTCCCCACCGACGGGCCCCGGTCGCGGGACCCGATCACCCGTGCGCCTCAGCCTCAGCGCCCGGCACGGCCGTGTCAACGACCCAACGCGCGCTCCCCCACTGCTCTCACGTGCTCCCCTTCCCCCACCGCCGTCCGGTTCCCGCCGCGCTCCCGCCACCGCCTCGACTCCCCCGTGCGTCTGCGGCGCCACCCGGACCGGGCTTCCGGATACGCTCGCGAGCCTCCGTCCTGACGTGCGGTCGGAGCCGTCCGGCCCGCCGTACGGACGCCCCGGGGACACCGCCTCCGGCCCCTCTTCCGGCCCCCGGCGACGGCTTCCCGGTGCCCGTCCTCCCTCGCGTCACACCGGTCCCTAACATCCCGATATGAGGCGACTGTGCGTCTAGACTCCCGACGGCGGGCGCACCGCGGCCGCGGCCGCTCCCACCAGCACGGGACTCGTCTCACCAGCAAGGGATTCAGGGACGCTTGTGACCTTCCAGCAGGTATCTGAGCCATATGACGTACTCGTCGTCGGCGGATCGGGCGTGGACACCATCGTGCGGGTCGGCGCACTGCCCGTCCCGTCCGCCGACAGCCATGCGGTGCCGCCCGTCCGAGAATGGGCCGGGCACACCGGCACCGGTGTCGCGCTCGGCTGCGCGGCACTGGGCCTCACCACCGGTTTCGTGGACTTCCTCGGCGACGACCCACCGGGCGCGCTGGTCCGCGAGCGGCTGGCCGGCAGCGGGGTCGACTTCCGCCCGATGATCTCGCCGCACGGTACCCGCCGGGCGGTCAACCTCGTCTCGCCCGACGGCCGCCGGATGTCCTTCTACGACGCGCGCGACCCGCTCGACCTGCGGATGCCGCCCGAGCACTACCTCCCCCTCCTGCGCCGCACCCGGCACGTCCACCTGTCGATCAGCCACTTCGCCCGCTACCTCTTCGACGACATCGAGGCGCTGGGCGTCCCCGTCTCCACGGACCTGCACGACTGGGACGGCCTGACCGAGCACCACCGCGCGTTCGCGTTCCACTCGGACCTGGTCTTCCTCAGCACGGCGGGGGCCGGCGAGCGGATCGGCCAGATCATGCGGGAGATCATCCGCGAGGGCCGGGCCAAGGCCGTGATCGCCACCGCCGGCGCGGGCGGCGCCTACCTCCTGACGCCCGAGGACCGCACCCCACGGCTGGTGCCGGCCGCCGTGCCACCCACCCCGGTCGTGGACAGCAACGGCGCCGGCGACGCCTTCACCTGCGGCTTCCTCTACGGCCGGCTGTCGGGCCGGGACCTGGAGGAGTGCGCCAGGCTCGGCGCCGTCGCCGGTGCCCACGCCTGCACGGCGGCGGGCACCCACACCGCGCTGGCCCGACCCGACGACCTCCTGGCCTCCGCCAGCCCGCCGCCGCCCCCGCCCCCGGTCCCCGCCGTAGAGGCTCAGGTCTCCAGCACCGGGGTGTAGCCCTCCTCCGCCATGCCGAAGGTCCAGGCGACGCCTTGCCGTGCGGTCCGTGTCCGCGGCGGCACCCGCAGCCAGTACGTGCGGTGGGTGCCGTCCGGTTCGGGCGTGGAGTTGACCACCTCGACCATGACCACCGGCTCGTCGTCGGGCAGGTCGATGCGCCACAGCACGCCGGTCTCGTCGCGGTCGACCGGTCGCGCGCCGGACTCCGCCAGGTAGCGGTCGTAGCCGTAGAACTCCAGCATGACGCGCCGGAGTTCGGCGTTCTCCTCCGCGCGGATCCGCCCCGGGGTGAGGGTGGTGAGCTCCGCCAGGAACGCGGCCGGGACCGGCATTCCCCGCCAGGCGTGCAGCGCGAAGCCGTCGGGGAAGGCCAGCGCCGGACCGTCGGCGCGGTCCAACCGCCCGGCCTCGTCCCGGTGCAGTGCGCTCGGCCGTTCGGCGATGAGCGCGACCTTCTCGTACGGCCACCACCAGCCGGCGTTGCGGGCCACTGCGGCGAGCCCGGCCAGCCGTCCGCCGGCCGCGCCGCCGCCACCTGTTGCAGTCCGTCCTCCAGGCGGCCGGCATGCCGGTGGCGGAGTACCGGACGCGCTTCGGCACCGCGCCGGCGGACGACTTCCCTGCGGAGCTGGCGGCGTTCGCCGCGCGCGGCTGGCTGGACGGGGCCGCCGGCCCGGACCTGCTGCGGCTGTCCCCCGAGGGGCTGGCGCACTCCGACGCACTCGGCCCGATGCTCTTCTCCCCCGGCGTCCGGTCCCGGATGGCCGCCTACGACCTCAAGTGACGGGCCGCGCGATGGACTTGACGCTGCTGTACCGCGGGCCGCTGGCGTCCTGCGACTACGACTGCCCCTACTGCCCGTTCGCCAAGCGGCGGGACGGCCGGGAGCAGCTGCGCGCCGACCGGGCGGCGCTGGACCGCTTCGTGGCCTGGGCCGCGCGGCAGACGGACGACCGGCTGTCCGTGCTGTTCACCCCGTGGGGCGAGGGCCTGGTGCGCTCCTGGTACCGGCGCGCCCTGGTCGAGTTGAGCCGGCTGCCGCACGTGCGGCGGGTGGCCATCCAGACCAACCTCAGTTGCCGCACGGAGTGGCTCGCCGACGCCGATCTCGACGCGCTCGCCCTGTGGTGCACCTTCCACCCGGGGCAGACGCCGTACGACCGTTTCCTTGCGAAGACCCAGGAGTTGGCCGGTCGGGGCGTGCGCTTCAGCGTGGGTGTGGTGGGCTTCCCGGAGCGTCTCGACGTGGCCCGCAGGCTGCGCGCCGACCTTCCCGAGGGGGTCTACCTCTGGGTCAACGCCGCGGAGGGTCGCGCGTACACCGACGCCGAGGCCGCCGCGTGGTCGGCGCTCGATCCGCTCTTCCCGTACAGCCGGCAGCCGCACCGCAGCGCCGGACTCCCGTGCCGGACGGGCGAGTCGGTGGTGTCGGTGGACGGTGACGGCACGGTCCGGCGGTGCCATTTCGTCCGGGCGGAGTTGGGCAACCTCTACGACGGGAGCTACCGCGCGGCGCTCCGCCCGCGCCCCTGCCCACTGGCCGTCTGCGACTGCCACATCGGCTACGTCCATCTGGAGACGCTGCCGCTGTACGACGTCTTCGCCGGCGGTGTGCTGGAACGGATCCCTGCACCCGGTCGGACCCCCACTCCGGTGCGTCCCCGCACTGCGGGGGCGCCGGTGTCCGACCGTGCCGGAGTGCCGCCGGTTCAGTCCTTGCGGCCCACCACTCCGTAGAAGATGGTGTCGTTGAGCTGCTTCGGTCCGGGCACGGCGGCGTCGGGTCGCCACAGTGGTACGCGGACGACGCCCGGTTCCAACGGGGCGAACGGTCCGAGGAGGGCCGCGATCTCGTCCTTGGTGCGCAGCGCGAGCGGGGTGGTGGCGCTCTTGTAGACCTCTTCCACGTGGGCCCGGGCCGCCTCGTCGATGCGGCCCTGCGCGTAGCCCTCGTAGGGTTCGTACGTGCCGTGGGAGAGGATGAGGTGGCTGCCGGCCGGCAGCGCGGCGCCGAACGCGGCGAGCAGCGCGGCGGGTTGGTCCTCGTCGCCGAGGAAGTCGATCACGCCGCCGATGAGCAGGCCCACGGGTCGCTCGAAGTCGATCAGTTCGCGGACCACCGGGTCGTCCAGGACCGCCTTGGGGTCGCGGAGGTCACCGAGGGCGAAGGCGGTCCCGGGCGCGTTGGCGAGTCGGGCCCGGGCGTGGGTGGCGACGATCGGGTCGCTGTCCACGTACACCACCCGGGTCTCGGGTGCGGCCTGCCGGGCCACCTCGTGGGCGTTGGGCGAGGTGGGAATGCCGATGCCGAGGACGAGGAACTGCCGCACCCCGGCCGCCACCACGGCGCGGACCGCGCGCTGGCGGAAGGCACCGTTGGCGCGGACGCTGTCGCGCACCTGCGGGTGGAGTTCGATGACCCGGTCGGCGGCGACCCGGTCGACCTCGTAGTTGTCCCACCCGTCGAGGAAGTAGTCGTACATCCGGGCCGGGTGCGGCCGGCTGGTGTCGATCTCCTCGGCGGCGAAGCCCAGGTGGTCCGGGCCGGGGGCGTACGGGCCGATCTCCGGAACGTCGGCGTCCGTCGCGGGAAGGCCGTGCTGGTCGGTCATGGCTCCTCCCTCAGTGCGCCGAGCACGGCGCGGCGGAGAGCAGGAAGTCGGCGTGGCCGGCCTTCGCGCCCTCGATGAAACTGACCATCTCACGGTGGGTGTAGATCAAGGCGGGACCGTCCGGGTCGGTGGACTGGCGCAGCGCGACCCGGCCGTCCCGTAGGCGCATGGCCTCGACGCACTCTCCGCCGTTTCCGCCGCTCCACGGCTTGTGCCAGCCGTCGCTGCCCAGTTCGTTGGCGGGCATGCCGTTGTAGATACGTATGCGATCCATGGGGGGTTCAGATCTCCTTGCGAAAGCCACCCAGAATGGCCTCGGTGGTGTGTGCCGGCGCGGCCTGCGCACACATCCGGTCCAGGGCCTCCAGGTACTGCGAGACGTCGTTGCGCTGGTCGAAGTACACGGCTCCGACGAGGCTTTCCGCGTACGCGATGTCCGGGAGCTCCGGGATCGGGAAGCGGAAGATGTGGAACGGCCCGTACATGGCGGGGTGCGGGCCCGCGGCGAAGGGCATCACCTGGAGCCGGACGTTCGGCATCGAGGTGGCCTCCATCAGCCGCGCGATCTGGTCCCGCATCACTTTGGGTCCGCCGATGAGCCGTCTCAGCACGGTCTCGTCCATGACCGACCACAGCATCGGGGCGTTCTCGCGGGTCAACAGCGCCTGCCGCTCCATGCGCAGGGCCACGATGCGGTCGACGTCGGCCGGGGAGGCATGCGGCATCCCGGCGCGCAGCACGACGGCGGCGTACTCCTCGGTCTGCAAGAGGCCGGGGACGTAGTGCGGTTGGTAGGAGCGGATGAGGTTGGCTTCGCTCTCCAGGCTGACGAAGGCGCTGAACCACTCGGGCAGGACGTCGCGGAAGCGGTGCCACCAGCCGGGGCGGTTGGCCTCGCGGGCCAGCGAGACGAAGCCGTCGATCTCCTTCTGGTCGGTGACCCCGTAGGTCGCCAACAGCTTCTCGACGTAGGGGATCTTGAGGCCGACTTCGGCCTTCTCCATGCGTCGTATCGTGGCGTGCGTCACGTCCAGCGCGGCCGCGGCCCGTTCGAAGGAGAGCCCCGCCCTCTCCCGCAGGTCCTGCAGTCGTTTGCCGAGCACCACCCGTAGGACGGTCGGTGCACCTGCAGACCGTGGGTCCGCCACGTCCGATCCCCTCCAACCAGCTTCAGTGCTCAGCAGTGTGTCATGCCGTCATCAGCTCGAACAGACTGCACTTTCAATTCTGCAAATTACAGACTGATCCTTGCCAACGGTGAGCAACATCGCACATAGTTATGTCGTGGCTTCCTACAAAAACGCTCCGTCGTTAGGGCGATGCGGCGGATTCCTCGCCCAGTCCCCTCAGGACGCGTTCCACCTGCCGGCGCGGCGCACCTCCGTGCCCGAGGCGCGCAAGCGCGTCAGCTCGCTGCTGCGCGAGTGGGGCGCCGCCCAACAGGTACGCGACGACGTGGAGTTGGTGGTCACCGAGCTCTTCACCAACGCGGTGCGGCACACCGACAGCGAGAAGGTCGGCTGCGAGATCGCGGTCGTCGGCGCGCACATACGGATAGAGATCACCGACGAGGGCGGGCCGGGCCTGACCGCACCGCACGCCCAACCCGGCACCCTCGACCAGGAGGGCGGGCGCGGGCTGTTCCTGGTCGGCGCGCTCTCCGAGAGCTGGGGCACCCGGCCCGACGACGGCGGCCGGGGACAGGTGGTCTGGGCGGACCTGCCCTACCGCACCGCCACGCACTGAGGCCCCGCGCCGCCACGGGGCGACACGGGGCCTTGCACGGGTGAAGGGCTACAGCGGCAGCAGGTCCGGCCGCTTGGGCTCGACGTCGTCGCCGGACGAGACGCCGCGCAGCCGACGACCGATCCACGGCACCAGGTGCTCGCGCGCCCAGTGGATGTTGTCGCGCCGCGCCTCGGCGGCGGTCCGCTCGGTCTCCGGCGGCCACGCCTGGTCCGGATCGGCCGGCACCGCGAGGCCCAGCACCTGCCCGGCCCGCAGCGCGACCCGGGTGTGCCCGTCGGCCGACAGGTGCAGCCGGTCCTCGCTCCAGGCCCGCCGGTCCTGGACGGACTTCAGCGACCACAGGTCGAGCACGGGGCAGTCGTGCCGGTCGGCGATGGCCCGCACGTGGGCGGTGTACGTGGCGATCTTGCCCCGCAGGTGCTTGAGGACCGGCATCCCCCGGGTGTCGAAACCGGTGCACAGCAGCACCGTCGGCACCGTCTCGCGCAGCGCCACCACGGCCGCCTCGTAGCGCTCGGCCACCGCGTCCGGGTCCGAACCCGGCCGCAGGATGTCGTTCCCGCCGGCACAGAACGTCACCAGCTCGGGGGCGAGCTCCCGCGCCCGGGGCACCTGCTCCTCGATGATCCGGTCCAGGAGCCGCCCGCGCACGGCGAGGTTCGCGTAGCGGAAGTCCCCCTCGTCCCGCTGGTCGGCGAGGAGGACCGCGAGCCGGTCCGCCCAACCGATGTACGCCCCGTCCGGACCGGGATCCCCGACCCCCTCGGTAAAGCTGTCCCCGACGGCTGCGTACGACCCGACGGCGCGTATCGCGCCCTTGCTGCTGTTCTTCGAATCGTCTGCCACGTCAGGACATATTTCACCTTCCTAAGTGACCTACGCCACCGTAACCAGGGGTTGACGGGAGGTGATTAATGCCACCAGGTCAAATTCTGTCCAAGTCGGAATAACGATCGGTCACGGAATGCTGCTCAGGCGCCACACATGGGGGATGATGCGCGCCGTTTCGACAATGTCGCGCGCCCTCGCCACCTGATTGCCTGCGGCATCCATGTCGTATCGTCGAAGAAGCCCGCCTCGTCGACGAGCAGCGTCGGCGACCGATCCCGAGGAGCGCCCGTGACGCAGCAGACGCCGCAGGTCCCCCAGTCCCAGCCCGAGCTCGCCGAGGTGCGCAACTTCCGCGACGTGGGCGGGCTGCCGACGGTCGACGGGCGTCGCATCCGGCAGGGCCGACTCTTCCGCAGCGGCCACCTGGCCCACGCCACCGAGGCGGACGCCGCGTTCCTCGCCGGCCTCGGGCTGCACACCATCTTCGACTTCCGCAACGCCTCCGACATCAAGCTCGAAGGCCCCGACGTGGCGCTGCCCGGGGTGCGGAACGTCAACATTCCGCTCACCGACCCCGCGGACGGGGCGGAATTCTGGACGATGGTACGGGACGGCGAACTGGACCAGCTCCGGGTCGTGCTCGGTGACGGCAAGGCCGCGGACCGCATGGCCCGCACCTACCGCGAGATCATCACCACCCGCACCGAGGACCACAGCCGGGTGCTGCACGCCCTCGCCGAGGACAGCGTGCCGGCGCTGATGCACTGCGCCGCCGGAAAGGACCGCGCGGGGCTGTCCATCGCGATCACCCTGCTCGCCGTCGGTGTGGAGCGGGACGCCATCGAGGCCGACTACCTCAAGTCCAACGACCCCAACCGGCGCTACAAGGTCCGCCGCTCCGACCACTCCGCGGCCGGCATGTCGCCGGAGGTCATGGAGCTGCTCTCGCCGCTGTTCGGCGCGGACATCGACTACCTCACGGCCGCCTTCGACGCGATCGCGGAGACCTGGGGCTCGACCGAGACCTACCTCACCGACGGCCTGAAGCTCTCGCCGGCCACCCGCGAGCAGCTCCGCGACCGGCTGCTGACGGACTGACCTCCGACCGACCGGCGGGCCGTCCCCGGGGGACGGCCCGTTCCCACGCCGCGCGGTCAGCGGTTGGCGACCGCCTGTTTGACCAGGGTCCGCCCGAAGTCCCAGAGCAGGCCGCCGTTGTGGGCGTCGTCCATGACGGCGGTGAACGCCTCGACGAAGCGGTTTACCTCGCGTTCGCCGATGATCAACGGCGGAATCAGCTTGATGACCTCCAGGTGGTCGCCGGAGACCTGCGTCAGGATCCGGTGGCGCTGGAGCAGCGGCACCACCACCATCTGCGCGAACAATCCCTTGCGCGCGGCCTGTAGCATCGTCCAACGGCTGCGCAGCCCCAGGGACGTGGGCTTCCCGAACTCGATGCCGATCATCAGGCCGCGGCCGCGCACCTCGTGCAGCAACTCGTACCGGTCGACGAGCGCGGCCAGCCGGGAGCGCAGCAGCTCCCCGGTGTGCCGGGCGTTGGCGACGGTCTCCTCGTCCTCCATCACCGCGAGCACCGCCAGCCCGGCCGCCATCGCCTGGGCGTTGGCGCCGAAACTGGCGGAGTGCACCAGCACCCGGTCCATGGACGAGTAGACCTTCTTGAAGATCCAGTCCTTGCCCAGGGTGGCGCCCACCGGGACGTAGCCGCCGGAGAGCGCCTTGGCGACGCACACCAGGTCCGGCTCCACCCCCTCTTCGTGCTGGTAGGCGAAGAAGTCGCCGGTCCGGCCCAGACCGGTCTGCACCTCGTCGGCGATCAGCAGGGCCTTGTGGCGGTGCAGCAACTCCTGGGCGGCGCGCAGGAATCCGGGCGGGGCGGCGGTGACGCCCTTGCCCTGGACGGGTTCGACGACGAAGCCCGCCACGTCGCCGCGCCGCAGCTCCCGTTCCAACGCCGCCAGGTCGCCCATCTCGACGGCGGTGTCCGGCAGCAGGGGCGCGAAGCCGTCGCGGAAGCCGTCCTCGCCGTTGACCGAGAGCGATCCGGTGGTCAGGCCGTGGAAGGCGTGGGTGCAGTAGAGGACGCGGGGCCGGCCGGTGGCGTAGCGGGCGAACTTCAGGGCGGTCTCGACGGCCTCGGTGCCGCTGTTGCCGAAGAAGACCCGGTCCAGGTGGGGCGCGTGGGCCAGCAGCTTCTCGGCCAGCAGCCCCGGCAGCGGCGGGCAGTCGAAGCGGGTGAGGTCGGCGAGTTGGGCGTCGAGCACGTCGTGCAGGGCCTTGCGGACGACGGGGTGGTGCCGGCCCAGGCCCATCACGCCGAATCCGGCGAGCATGTCGAGGTAGTCGCGGCCGTCGGCGTCGTAGAAGTAGGCGCCCTCGGCCCGTTCGTAGACCTTGTCGAAGCCGATGGTGTGCAGCATCCGCGGCAGCTGGTGGTTGAGGTGGCGGCTGTGCAGTGCGTAGCGCTCGGCGCCGCGTTCGGCGAGCAGCTCGGTCAGGTCGAATCCGGTCACGGGGTCCTCTCCTCACGGGCGGCGCTCGGTGCCGCCCCCAGCCGGACCGGCGGCACCGCAAACGCTCCGGTGCCGCCGGATCTCCGCGCGTCGCGTCAGCCGCGGTTCCCGGCGACGGTCTCCCTGGCCGCCCTCAGGGACTCCTTCAGCGAGCCCATGGTGGCCAGGACGGCGGTCGGCTCGTAGCCGCAGTGCGCCATGCAGTTGGCGCACCGGGGGTCCTTGCCGCGGCCGTACTTCTCCCAGTCGGTCTCCTCGATCAGCTCCCGGTACGTGGGGACGTAACCGTCGCTCATCAGGTAGCAGGGGCGCTGCCAGCCGAAGAGCGAGTAGTTGGGGATCGCCCAGGCCGTGCAGGGGAAGTCCGCCTTGCCCTCCAGGAAGTCCAGGAACAGCGGACTGTGGTTGAGCCGCCAACGCTGCCGGTTGCCGCCGGCGAACGTCTTCCGGAACAGCTCCCGGGTCTGCTCCACGCCCAGGAAGTGCTCCTGGTCGGGGGCCTTCTCGTAGGCGTAGGCCGGCGACAGCATCATCTCGTCGACCTGAAGGTCGTCGTTGAGGAAGTTGAGGACCTCGATGATGGTCTGCGGGGTGTCGGTGTTGAAGAAGGTGGAATTGGTGGTGACCCGGAAGCCCCGGCGCTTGGCCTCCTTGATGGCCGCTACCGCCTCGTCGAACACGCCCTCCTTCGCGACGGATTCGTCGTGCCGCTCCCGCATTCCGTCGATGTGCACCGCGAAGGCGAAATAGGGCGAGGGCTTGAACTTGTCCATCTTCTTGCGCAGCAACATCGCGTTGGTGCACAGGAAGACGTACTTCCTACGGGCCACCAGCTGCCTTACGATCTCGTCGATCTGAGGGTGCATCAGGGGCTCGCCGCCGGCGATGGAGACCATCGGGGCACCGGATTCCAGCACCGCTCCCACTGCCTGGGCCACCGGCATCCGCTGCTTGAGGACCCCGGCCGGGTGCTGGATCTTCCCGCACCCCTCGCATTTGAGGTTGCAGGCGAAGAGCGGTTCCAGTTCGACGATCAGCGGAAACTTCTCCCGCTTGCGCAGCACTTTCTGTTCAAACAGATAGGTCCCGACCCGGATGGATTGACGGAGCGGCATGGCCATCTGGCTCACCTCCTGGGGAGCAGCAAAGAACGGTGCCATTCAAAGAAAACAGGAAATACCGAACGCAGCACGCGGAAGGCGGATATCCCACCGCGCACCGTTCCGATCCGCACGAGTTCGTGTTCCGGAGCGTCCACGACCACCCGCACGGCCGCGACCGCGCGGGCGCCGCAGTGCACCGCGGTCCGGAGCGTCGCGGCGGACTCCATGTCCACCGCGAGCGCGCCCTCGGAGTGCAGCGCGGCCCGCTCGGCGCCCCGCACGACGTGGTCGCAGCCGCGCAGCAGTCCGGTGTGCACCCGCAGGCCGCGCGCCCGCAGGGAGTCCACCAGCGGGCCGTTGTCACGGCACGGCACGTCGGGGAAGCCGGGCCGGTGGTCCCGGGTGGCCTCGGCGACGATCACGTCTCCGGGGCGCATCCCCGGTGCCAGTCCGGCACAGAATCCGCTGGCCACCACGGGCGAACCCGCGGTGACCGACCCCGCACCCAGGGCAGCGGCCAGGGCCCGCTCCGCCGCCTGGGGTCCCATGCCGGTACGGAGGGTGACCGCGGGCGAACGCACCGCCCCGCGGTCACCGCCCCGCAGCGCGAACCGTTCGATGCCGAGCGCACAGGCGACCAGCAGCGGCGGATCCGCATCCGGCACGGGCCGTCTCGGCATCAGTCCCCCACCAGTGCCCCGGCCGTCCCGCCGGTGCCCGGTCCGCCGTGGACGTAGCGGCCGAGGGCGGTCACGGGGAAGACCTGGCGGTACAGGTGGTAGTTGATGGAGAAGTCCCACGGGAAGCCGGTGCCGGTGAAGTACGGCTCGTCCCAGGAGCCGTCCGGCAGTTGGTTCTCCACCAGCCAGCGCACCCCGCGGCGGACCGCCTCGCCGTCCCGCTCGCCGGCCGCGAGCAGCGCCATCAGCGCCCAGGCGGTCTGCGAGGCGGTGGAGGCGCCGCGGCCGGCCCACCGTTCCTTGTCCTGGTAGGAGCGCTGGTCCTCGCCCCAGCCGCCGTCGTCGTTCTGCACCCGCTCCAGCCAGCCGACGGCGCGGCGGACGGCGGGGTGGGAGGTGGGGATGCCGGCGGCGGTGAGCGCGGGCAGCACCGAGCCGGTGCCGTAGACGTAGTTGGTGCCCCAACGCCCGAACCAGGCGCCGCTGGGCTCCTGTTCGGCCAGCAGCCAGGCGAGGCCGCGGCGGGTGCGCGGGTCGTGGACCCGCCCGACCTCGGCGAGCATCTCGACGACGTGCGCGGTGACGTCGGCCGACGGCGGGTCGATCACCTCACCGAAGTCGCAGAACGGCAACCGGTTGGGGAACGGGCTGGTGTTGTCGGCGTCGAACGCGCCCCAGGCCCCGTTCTTCGACTGCATCCCGAGGTTCCACCGCACCGCCCGGTCGACGGCGGCCGCGACCCGCTGCGGGTCGGGGTGCCGCACCCGAAGGAGCGCCAGGACCACCTCGGCGGTGTCGTCGATGTCCGGGTAGTTGTCGTTGTGGAACTCGAACGCCCAGCCCCCGGAGGGCAGTTGCGGACGGCGCACGGACCAGTCACCCGGGCGGTCGATCTGCTCGCCGAGCATCCACTCGGCGGCCTGGACCAACTGCGGGTGGTCGGCGGGCACGCCCGCATCGGCCAGGGCGATGGTGGCCAGGCAGGTGTCCCACACCGGCGACTGGCACGCCTCGATCATGCGGGCCCCGTCCGCGCGGCGGACCGCGAACCGCTCCAGGGAGTCCAGACCGGCCCGCAACACGGGGTGGTCGAGGTCGTAGCCGAGCAGGTGCAGGGCGATGACGGAGTAGACGGCCGGGGGCTGGATGCCGCCCCAACACCCGTCGTTCTCCTGCCGCTCGACGATCCAGCGGCCGGCCGAGCGCATCGCGGCGGCCCGCGGCCGGCGCAGCGCGACCTTCTGGTACAGGTGCAGCGCCCTGTCCAGGCGCTGGAAGAGCCCGTCCCAGCTCGCGGCGGGGGCCATCGGCCGCGGCGGGTTGGGGTTGCGGGGGTCGGCGTGCAGCTCGTCCAGGGCGAACGGCGCCGGGCGGACCGGGCGCTTGGCCGAGACGACGGTCAGCGGGACGATCGTCTGGCGGGCCCAACAGCCGAACGCGTAGATGCTGAGCGGGAACCACTTGGGGAAGTAGATGAGTTCCGGCGGCAGCTCGGGCAGGTCGTCCCACTTCCACCAGCCGAAGAGGGCGAGCCAGATGCGGGTGAAGACGCGGGAGGCGGCGATTCCGCCCTGTTCGCGGATCCAGGCCGCCGCGGTCGCCATGTGCGGGGCGTCCGGCGCGTCCCCGGCCAGCCGGAGCGCCACGTACGCCTCGATGGTGGTGGAGAGTTCGCCGGGCCCGCCGTAGAACGTGGGCCAGGTGCCGTCCGGGCGCTGCTCGCCACGGACGTGGCGGGCGGTGGCCTCGGTGAGCTCCGGGTCCTGGATGCCCAGGAACTGGCGGAGCATCAGATCCTCGGCGTCCATCGTGACGTTGGTTTCGAGGTCGCCCTTCCACCAGCCGGCGGGGTCCTGGAGGGAGAGCAGGTGGTCGGCGGCGCGGGTGGTCGCTGCCCGCGCGGCGTCCGCCGTGACCGTGAGCACGGCGGGGGTCGGTCTGCCGGCCGGGCCGGCGGGTTCGGTCTCGTCGGCGGCATCGGTGGCCGAGGAGCCCCGGGACGGCAGGGCCCCGGTGCTGCCGTCGGTCGTCGCTGTCATGGCTTCCCCTTCTGCAGTGAACTGTCAATGCGTGCTCAGGGATTCCGTCGGCCGACGCCCGGACGGCGTCGGCCGGCGACTGCGATCTATAGCGTGTTGATGGTCATCATCTCTCTCGTACGACGACGAAGTCCGCGAGCGCGACGAGCTGCCCGCGGAGGTGTTCCGGCATGTCGATCTCGTCCAGTGCGGCGATGGCGGTGGCGTGCTGGCGGCGGGCCTCCTCGGAGGTCCACTCCCGACCGCCGGCCTCCTCGATCAACGCCGCGCGGGAGGCGAACTCCTCCTCGGTGAAGTCGGCGATCTCGGTCTCGCTCTTCTTGGCGTCGGCGGCCAGGATCCGGGCGAGCCGCTCGGAGGCGGGCCCGCCGGCCGCGAGCGCGGCGACGACCGGCAGCGACTTCTTGCGCTGGCGCAGGTCGCTCCAGGTCTGCTTGCCGGTGGCCTCCGGGTCGCCCCAGATGCCCAGCAGGTCGTCGACGGCCTGGAAGGCGAGGCCGAGGTGGTAGCCGTACCGCTCCAGGATGTCCGCGGTGCGGTCGTCGGCGCCGCCGAGGACCGCGCCGATGGAGACCGCGCAGGCGAGCAGGGCACCGGTCTTGTTGCCCTCCATCTCCAGGCACTCCTCGACGGTGACCCGCTCGCGGTGCTCGTAGGAGATGTCCTGCGCCTGACCGTCGATCAGCTTGCGGGTGGCGAGCGTCAGGCGGCGGGTGGCCCGGCCGGCGTCGACCGTGCCGAGCTCCAGCAGTATTTCGTTGGCGAGCGCGAACAGCGCGTCGCCGACCAGGATGGCCTGCGCGGGCCCGTGCACCTTCCAGACCGTGTCGCGGTGCCGGCGCTGCTCGTCACCGTCCATCAGGTCGTCGTGCAGCAGGGAGAAGTTGTGCACGAGCTCGACGGCGACCGCACCGGGCACCCCGACCTCCGGGGCGGCGCCCGCGACCTCGGCGGACAGCAACGCGAGCGCGGGGCGCACCGCCTTGCCGCTGTCACCGGCGCTGGGGTTGCCCTCCGCGTCGATCCAACCGAAGTGGTAGGCGGCGACGGTGTCCATGGGAGCGGCGAGCCTGGCCACGGCGGCACGCAGCACGGGAGTGGCGAGTGTCCGCCCGCGCTCCAGCAGCGCGGTGACGCTCGCGGTGTCGATAGCCGGGGAAGCCACGGTTTCTCCTCTGTTTCCGGTGCTGGTGCTCGTGCGAGCGCCCGTACGCCTGGTCATGCCGCCTCCTGAGGCAACTGGCCCTGGGGGACGCCGAGTTCGGTGAGTGCCTCGCGGGCGGCGGCGGTGCCGCTGCGGACGGCGCTCTCCATGGTCGCGGGCCACCCGGTGGCGGTCCACGCGCCGGCCAGGTACAGGCCGGGGACTTGGGTGCGGGCAGCGGGGCGGAGCCGGCCGACGCCCGGTGCGGGCGCGAAGGTCGCGGTGCGCTCGCGGGTGACGAAGAAATCGAGGATCCGGGCGCCCCGGGCGGCCGGCAGCAGCCGCTCCAACTCGGGGAGGTAGCGGGCGCGGAGCGCGGCGACCGGCTGGTCGATCTCCGCCTGTGCGGCCGACTGCGACAGGGCGAGGTACTGGCTGCGTTCGTGGCCGGCGGTGCGGGCCAGCCCGGAGGCTTCGGTGCGGTCGAAGACCCACTGGACCGGGGACCCGATCGCGGCGAAGAACGGGCGGCGCACCACCTTGCGGTCGTAGATGACGTGGACGTTGAGGATCGGTGCGGTGCCGATCTCCAACAGCCGCTCCTTGGCGGGCAGCGCGCCGTCGGGCAGCAGGGCGTGCGCCTCGCGCTGCGGCACGGCGAGGACGACGGTGTCCGCGGTGAGCGTCTCCCGGCCGTGCGGGCCGTTCTCCACCGCGACCTGCCAGCCGGCGTCGTCGCGGGTGACCGCGGCCGCCCGGGTGCGCAGCGCGACCCGGACGCCGGCCTTGCCCAACGCGGCGGCCGCGTGGGTGTCGTGGAGGTCGCCGAGCGGCGCCCGGGCCCAGCCGATGTCGGCGGCACCGGGGGCGGAGAGCAGCCCGGTCTTGAAGACCTTGGCGGCCAGGCCCAGCGAGGCGTCGCCGGCGGTGGCGTTGAGGGTCGCGACGCCGACCAGGTCCCACAGCGCTTCGACGGCGCGCGGGCTCTGCCCGTGGCGACCCAGCCAGCTGCCGAAGTCGGTGGCGTCCAGCGCCGGGTCGGCCGGGTCCAGCCGCCCGAGCGCGAGGGTGGCGCGGACCACGCCGGCGCGTTCGGCCGGCGAGAGGTGCGGGTACAGCGCGAGGCTCTTGGCCAGGTGGAGCGGGACCGGCAGGGCGGTGCGGCGCAGCCGGCCGAGCCGCAGCCGGCCGCCGGCGTGCCCGGCGTCCAGCACCGGGACGTCCATCCGGTCCTGGAGGGGCGCCAGCCGGCCCGCGCCGAGCCGCTCCAGGTGGTCGCCGTAGGCGGTGCAGCAGCGCAGGTAGACGTGTTGGCCGTTGTCGACGGTCAGCGGACCGACGGCGGAGTCGCGGCGGAACGAGAAGACCAGCCCGCCGAGGCGCGGCCGGCCCTCAACCAACGTGACCCGCAGGCCGGCGTCGGCCAGGGCCAGCGCCGCGGTGGTGCCCGCCAGTCCGCCCCCGATGACCACCGCGGCCGCCCCTTCGGGACGGCCGGAAGGGCGGGACGAGGCACGCCCGGGCAGTGCGGCTCCCACTGTCATGTGCTCTTCCCCCTCACGCCTTCCATGGACGCCGCTGTCCGGCGAAGGGTTGCCCGCCGCGCCGACGCCGGACCGTGGTCGGTGTACGCGGTCCGGCACCTCATCCACGCCTCCTGCTCTCGGCCTGCCGGCGGCCGATCGCCCGCGCGTCGAGCCCGGAGAGCCCGCGCACCGCGACGAACGCCTTCTCCCGTCCGGGCAGCGAGACCCGGCCGCGCAGCACGGCCGCCGGGTCGTCGGCGATCCGCGTCAACAGCCGGTGGTAGATACCGGCCATGGCCGCCACGCAGGCGCCGCTGCGCCGGTCGAGCATCGGCAGCAGCCGGAAGCCCTCGGCGAAGAGTGCACGGGCCCGCCGGACCTCGAACTGCACCAAGCCGGTGAAGTCGGCACCGGGCGGTGGCACCGCGCCCTGGAACCCTTCCGAACAGCCGAACTTGGCGAGGTCCTCGGCCGGGAGGTACGTCCGTCCGTTGCCCGCGTCCTCGCGAACATCCCTGAGGATATTGGTCAGTTGGAGCGCGAGCCCGAGCGTATCGGCGTACTCGGGGGCGCGTTCGGCATCGAGTGCGCCCGGTACCGTGCCGAAGACGCCGAGGGAGATCCGGCCGATCGCCCCGGCCACGCAACGGCAGTAGATCTTCAGCTCGTCCCAGGTCTCGTAGGTCTCGCCGCGGACGTCCGCCAGCACCCCGTCGATCAGCTCGTCCAGCGCGCCGAGCGGGATGGGGAAGCGCCGGGCGGTGTCGGCGAGCGCGACGGCCACCGGGTCGGTGTCGTCCTCCGCGATCCGGCCGTCCTTGATACGGACGAGCAGGGCGCGGGTGTCCTCCAGCCGGCGCCCCTTGGCCTCGGGCGCCAGGGCGCCGTCGCCGATGTCGTCGACCCGACGGGAGAAGGCGTAGAGCGCCGACATCGCCTGCCGCTTCTCGGCCGGCAGCAGTCGGATCCCGTACGCGAAGTTGCGCGCCTGCTGCCCGGTGACCGTCTCGCAGTAGCGGTACGCAGCGAGCACCGGCGCGGACATCTGTGTGGTGGCCTCCACGGTCCGACTCACCCCTCTCGTCGCAGTGTCGCCCCGACCTCGCGCAGCAGGCTGAGCTTGGTGGGCTTGGGCGGTCCAGGGAGTACGTCGTGATCGGCGGCGGCGACCGCCTGGAGCGCGGCGCGCCCGCCGGCGACGAAGCCGGCCAACAGCAGCTTCAGCCGGCCGGACACGCTCCCCACCAGCGGGGCGCCCTCGTCCAGCAGCTCACCGGCGCGCTCCGCCTGGAAGGCGATCAGCGCGCGCACCGAGGGGCCGCCGGACGGCGCGGCCAGGTCCTCCTCGGTGACGCCGAAGCGCTTCATGTCCTCGTCGGGGAGGTAGATCCGGTCCCGGCCGAGGTCCTCGGTCACGTCCTGGATGTGCTCGACGAGCTGGAGTGCGGTGCAGATGGCGTCGGAGAGCCGGACGCGCTCCGGGCTGGAGGTGCCGGTGACGCCGAGGACGAGCCGGCCGACGGGGTTGGCGGACAGCTCGCAGTAGGCGGCGAGGTCGCCGTAGGTGGCGTAGCGGCTGATCCGCTGGTCCTGGCGGTTGGCCTCGATGAGGCCGAGGAAGGGGTCGGGGGTCAGCCCGCAGCGCCGCACGGTCGGACCGAGCCGCCGCATCAGCGGGTGCTTGGGGCCGGGGGCGCGGTCGCTGAAGACCCGGTGCAGGTCCGCTTCGAGGGCGTCGAGCAGCGCCGGGCGGTCGTCGTACTGGACGCGGTCCAGGCCGAGGAGGACGGCGTCGCCACCGCCGGGCGCCAGATCGCCGTCGCCGATGTCGTCGACGAGGCGGGCGAAGCCGTAGAGGGCCATCAGATCGGCGCGCCAGGCACGGGGCAGGAAGAACGGCGCGACCGGGAAATTCTCGTGCGCGGCCTGATCGAGCACGGTGCGCGTGTGGTCCCTCCCGCCACTCACCGCCACCCTCCGGAGGAAGGCGCGACGCGCCTGCTCGTCTCCTCGGCTCACCGGGGGCTACCCGGCGTGTTGTGGAGCCGGAGCGAACCAGTAGCCATTGCCGTCACGTCTCCCGTTCTACACCGCCAAGCCAAAACATCCCATTTCGGACACGCCGCAGCTAGCGACGCGCTCCGATCGAGCTCCTGTCGCTCGCCCGGGTGAACATTGCCCGACTTGCACCACTTGTGCCGTTCAGTACCCGTACAGCTTACGCCGTGTATCCAGACCGCGTCCGAGTGGGTACTGAAGCCTCGGGCAACGATCCGGTCAACGTAGTCCGGGCAGCAACTGTTCCCGGATCCCACAGAGTTGACCATTCCTTCACGATCGGAGGCCCCCGCCATGACCGTGCGCGGGGGCCTCCTGCGAAGGGTGGGCTATTTGCCCGTCTCCTTCTCGTACGCCTTGATGACCTCGTCGGTCGGGCCGTCCATCAGCAGTTCGCCCCGTTCCAACCACAGCACCCGGTCACAGGTGTCGCGGATGGACTTGTTGTTGTGGCTGACCAGGAAGACCGTGCCCGCGTCCTTGCGCAGCTCGCGGATCCGGGCCTCGGAGCGCTTCTGGAAGGCCCGGTCGCCGGTGGCCAGCGCCTCGTCGATCAGCAGCACGTCGTGGTCCTTGGCCGCCGCGATGGAGAACCGCAGGCGGGCCGCCATGCCGGACGAATAGGTGCGCATCGGCAGCGAGATGAAGTCGCCCTTCTCGTTGATGCCGGAGAAGTCGACGATCTCGTCGTAGCGCTCGCGGATCTGCTCGCGGGACATGCCCATCGCCAGACCGCCCAGGACGACGTTCTTCTCGCCGGTCAGGTCGTTCATCAGGGCCGCGTTCACGCCCAGCAGCGAGGGCTGACCGTGGGTGTAGACCTTGCCGCGCTCGGCGGGCAGCAGACCCGCGACGGCCTTGAGGAGGGTCGACTTGCCGGAGCCGTTCGAACCGATCAGGCCGATCGACTCGCCCTTGTAGGCGGTGAAGGAGACGCCCTTCACCGCGTGCACCTCGCGCACGCCCACCGACGGCCGGCGCCGGATGATGCGGTTGAGCGCCGCCGTCGCGCTGCCCTTGCCCGTACCGGTGCCGTAGACCCGGTAGACGATGTGCAGCTCGTCCGCGATCACGGTCGGGACCCGCTCCTGCGCCGCCTCCGTCGGCTGGACGCCGTCCATCTGCTCAGCCACGTCCGTACCGCTCCTCAGCCTTCCAGAAGTACACGAAGCCCGCGACGCCCGCCAGCACCGCCCAGCCCAGCGCGAACGCCCACACGTGCGGCGGGAGCTGGCTGGCCTTGAAACTGTCGATCAGCGCGAACCGGATCAGGTCGATGTAGACCGCGGCGGGGTTGGCGTAGAGCAGCACCTCGACCCAGTGCGGGACGTGCTTGCCCTGGAGGATCACGCTGATGCTGAACATGACACCGGACGCGTACATCCACGTCCGCATGATGAAGGGCATCAGCTGTGCCAGGTCCGGCGTCTTGCTGCCGAGCCGGGCCATGATCATCGCCAGGCCGGTGTTGAACACGAACTGGAGCACCAGCGCGGGGAGCACCAGCAGCCACGACCACGTGGGCAGCTGCCCGAAGGCGAGCAGGATGACCACCAGCACGCCCATGGAGAACAGCAGTTGCTGGAGCTGCATGAGGCAGAACGAGATCGGCAGGCAGGCCCGCGGGAAGTGCAGCGCACGCACCAGCCCGAGGTTGCCCGAGATCGCCCGCGTACCGGCCATCACGGAGCTCTGGGTGAAGGTGAAGATGAAGACGCCGGTGACCAGGAACGGGACGTAGTCCGGGACGCCCTTCCGGGTGCCGATCAGCAGACCGAAGATGAGGTAGTAGACGAGCGCGTTCAGCAGTGGGGTCGCCACCTGCCAGACCTGGCCCAACTTCGCCTGGCTGAACTGCGCCGTCAGCTTGGCGCTGGCGAAGGCGGAAATGAAATGCCGGCGGGCCCACAGCTGGCTGACGTACTCCGCCAGGCTGGGCCGGGCACCGCTCTGCGCCAGTCCGTACTTCTCCGCCCGCTGGACGGGGGTGAGTCCTTCGTCGGCGGATGGCGGGGCACTCATGGCGACCGCACTGTCGTGCGTAGTCTCGCTCACAGTTGACACTTTCGTCCTCAAGGTGCGCTCCCGGGGACGACGCCCCGGTTCGCGCCTGATGCTCTCAGATACGAGCTTGTCAGATGATGGGAGGGCGGCCCAACCGGGTCAGTCGCCAAACGGTAGCCCACTTCATGGGGCGCCTGGGACCGCACGCGGTGGCCCAGCCCTCCTTGAAGCCGCCCAGCCAGGCCCGGAGTCCCGGCAGCGACGGCCGGCGGGCGAGGGTGAGCAGGAGCCAGACACCGAGATAGACCGGAACCAGCGGAGCGGGAAGGTTGCGACGGGCCAGCCAGACCCGGTTGCGGGCCACCATCCGGTGGTAGACCGCGTGCCGGGCCGGGGCCGTGGTGGGGTGGTGCAGGACCAGGTCCGCCCGGTAGTCGACCAACCAGCCCGCGTCCAGCGCGCGCCAGGCCAGGTCGGTCTCCTCATGGGCGTAGAAGAAGTCGTCGGGCAGGCCGCCGACCTGGGTGAACACCGCCGTGCGGACCGCGTTGGCGCCACCGAGGAAGGTGGTCACCCGCGAGGACCGCATCGGGTCGGAGGCGCGCAGCCGCGGGACGTGCCGGCGCTGCGTCAGCCCGGTGTCCGGGTCGGCGATCCGGAAGCTGATGATGCCCAGCGCCGGATCCGCGGCGAACGCCTCGCGGCACAGCCGGGCGGTGTCCGTCCCGGGCAGCAGCCCGTCGTCGTCGAGGAAGAGGAGGGCGTCGACGCGGTAGCCGTCGGCGCCGTCGACCTTGAACGCCTCGATGCCGACGTTGCGGCCGGCCGGGATGCCGACGTTCTCCGGCAGCTCGACGGTCCGCACGACCAGCCCGGGCACGGCCAGTTCCGGCAGCGGTGCGCCGTTGCCGACCACCACCACCTCGATCGGGTCGCCGTCCTGCCGGGCGACGGAGTCCAGCAGTGCGCGCAGCTCCTCGGGGCGGTTGCCCATGGTCAGGACAACCGCACCGAGTCGCATTCCGGACGCCGCGGTCACTTGAGCCTGCTGGAGGCGAGGATGGACACGAGGTGCAGCAGCGTCTGCAGGAGCGCGATGCCGGCCAGCACCGCGACACCGAGCCGCGAGAAGAACAGATCGCCGCGGACCGTGTCCACGATCGCCAGGACCAGGATCAGCAGGGACGCCTCGATGCCGAGGACCAGCCGGTGGAACTTCAGCGCCGCCGCCGCCTTGCGGGCCAGCGCCAGCCCGGACGAACGCGGCTCGGCCGCGGCCTCCTTGACCGGCGGCAGTCCGCCCTGGTGGCGGGCGACGCCGACGAGGTCGGTCTCCGCCTTGATCAGGATCGCGCCGAGGGCGGCCAGGGTGCCGAGGAACGCCCAGAGCCAGTCGATCCGGCCGGGACCCCACAGGTCCGCGGCGCGCAGGCCGAAGCCGACGAGCACCGCGGCGTCGCACAGGTAGGCACCGACCCGGTCCAGGTAGACGCCGCCGAGCGAGAACTGCTTCTTCCAGCGCGCCACCTCGCCGTCGATGCAGTCGAGCAGCAGGTAGAGCTGGACCATCACCACGCCCAGCACGGCGCCCCAGATCCCCGGCACCAGCAGCGCCGGGGCCGCGAGCACACCGAAGACGGTCATCAGGTAGGTCAGCTGGTTGGGCGTGACCCGGGTGTTGACCAGGTACCGGTCGCAGCGCAGCGAGATTTCCCGCATGTAGAGGCGGCCGGCCCAGTGCTCTCCGCTGCGCCGGTCCTTCACGCCCTCGGGGTGAACGACCGGGCGGAGTTCAGCTACTGATGGTTTCGGCATAGTCGGCGTATGCGTCCCTGATCTGATCGGTGGACAGGTCCAGGTGCTCCAGGATCGTGTAGCGGCCCGGACGGGTCTTCGGGGCGAACTCGACGGCCTGCACGAACTCCGCGTCGGTGAAGCCCATTTCGCCGGGGGTGACCGGCAGGCCGTGGCGCTGGAGCACCTCGACCATCAACCCCGCCGTCTCCCGGTCGCCGCGCAGGTGGGTGGCGAAGGCGGCGCCCAGGCCGCACTGCTCGCCGTGGCTCGCCGCCCGCTTGGGGAAGAGGATGTCGAAGGCGTGGTTGATCTCGTGACAGGCGCCGGAGGCGGGTCGGCTGTCGCCGGCCACCGACATCGAGATGCCGGTCAGGACCAGGCCCTCCGCCAGCACCTGGAGGAAGGCGTCGTCGCTGACGCTCCCGGGGTGGCGCAGTACGGCCTCGCCGGCCTGCCGGGCCATGGCGGCGGCCAGCCCGTCGATGGCCTCACCGGTCTCCCGGTGCGACAGCTCCCAGTCCGCCACCGCGGAGATGTTGGAGATCGCGTCTCCGATGCCGGAGCGGACGAAGCGGACCGGGGCCTCGCGGATGATGTCGAGGTCGATCACCACGGCGATCGGGTTGGGCACGCCGTACGAACCGCGGCCCGCGTCGTTGTCGAGGGTGGCGACCGGCGAGCACAGCCCGTCGTGCGACAGGTTGGTCGCGACCGCCACCAGCGGCAGGCCGATGCGCGCCGCGGCGAACTTCGCACAGTCGATGATCTTGCCGCCGCCCAGGCCCACGACCGCGTCGTAGTGCCCCTTCTTCATGGCGTCCGCGAGCTTGATCGCTTCGTCCAGGGTTCCGCCGCCGACCTCGTACCACTCGGCGCCCGGCAGGGCGGGGGCCAGCCGCCGGCGCAGCCGGGCCCCCGAGCCGCCGCTGATCGCGATGGCGAGCTTGCCGGAGGCCGAGATGCGCTGGTCGGCCAGCAGACCCGCCAGGTCGTCCAGGGCGCCGGCGCTGATGTCGACGACGACCGGGGACGGAATGAGGCGGGTCAGTACTGGCATGCGATGTCACGGCCCTTCGCGAGGTCCTCGTGGTTGTCGATCTCGACCCACTTGACGTCGCCGATCGGCGCCACGTCGACCTTGAAGCCGCGGTTGACCAACTCCTGGTAGCCGTCCTCGTAGTAGAGGTCCGGGTCCCGCTCGAAGGTGGTCTTCAGGGCGTCGGCCAGCTCGGCGGCGGCCGCGCCCTCGATGAGGGTGACGCCGATGTACTCGCCGGTCGCGGTGGCCGGGTCCATCAGCTTGGTGATCTTCTGGACGCCCTTGGCGGGGTCCGCGACGACCTTCATCTCCTCGTCGGCGAGCTGCTTGACGGCGTCCAGCGCGAGGATGATCTTCTGGCCGTTGCCGCGGGCGGCGAGCAGGGTCTTCTCGACGGAGACCGGGTGCACGGTGTCGCCGTTGGCGAGGATCACCGAGTCGTGGGCCGCGATCACGTCACGGGCGCACCACAGGGAGTAGGCGTTGTTCCACTCCTCGGCCTTGTCGTTGTCGATCAGGGTGATCTTCAGGCCGTACTTCTGCTCCAGCGCCTCCCGGCGCTCGTACACGGCCTCCTTGCGGTAGCCGACGATGATCGCGACCTCGGTCAGACCGATCTCGGCGAAGTTGCCGAGGGTCAGGTCGAGGATGGTGGTCGCCTCTCCGTCCCCTTCAGGGCCCACCGGCACCAGCGCCTTGGGCAGGGTGTCGGTGTAGGGGCGCAGACGCCGTCCGGCGCCGGCGGCCAGCACGAGGCCGATCATGCGGGTTCTCCTTCATCGTGTACGGCGGGTGCACCGTGATTGTGCGCGGCCACCCAGAAGCGGATGCTCTCGGCGAGCACCAGCAGCGCCAGGACCCCAGCGAGTGCCGTGAGCGCGATCGTGAAACCTGTGGCGGGCAGCAGGGCGGCGAGGACGGTGACCACGAGGATCCGCCCTTCGTACCCGCCGGTCGCCCGGACCAGCCACCGCGGTGGGGCCCCGGCGCCACCGCGGATGCGGTAGACCGTGTCGTAGTGATGGTAGGCGACCGCCGCGACCAGCCCGAACGCCGCGGGCAGCGCCCCGTGGGCGTCCGCGCGGGCGGCCAGCACCAGGACGACGAGGTATTCGCCGGCCCGGAAGAAGGGCGGGACGAGCCAGTCCAGGGCGCCCTTGAGCGGGCGGGCCAGTGCCGCGGCGGCGAGCAGCGCGGAGCAGACCGCGACGCCGACGGTGAGCCAGGAGGCGGGGTCCGGCTGGGAGATCACCCACACCAGCAGCACCGCGGACGAGAGAAACGCCATAGCGGGCGCGAGCAGGGAACCGGTGCGGGCCCGGCCCCGGCCGCCGCCGCTCAGCAGCTCGACCAGCGGACCGTAGTCGGCGAGGTCGGCGAGCGCGCGGGCGGCCCGGTCGGTGCGGCGGGCCCGGCGGGTGCGCGAACGCAGCACCCGGCCGGCCGTGGTGTAGCAGGCGGCCAGCGCGCAGCCGACCAGCAGGGCGTAGAAGACGATGCGCGGGGTGGTGAGCGCGGTCAGGACGGCGATCATGGCCCAGCGCTCGCCGATCGGCAGCACGATCATCCGGCGCGCCCAGACGGTCCAGCCGACCCGGTCGAGCCGGTCGGACAGGCCCACGGCCGGGCCGGCGCCACCGCCCCCGCCCTCGAACTCGCTGCCCTCGTTGAAGGCGAAGTCGACGACGTGGCGGCAGGTCTGGAGGATCATCGCGCCCAGCGCCAGCGCCCAGATGTCGTCGCCGCCCCGGGCCGCGCCGAGGGCGAGTCCGGCGTAGTACGCGTACTCCTTGGCGCGGTCGAAGGTGGCGTCCAGCCAGGCGCCCAGCGTCGAGTACTGGAGCGAGTAGCGGGCGAGCTGCCCGTCGGTGCAGTCCAGGACGAAGGAGAGCAGGAGCAGCACGCCGGCGGCGACGAAGCCGCCGCGGGTTCCGGTGGCCGCGCAGCCGGCCGCGATCAGCGCGGTGATCAGCGAGGCCGTGGTGACCTGGTTCGGGGTGAGGCCGCGGCGGGCGCACCAGCGGGCGAGGTACCGGGAGTACGGGCTGATGAAGAAGGTGGTGAAGAAGCCGTCGCGGGACTTCACGGCGGTGCGCAGGCGGACCGCCTCTTCGTCGACGGCGGCGACGGCTTCCCGGGCCTCCTCCCGCTGGGCGGGGGTCAGCGCGAGGGTCGCCACCAGGCTGCCCGGCTCGACGCGGTGCAGTCCGACGTCGGCGCGGTCGAGCGCCTCGGTCAGGGTGTCGGTGAGCACGTCCGTCAGGTGCGCGGTGCCGGCCCCGACGGGGATGCGGCCGGCGGCCCGGTCCAGCGCGGCGCGGGCCGCGGGCTGCACGGTGAGTGCGCCGGGCACCGCGGCGGCCGGGAAGCGCGGGTCGGTCAGGGCGAGCCGGAGGGCGTGCAGGTGGCCGACGAAGCGGGGGTCCACCACGGCGATCCGCTCCTGGGCCGGCGCCTCGGCGAGCAGCTCGGCGGCGCCGGCGGGGTCACTGGCCGTGCGGACGTCAAAACCCAGTGCGCGCAGGTCGGCCTCGAGCGACGACCCGGCGACCGGCGGACCGGTGAGGATGGCGGTCGACAGACGAACTCACTCCTTGGATGCTGACGAGCAGCGCCGGTCGTCCGCATTCGACACGAACTACCCGGGCGGCGGGTGCGGCACACCTGGCCCTGGGGGCCGGGAGGCACGTCGGCAGAGGCTATCCGATCGCGGGATGCGGCCGTTCACCACGCATTCACCACCCGATCGGGTGAGCGACGGCTGCGCCTGCCGCGATCATCATGGTGGATCGGGCCTCGCCGGAACAACTGGCCGCCGGCTCCGGTGCCGGTTATGCGGGGGCTGGTCATGGTTACCGGACGCCCGACGCCGGTCGGCACCCGGCACGGTGCTCTGCCGCTGCCGGCGGTCCGGTGGGGCAGACTTGAGCGCGACGACCGACGAGAAGGATGCGCATGCCGATCACACCTGCCAACGGACAGACCGCCGGGACCTCGGCGGTGGGTGCGCCGGACGGCGCCGCCGAGCCGATCATGCTGGAACTGGTCGACGAGGACGGCACGACGATCGGCACCGCGGAGAAGCTCGCCGCCCACCAGCCGCCCGGGCAGCTGCACCGGGCGTTCTCGGTCTTCCTCTTCGACGAGAAGGGGCGACTGCTGCTCCAGCGCCGGGCGCTGTCGAAGTACCACTCCCCCGGTGTGTGGTCCAACACCTGCTGCGGCCACCCGTACCCCGGCGAGACGCCGTTCGCGGCGGCGGCCCGGCGGACCGCGGAGGAGCTGGGCGCGGCGCCCGCACTGCTGGCCGAGGCCGGAACGGTGCGCTACAACCACCCCGACCCGGCCTCCGGCCTGGTGGAGCAGGAGTACAACCACCTGTTCGTCGGGCTGCTGCGGTCGGAGCCGGCGCCGGATCCGGAGGAGATCTCCGAGGTCGCGTTCGTGACGCCGGACGAGCTCGCCGAGCGGCACGCGCAGGTTCCGTTCTCCGCGTGGTTCATGACCGTGCTCGACGCGGCGCGGCCGGCGGTCCGCGAGCTCACCGGGCAGTCGGCGGGCTGGTAGCGAGCGGCGCCAGCGGCAGCTCGGCCCAGATGGCCTTGCCGCCGCCCACGGTGTGCGTCACGTCGCATTTCCCGCCCACCTCCGCGGTGAGCACCTTGACCAGCCACAGGCCGCGGCCGCCGACGTCACCCTCGTCCGCCTCCAGGGCCTTCGGGCGGTAGGGGTGGTCGTCCTCGACCGCGATGCGGAGCCAGTTGGCGCCGATGGTGAGCTGGACGGCGATCTGCGGGGAGAGCAGCGCGGCGTGCCGCACGGCGTTGGTGACCAGCTCGGAGACGATCAGCAGGAGCCCGTCGAGAATGTCGTCGGCGACGGGTGCGCGCTGTTCGACGAGGAGGTCCCGCACCGCGTGACGTGCCTGGGGCACCGACGACTCCAGTGCCGGGGCGGTGAACCGCCAGACACCTTCGTAGGCGAGCGGGGAGGTCAGCTCCTCGGGGGGTTCGGCAGGGGGTCCGGAAGGCATCCTCACATGACGAGTGTTGAGAATGCGCTGGTCCGAGCCGGGCTCCTGAACACAAGTCAGCGCCTATCGACGCCTTTTGGCCGATTCTGTCGGAATTGATCGCCCTCGTGATGCATCCCGTCGTCTTGAATACATGTTTTGACAGGGAGCTCCGGGCCAGCCGCCGGCACCTCACCGGAACCGGCGCGGTCGGGGCAAAGATCAAGCCACCCGGCTGTCCTCGACCATACCGACCACGCGGCGGCCGCCGATCCCCATGGCGAGCAGGCCCAGCCCGTCGAAGAGCAGTTCCAGCGAGAAGAAGCAGCCGATGACGTAGAGGCTGCTCTGCGGCCAGTTGGCGAGCACCAGGACGCCCAGCAGGATGCCGATCACGCCCTGGAGCAGGGTCCAGCCGAACTGCGCCCCGCGCACCACCACCGCACCCGCCAGGCGGAACAGGCCGCCGGTCAGGAAGAGCAGGGCGGCGAACATGGTCAGCGCGGCGGCGGTCGCGTCCGGCAGCCGGATGACGACCACTCCGGCCGCGATGTTCAGCGCCGCGACGATCACCGCGAGCCAGAAGTAGCTCGACCCCCGGGACTGGACGGCGTGCGCCAGCCCCACCAGGCCGCCGATCAGCAGCAACCAGCCGAAGAGCAGCATCGTGGTGAGCGTGGCCACGCCCACGTAGATCAACCCGACGATGCCGGCCAGCACGAGGATGACGCCGAGGACCGCGAGCAGCCCGAAGCTGCGCCCCAACCGGGCCGTCGGACTGCGCCGGGAAGACCTGGACCTGCCGCTCATCGCCGCCTCCTCACTCAGGGACCGTTTTTCCCGGTATACCCCGGATTACGGGAGGTGGCAGAGGGAGCGGGGACGTCCCCGGGCACACACGACAGCAGGCCCGGTGCGTGCGCACCGGACCTGCTGTCCTTCTGAGTAGCGGGGACAGGATTTGAACCTGCGACCTCTGGGTTATGAGCCCAGCGAGCTACCGAGCTGCTCCACCCCGCGTCGACTCGGATGAGCTTACGGGGTGCCGGCCGCGGAGACAAATCGAAAGCCGGAGCGGATGCCCGGCAGCATCGGGCCCGGTCACACCGAGCGGTCGGTGATCCGGCCGCCGTCGACCTCGATCCGGCGCGTGGTGTGCACCGCCGTCAGCATCCGGCGGTCGTGGGTGACCAGCAGCAGGGTGCCCGGGTACGAGGCGAGCGCGGACTCCAACTGCTCGATGGCGGGGAGGTCGAGGTGGTTGGTCGGCTCGTCCAGGACCAGGAGGTTGACCCCGCGGCCCTGGAGGAGTGCGAGCGCCGCCCGGGTGCGCTCCCCGGGTGAGAGGGTGCCCGCCGGGCGCAGCACGTGGCCGGCCTTGAGGCCGAACTTGGCGAGCAGGGTGCGCACGTCGGCGGGTGCCAGGTCCGGGACGGCGGCCCGGAAGGCGTCCATCAGGGAGGTCTCGCCGCTGCCCCGGAAGAGCTGGCCGCGGGCCTGGTCGATCTCGCCGACCACCACGCCGGGGCCGAGCGAGGCCGCGCCGGAGTCCAGCGGCAGCCGGCCCAGGAGCGCGGCGAGCAGGGTGGACTTGCCGGCGCCGTTGGGGCCCGTGATGGCGACCCGGTCCGCCCAGTCGATCTGGAGGTCCACCGGGCCGAGGGAGAAGTCGCCGCGGCGGACCGCGGCCTGCCGGAGGGTGGCCACCACCGCGCCGGCCCGGGGTGCCGCGGCGATCTCCATCCGCAGCTCCCACTCCTTGCGGGGCTCCTCGACGGCCTCCAGCCGCTCGATCATGCGCTGGGTCTGCTTGGCCTTGGCGGCCTGCTTCTCGGTGGCCTCGACCCGGCCCCGGCGGGCGATCTTGTCGTTGTCGGGGGCCTTGCGGCGGGCGTTGCGGACGCCCTTCTCCATCCAGTTGCGCTGGGTGTGCGCGCGGGTCTCCAGGGCCGCCTTGGTGTCGGCGTACTCCTCGTAGCGTTCGCGGGCGTGCCGCCTGGCCCGGTCGCGCTCCTCCAGGTAGGCGGTGTAGCCGCCGCCGTAGGTGTTGACCTGTTGCTGGGCGAGGTCGAGTTCGACGACCTGGGTGACGGTGCGGGCCAGGAACTCACGGTCGTGGCTGACCAGGACGGTGCCGGCGCGCAGGCCGGTGACGAAGGACTCCAGGCGGTCCAGGCCGTCCAGGTCGAGGTCGTTGGTGGGCTCGTCGAGGAGGAAGACGTCGTAGCGGGAGAGCAGCAGCGAGGCGAGCGAGGCACGGGCGGCCTGGCCGCCGGAGAGGGTGGTCATCGGCTGGTCGAGGCTGATCGCCAGGCCCAGCTGTGCGGCGGTCTCCTCGGCGCGCTCGTCGAGGTCGGCGGCGCCGAGGGCGAGCCAGCGCTCCAGGGCGGTGGCGTAGGCGTCGTCGGCGCCGGGGCGCCCCTCGGCGAGGGCCTCGGTGGTGGCGTCCAGGGTGCGCTGGGCGTCGGCCACGCCGGTGCGGCGGGCGAGGAAGGCGCGCACCGACTCTCCGGCGCGCCGCTCCGGCTCCTGCGGGAGGTGGCCGACGGTGGCGGTCGGCGGGCTGAGGGCGAGGCCGCCCTGCTCGGGGGTGGCCAGTCCGGCCAGCAGGCGCAGCAGGGTGGACTTGCCGGCGCCGTTGGCGCCGACGAGGCCGATCACGTCGCCGGGGGCGACGACCAGATCGAGACCGGAGAACAGGACGCGCTCGCCGTGGCCGGCGGCGAGGTCTTTGGCGACGAGGGTTGCTGACATCAGGCCGCCGATCGTATCCGGCCGGGCGCCCGGCGGTCGCTCTACCATCCGGGCATGGAACCGGGTCTGAAGACGCGTGTCAGCGGCGGTACGGCGACCGTCACGATCAGCAACACGGGCAAGCGCAACGCGATGACCGTCGCGATGTGGCAGGAGGTGCCGCCGCTGCTGGCGCGGCTCGCGGCGGACCACGCGGTGCGGGCGCTGGTGCTGACCGGGGACGGCGGGACGTTCTGCGCGGGGGCGGACATCGGCTCGCTGCGGGACCCGTCGGGGGCGTCGCAGGGGCTGGCGGTGGCGGCGGAGGAGGCGTTGGCGGCTTTTCCGCGGCCGACGGTGGCGGCGATACGGGGCTACTGCGTGGGCGGCGGCGCCCAGTTGGCGGCCGCCTGCGACCTGCGGTTCGCGGAGGAGGGCGCGCTGTTCGGGGTGACGCCCGCGAAGCTGGGGGTGGCCTATCCGGCGTCGGCGACCCGGCGACTGGTCCGGTTGGTGGGGCTCTCGTCCGCCAAGTACCTCCTGTTCTCGGGCGAGTTGATCGACTGTGCGCGGGCGCTGCGGACCGGGCTGGTGGACGAGGTGGTGGCCGAGGGCGAGCTGGACAAGCGGGTCGCGGAGTTCACCGCCGTCCTGGCGAGCCGGTCGCTGTTGACCCAGAGCGCGGCGAAGGAGCTGGCCAACGGGACCTGGGACGTGGCGCCCGAGGAGGCGGAGGCGCGCGGGGCGTTCTGGGCGGCGCAGGCGCGGGAGAGCGGCGACACCGCGGAGGGTGCCGCCGCCTTCCTGGAGCGCAGGGCGCCGCGGTTCAGGTGGCCCGAGGGCTGAGCGGCGTTCGCCGGTCGCCTTCTTGACGTTCCGTCAGTTCACTGCGGTGTCGGCGTCCCGCCACCGCTTCCCGGCCAGGATGATGTCGCCGTGCTCCCGCAGGGCGGCGACGACGTCGGCCGGTGCCTTCTCCGGGGCGCCCGCGTCGTAGGGCGGCTGCGGGTCGTACTCGATGCCGAGTTGGATCGTCTGCGCGACGAAGTCGCCGGCGATCCGGCCGGCCAGGGTGAGCCCCATGTCGATGCCGGAGGAGACGCCGGCGGCGGTGACGTACTTGCCGTCGAAGACCACCCGCTCCCCCGTGGGTTCGGCGCCGTAGGTGGGGAGCAGGTCCAGCGCGAGCCAGTGGGAGGTGGCCCGGCGGCCCCGCAGGAGGCCGGCGGCGGCGAGGACCAGTGAGCCGGTGCAGACCGAGGTGGTCCAGGTGGTGCCGGCGTCCACGGCCCGGATCCAGTCGTGCAGCGGGCCGTCCGTCATGAGCGCGGCCTGCCCGGGGCCGCCGGGGACGACGAGCACGTCGGGCGCGGTGACGTCGCCGAGGGCGGCCTCCGCGACCAGGTTGAGGGAGCCCTTGTCGCTGCGGTGGACGCCGGGGTGTTCCGCGACGAACACCACTTCGGCGTCCGGGACGAGCCCGAGGGTCTCGTAGGGGCCGATGGCGTCGAGGGCGGTGAAGCGGTCGTAGAGGAGGATGGCGATCTGCACGGGGACCTCGTTCCTGGTTCGGTGGTGTGGTGTGGCGGGGCGGTCGGGGTGGTCGGTGGTGGTGGCGGGTCCGGGGCCGGTCAGGGCAGCCGGGCCGGCCGGAAGCGGCGGCGGTACTCGGCCGGGGAGGTGTCGAGGACCCGGACGAAGGCGCGGCGCATCGCCTCGGTCGTGCCGTAGCCGCACTGCCGGGAGATCTGCTCGACGCCGTCGGCGGTGTCCTCCAGACGCCGGCGGGCCGCCTCCAGGCGGACCCGGTCGACGTACCGGCCGGGCGTCATCCCGGTCTCGTCGCGGAAGGCGCGGGCGAAGTGCCGCGGGGAGAGCCCGGCGCGGTCGGCCAGCGCCTCGACGCAGAGGTCCGCCGCCGGGTGTTCGGTGATCCACTGTTGGACGTCGCGCAGCGGGCGGCGTTCCGCGGTCTGCGCGGCGAGCTGGGCACTGAACTGCGTCTGGTTGCCCGGTCGGCGCAGGAAGACGACCAGGTGGCGGGCGATGGACAGGGCCAGGTCGCGGCCGAGGTCCTCCTCGACCAGGGCCAGCGCCAGGTCGATGCCGGCGGTGACGCCGGCGGAGGTCGCCACGTCGCCGTCGCGCACGTAGATCGGTTCGGGGTCGACGCGGACCGCGGGATGGCGGGCGGCGAGGTCGGCGCACAGGCTCCAGTGGGTGGTGGCCCGGCGTCCGTCCAGCAGTCCGGCCGCGGCCAGCAGGAAGGCGCCGCTGCAGACCGAGACCTTCCGCCGGGTGCGGGGGGCGTGCGTGCGCAGCCAGTCCACCAGCCGCGGGTCGGGCGGGTCGGTGGCCTCGCCGCCCGGGAGCAGGAGGGTGTGCGGGGGCTCGGCGGCGTCGAGGGCGAGGTCCGGGACGAGGGTCAGGCCGCTGGTGGTGCGGACCGGGGCGCCGGTCAGGCCGGCGGTGCGGATGCGGTAGGCGCCGGGGACGCCGTGGCAGGCTCCGCTGAAGACCTCGACCGGGCCGCTCACGTCGAGGCTCTGCACGCCGTCGAAGAGGACGACCAGCACGTCGCGCTGTTCCATGCCCTCCATCCTGGTGGCGCGGCAGGATGGCGGCAATGACGGGTTTCCCACCTTTCCTGCCATGCGCGGAGCGGGGTCCGCTCGGGGCGCCCGCGGGGGTGGCGCCATACCGACGGGTCGGTAACCTGCTCGCATGACGACTTCCAGCGCACTGCCCGAACGGGCCGGCCGGCACTGCCAGAACGCCCTCAACCCCTTCCACTCGGCGCACTACTTCGCCCCCGAACTCACCGCGGAACTGTCCGGGTTGGGAGTCGAGGGCCGCGCCGGGTACTTCGCCGTCCGGAGCGCGCCGCTCGGCGCGGTGGGCGCCGGAACGATCGCCGCGACCTTCTACTCCTTCAAGCACGAACTGATCGCCCAGCACGTGCCCCAGGTCTGGACGGTCACCACGCCGCAGGCCGTGCTGGACGCCAGGCTGCGGGCGGTGGACGCCGCCCTGCGCCGGCTCCTCGGCGACGCGGTGGACTCCCCGGAGATGGCGGAGGCGGCGAAGCTCGCGCTGACCGCCGCCGAGGGCTGCACCCGGCACGCCCGGCCGCTGTACTCCGCCCACGCCGACCTCCCGGTGCCCGAGGCCCCGCACCTCGCCTACTGGCACGCCGCGTCGCTGCTGCGCGAACACCGCGGCGACGGCCACCTGGTGGCGCTGCTCGACGCCGAGCTGGACCCGACGGAGGCCCTGGTCTCGCACGCCGCCAGCGGGCACGGCATGAGCCACCGCGGCATCCTGGCGACCCGCGGTTGGACGCCCGAGGAGCTGACGGCGGCACAGGAGCGGCTGCGCGGGCGCGGACTGCTGGTCGACGCCGACGAACTCACCGAGGCCGGCACGGCGCTGCGCAAGGAGCTGGAGCGGACCACGGACCGGCTCGACCGGGCGCCGTACGAGCACCTGGGGGCGGCGGGCGTGGCCCGGTTGACCGAACTCGCGGCCGGCTTCACCGCGCGCCTGATGGAATCCGGGGCGTTCCCCCAGACGCTGTTCGCCAGGGACTAGCCGCTCGCCCGGGACGGGGGCGCCGGCGGTGGGTGCGTCTTCTCACACCCCGGCGTTCCCGGCCGGGCGGTGCGACAGTCCGGACCACGGGGCGGCACAATGCAGGCTCAGGAAAGTCGCTGGAAGGCGGGCAGGATCAACGTGACGGCAGCCACTGGGCCCATCGGGACCCTCGGGTCCATCGAAGCGCGCATCGCCGACGAGCTCGGCGTCAAGGAGCGGCAGGTGAAGGCCGCGGTCGAACTGCTCGACGGCGGCTCGACCGTCCCGTTCATCGCGCGCTACCGCAAGGAAGCGACCGAGACGCTGGACGACGCCCAGCTGCGCTCCTTGGAGGAGCGGCTGCGCTACCTGCGGGAGCTGGAGGAGCGGCGGACCGCCGTCCTGGAGTCCGTGCGGTCGCAGGGCAAGCTGGACGCCGCGCTGGAGGCGCAGATCCGCGGGGCCGAGTCCAAGGCCCGGCTGGAGGACATCTACCTGCCGTTCAAGCCGAAGCGGCGCACCAAGGCGCAGATCGCCCGGGAGGCGGGGCTGGAACCGCTGGCCGACGGGCTGCTGACGGACCCGTCCGTCGAACCGGCCGCGGCCGCCGCCGCCTTCGTGTCCACGGACAAGGGCGTCGCCGACCCCGCGGCGGCCCTGGAGGGCGCGCGGGCGATCCTCACCGAGCGGTTCAGCGAGGACGCGGACCTGATCGGCGAGTTGCGCGAGCGGATGTGGTCGCGCGGCCGGGTCGCGGCGAAGGTGCGCGCGGGCAAGGAGGAGGAGGGCGCCAAGTTCGCCGACTACTTCGCGTTCGCCGAGCCGTTCACCGAGCTGCCCTCCCACCGGGTGCTGGCGATGCTGCGCGGCGAGAAGGAGGACGTCCTCGACCTCACCCTGGAGCCCGAGGACCCGGCCGAGGCCGGTGAGGGCCCCAGCGCCTACGAGCGGTCCATCGCGCACCGCTTCGGGATCGTCGACCGCGGCCGGCCGGCCGACACGTGGCTCAAGGACACGGTCCGCTGGGCCTGGCGGACCCGCGTGCAGGTGCACCTGGGAATCGACCTGCGGCTGCGGCTGCGGCAGGCCGCCGAGGACGAGGCGGTCCGGGTGTTCGCCGCGAACCTGCGGGACCTGCTGCTGGCGGCGCCCGCCGGGACGCGCGCGACGATGGGCCTGGACCCCGGTTTCCGCACCGGCGTGAAGGTGGCCGTGATCGAGGCGACCGGCAAGGTGGCGGCGACCGAGACGATCTACCCGCACGTGCCGCAGCAGAAGTGGGACGCGGCGCTGGCCACCCTGGCGCGGCTGGCCCGGGAGCACGACGTCGAGCTGATCGCGATCGGCAACGGCACCGCCTCCCGCGAAACCGACAAGCTGGCCACCGAACTGATCGCCGCGCAGCCGGAGTTGAAGCTGACGAAGGTGATGGTGTCCGAGGCGGGCGCCTCGGTGTACTCCGCCTCCGCGTTCGCCTCGCAGGAGCTGCCGGACCTGGACGTGTCGCTGCGCGGCGCGGTCTCCATCGCGCGGCGCCTGCAGGACCCGCTGGCCGAACTCGTCAAGATCGACCCCAAGTCGATCGGGGTCGGCCAGTACCAGCACGACCTGTCCGAGGCCAAGCTGTCGCGCTCGCTCGACGCGGTGGTCGAGGACTGCGTGAACGGCGTCGGCGTGGACGTCAACACCGCCTCCGCGCCGCTGCTGGCCCGGGTCTCCGGCATCAGCTCGGGCCTGGCCGAGAACATCGTGAACCACCGTGACGGCAACGGCCCGTTCCGCTCCCGCAAGGCCCTCAAGGACGTGCCGCGGCTGGGCCCCAAGGCGTACGAGCAGTGCGCGGGCTTCCTGCGGATCCGGGGCGGCGACGACCCGCTGGACGCCTCCAGCGTGCACCCGGAGGCGTACCCGGTGGTGCGCCGGATCGTCAAGGCGGCGCAGAGCGAGGTCGGGTCGCTGATCGGCAACACCACCGTGCTGCGCGCCCTGCGACCGGCGGACTTCGTCGACGACTCCTTCGGCCTGCCGACGGTCTCCGACATCCTCCAGGAGTTGGAGAAGCCGGGCCGGGACCCGCGGCCGGAGTTCAAGACCGCGACCTTCAAGGACGGCGTGGAGAAGATCGGCGACCTGGCGCCGGGGATGCTCCTGGAGGGCGTGGTGACCAACGTCGCCGCCTTCGGGGCGTTCGTGGACGTGGGCGTCCACCAGGACGGCCTGGTGCACGTCTCGGCGATGTCGAAGACCTTCGTCAAGGACCCGCGGGACGTGGTGAAGCCGGGCGACATCGTCCGGGTCAAGGTGCTCGACGTCGACATCCCGCGCAAGCGGATCTCGCTGACCCTGCGGCTGGACGACGAGCCGGGCAAGGCCGCGCCGGCCGGTGGCGGCGAGCGGCGCGGTGGCGGTGGCAGTGGCAGTGGCGGCGGTCGGGGCCCGCGCGAGGGCGGCCGGGGCGGTGCGCCGCGGCCGCGGCAGGGCGGCGGCCAGCGGGGCGGCGAGCGGCGCGGCGGCGGCCGGGAGGCCGGGCCGGTCAACGACGCGATGGCGGACGCGCTGCGGCGGGCCGGGCTGTTGGGCGGCAAGGACGGCCGTTGAGCGCAACGGACTGACGGTGGGTCGGGGCGGGTGGCGCCGCCGCCCGCCCCGACCCACCGCGGTGAGCGCCCCGCCCGGACCGAACCGGGCGGGGCGCTCGTGCGCCGGGCCGATGACCACCACGGCGCGATTAATCCGTGGACGGGGCCGGCCGGGCGCGGTTAGCCTGCGGAGCGTGACCAGCCCCGAGTCCTCAAGACGCTAGCCACCGGGCGCCGCCCGGTGGCTCCTCGCACTGCCGTTGCCCGGCCGCGACGCCGCCCTTGGGCCGCCGTCGCGCCGCCGCGCGTTCCCGCGCCGTCACGTCGAGGTCTCCTCCCGCCACCGGACCGCCCGTTGAGGCAGGTCTTGTCCATGCGGCAGCCGGGGCTGCCGCTTCTTCGACCGGTCCCGTCGGGCGCCGTCGGTTCCGCCGACGGCGTTCCTCGGCCGTGCCGGTCCACGGTGTGGTTGCGGAGATTTCTGATGCCGTTCGCCCTCTACGTGCTTGCGCTCGCGGTGTTCGCGCAGGGCACGTCCGAATTCATGCTGTCCGGGCTGATCCCGGACATCGCCGCCGATCTCCAGGTGTCCATTCCGGCCGCGGGCGCGCTGACCTCGGCGTTCGCGGCCGGAATGATCGTCGGGGCGCCCCTGATGGCGCTGCTGAGCCGGCGCTGGCCGCGGCGGCGCGCCCTGCTGGTCTTCCTGGTCGCCTTCCTGCTGGTCCACGTCGTGGGCGCGGTCACCACGAGCTTCGCGGTGCTGCTGGCCACCCGGGTGGTGGCGGCGCTGGCCAATGCCGGGTTCCTGGCCGTGGCGCTGGCGACGGCCGCCGCGATGGTCGCGCCCGACGCCAAGGGCCGGGCCACCTCCGTGTTGTTGGGCGGCACGACGCTGGCCTGCATCGCCGGGGTGCCGGCCGGCGCCGTGCTGGGGCAGGAGTGGGGCTGGCGCTCGGCGTTCTGGGCGGTGGCCGCGGTGTCGGTGCCGGCCGTCCTCACCCTCGTGCGGTCGGTGCCGGCCGGGCCGACGGGCGACGGCGCGGCCGGCGGGACGCCCGGCACTCCCGGGATCCGGGCCGAGGTGCGGGCGCTGCGACGACCGCGGCTGTGGGTGGCGTTGCTGCTGGCAGCGCTGGTCAACGGCGCCACGTTCTGTACCTTCACCTATCTCGCACCGCTGGTCACGGGCGTCACCGGGTTCGGCGCTGCCGGGGTGCCGGTGGTGTTGGCGCTGTTCGGGATCGGGTCGTTCGCCGGTGTCACGGCGGGCGGGCGGCTGGCCGACCGGCGGCCCCGGGCGGTGCTGGCCGTCGGGGGCGCGGCGCTGCTCGTCGGCTGGGCGGCGTTCGCGCTGACGGCCTCGAACGCGGTGGCCACCGTCGGGTGGGTGCTCGTCCAGGGGACCCTGTCGTTCGCGGTCGGCTCCACGCTGATCGCGCAGGTGCTCTACGCGGCGGTCGAAGCGCCCACGCTGGGCGGCGGGTTCGCGACCGCCGCGCTCAACGTGGGCGCCGCGGTCGGCCCTTGGTGGGGCGGTCTCGCGCTCGCCGCGGGCTTCGGCTACCGCGCGCCGCTGTGGGTGAGCGCGCTGCTGGTGGCCGTGGCACTGCTGGTCGGCGGTGCGGCGGAGGGGATGCGGCGGCGGGCGGCCGGCGCTGCCCGGCGGGTGCCGGCGCCGTCCTCGTGACGGGCGCCGGCGCGCCCCGGGTCACCGGACGGCCGCGTACTCCCGCAGGCGCTCCAGTTCGGCGGCGACGTCGGTGAGGGTCGCACAGTCCGGGACGGGTCGCAGGGCCGGCGGCGGGGTGCCCGGCGGGCGACGGCCGGGCGCCTCCACCGCGTCGGCCGTGGCGGCGAGCGCCCGGCAGAGGCGCTCGGCCTCCTCCGGGCCCGGGCGCCGGGCGCCGCGGTCGAGGCGGACGGCGCAGGCGGTGGCGGCGTCGACGATGCGTTCCACGGCGGTGACCACGGTCAGCCAGTCGGGGCCGGGCTCCCTGGACGGCCGGAACTCCGCGGCGGCGGTCTCCGCGGCGGCCCGGGCCTGCGCCAACGTCCGGTAGGCGGCCCGGCGCAGCGCCAGCCGCCGGACGGCCGCGGCCGTGGGGTCGGCGGGGGCCGCCGGCCGGGGTTCGAGGACGTGGCGCAGGAAGCGTTCGGTGCTGCGCAGCGCCTCGGTGACCCGCGGGCCGACCCGGCGGCGCGGATCGGCGAGGCGCGGCAGGTGGCCGACGACGAGCACGATCGCGCATGCGAGGGAGGTGTCCACGATCCGCTCGGGGGCGGCCTGCGGTGCGCCGCCGACGTGCACGAACGAGAGCACCATCACGGTGATCGCCCCGGTCTGCAGGGCGAAGTGCCGGGTGGCGAACGGCAGCAGCGCCCCGCCCGCACCGGCCATCAGGGCCGGCCACCAGCTCCCGGAGAGCAGTGTCCCGACCACCGCGAAGACCAGCACGCCGGCGGCGGTGCCGGCGAAGCGGTTGGCGGTGCGGGAGAACAGCGGGCCCAGGTCGGGCTTGACGAGGAAGGTGACGGTGGCCGGCAGCCAGTACCAGTGGTCGGCGCGCAGCGCCAGCGCCGCCGCGGTGCTGGCGCCGATGCACAGGGCGACCCGGAGGCCGTAGTCCCGGCCCGCCGGGCCGAGTGCGCCGCGGGTGCCGCCGGCGCGTTCCGGCGGGGTGTCGGGGCCCGCTGCGGGCCGGGGCAGCGGCCGGTCCCGGTCGAAGGCGACGGCGGCGTCCAGGAGGGCGTGGTCGAAGGCGCCGCGGGCGGCGGAGCTGTGCTCCGGTGCGGCGAGCCGGCCGGGCGGCCGGCCGGTGCGCAGCGCCGCGGCGAAGCGGCGGGGGCTCGCGGCGACCCGCGGCGGCAGCGGTCGTGCCTCCCACAGCAGCGCGACGCTGGCCTCGCAGAGCGCGGTGGCCGCGGCGAAGCGCTCGGCCAGCAGGAGTTCCTCGGGGCGGGCCGGGCGGCGCAGCAGCCGGTCGGTGAGCCGGCGCAGCCGCAGCGCCTCGTCGGCGCGGTCCAGGGCCGCGGTGAGCCGGCGGCGGGCGGGCTCCGCGCCCGGGCCGCCGACCGCCTCCAGGGCGTCGGCGAGCGCGTCGAAGACGGTGGCGACCGCGGCCCGTTCCCCGTGCAGCGGTCCGCCCGCCGGGCGCGGCGTGCGCAGGACGAGGCGGAGCAGCAGCAGCCACAGGCAGCCGGCGAGGACGGCGAGGGCCTTGGCCCAGGGCGCGCCGGGCAGCGGCATGCCCGCGCCGAGGACGGTGGCGGCGAGCATCTGCATGGCGGCGGTGGAGCGTACCGGCCCGGCCACGCTGCCCGCGCCGGAGACGAAGCCGACCGCGGCGAGCGCCGGCACCACCCACCAGCCGGCGTCGGCGGCCCGCAGCGAGGCGCCCGTCAGCATGCCGAGGGCCGCGGCCAGCGCGGGCAGGCCGATGTGGACGATGCCGGTGCGCCGGGTGCCCGGGCGGTCGTTGACGCCCGCCAGCATCGAGCCGACGGCGATGAGCACGCCGGTGGCCGGGTGGCCGGTGGCGATCCCCGCGGCCAGGAGCGGTCCCGCGCAGAGCGCGCCCCGGGCCACCGCCGCCCAGGGCACGGGCAGCCGCTGCCAGCGGAAGGGGTGGGCGAGCCAGGCGGGGACGGCGCGCCGGTGGCGGGGCATGGGTCTCCTCGGGCGATGGCGGAGCGGGATGCGGGGCGGGGCCCCGAGGGGGTCGCGGGCGGATCCGAGGGGCGTCATCGGCCGACGGTGCCGGGGCCCGGCCGGTGGGGCGGGTGCCGGTCCACCGGGGGCCCCTCCAGCCTACGGTCCGGTTCTGTCCGGAGCGCTTCCGGAGGGTTACGCGAAGATCACAAGTGGACAAGATCACAGGTGCAGGAGGGTGGGCGGTGACGGGTTCGCAGGACGGCGGGCCGATCAGGCGTCGAAACCCAGGGCGCCGGGTGGACGGGCAGGAGGGAGGGGCCGACCACGGCCCCGGCACGCGGCGGGACCACGGAGAGCAGGCAACGGGACCCCAGGAGGGCACGGAGATGACGGAACGGCGATCAGTGGCGACGGGCGGGGCGACGGCCCCGGAGATATGCGTGATCGGCGGCGGGGTGATCGGCCTGACCTCGGCGGTCGTGCTCGCGGAGGCCGGGTACGGGGTGCGGGTGGTGGCCCGGGACACGGCCGGCGACACCACCTCGGCGGTGGCCGGCGGCCTGTGCTGGCCGTACCGGATCCAGCCGTACGACGAGGCGGTGCGCTGGTCGCTGCGCTCGCTGGAGGTGCTCGGCGAACTGGCCGGGCGACCGGCGGAGACCGGGGCCCGGCTGGTGACGGGCACGTTCGCGAGCGCGCCCGCGGCGGACGGCGGCGACACGGGCCTGGAGGCGGGGCTCGGCGCCTGGTACGCCGCGCTGCCCGGGCTGCGGCGGGCCCGCGCCGGGGAGTTGCCCGCGGGGTGTGCCGCGGGGTGGCGGGCCCGTACACCGCTGGTGGACATGCCGGCGCACCTGGGCCATCTGGAACGGCGGCTGGTGGCGGCCGGCGGGACGGTGGTGACGGGTGCGGTGGCGTCCCTGGCGGAGGCGGCCGACGGGGTCCGGGCGGTGGTGAACTGCTCCGGGCTCGGGGCCCGGGAGTTGGTCCCCGACGAGTCGGTGCACCCGGTCCAGGGGCAGTTGGTGATCGTGGAGAATCCGGGCGTCACGGAGTGGTTCACCGCGGCCGACGCGGGCGCCGAGGACACCGCGTACGTGCTGCCGCAGCCCTTCGGGCTCGTGCTGGGCGGCACGGCGCGGGAGGGGGCCTGGTCGCGGGAGCCGGACCCGTCGGTGGCGGCGGCGATCGTGGCGCGCTGCGCCCGGTACTTCCCCGAGGTGGCGCGGGCCCGCGTGCTGGCGCACCGGGTGGGGCTGCGGCCGGCCCGTCCGGCGGTGCGGCTGGCGGCCGAGCGGCTGCCGGACGGGACGGTGTGCGTGCACAACTACGGGCACGGGGGTGCGGGGGTGACCGTCTCCTGGGGGTGCGCGGACGAGGTGCTGCGCCTGGTGCGGGCCGAGGTCGCGCCGGCTCAGGGCTCGACCGGGGTGCCGACCGCGACGTGATGGTCGGCGCGCGCGTCCAGCAGCAGCGGGACCAGCGCGCGCAGTGACTGGCGGAGCGGGACGGTGGCGCCGCCGTCGCCGTCCCGCCGCCAGTGCACGCCGTGCGCCGCCAGGACCGGTGCGACCCGGGCGAACGGTGCCGGGGCCAGGCGGTAGGCGCGCGGCGGGCGGGTCAGGATGCGGTCCGCGGTCGGGGGGTCGTTGTCGGCGCCGCCGAGGTAGATCGGGCCGCGGTCGGCCAGGCCGGCGGTGCGGGCCGCCGCGGTGGCCGCCGCGATCCGTGCGCGGTGCCGGTCCACGAAGGTGAACAGCCCTTTCAGGCCGGCGAGTTGGGAGTCCACCCGGCGGCGGTGGGTGCGCGCCGGGTCGGTCCCGTCGGCGGTGTCCGCGGCGCGGCTCGGACGGCCCGGGAGCGGGTCGACGCGGGTCTCCACGAGGAGCCCGACGGACCCCTTGATCCCGGCGGTGTTGCGCAGGATCCGCTCCTGTCCGTCGCCGGCGACCTGTTTCACGGGAGCGCCGGTGGCCGGGTCGGTCCAGATGCCGTAGACGCCGGTGCTGAAGCCGGCCCCCCGGACGGCGGGGCCGACGAAGTCCTCGGACAGCGCGGTCGATGCGCGGTGGACGGCGGCCGCGGTGTTCGGGTTGCGCGGCCACAGCGAGAGCAGGTCCTTGACGTAGTAGGGCGCCGTGGGGGTGTATTCGTGCAGGTCGTAGACGGTGTCGGGGCGGTCCTCGCGGAGTACCGCGGCCATCGCGCGGGCTTCGGGGGTGGTCAGCGCGAGGTGGTCGCGGTTGACGTCGGTGCCGTCGGCGTTGCCGCGGGTGTCGGCAGCCCGTCCGTCGGGGTTCGCGGTGGGGACGACCAGCACGCTGGTGCGCGCCAGGAAGCGCCGGGTGGCCGGATCCTTCGCGAGGGCGAGGTCGCGGACGGTGGTCAGGCACGCCTCACGGCCGGCGGGCTCGTCGCCGTGCTGCGAGCAGATCAGCAGCACGGAGGTGCCGCGTCGGACACCGGCGGGTCCCGCGGGGGCGGCGGCGCCGAGGCGGACCAGGCGCAGCGGACGGCCCTGGACGGTGGTGCCGATCCGGTCGATGCGAACGCGCGTCGCAGTTCCCGGGGCGCGGGCGACGGCGGCGAGGAACGCGCTCTCCTCCGGCTCGCTGGTCCAGCGGGCGCCGTGGCTGACCTCGAATCCCGTTCGCGGCACGGGCGGTGGCGCGGTCCGGGCGGACGGGACGGGAGCGAACGCGGCGGTGAGGGCGGCGGCCAGCGCACCGAGGACGAGGCCGCGGGAGCGGAACGGGCTGCGGGGTGCCACGAGGGTGCCTCCGGGTGTCGGCAGCGTGGGTGGGGGGCCGTCCCGCGGGCGCGGGACGGCCCCCGGGCCGGTCAGTCGCCGTGCGGCAGCCGGCTCGGGGCCGGCGGCGGGGCGATGCCCGTCAGGGCGGTCCCGGTCGGGTGGACGGTCGCCGGGGTGCCGGCGGTGGCCCGGGCGAGGGCCGGGGCGCCGCCGGTGAGCGGCAGCCGGGCGGCGGTGCGGGCCAGGTCCAGGGTGAGCGTGGGGCGGGAGGCGGGCGGGTCGATGAGGTGGGCGTCGGTGCCGGCCACGATCAGCGCGAGCCGGTGCCCGGCCGGCACGATGTGGTCGCTGGCGGCGAGTTGGAGGGTGAGGGTGTAGGGCTTGCCGGGGGTCAGCGGGTGGCCGTGCTGCGGGTCGGTGGCGTGGCCGAGGTCGGCCCAGCCGCGGCTGAAGACGGTGTAGTCGACCTTGCTGGTGTCGGCGGCGGTCTCCTTGAAGCAGCCGGTGTCACCGGTGGTGCCGGCGCCCCAGCAGGTGCTGTTGCCGCGGGTGACGATGCCCTCGCCGTCGCCCCCGTAGTTGCGGATGGTGTCCGGGCCGAGGTCGACGAGGACCGCGGTCAGGTGCGCGCTGGTGGTGCTGGGGGTGGCGGTGACGGTCACCGTGCCGGCGCCGGAGAGCCGGAGCGGTGCGGTCAGCGGACCGGTGGTGAAGCCGGCCTTGGCCGGGGTCGCGCGGTCGACGGCGGCGGACCAGTCGGCCTCGCCGAGCTGCGGGTCGTCGGTGAAGGACGCGGTCTGGCCGGCCGGGGTCGGCCGGCTGCCCAGGGCGCCGACGCCGGCGGTGGTGCCGGTGCGCGGGTGCAGGGTGACCGCGGCGGTGCCCGGGGCCGGCCACCGCGCGTCGGTGCGCCAGGTGTCGGGGGCGCGCTCCACGTCGGCCATCGGGGCGCGCTCGATGCCGTTGTCGTAGCCCATCAGGTAGTGGTCGAACCACTGGTGGAGGGTGCGGACCCAGTCGGCGCGGCGGTAGTCGAACGGGTCGACGTGGCCGGTCTGGGAGAGCCAGATCTTGCGCTGGACGCCGTGCCGGGCGAGCGCGTCCCACCACTGGCCGAAGTGCTTGGTGCGGACGTTGAGGTCCTGCATGCCGTGGACGAGGAAGACGCTGGCGCGGACCTTGTCGGCGTTGCGGACGTAGTCCCGTTCGGTCCACAGGTCGGTCCAGTCGCCGTTGCGCGGGGCGCCGTCGACGAGCTTCTTCTGGACCGCGGCGCAGTTCCTGTGCGCGCCGGGGCTCTCGACGGCGCTGGCGAGTCCGTCGGGGCCGCCGTCGTAGAGGGGGGCGCCCTGGGCGAAGTAGTAGTCGTACCAGGAGGAGATGCCGGCGATCGGGACGATGGTCTTCAGGCCCGGGACGCCGGTGGCGGCGACCCCGTTGGCGACGGTGGCGTCCCAACTCTTGCCGATCATGCCGGTGTTGCCGTTGGACCAGTCGGCGGTGACGGGTTTCCCGCCGCTGCGGGCGGTGTAGCCGCGCGCCCGCCCGCCCAGCCAGTCGACGACGGCCTTGGCCGACTGGACGTCCGAGCGGCCGCCGACGTCGATGCAGCCGTCCGAGCGGTTGGTTCCGGCCAGGTCGACGAGGACGGTCGCGTAGCCGCGCGGCACGAAGTAGTTGTCGTAGAAGAGCGGGAACTGGACCGGGCGGCCCTGGGCGTCGTAGGTCTTCTTCTGGCTTTCGTTGCCGCGTCCGCAGCAGGAGTAGTAGGGGCTCGCATCCATGATCACGGGTATTCGGCGGCCCTGCCGGGCGGGTTCGGCGGGCCGGACGATGTCGGCCGCGACCCGGTCGGGGCGGCCGTCGCCGTCGCCGTCGAGACCGGTGTCCACCCAGACCGTCTCGCGGACGGCGTGGGCGTAGGAGTAGACCGGCTTGCTCTCCCGGGGAGCGGGGGCCGCGCCCGCCGAGCCGGGGACGGCGACCAGGGCCAGGAGGGCGAGGACGGCGGACAGGACGAGGGTCTTCCATGGGGGGTGGGGGGTTCCCGTGCGTATCGTCACGGCCGGACCGTAGCGCGGGTCAACTCCTGTGCAGAAGGGGTCCGTCCGGGGCTCGTGTCGGTGAGATGTCGGTCATGTGTCAGATGTGGCCATGGACATGACGCGGCCTGCGATGCGTACATAAGCTCCGTAAGAGATCGACCTCCCCTACGAGTTGGAGGACTCGTGCGTCACAGACTCCTGGTCCCGGGCGCGGCCGCGCTCAGCCTGATGCTGGCGATCCCGGCGTCGGCCGCCGACTTCACGCCGGGTGCCCCGGGTGCGGGCGACAGCTACTACCCCGAGAGCGGCAACGGCGGGTACCGCGTCTCCCACTACGACCTCCGGCTGAAGTACCAGCCGGCGACGGACCTGCTGGAGGGCACGGCGACCCTGCTCGCCCGGACCACGCAGGACCTCTCCCGCTTCAACCTGGACTTCGGCCTGAAGGTCAGCGAGATCCGGATCAACGGCAAGAAGGCCACCTTCGCCACGTCCGGGAAGCACGAGCTGGAGGTGACGCCGGCCACGCCCCTGGAGAAGGGCAAGGACGTCAGCGTGGTCGTCCGCTACGCGGGCAAGCCCTCCGAGCTGAAGATCGACGGCTTCACCGCCTGGGCCCGGACGCCGGACGGCGGCGTGGTCGCGCAGGAGCCCGAGTCCGCGGTGTGGTGGTTCCCCAGCAACGACCACCCCACCGACAAGGCGACGTACGACATCTCCGTCGCGGTGCCGGACGGCACCCAGGCGCTCAGCAACGGCGTGCTGACCTCGAAGTCCTCCAAGCTCGGCTGGACGCGCTTCAACTGGCGCTCGGACAAGCCGCAGGCGACGTACCTGACCACGCTGGCGATCGGCAAGTTCGACATCACCACCGACACCACCGCCGACGGCCTGCCGGTGATCAACGCGGTCAGCCCGGACCTGGGCGCGAACCTGGGGGCGGCGCGGGCGAGCATCGAGCGCACCACCGAGGTCACCGAGTGGCTCCAGAGCGTCTTCGGTCCGTACCCGTTCAACTCGGTGGGCGGCTACGTCCCCAACGTCCCGGCCGGGTACGCGCTGGAGACCCAGACCCGCCCGTTCTACGGCAAGAAGGCGTTCGACAAGGGCGCCAACGTCTCGGTGGTCGTGCACGAGTTGGCGCACCAGTGGTACGGCGACAGCGTGTCGCTGAAGGACTGGAAGGACATCTGGCTCAACGAGGGCTTCGCCGCGTACAGCCAGTGGCTGTGGTCGGAGAAGGAGGGCGAGGGCACCGCGCAGCAGTTGGCGGACTACACCTACGCCCAGCACCCGGCCGACGACCCGTTCTGGACGGTGAAGCCGGGCGACCCGGGCCCGGACAAGCAGTTCGACTCGGCGGTCTACGACCGGGGCGCGCTGGCCCTCCAGGCGCTGCGCAACAAGCTCGGTGACGAGGTCTTCTTCGACCTGCTGAAGTCGTGGCCGACGGAGCACCGGTACGGCAACGCCGCGGTCGGGGACTTCGTGAAGTTCGCCGAGAAGAAGTCCGGGAAGCCGCTGGCCGAGTTCTTCGACACCTGGCTGTACCAGCCGACCCGGCCGGCCGCCGCGGCGGGCGCGCGGGCGTTCGTCGCGCGCGGCCCGGTCGCCCAGCCCAAGTCGTGGAAGCAGATCCAGGCCACCCACGAGGTGCACGCCGGTCACTGACCGGTGGCGGCGGGCGGGGTCCGGCGCGTCCGGCTCCGCCCGTCCCCGTCGCTAGCGGGCGCTCGCCCGTCGGGCCCGGCGGGCGCGGCGGGCGAGCGGCAGGAACCGCACCCGCTCCGGCAGCAGGGGCACCACCAGGCGCACCACCCGGCCCAGGCGGCGCAGCCGGCGCTCCTGGACGTCGGTCCAGGGCAGACCGAGGGCCCGCCGGGCGTCCGGCGGCATCAGCCCGATGGTGACGAACCGGCGGAAGCGGGCGAAGCCCGGGAGGAGCACCGGCCAGACCAGGCGCAGCGGCAGCCGCACCCACCAGGGGCCGCGGTCCGGGGCCGGCAGCGGCCGGTCGGTGGCGGTCAACTCCCGCACCACCGCGGTCTGCTGGATCTCGGTGTCGAGCAGACCGCGGTAGTACGGCCAGAACTCCTCGATGGTCTGCGGCATGTCCCGGTCGTGGATGCCCAGGATCCGGCCGACCTGGAGCCACTCCGCGTACAGCTGGCGTTCCTGCGCGGGGGTGAAGGGGCGGCCGAGGTAGCGCTGGGCGTGCCGGAAGACGGGGTAGCCGGTGGCGTGCACCCAGGCGTAGTACGCGGGGGTGAGCGCGTGGTACCTGCGGCCATGGGCGTCGGTGCCCTGGATGGACCGGTGCAGTTTCCGCAGCCGGCGGCCCTCCTCGGCTGCGGCGGGCCCGCCGTAGACCCACAGCTGGAGCGAGGTCAGCGACCGTTCGCCGCGCCCCCAGGGGTCGGTGCGGAAGACCGAGTGGTCGTCCACGCCGGCGCCCACCGCGGGGTGCGCGACCTGCATCGTCAGGGCCGCGGGCAGGGTCAGCAGCGATCTGACGTCGCCGACCAGCGTCCACAGCACCCCTCCCGGCGGCGGGGGTTCCGGGTCCGTGCGCTCCGCGCCTGTGCGTACCGTGTTCATACGGTTACTCATCATACGGTGGCCCCCAACGGGCGGCGGGTCCGCGGGTCGGTGCCGGGCCGGTGGGTGTGCCAGTAGGCGAGGAAGAGCGACGGGGCGATCCGCAGCGGGGGCGGCACCAGCGCCATCAGGCAGCGCACCACCCGGGCGAACCGGCGCAGCCGGCGCTCGTGCCGGGCGGTCCAGGGCAGCCGGAACCGCTCGCGGAGGACCGGGGGCAGCGTGCCCACGGTGACCAGCAGGGCGTAACGGGCGGCGAGCGCGGCGCACGGCCGCCACAGCACCGCCGGGACCCACCGCACCGGCGGCTTCTGCGGCCGGGCCAGCTCCGCCAGGACGTCGCGCACCGCGTCGTTGAACTCCAGCCGCTCGGCCACCATCCGGTCGTAGTAGGCGCAGAACGCCGGCCAGTCGGGTGGCAGGTGGTGCTCCTTGAGGCCCCAGACCCGTCCCACGTCCCGCATCTCTTGGTAGTAGTCCTCGGTCTGTGCCGCGGTCAGCCCCGGGCCGAAGAGCCGCAGCGCCTCGACCGGGCCGCGGACGAGGGTGGCGTGCACCCAGTGGTACGCCTCGGGGTGCAGGGCGTGGTAGCGGCGGCCCCGCGCGTCGGTGCCCTTCATCCGCCGGTGGACCTCGATCAGCCGTCGGGCCTCGGCGGTGGCCGCGGCCTGTCCGCCGTAGATCACCGTGCCCAGCGAGCCGACCGTGCGCAGCAGGCGCTGCCAGGGCTCGGTGCGGAACGTGGAGTGGTCGCTGACGCCGGCGCCGACCACGGGGTGCGCGACCTGGAGCAACAGCAGTTGCGGGGATGTCAGGAAGGCCCGGGTGTCGCCGAAGTGGCGCCAGGCGACGCCGCCCCGGCGGGGCGCCCGGACCTGCGCCGGGGGTCGCTGCGCCGGGTGGTCGAAGGGGGTGTCGGCTGCTGCCACGGTGTCCCTCCCGCCGCGTCACTGAATCCGTGTCAGCAGTGTTGACGCGGCTCGTGAAACAAGTCAATAGTCCTTGTAACATTGACTCACTCCCTCGGGAGGTTCCCGAAATGGCTGCGAGAGCACGTGAGTTGAGCACCCAGGGACGGACCCACTGGAAGCGCACCGCCGTGATGCTGGTGCCGGGCGTGGCCTGCGTCGGCGCCGTGGTGATCGCCCTGGCGCAGGGCGCGATGGCGGCGTCCTTCGCGGTGTCCGGCAAGAACTTCAAGGTCTCCGCCGACGAGATCACCGGTCGGGGCATCTCCAGCTTCCCCTCCTCGCTCGGCAGCGCGGACGGCAGCGGCCACCCGGTGCTGCTGGCCGGCATCGAGTCCGGCACGGCCCGCGGGGTGTGCCTGTCGATGAAGCAGCAACTGCCGCTGGTCGGCGAGGTCTCGCTGCTGGTCCGCTCCGGCGGCGACCGGCCCGTCCGGGGCGAGCACCTCGTCGTCGACGCCGATGCGCTGACCAGCAGCGGCGGCCGGGTGACCGGCGTGCAGGCGGGCCGCGACGCCGCCACCCTCACCGGGGCGTCGGGCGTGAGCGGACCGCGCGGGCTGTTCGGCGTCCAGGCCGACACCGCGCTGGCGCGCGACGTCAAGAGCACCGCCTGGGCCTCCAACGGCGGGTCGCTCACCCTCGACAAGGTCGAGATCGAGCTGAGCCGCACCGGCAAAGAGTGCTACTAGCCGCCAGGAGGCCCCGTGCTCACCTTCGTCCTCGGCTTCCTCGCCGAACTCGCCAAGGAGACCGGCAGTTGGCTCGACCGGATCCTGCCCGCCCCCGGACTGCGCCGAGCCCTGCGGTGTTGGCGGCGCAGCCGCCCGTTCTGGGCCGGGCTGTGGGCGGTGGCCGGCGGTCTGGAGCTGATCGCACTGCCGCTGGCGCCGCTCCCGCTGATGCTGAAGGTCGGCATCGGCGCGATGTCGGCGATCGGGGTCGGGCTGGTGCTGATCGCCGGCGGGCTGTTCTTCGTCTTCGCCCCCGCCCAGCGGATGTTCGTCTCCGTCGTCACCGCCATCGCCTCCCTGGTCTCGCTCGCCACCACCAACCTGGGCGGCTTCGGGATCGGCTGCGGGCTCGGGTTGTTGGGCTCGTCGATGGCCTTCGGATGGCTGCCGGACGGGCCTGCGGCGGGCGCGGACGGCGCGGTGTCCGGGGCGGTGTCCGGGGCGGTGTCCGGGGCGGTGGGCCCGCACCCAAAAGCGCCTGAGGGCGCGGGCGCCCGACCGGCTCCGCCCGGCGCCGCCCTCGCCCTGACGCTGCCGCTCGTCCTCGCCGCCGGGCTGGTCAGCGGCGCACCGGCCCGCGCGGCCGACCCGGACCCGCGCGACGCCCTCGGCGCGCTCCGGCTGCCCTGCCTGACCGGCGTCGACACCGGCGGCGCGGACGACCCCGCCCCCACCGGCCCGCCGCCCTCCGGCGGCGACCGCCCCGCACCGCCGACCCGGACGGCCCGTCCCGGCGCGGTCGGCACCCCCGACGACCGCACGCCCCTGGTGCCACCCCTCGTCGTCGGCGCACAGCCCGGCCCGGGCCGCGCCGCCTACCCCGTCAGCCCCTATTACCCGACCGTCGGCGCCACTCGGCTCACCGCCACCGACGCCCTCGTCCACGGCGCGACCTACCTGCCCACCGCGGGCGGCGGCCGGATCAAGGTCCTGTGGGTGCACGCCGCGCGGATCGTCGCCGACGACTACCGCCTGCGGGTCACCGGACCGGACGGTTCCGACCACGTGCTCGACGTGCGACTCGACATCCGCGACGTCGACGTCTACGCCACCTTCCTGCGGGGCGCCCTCGTCATCCCCTGGCTGGAGGTCAGCACCCCGCAGCTGTGCCTCGGCGCCGACGTCGTCCCCGCCAGCCTCCCGATCGCCGTCCGGCTCCCCTTGCTCACCCTGCGGACCGTCAGCGCGGGCCAGGTCCTCGTCGACGCCGCGGAGGTGCGCTACCGGGTGCTGGGCGGCCACTAGGGCCCGTCGGACGCCGCCCCGCCGGCGGGCCCGCGCACCGACTCCCGGCCGGCCGCCGGGAGACCACCGCACGCCACCCCACGTCAGGAGGCACGCGCCATGGGCCGCTACGCCCGACTGCGGGAGATCCGCCGGATGGACCCCGAGCGGGACTTCGAGCAGATCTTCCGCTGGATCACCCAGTACGAATTCCCCTGGGACTACGCCCGGGGCGTGTCGGCCGCGTTCCTGCGCGACTACGGTGTCCCGCGCATCTCCCAACTTCTCGACCACACAAAGGAGTTCGAACGCCACGGGCAGAAGCGCTACGACGACACGGTGCTCCTGGGCCACGAGCTGTCCGCGGACGGCTTCGACTCGGAGCGGGGCCGCGCCGCGGCCCGCCACCTCAACCGCATCCACGCCAAGTACCGCATCCCCGACGACGACTTCCGCTACGTCCTGGCCACCACCGTCGTCGGCCCGAAGCGGTGGATCGACCGCTACGGCTGGCGTCCCCTGTGCGCCAACGAGAAGGCCGCCCTCGCCCTGGTCGGCCACCGGCTCGCCGCGCTGATGGGCATCGCCGACGCCCCGCGCACGATGGCCGGCTACGAGAAGCTCCTCGACGACCACGAGGCCGCCGCGTTCGCCTACCACCCGGCCAACCACCGGGTGGCCGACGCCACCTTCCGGGTGCTGGCGTCGTGGTACCCGGCCGTCCTGCGCCCCGCCGCCGCCCGCTTCTCCCTCGCCCTGCTGGACGACCCCCTGCTGCACGCCCGGGGATTCCCCCCGCAGCCGCCCTGGCTACGGACCCTGGCCCACCGCACGCTGCGCGCCCGGGCCGCCCTCGTGCGGCTGCTGCCCCCACGGCCCGAGGGGCGACCGGGCCTGCCCCGGCCCCGCTCCTACCCCTTCGGCTACGCCCTCGACGACCTCGGGCCCGCCTGGGCCCAGCACCGCCCGCTGCGCCCCCTGCCCTCCGAGGACGACCGATGACCGTACTGATCTCCCGTTCACCGCTCACCGGCGAACCCGTCGGCGAACATCCCGTGCACGGCCCCGAGGAGGTCCGCTCCGCCGTCGACCGGGGCCGGGCGGCGGCCCGCGCCTGGGCGGCCTGCGGCTGGGCCGGCCGCCGCAGTCGCCTGCTCGTCTGGAAGCGGTCACTGGCCCGCAGGATGGACGAACTCGCCGAGCTGATCGTCGCCGAGACCGGCAAACCACCGGCCGACGCCCGGGCCGAGGTGCTGCTCGCCCTCGTCCACCTCGACTGGGCAGCCCGCAACGCCCGTCGCGTGCTCGGCCGCCGCCGCGTCCCCTCCGGCCCGCTCGCGTGCCACCAGCGCGCGCTGCTCTGCTACCGGCCGCTGGGCGTGATAGGCGTCATCGGCCCCTGGAACTACCCCCTCTACACGCCCATGGGCTCCGTCGGCCACGCCCTCGCCGCCGGCAACGCCGTCGTCCTCAAACCCTCCGAACTCACCCCGGGCGTGGGCGTCCTGCTCGCCGCCACGCTCGCCGACGCGGTCCCCGACCAGCCGCACCTCCTCCAGACCGTCACCGGCCCGGGCAGCACCGGCGAGGCGCTGGTCCGCTCCGGCGCCGACAAGATCGCCTTCACCGGCTCCCCGGCGACCGCGCGCAGGGTCGCCGCGGTCTGCGCGGAGCGGCTCACCCCGCTCCTCGCCGAGTGCGGCGGCAAGGACGCCGTCCTCGTCGACGCCTCCGCCGACCTGGACGCGGCGGCCGACGCCATCGTCTGGGGCGCCCTGGCCAACGCCGGCCAGACCTGCGCCGGCGTGGAGCGTGTCTACGCCGTCGAGCCGATCCACGCCGCGCTCTGCGACCGGATCGTCCGGCGCGTCCGCGCCCTGCGCACCGGCCCCGGACCGGACGCCGCCTACGGTCCGCTCACCCTTCCCGCCCAACTCGCCACCGTCGAGGGGCACGTCAAGGACGCCCTGGCCGCCGGCGGCCGGGCCCTGCACGGCGGACCGGAGTCGATCGCCCCGCCGCACGCCCACCCCGTCGTCCTGGTCGACGTCCCCGAGGACTCCCCCGCCGTCCGGGAGGAGACCTTCGGACCGGTCGTCGTGGTCAACGCCGTCCGGGACCTCGACGAGGCGGTGGCCCGCGCCAACGCCTCCGCCTACGCGCTGGGCGCGGCGGTCTTCACCGGCAGCCGCCGCGCCGGCCTCGCCGTCGCCGCGCGCCTCGACTCCGGGGCGGCATCGGTCAATTCCGTCCTCGGCTTCGCCGCCGTCCCCGCCCTCCCGTTCGGCGGGTCCGGCGCGTCCGGGCACGGCCGGGTCCACGGCGCCGAGGGCCTGCGCGGCTTCACCGCCCCGCAGGCGCTCACCGTCCGGCGCTTCCGTCCGCCCGTGGACCTGACCTCCTTCACCACGCCGGCGCGCCGGGTGGACCGGGCCGTCGCGGCGGGGCGCTGGCTGCACAGCCGGCGCTGACCGGCCGCCCGGCGGCACCTCTCGCGCCCGGCCCTGTTGTCGGAGTCCCCCGGCGCGGCGGCCTCCGGCGGGGCGGCCTCCGGCGGGGGCCGTCCGGCCGCTCACCGGTGCAGCAGCGGTGCGAGGTACCGCCGGGCGAACCGCCGGGCCTGCTCGTCGTCGTCCAACGCGAAGCAGCTCACCGGATTCAGCAGGAACGACACGGTGATCCGCACCATCAGCTCGGCCACCGCCGTGGGGTCCCCGTCGCCTTCCGCGTCCCGGTCCGCGCGCTCCTCGCCCACCCCGTCGGCGCCCTCCTGCGCCGCCCGTTGCGCCCGGCGCAGGTGTCCCGCCAGGTACCCGCGCATCGCGAGGAAGGAGGGCCCGCTCTCCAGCGTCAGGTGGGGCAGCATCGTCTCCGGCTCCAACCGCAGCAGCCCGCCGATCAGCGGATGCCCGCGGATCAGGCGCAGGATGGCCGCGAACCCCTCCACCATCCGCTCCTCCATCGTCGGCAGCCCGGCCACCGCCGCGTCCACCTCGGCCACGAACAGCCGGTACTCCCGCAGCAGCACCCGCTGCACCAACTCGTCCTTGTTGCCGACCCGTCGGTACACCGTGACCCGGGAGACCCCGGCGCGTTTGGCCACGTCGTCGATGGTGGACCGGCGCAGCCCGAAGGTCATGAACTGCTCCCGCGCGGCGTCCAGGATCTTCTCCGACGGCCCGCCCCCGGCCCCCGGCGCCCCCGCCAACACCCCTGCCGGCAACCGCTGTTCGTCCGTCATCAGCCCCCCTCCGCACACCGCCACGGGCCGGCGCACCCTCCGCCAGCAACAGTGACACTAACTGAATAACTTTGTAACGAGCCGCTGCCCAGAGGGATTCCACGGCCCCGGGAGCACGGCGCGCGGACGCGACGCCCTCGGCTGGAGCTGCGGTCTGTACATCTGCCGCCCGCCGAACGGTTACCTAGAAGTAACCCCAGCTGGTTTGATGTGCGTCGCCGGTTCAACACCCCATGTCCCCTCTCTTCCCAGGGAGTTTCCGTGCCGCACTCCCCCCTGCGCACTTCCCGTGCCGCCGCGCTCTGCGCGGCCCTCACCGCCGCGCTGGCCATCGCGACCCCCACCGCATCGGCCGCCACGACCTCGACCCCGGCCGGCCCCACCGGCCCCCGGGCCGCCGCGAGCGCGCCCCGACTCAAGGTGCTCACCTACAACACCTTCCTCATGAGCAAGAACCTGTATCCCAACTGGGGCCAGGACCACCGCGCCCAGGCCATCGCCTCCGCGGACTTCTTCCACGGCAACGACGTCGTGGTGCTTGAGGAGGCCTTCGACAACTCCTCCTCCGACGCACTCACGTCACAGGCCGCCGCGGAGTACCCGCACCAGACCCCGGTGGTCGGCCGCAGCCGAAGCGGTTGGGACGCCACCTCGGGCGCCTACTCGGCCGTCACCCCCGAAGACGGCGGGGTGACGCTGCTGAGCAAGTGGCCGGTGCTGCGCAAGGAGCAGTACGTCTACAAGGACGCCTGCGGTTCGGACGCCTTCTCCAACAAGGGCTTCGTCTACGCGGTGCTGGACGTCAACGGCACCAAGGTGCACGTCGTCGGCACCCACACCCAGTCCACCGACTCGGGCTGCAAGGCCGGCGAGGCCGCCGCCGACCGCGCCAAGCAGCTCAAGGAGCTGGACGCCTTCCTCGACGCCAAGAACATCCCGGCGAACGAGGAGGTCATGGTCGCCGGCGACCTGAACATCGACTTCCACGGCAGCGAGTACGCGGCCCTGCTGGCCAACGCGGACCTGGCGCCCGCCGACCGGCGCACGGGCCACCCGTACTCCTTCGACACCGCGGAGAACTCGATCGCCAAGTACCGCTACCCGAACGACCCCCGCGAGGACCTGGACTACGTGCTCTTCCGCAACGGCCATGCCCGGCCCGCCGGTTGGCAGAACACGGTCGTCAAGGAGGAGTCGGCGCCCTGGACCGTCTCCAGCTGGGGCAAGCAGTACACCTACACCAACCTCTCCGACCACTATCCGCTGATCGGCGGCTGATCCCACGCACCGGGTGGTGGACCGGCCGGTCCACCACCCGGTGCGCACACCGCCCGGCGCGCCGTCACCCTCACTGGTCGTAGACCGTCACCGCGACCCCGCGCCCGACGAGGCGCTGGACTATCAGCGGCTCGACCCGCGACCAGGTGCCACCGGCCAACCCACAGCCGATCCGCGGCATATGGACCGAGGCCCCCAGCTCCAGCGCCCGATCCGCGACCCTGCCGAGCCCGGCCGCCAGCGCCTCGTACCGCACCGGCACCCCCCGGCTCCCGGTCTTGATGCCCCGCTGGCCGACCACGTTGGCCACCCACATCCGCTCACCGACCGGCACGAACTGGACGGCGCCCAGCCCGAAGTCGTTCCCCGCCCGCTCGCGGTGCCAGCGGCGGTAGGCCCGCTCCGGCTCCGGCCAGCGGCGGGAGAGCGCGAGCACGAAACCCCTGCCCCAGCCACCGAGGTCATTGCAGACGTGCACGATCATTTTGACGCCCTTGCCCCGAGGTGCGGTGGCATCACCCTTGACGTAGACGATTGCGGCGTCGATCCCCGTTTTCTCAGCCATGACCCCACGGTACGGGCGACCACTGACAACGGCCCCGCACGCCGGAGGGCGGCCGCGGCGACCTTCCGGTCCACCGCGACCGCCCTCCGGCGTGCAGGCGTGGGGCTTCCCCCGTACTACTTCGCGAGTTCACGCTCCTCGGCGATCCGGCGGACCCGTCCGCGGACCACGAACCACCCACCGACCAGCGCGGCGGCGAGCACCGGGATCAGCAGGACGGTCTGCCGGCCGACGCCGTCGTCGAACCACATCAGCACGATGACGCCGACCAGGAAGACGATGGTGGTGATGTCCGTGATCGGCGTGCCCGGCAGGCGGAAGCGCGGACGCTCGACCAGGCCCTCCTTGGACCGGCGGACGAACACCATGTGACAGATCATGATCGTGCACCAGGTGCTGATGATGCCCAGCGCCGCGATGTTGATCACGATCTCGAACGCCTGGCTCGGCAACCAGGCGTTGAGTCCGACACCGAGCACGCACACCGTGGAGGTGAGCATGATGCCGCCGTACGGCACCTGGCTGCGGTTCATCCGCGCGGCGAACTTCGGCGCGGAGCCCGCCATGGACATCGAGCGCAGGATGCGACCGGTGGAGTAGAGCCCGGAGTTCAGGCTGGACATCGCCGCGGTGAGCACGACGAGGTTCATCACGTCGCCGGCGTGCGGGATGCCGACGTGCGACAGCACGGTGACGAAGGGGCTCTCGTTGGCGCTGAAGACGTTCCACGGCAGCAGCATCGCCAGCAGGACCACCGAGCCGACGTAGAAGATGCCGACCCGCCACATGATCGAGTTCACGGCCTTGGGGACGACCTTGTGCGGCTCGCTGGTCTCACCGGCGGTGACGCCGACGAGCTCGACCGCGGAGTACGCGAACACGACGCCTTGGAGCACGATCACCACGGGCATCAGACCGGTCGGGAAGAAGCCGCCGTGGTCGGTGATCAGGTTCAGACCCGGGGTGTGTCCGTCGACCGGGTGCTGGGTGGCCAGCAGGAAGATCCCGATGAACATGAAGGCGACCAGTGCCGCGACCTTGATGATCGCGAACCAGAACTCCATCTCACCGAAGATCTTCACGGATATCAGGTTGATCGTGAGCACCACCGCCAGCGCGATCAGCGCCATCACCCACTGCGGGATGCTGGTGAACGCGCTCCAGTAGTGGGTGTACAGGGCGATCGCGGTGATGTCGGCGATGCCGGTCGTCGACCAGTTGACGACGTACATCCAGCCCGCGACGTAGGCGCCCTTCTCGCCCAGGAACTCCCGGGCGTAGGAGACGAACGAGCCGGACGACGGGCGGTGCACCACCAGTTCGCCGAGGGCCCGGACGACGAAGAAGGCGAAGAGACCGCAGACCGCGTAGGCGACGGCCAGTGCGGGGCCGGCCGAGTGCAGGCGCCCGCCGGCGCCCAGGAAGAGGCCGGTGCCGATCGCGCCGCCGATGGCGATCATGTTGATGTGGCGGCCCTTGAGGGCCTTGCTGTAGCCGGCGTCCCCCGCGTCCTGCTGGACCCCGCTCCCCCCGTCCGATGGCCGCTGGGCTTCATCCACGACGGTTTCTGTGCTCACTGGTGGTTCATCTCGCTTTCGGAGAGCTTGCACGTGACCGGCACCGCGGATCGCGCGAACGGCCAGTCGGCACACCTTCCCCGAAGAGTGGCCCCCCGTCTGTGTGGGAGATCACATGGCGTACATTCGCTCTAGGATTTGTCCATATTTGTGGCGAATGACACGGCGGCGGAGCTTCAACGACGGGGTGAGTTCGCCAGTTTCCGGCCGCCATTCCTCGCCCAACAAGGAAAATCGCTTGACCTGTTCCGTGCGGTTTAGTCGCGAGTTGGCCGCTTCGACACCCCTCTCGACCTCCGCCCGGACGTGCGGGTGCCGGGCCAGTTCCGACAGGCTCCCCTCGATGCCGTGCCGGGCCGCCCAGGCCGGAGCCAGCTCCGGATCGAGCACCAGCAGCGCCACCACGTACGACCGGCCGTCGCCGTGCGCCAGCGCCTGCCCGATGAGCGGATGCTCCTTGAGGGCGTTCTCGACCAGCGCGGGCGAGACGTTCTTGCCGGTCGACGTCACGATCATGTCCTTCTTGCGGTCGGTGAGCCACAGGTAGCCGTCCGCGTCGATCCGCCCGACGTCGCCGGTGCGGAACCAGCCGTCCGCGCCGGTGGCCGGCTCCACCGCCCCGTCCCCCCGGAGGTAGCCCGCGCAGACCGTCCGGCCGCGCACCTCGATTTCGCCGTCGGCGGCCGTGCGCACCTCCAGACCGGCGAGCGGCCGTCCCACCGAACCCAGCCGGAAGCCGCCCGGGGCGTTGGTCGTGGCCACCCCCACGGTCTCGGTCAGCCCCCACGCATCCATGATCACGATGCCGAAGCCGGCCCAGAACCGCACCACCTCCGGGGGCATCGGCGCCGAGGCGCTCGCCGTCCACACCAACCGGTCGAAACCGGCCGCCGCCAGCAGCGGGTCCAGCACCTGCGCCTTCGCCGCGGCGTACGCCGCCGCCAGCCCGTCGGGCGGCCGCTGCCCGCGCTCCCGGTAGGCGACGTGCGCCCGAGCGGTCTCGGCGGCCGCCGCCACGGCCGCCCGGTGCTCCTCGGGCAGCTCCGCGAGGGCGCCGCCGACGGCCGCCGCCAGCTTCTCCCACACCCGCGGCACCCCGAAGAACTGCGCCGGCCGCAGCTCCCGCGCGAGCGGCGCCACCTGGGCCGGATCCGGGCACAGGTGGACGTGCGCGGCCCGGAACACCGGCAGGTAGAGGCCGAGCATCCGCTCGGCGATGTGCGCGAACGGGAGGTAGGACAGGTGCGCGGCGTGGTCCGGCAGCTCGACGACGCCGTCCAGCGCCACCGCGTTCAGCAGCACGTGGCGGTGGCTGACCACCACCCCCTTGGGGTCGCCGGTCGTGCCGGAGGTGTAGACGACGGTGAGCGTGTCGTCCGGGTCGCCCTGCCGCCAGGCCGCCTCGAAGGACACCGGGTCGTACGCCTCGGCGCCGCGGGCCGCCACCGCGGCGAAGCCCTCGCACCGGGCCGTCGCGCCCCCGGTGCCCGACGGGTCGTCCGCCGGCTCGACGACCACCAGGCGCTCCAGCCGCGCCGCCGGATCGTCGAGCAGCGGCTCCCAGCGGGCCCGCTCCCGGGGGCCCTCGACCACGGCCAGGCGGGCCCGGCTGTGCCGGACGACGTGGGCGATCTGCTCGGGGGCGGCGGTGCCGTAGACCGTGACCGGCACCGCGCCCAGGTGCACCAGGGCCAGGTCGCCGAGCCAGTGCTCGGGCCGGTTACCCATCATGAGCAGCACGATCTCGCCGCGCCGGACGCCGAGCGCCCGGAACCCGGCGGCCAGTTCGCCGATCCGGCGGCGCGCCGCCGCCCAACTGAGCGTCCGCCGGCCGCCGCCGGGCGCGCGCCAGGACAGTGCGGGCCGGGCACCGTGGTCCTCGGCGTTGCGCAACAGCAGGGCCGGCAGGGTGAGTTCGCCCGGCTCGCCGGGCATGCGCAGGAGCGTGGTCATGGCGCCTCCCGAAGGCGTGGGCCTGAGCTACGGACCGTACGGAGGATGCGGGCCCTCTCGAAGGGGGCCCGGCCGCGCGCTGAGCGGTGACGAAGGTTTCACAGGACTGGTGAGACAGCAATACTGTTGAACATGATGGAGTCCGCCCCCGACCTGACGGTCGACGAACTCGCCGCCCGCGCCGGCGTCACGGTCCGCACGATCCGCTTCTACAGCACCCGCGGACTGCTCCCGCCGCCCGAGATCGGCCCGCGCCGGGTCGGTCGCTACGGGCCGGACCACCTCTCGCGGCTCGCGCTGATCGAGGAACTCCAGCACCAGGGCCTGACCCTGTCCGCCATCGAACGCTACCTGGAGCAGTTGCCGCCCGACCTGAGCGCCCAGGACCTGGCCATCCACCGCGCCCTGGTGGCGAGCTGGATCCCGGACAAGGCCGAGGACGCCACCCGGGACCAGTTGGAACGGCGGGTCGGACGGGAGCTGACCGAGGAGGACCTCGACCGGCTGGCGGCGATGAACGTCCTGGTCCGCACCGAGGAGCCGGACGTCTTCCGGGTCGACCCGGGGCTGTTGCACCTGGGGGCGCGGCTGCTCGACGTGCCGATCGCCCTGGAGACGATCCTGGCGGCCCGCACCGTCGTCATCGAGCACACCCGCTCGGCCGCCCGGGAGCTCAGCCGGCTGTTCAAGGACGAGGTGTGGGAGCCCTACCGGGACGGCGGGCCGGACGCCGAGGAGGTGGCGCGGATGAAGTCGCTCTCCGCGCACATGCAGCCGATGGTGGTGCAAGCACTGGTCACCGCCTTCCAACGGTCGATGAAGGAAGAGCTGCGGGAGTGGCTGGGCACGGGCGAGCACGACGGCCGGGCGGACCGCACGGGCCCGAGCGGGGCCGACGGCGCGACCGGCCGGTGACGGGGGCGGACCGCACCGGCCCGCCCCCGCGCGTCCGGCTCAGTCGCTGAACTTCTCGCCCCGCTCGGCCTTCTCGACCAGCAGCGCGGAGGGCGCGAACCGGTCGCCGTAGGCCGCCTGCAACTCGCGGGCGCGGGCCACGAACCCGGGCAGGCCCACGAGTTCCTCCCGGCCCGGCCCGCCCTGGTAGCCGTTGATGTACTGGAGCACGCCACCGGTCCACCCGGGGAAGCCGATGCCGAGGATGGAGCCGATGTTGGCGTCGGCGACGGACGTCAGCACGCCCTCCTCCAGGCAGCGGACGGTGTCCAGCGCCTCGGAGAACAGCATCCGCTCCTGCATGTCCCGGAACGGGACGGCGGCGCCCTCCTGCTGGAAGTGCTCGCGCAGCCCGGGCCACAGGCCGGCACGCCGGCCGTCGTCGCCGTAGTCGTAGAAGCCGGCCCCGCCGCTGCGCCCGGGGCGGTCGAACTCGTCGACCATGCGGTCGATGACGGCGTCGGCCGGGTGCGGCTGCCAGGTGCCGCCGGCCTCCTCCACGGCGCGCTTGGTCTCGTTGCGGATCTTGCGCGGGAGGGTGAGGGTCAGCTCGTCCATCAGGGACAGCACCTTGGCCGGGTAGCCGGCCTGGGCCGCGGCCTGTTCGACCGAGGCGGGGTCGAGGCCCTCGCCGATCATCGCCACGCCCTCGTTGATGAAGTGGCCGATGACCCGGGAGGTGAAGAAGCCTCGGGAGTCGTTGACGACGATGGGGGTCTTGCGGATCTGGCGGACCAGGTCGAAGGCGCGGGCCAGCGCCTCGTCACCGGTCCGCTCACCCTTGATGATCTCCACCAGCGGCATCTTGTCGACGGGCGAGAAGAAGTGCAGGCCGATGAAGTCGGCGTCCCGCTCGACGCCTTCGGCCAACAACGTGATGGGCAGGGTGGAGGTGTTGGAGCACAGCAGCGCGTCGGGCTCGACGACGTGCTGGATCTCCTTGAACACCTTGTGCTTGAGGGCGACGTCCTCGAAGACCGCCTCGATGACCGCGTCGCAGCCGGCGAGGTCGGCGGGCTCGGCGGTGGGCGTGATCCGCGCCAGCAGCGCGTCGCGCTTCGCCTCGGTGGTGCGCCCCCTGGCCAACGCCTTGGTGAGCAGCCCCTCGGAGTACTCCTTGCCGCGTTGGGCCGCCTCCAGGGTGACGTCCTTGAGGACGACCTCGATGCCGGCCTTGGCGCAGGCGTAGGCGATGCCGGCGCCCATCATGCCGGCACCGAGGACGGCGACCTTGCGGACCGTGTGCGGCGCGACGTCCTTGGGGCGGTTGGCACCGGAGTTGACGGCCTGGAGGTCGAAGAAGAACGCCTGGATCATGTTCTTGGAGACCTGGCCGGTGACCAGCTCGACGAAGTAGCGCGCCTCGATGGTCTGGGCGGTCTCGAAGTCGACCTGGGACCCCTCGACGGCCGCGGCGAGGATGTTGCGCGGCGCCGGGTAGGGGGCACCGTTGAGCTGCTTCTTGAGGTTGGCGGGAAACGCCGGGAGGTTGGCGGCGAACTTCGGGTGCGCCGGGGTGCCGCCGGGGATCTTGTAACCCGGGGCGTCCCAGGGCTGCTGGGACTCGGGGTGGGCGTCGATGAACTCCCGCGCCTTGGTGAGGAGTTCGTCCCGCGTCTCGGCGACCTCGTGGATCAGCCCGTTGTCCTTGGCGCGCGCGGCGTCGTACTGGGTGCCCTGGAGGAGCACCTTCAGCAGTGCGTCGGTGATGCCCAGCAGCCGGACGGTACGGGTGACGCCACCGCCGGCCGGCAGCAGGCCGAGGGTGACCTCGGGCAGGCCGATCTTGGTGCCGGGGGTGTCCAGGGCGATGCGGTGGTGGCAGGCCAGGGCGATCTCGTAGCCGCCGCCCAGCGCGGCGCCGTTGATGGCGGCGACCACGGGCTTGCCGAGCGTTTCGATCCGGCGCAGGTCGCGCTTGATGCCGTTGCCGGTCTCGAACGCCTGCTGTGCCTGGGCGGGGGTGACGGCGATCAGGTCGCGCAGGTCGCCGCCGGCGAAGAAGGTCTTCTTGGCGGAGGTGACGATGATGCCGCGGATGCTGTCCTTCTCGGCCTCCAGGCGGTCGGCGACCGCGGTCAGGGAGGTCTTGAAGGCGTTGTTCATGGTGTTGGCGGACTGGTGGGGGTCGTCGAGGACCAGGGTGACGACACCGGTCTCGTCCTGTTCCCAGCGGATGGTCGACGCAGCAGCGGATTCACTCATGGGTAGTACTCCGTGGTGGGTGGGACGAGGGGTCAGAGGCGCTCGACGACGGTGGCGACGCCCATGCCGCCGCCGACGCAGAGGGTGGCCAGGCCGTAGCGCTTGTCCTGCCGCTCCAGTTCGTCGACGAGGGTGCCGAGGATCATCGCGCCGGTGGCGCCGAGGGGGTGGCCCAGGGCGATGGCGCCGCCGTTGACGTTGACCTTGTCCAGGCTGAGGCCCATGTCCTTGACGAACCGCAGGACGACCGCGGCGAACGCCTCGTTGATCTCGACCAGGTCGATGTCGTCGATGGTCAGACCGGCCTTGGCCAGGGCCTTGCGGCTGGCGGGCGCGGGGCCGGTGAGCATGATCGTGGGCTCGGAGCCGGAGACCGCGGCGGCGACGATGCGGGCCCGCGGGGTGAGGCCGTAGCGCTCGCCGACCTCCTTGGAGCCGATGGCGACCAGCGCGGCGCCGTCCACGATGCCGGAGGAGTTGCCGGCGTGGTGGACGTGGTCGATCTTCTCGACCCAGTGGTACTTCTGGAGCGCGACCGCGTCGAAGCCGCCGGCGTCGCCGATGGCGGCGAACGACGGCTTCAGGCCCGCGAGCGAGTCGGCGGTGGTGCCGGGGCGCAGGTGCTCGTCGTGGTCGAGGACGACCAGGCCGTTGCGGTCCTGGACGGGGACCACCGAGCGCGCGAAGCGGTCGTCCTTCCACGCCGCGGCGGCCCGTTCCTGGGAGAGCGCGGCGTACTCGTCGACGTCGCGGCGGGAGTACCCCTCGATGGTGGCGATGAGGTCGGCGCTGATGCCCTGCGGGACGAAGCCGGTGTCGAAGTTGGTCATCGGGTCGGCGAACCAGGCGCCGCCGTCGGAGGCCATCGGAACCCGCGACATCGACTCCACGCCGCCCGCCAGGACCAGGTCCTCCCAGCCCGAACGGACCTTGGCCGCGGCCATGTTGACGGCTTCCAGGCCGGAGGCGCAGAAGCGGTTCTCCTGTACGCCGGCGACGGTGTCGGGCAGACCGGCGGCGATCGCGGCGATCCGGGCGATGTCCGAGCCCTGGTCGCCGACGGGCCCGACCACGCCCAGCACGATGTCGTCGATCGCGGCCGGGTCCAGGTCGGGGAAGCGCCGCCGCACCTCGTGGATCAGGCCGACGACCAGGTCGATCGGCTTGGTGCCGTGCAGGGCGCCGTTGGCCTTGCCGCGACCGCGGGGGGTGCGGATCGCGTCGTACACGTACGCTTCGGTGCTCACAGAAAAGCCTTTCTTTCCGGCCGGGGTCGGGATCGCGGTGTCGGCCGCTGGTGTCGGGGCCCGGGACGGCGCGGTCGGGGAGGGTTAGCCGAGCAGGGAGCGGCCGATGATCTCCTTCATGATCTCGGTCGTCCCCCCGTAGATGGTCTGGATGCGGCCGTCGGTGAAGGCCCGGGCGACCGGATATTCCGTCATGTAGCCGTATCCGCCGTGCAGCTGGAGGCAGCGGTCGGCCACCCGCTTCTGGAGCTCGGTGGCCCACCACTTGGCCATGGAGGCGTGCACGGCGTCGAGGGTGCCCTCGGAGTGGTCGGTGATGCAGCGGTCGAGGAAGGCGCGGGTCACCGCGCACTCGGTGGCCATCTCGGCGATCTCGAACCGGACGTGCTGGAGCTTGGCCAGCGGCCGGCCGAAGGCCTCGCGCTCCTTGACGTACCGGGTGGTGGTCTCCAGCAGGTGCTCGGCGGCGGCTATCCCGGCGATCGCTATCGCCATCCGCTCCTGCGCGAGGTTGGTCATCAGGTGCACGAAGGCGCGGTGGAGATCGCCGAGGAGGTTCTCCTTGGGAACCCGCACGTCGTGGAAGAAGAGCTCGGCGGTGTCCTGCGACTTCTGACCGATCTTGTCGAGGTTGCGGCCGCGCTCGAAACCCTCCGCCCCCCGTTCGACGACCAGCAGGCTCAGGCCGTGCGCGCCGCCCTCGGGGGTGGTCTTGGCGACGACGATGACGAGGTCGGCGAGGATGCCGTTGGAGATGAAGGTCTTGGAGCCGTTGAGCACCCAGTGGTCGCCGCGGTCCTCCGCGGTGGTGCGGATGCCCTGGAGGTCGGAGCCGGCGCCGGGCTCGGTCATCGCGATCGCCGTGATCGTCTCGCCGCTGCAGAACCCCGGCAGCCAGCGGCGCTTCTGCTCCTCGGTGGCGAGCGAGGTCAGGTAGGGGCCGACGATGTCGTTGTGCAGTCCGATGGCGAAGCCGGGGGTGCCGGCGCGGGTGAATTCCTCGGCGAGGACGGCGCTGTAGCGGAAGTCCGTGGTGCCCCCGCCGCCGTACTCCTCGGGCACGGCCAGGCCCAGCAGACCTTGTCGGCCGGCCGCCCGCCAGGCGTCCCGGCTGACGATGCCGTCCTTCTCCCACTGCTCGTAATGCGGCGTCACCTCCTTGGCGAGGAAGGTGCGCACCGTGGCGCGGAAGGCGTCGTGGTCCTCGGTGAAGATCTGGCGCTCCACTCTGCTGTCCCTTCGGGGATGGGCCTGGATGGTCGACGGGCTGCTCGGCCGGGGCCGGGGATCGCCCCGGGCGGGCGTGGCGCGCGCGTCCCCTCAGAGCCGGTGCTCGACGGTCTCGGTGAGCTCGGCGGGGTCGGGGCCTATGGGCTGGACGGTGCGCACCCTGGCGGCGGCCGCCCGGTGTGCGGGGATCCGGCCGCCGCGGGCGCCTGCCCGCGGCGGCTGGGGAGCGTCGGCCGGCGGTGGCTGCCGCGCACCGTGCTCGCGGACGAACCCGTCGGTGCCGTACGGCGTCCAGGGCGCACGGAACCCCTCCCGCACGGTGGCCCCGGCTCTCTGCTTGCGGCCGTGGACGGAGCCGGGCGCCTCAAGGGGGAGCGCGGCCGGCCGGCGGCCGTAGGGTCGGGCGGTGACCGCCGCCGGGCGGCGTGCAGCGGCGACGGCTCGGGCGCGGCGGCGCGGAGTGGTCGCGTCCGCGAGGGCGGTGGGCGGCTGCGTCAACGGGCCGTCTCCTTCGGCTCGGTGCGGTGCGGCTCGTCGACCGGTTCGGCGAGGCCGGGCAGCTGCCAGTCGCGGGCGACCTCTTCGGTGTCCGCTCCGGGGAGGGCGGGAGCCCTGCGGAGGGTCCCCGGGGTGGCCGAGAAGCGGGGCGCGGGGGCGGGCTGGGTCAGACCGGCGTGCTCGGTGAAGGTCCCGCGGGCCGCGAGGTGCGGGTGTCCCGGGGCCTCGCGCAGGGAGAGCACCGGGGCGACGCAGGCGTCGGACTCCTGGAAGACCGCGGTCCACTCGTCCCGGGTGCGGGTCCGGAAACGGGCGGCGATGGCGGTGCGCAGGTCGCCCCAGGCCGTGAGGTCGTCCCGGCCGGGGACTTCGTCCTCGATGCCGAGCAGCCGGATGAACTCGGCGTAGAACCGCTGCTCCAGCGCGCCGACGGCCATGTGGCCGCCATCGGCGGTCTCGTAGGTGCCGTAGAACGGGGCGCCGCCGTCGAGGAGGTTGGCGCCGCGCCGGTCCTGCCAGCCACCGGCGGCCAGCATGCCGTGGATCATCGCCGTCAGATGGGCCGTGCCGTCGACGATCGCGGCGTCCACGACCTGGCCCGTCCCGCCCTCGGTGCGGGCGTGCTGGAGGGCCGCGAGCACGCCGATGACGAGGTAGAGCGAACCGCCGGCGTAGTCGCCGAGCAGGTTGGCGGGGATCGCGGGCGGTCCGTCGGCCGGGCCGATCATGCCGAGGGCGCCGGTGAGGGCGATGTAGCCGATGTCGTGGCCGGCGGTGCCGGCGAGCGGCCCCGCCTGGCCCCAGCCGGTCATCCGGCCGTAGACCAGGCGGGGGTTGCGCGCCAGACACGGCTCGGGCCCGACGCCCAGCCGCTCGGCCACTCCCGGCCGGTACCCCTCGATCAGGACGTCGGCGCGCTCGGCCAGGTCGAGGACGCGGGCGACTCCGGCGGGCTGCTTCAGGTCCACCAGCATCGAGCGCTTGTTGCGGTTGGTGAGGTCGCACGCCGGATCGATGCCCAGTCCGGCGCCTCCGGGGCGGTCGACCCGCACGACGTCGGCGCCGAGGTCGGCCAGCAGCATGGCCGCGAAGGGGCCGGGGCCGATGCCGGCGAGCTCCACCACCCGCACCCCGCCGAGCGGGCCGTTGCCTGACTGCGTCATCGCGCCCCACGCCTTCCGCACTGTGACACTTCTGATGTAACACTCGTGATGTTAAGAACGTGTTCCACTTTCCACAAGCCCCCCGTGCCCCGTGGTCGCGCACGACGAAGGCCCGTGGCGACGGTGCTCAACTGCCACCGCCGTCACGGGCCTTCGCGCGCCTGTCGCCGCGCCGTCATCCCCCGCCGAGCCGGCCGATGAGCAGCTCGGGGGCTATCAGCCGCGGGCACGCGCAACTCCGCGCCGATACCGCCGTCGTCCGCACCGCCTGCGCCATCCCGTCCTCCACGTCCGCTCCCCCGCCCGACGCCGTCCTCAACGCCCGGGATGGGCCGCGCGGGAGCCCGCACCGCCCATCGCCCCCACGCTAACCGCGACCACTGACAACGGCCCGCGGAGCGCCCCGCGGCGGTCCGGCGGAGGGACAATGCCGTCATGTCTCACCTCGCCGCCGCACTCTTCGACGTCCATGCCGGCCAGGGTCTGCGCCAGTTCACCGAGCTGGGCATCGCCCTCCTGCTGTCCTCGCTGATCGGATTGGAGCGCGAGGCCCGGCAGAAGAGCGCCGGGCTGCGCACCCACACCCTCGTCGGGGTGGGCAGCGCGCTGTTCATGGAGGTCTCGATCCACGGCTTCGGCGCGCTGCTGGGCACGGACGGCGTGGTGTTGGACCCGTCCCGGGTCGCCGCGCAGGTCGTCTCCGGCATCGGGTTCATCGGCGGCGGGCTCATCTTCGTGCGCAAGGACGCGGTCCGGGGACTGACGACGGCCGCGACCATCTGGTTGACCTGCGCCATCGGGATGGCCTGCGGTGGCGGGCTGCCACTGCTCGCGATCGGCGCGACGGCCGTGCACTTCCTGATCGTGCGCGGCTTCTCCAAGGTGTCGGAGCGGATCACCGCCGGGCCGTCCTACAACCGGATAGACCTGCGCCTCACCTATCAGGCGCAACACGGTCTGCTCGGGAGGATGTTGGAGCTGTGCACCGGCAGCGGGTTCCGCGTCACCGACGTCCAGGTGGAGACCCGCCCGGACGACACCCAGGTGGCGGCCGAGGTGCTGCTCCGGTTGGAGGGCGACGGCTCCGCGCATCCCCTGGTGGAGGCGCTGACGGAGTTGGAGGGGGTCCGCGGGGTGGCGTTGGGACGGCGGGACGACAGCACCGAATGACTCCGGCCGGGCCCGCGGCCGGCGGCACCGGCCCGCCCTCCGTTCCGGCGCTACGCCGCACCGGACGACGACTCGCCGCGCGGGACGCCCCGCCCACGCCCCTCGGCCGTCTCCGCGCCACCCGCCGTCTCCGTCACGAGGTGGTCCCCGGGCACCTGACGGTCCACCAGCCGCGCGAGTCGCCGCGGGACGTCGCCGCCCACGAGGAGCACGACCAGCAGCGTCAGCCCGAAGGTGAGGACCGCCAGCGCCCGCCCCAGGGGCATGCCGCGGGCGAGGTGCGCCCCCAGGACCGGCGCCACCGCTCCGCCCAGCGCCCCCGCGTTGTAGACGAAGCCCAGCGACGCGGCGCGGGTCCCGGTCGGGAAATGGCCGGCGATGTACTTCGGCAGGATCCCGGAGATGCCCTGCCCCAGTGCCAGCAGGACGAAGAGCAGCACGCCCAGCCCCAGCACGCTCCCGCGCACCGCGAACACCGGGAACACGAACGCCAGTGAGGCCAGCAGGGTGCACGCGTAGGCGCGCCGGGTCCCGAGCAGGTCCCCGGTGAAGCCGGCCAGCCAGCAGCCGGCCATGGCGCCGAAGCCCGCGACGAACATCACGTCGCCGACCTGCGCGGGCGGGTATCCCAGGTCGGTCTTGAGGTAGGTCGGCAACAGGGCCTGCACCGGCCAGCTGTAGAGGAAGGCGCAGAACACCGTCACCATCAAGGAGACGTGCAGCAGCCAGCCACGACGCCCGCCCAGTTGGGCGGCGAAGGCCAGCAGGCACAGGGCGGCGAGCCCGGCCGACCACGGCACGAACCCCGCACCCCAGGGCGTGAACGCGCAGAACAGGGCGACCGTCGCGAGCGTCGCCAGCACCGCGTTCGCCCGGCGGCGCCGGCGACCGGTGAACAGCGGGCGGAACGGATGCGGCCGGTTCGGGGGCGCCGCACCGTCGCCGCCGCGCGCGCCGGCGACCTCCGCGTGCCAGTCCCCGGCCTCCGGCAGCGACCGGCGCATCCACAGTGCGACCAGTACGGGCAGCACCCCGAGCCAGAACATCCAGCGCCAGCCCCACGCGGGCACCACCCAGGCGTAGACCTGCGCCGCGACGGCCGTACCGCCGGCGTAGCCGGAGATCAGGAACCCGGAAGCGCGGTTGCGCAACCGGGCGGGCCAGCTCTCCAGCACATACGTCACGCTGGTGCTGTACTCCCCCGCCATACCCAGCCCGATCACCAGCCGGGCGACGAACAGGCTGGTGTAGTCCCAGGCGAACCCGCAGGCGAAGGTGCCGAGCGAGTAGAGCAGGATGCTGGCGATCATGGCTGCCTTGCGGCCGTGGCGGTCGCCCATCGCCCCCAGGAGGGCACCGCCCAACCAACGGGTGACGAAGGCGGCGGAGACCAGCGAGGCGGCGGTCGCGCTGTCCAGACGGAAGTCGTCGGCGACCTCGGTCAACACCAGAGTGATCAGCACGAAGTCGAAGCCGTCGAGGAGATAGCCGATCCAGGCGGCGGACAGCGCCTTCCACTGGCGCGGGGTGACCTCGCGGTACCAGGCCCTGCGCGGGCTCCGGCCAGCCGGATCCGCGGACTGCGTCGTCACAGGAGCCGGCCTCCTCCAGGAGCGGCCCGACTCGCCCGCCCCGCACCCCGGGACAAGCCGGACATCGGATGTCCCACCTCACCGCATGAATCTGGCCGGCCTACCCCGCCGCGTCAAGACCGGACGCACCGCGGACCGCCTTCCGGGCCGCCAAGGGCAACCCCGCCGACCCGGCCTGTCGTTGACGTATCCGTCAACAAGTCCCTAGGGTCCGGACCTCGGACCAGAGAGGACGCAGATGTCACGGCAGGACACCTCAGGACGGGACCACGACCTCGTCCTGTACGGAGCGACCGGGTTCGCCGGCGCCCTCACCGCGGAGTACCTCGCGCGGCACGCCCCCGAAGGCTGCCGCTGGGCGCTCGCCGGTCGCAGCACCGCCAAACTGGAGCGGCTGCGCGACCAGTTGGCGACCCTCAACCCGGACTGCGCGGACCTCCCGCTGCTGCGGGCCGACAGCGCCGACGCCGGCTCGCTGCGCGCCCTGGCCGCCGCCACCCGCGTCCTGGCCACCACCGTCGGGCCCTACCTCCGGCACGGCGAAACCCTGGTCGCGGCGTGCGCCGAGGCCGGCACCGACTACCTGGACCTCACGGGCGAGGCGGAGTTCGTCGACCGGACGTACCTGCGCCACGACGCCACCGCCCGGGCCACCGGGGCACGGCTCGTCCACGCCTGCGGCTTCGACTCCGTCCCGTACGACCTCGGGGTGCACTACACGGTGGGCCTGCTCCCCAAGGGGGTGCCGCTGCGCATCGACGGATTCGTGCGGACCGACGCCACGTTCTCCGGCGGGACGCTCTCCTCCGCGCTCACCGCGGCCTCCCGGCCGGCCGCCATGGCGCGGGCCGCGCGGGCCCGTCGCCGGGTCGAACCGCGGCCCGCGGGCCGCATCGTGCGCGCCCCGTTCGGGCCGCCCGTACGGAGCCGGGACACCGGCACCTGGGGCCTGCCGCTGCCGACCCTGGACCCGCAGGTCGTGGCCCGCTCGGCGGCCGCCCTCGACCAGTACGGCCCCGATTTCCGCTACCGGCACTACGCGGGGGTGCGCCGACTGCCGACCGCGGTGGCCGCGACGGCGGGCGCCGGGGCCCTTGCGGCACTCGCCCAGGTACCGCCCGTCCGACGGTGGCTGTCCGGACGGCTGCAACCGGGCGAGGGGCCGAGTCCGCAGCGCCGGGCGCGGAGTTGGTTCGCGGTGCGGTTCGTGGCGTCGGGCGGAGGTGCGCACCTGGTCACCGAGGTCAGGGGCGGCGATCCCGGTTACGACGAGACCGCGAAGATGCTCGCCGAGGGAGCGCTCAGCCTCGCCTTCGACGACCTCCCGGACACCGCGGGCCAGGTGACGACGGCCGTCGCCATGGGCGACGCGCTGACCCGTCGCCTCCAGGACGCGGGGATCGTCTTCCGGGTGGTCCGCGGCTAGCCCGGGCCGGCCGTCAGAGGCTCGCCAGGGCCTTGCGGCACAGCGAGTCGGCGGCCCGGGTCGTCTCCGGCAGACGGTAGGCGGCCGCCAGATGGAGGGTGTGCGCGCAGGCCCGGTCCAGGTCCACCCGGTGGCCGACCGAGACGAAGACCGGCTTGACGCCCCGTTGGGTGCGCAGGGCACGCCCCACCTCTTCGGGCTCGCCGTCCGCCGCCCGGTCGTCCCACAGGGGCGAGGTGGCGCCGCGCTCCGGCCCCGGCGCCTCGTACCGGAACGTGAACGGCGTCTTGGCGACCCCGATGGTGGGCAGCCCGGTCAGCACACCGAGGTGGCTGGCGAGACCGAAGCGCCGCGGGTGGGCCAGCCCGTAGCCGTCGCAGACGACCAGGTCGGGGGTGCGGGCGAGCCGGTCCAGCGCGTCCAGGACGGTGGGGATCTCCCGGAAGGCGAGCAGGCCGGGAACGTAGGGGAAGGAGATCGGACCGACGGCGGTGGCCCGGTCGACGACCGCGAGGGTGCGGGCGTCGAGGGCGACGGCGGCCGCGACGACGACGTCGTGTTCGTCGTCGTAGGCGACGTCCACGCCGACGGCGGTGCCCTCGAAGCCCGGTACCGGGCCGGGCTCGTCGAGCCGCACGTGGCCGCGCAGCCGGTCCTGGACCGCGCGGGCCCCGGCTTCGTCCGTGGGCCAGTGCTGCAGTTCGTCGGCACGGGAGAGGGTTCCGGAAGTGTCCATGGTGCCGTCACGCTATCGAACCGGTGCACGGTTGCGGGCGGCCGCGTACCGCCCGTGGGCGCCCGCCGCCCCTCCTCTATATTGCAGCCATGTTCGTACTGGAACTGACCTACACCGCTCCCCTCGACCGCGTCGACGCCGCCCTCCAGGACCACGTGGCGTGGCTGGAGCGGGCGTACGCCGCCGGACACTTCATCGCGTCCGGGCGGAAGAACCCGCGTGACGGAGGAGTGATCATCGCCGCCGGGAGCGACCGGGCGACCGTCGAGGAGCTCGCGGCCGACGACCCGTTCGTCCGGGCCGGGGTCTGCGAGTACCGGATCACCGAGTTCACCGCGACCAAGACGGCACCGGCACTGGCGGAATACCGGGAGCAACTTCCGTCCTGAACCTCCGTCGCACCCGCGGCCCGGCCCACCGGAACCGTCCGGCGGACCGGGCCCCGCGCCGCACGGGCCATGGACGCACCCCGACCACAGGCCCGACGCCCACGCCCGGAATCGACACCACCACGGAGCAGACCCTGAGGCCACGCGGACCTCACCTTCCTTTGGCAGGACGCTGCCTGGCCCTCGATCCCCTGCCTATAAGAACTCCTAACGAAATGCTCTCCGAGCGGGTTGAATCACCCCGGGGGGCAATGATCTAGGAGTCCTGGGGAGTGGCACGGGCGAAGCCGTGGGAGCCGCGTAGCGCCTCCCACGGCGGGAAAGCAAGCGGCCTGCGCACGCCCACTGTCGGCACCTGCACTCAGCTGTGGCCTGAGCAGGCCACAGCTGGTAGACGATGGGGAGGCACAGTGGAACGTATCGGGATCATCGGTGTGGGCGAGATCGGCCGGGCTATCGTGGCGGGCCTGTGCGACGGCGTCGAGGAGCCACCAGAGGTCTACCTCTCGCCTCGCGGCGCCCGTACAGCCGCCGAGCTGTCCCAGCGGTATCCGAACGTGCGAGTGTGTGTAGACAACCAGGACGTCGTCAACCACTCCGACGTGGTGGTCCTCGCCGTCCGACCCCTGGACCACGCCGAGGCGCTCGCCGGGCTCCGGATCGACAGCGACCGCGTCGTGGTCAGTGTGATCGCCGGTGTCGGCATCAGCGAGCTGCGCGGGACGTTCGACACCGGGGCTCCCGTGGTGCGTGCCATCCCGCTTCCCTCTGTGCGCGAGCGCCGGTCCGTCACCGTCACCTATCCCTCCCACCCAGTGGTCGACGCCCTCTTCGACCGCCTCGGTGAGGCGCTCCCGGTCGCGGATGAAGCGGACTTCAGCGTCTTCTCCGCACTGACGGGCACCCTGACCTCGCATTACTGGTACCTGGCCACGCTCACCGACTGGGCTTCCCAGCAGGGCATTCCCGTCGAGCACGCGGACCGCTACATCCGCAGCCTCTTCCAGGGTGTCGGGCGCGCGTTGGGCGACGGTACGCGCTCCCTGCATCAACTCGCGGGTGACCACGAGACACCGAACGGAAGCAACGAGCGCATCCGCACCGCATGGTTCGACACAGCCAATGCCGACGCCCTGACCAAGGCACTTGACGCGCTCCTCTCCCATCTCAAATAGCCACGTCGGAAAGTCCTTCGCCATCCCCTTCCCGTACTCACTGGATCAGTCACAGATTGAGCGCAGGCGTCTCCAACAGATCAGTGTGCATCCGAGAGTGAGGAAGGCTTCGTGGATGTCGTCGCGTATCTCCCAGCGGATACGCAGGCGGCGGAACGAGCGCAGGTGGGCGAACGCGCGTTCCACGACCCAGCGTTGGGTGCCGAGCCCGGAGCCGAACCCGGTGCCACGGCGGGCAATCTGCGGTTTCACGCCCAGGTCCCACACCAGTCGGCGGTACTTGTCGTGGTCGTAGCCGCGGTCGCCCAGCACTACGTTTGGGCGGCGCCCGGGCCGGCCGCGCTCGCCGCGCACAGGCGGCACGGCCTGGAGCAGCGGGATGAGCTGGGTGACGTCGTTGCGGTTGCCTCCGGTCAAGGTGGCGGCGAGCGGGATACCGGTGGCGCCGGTGATCAGGTGATGCTTGCTGCCGGTTCTACCCCGGTCAACAGGGCTTCGTCCCGTCTTGGGGCCCCCTTTGACGCCCGGATGTGGGAGCCGTCGACCGCCGCCCCGGAGAAGTCCAGGGCGTTCGCGCTGCGGAGCCTGGCGAGCATGACCTCGTGCAGCCGGGGCCACACCCCGGCCTCGGTCCACTCGGCCAGGCGGCGCCAGCAGGTCATACCCGCGCCGAAGTCGAGTTCCTGCGGCAGATGTCCCCGGGCGATCCCGGTATGCAGCACGAACAGGATGCCCTGGAACACCAGACGGTCAGGATGCCGCTTGCACCCTGGATGCCGGCTTCGACCCTCCACATTCGGCAGCAGGGGGTCGATCACCGCCCACAACTCATCATCGACCTTTCACGGTTTCGGCCGCGCCGTCCGCACCCCCAGATCATCAGCCTGGGAGTGAACCAACCACGCCGAAGATCATTTCGTTAGGAGTTGCAAGGCTCCCCGTCAGCCTGTGACCGACGGGGAGCCCGAGAGGTTGGTCAAGCCGGAAGACGGTCAGCAGACCGGGGGATTGGGAGTGCCCCAGTCGCGCAACACCTGGTTCGGCTGCCACACCCAGCCTGCGGCTTCGGGGGCGTTGAGGTTCCACCAATTACCGTCGGCCGTCTGGCAGTTGACCGTGACGGGCTGACCGTTCCGGCCCTTGCCCACGACCGCCCCGTCGGGGGCCGCCAGGATGTCGGCGTCTGCGATGAAGCGCCCGGGCACTCCTGCCGCGACTTGGGCCGCCTGCGCCTGCGGAGACAGGAGCGCCCCTCCGAGGAAAGCAACGGACACGCCCACCAGGGTCAGCTTTGAAGCGAGTTTACGCACTAATTCTCCATGGCCGGAGGCGATACTCGCGATTACCGGAATATCGCTTGGTCAATTCCCGGTGCACGTTAGTGGGCCACAATGAAATTCCGTTGTCCCGCGACTCCCCCTCCGGGACCCCTCAACTCGGCAGCCCCAGTCGGCCGCGACCGAGACCGGGACCTGCCGCGTCGGCCCGAGTAGCACCGGGGCATCAGCTCAGCGCCAACCCCCGGGCAGAACCGCACGGACTTCAAAGCCGAGCGCATCGTCACCGTCCTCGGCGAAATCTGACGCGCCCCCCCAGTTCCTCCCCGGGCTCCCGAGGCGGCGTGACGGCAGGGCCCCGATAGACCAGCGATCGGGGTCCTGCCCCATCAGGGCTATGTCGGTTGAGCTGCGGAGTCATCGAGTGGACCGGTGGTGGCGGCCGCCGGTCCCGGCGCGGAGGCGGTGGGCCAGCGGCCGCCGTTGCGCCAGTAGTCCTGGATCTCCTCCAACTGGCGGCCCTTGGTCTCGGGTGCGGTGAAGGCCGCGAAGACCAGGGCGCCGAGTGCGAGCACGCCCAGTCCCGCGAAGGTCGCGGCGGCCCCCGCCTTCGCCATCAGCGACGGGAAGAACTGGGCGATCAGGAGGTTGGCGACGAGGTCGGCGGTGAGCATCACCGAGGCGCCCGTGGAACGGAGTTGGGCGGGGAACGCCTCGCTCGCGTAGACCCAGATCAGCGACCCGAAGCCGAAGTTGAAGGCGGCGGTGAACAGGAGGATCGCCACGAAGCCCACCCAGGTGGTGGTCCCGTGCAGCTTTCCGGCGCTGAAGACGGCCGTCAGGACCCCGAGCATCACCACCATCGTGCCGATGCCCGACAGCAGCACCACCCGGCGGCCGATCCGGTCGATGATGAGGATCGCCAGCACGGCCGCGACCAGGGAGGCCAGTTCGACGAAGGACGGCAGCAGGAAGTTCTGGCCGTTGCCGGTGAAGCCCATCTCCTCGAAGATCTGCGGACTGTAGTACGTCACCGCGTTGATTCCGGTGATCTGGCAGAAGAAGCCGAGGCCGACCACGAAGAACGCGGCGCGGGCGTACGGCTTGCGCAGCAGGGAGCGCACCGACCCGCCGCTCTCCTCGTCGAGTGCGGCGCGCACCGACGCGACCTCGGCGCGCGGATCGACCTCCGGGTCGGTCACCGCCATCACCTCGACGGCCCGTTCGGTCTGCCCCTTGAGGACGTACCAACGGGGCGTGTCGGGCAGGCGGAGCAGCGGGATCACGACGAGCGCCGCGGGGATCGCCGACAGGCCGAGCATCCAGCGCCAGTGGCCGCCGCCGGAGAGGCCCCAGTTGACGAAGTAGGTGAGGACGATGCCCACGACCGTGGCCACTTGGTACGCGGCGACCGAGGCGCCCCGGATGCGGGCCGGGGTCGACTCCGCGACGTAGAGCGGCGCGGCCACGATCGAGATGCCGATGGCGACCCCGAGCAGGAACCGGACGGCGTCGAGCACCTCGACGGTGGGGGCGACCGCGGACAGTGCGACGAAGACCGCGTAGGAACCGGCGACGATCAGCATCGCGACCCGGCGGCCCAGGGCGTCGGCGAGCTTGCCGCCGATCAGCGCACCCAGGATCGACCCGAACACCAGGATGCTGTTGACCAGGCCCTTCTCCGTCTCGGTCAGGCCGAAGTCCTTGCTGAGGAACACCAGGGCGCCGGAGATGCTGCCGGTGTCGTAGCCGTAGATGACACCGACGACGGCGCCGGTGAGCGCGAACATCCGGCCGGTGCGGAGTGAGGTCGGGGGCGACGGACGCGGTGTGGAGCGTGAGGCAGTGGACATCGGGAGTCCTTCGTGCGACGGAGCGTCTTTGCTGCGTGACTGCATGACTGCGTGACGGGCGCCTGGACACCGCGTCGTCGGCCATCACCGGGCATCGGCATGACTGAGCTTGCGAATATCAGGCACCTTTCACGCAGATGTCAACAGTCACTTACCCGCTTTTCGTTCCATGCCACGCCGTCGCACCGCACGCAATCAGCCACCCATCCGCCGGCAACCGCACGCCCCTTCCGTCGCAATCACCCGTGCGAGGGATGGAACGCATGCACGAACCTGCGTAGAGTTGCTCCCAACGAAGCAGAAAGTTGCAGCCACACTGCAATCGATCGGTAAACACTGAGCACGCACCACGGGAGGGTGGCCATGAGCGAGACCTCGTACATGGAGCAGGAGCTGCACAGCCAGCCGGACACATGGCGGGAGGCCGCCCGGATCGGCGCCGGCGGCGGCCCGCTGCCCGGGGCCGGTCAGCGGGTGGCCGTCGTCGGTTGCGGCACGTCGTGGTTCATGGCGCAGTCCTACGCGGCCCTGCGCGAAGGTGCGGGGCTGGGCGTCACCGACCCCTTCCCGGCCTCGGAGGCGTTCCTCGGTGCCGACCGGCGGTACGACGCGGTGGTGGCGATCACCCGCTCGGGGACGACGACCGAGGTGCTGCGCGTACTGGAGGCGGTCAAAGGACGCATCCCCACCGTGACGGTGCTCGGCGATCCCGAGACTCCGGCGGTCGAGCTGTCGGACGAGACGGTGGCACTGCCCTTCGCGGACGAACGATCGGTGGTGCAGACCCGGTTCGCGACCACGGCGTTGACGCTGCTCCGCGCCCACCTGGGCGAAGACGTCGCGCGGTCGGTGGCCGACGCGGAAGAGGCCCTTACCGTTCCGGTCAAGAAGGAGTGGGTGGACGCCGAGCAGTTCGCGTTCCTCGGCACCGGTTGGACGTACGGCCTGGCCAACGAGGCGGCACTCAAGATGCGTGAGGCGTCGCAGAGTTGGACGGAGTCCTACCCCGCGATGGAGTACCGCCACGGTCCCATCTCGATAGCGGCACCGGGCCGGGTGACCTGGCTCTTCGGCGAGGCTCCCGAGGGGCTGGAGGCCGATGTGGCACGCACCGGGGCGCACTTCGTGTCCCATGCCAGGGATCCGCTTGCCGATCTGGTGCTGGTGCAGCGGGTCGCGCTGGAGCGGGCGCGCGCCCGGGGGCTGGACCCGGACAATCCGCGCAGCCTGACCCGCTCCGTGATGCTCCAGGAGCCCGCCGCCCCCTAAGCGGCGCCCCGTCCGCGCCGAAGCCGCGATCTCCTCGCCGCACCGCCCGCGCCGACGCCAACTCACCCTTCCTCCCAAGGGAGTCAGGACACCATGCCACTCGTTCCCACCGCGTCGATCGTCGATGCCGCGCGCGCCGCGCGGGTCGGCGCCGCGGCCTTCAACGTCATCCATCTGGAAACCGCCGAAGCCCTGGTGACCGCCGCCGAGCGCACCGGACACCCGCTGATCCTGCAACTCAGCGAGAACTGCATCCGCTATCACGGAAGCCTGCTCCCCATTACCCGGGCCACGCTCGCCCTCGCCGAGGAGTCCACGGCCCCGATCGCGGTCCACCTCGATCACATCACCGAGGCGGAGCTGGTCCACCGGGGGATCACCGCCGGGGTGGGGTCGGTCATGGTGGACGCCTCCGCCCTCCCCTACGAACAGAACGTCACCACCACCGCCACGCTCACCGCCTGGTGCCACGAGCGGGGCGCCTACGTCGAGGCGGAGCTCGGCGAGGTCGGCGGGAAGGACGGGGTCCACGCGCCGGGGGTGCGCACGGACCCCGAGGAGGCCCTGGCCTTCGTCCGGGCCACCGGCGTCGACGCCCTCGCGGTCGCCGTCGGCTCCTCCCATGCGATGCGGGAGCGGACCGCCGAGCTGGACAAGGACCTGATCACGGCGCTGCGCAGGACGCTCCCGGTGCCCCTGGTCCTGCACGGCTCGTCCGGAGTACCGGACGACGAGCTCCGCCGGGCCATCGCCGCCGGCATGACCAAGATCAACATCTCTACTCATCTCGTCTCCGTCTTCACCAACTCGATACGGCGCACGCTGGACGCCGACCCCGCGCTGATCGACTCCCGGAAGTACGTCAAGCCGGCCCGGGAAGCCGTGGCGCAGGAGGCCGCCCGTTTGTTGGAGGTGCTCAGCACCCCGGTGACGGTGCCCACCCCGCAGACGGTGGAGGCCACGGTCCGCGGGTGAAGGCTCCTGCCCCCTGCCGTCCCGTCGCCAGAGCCCCGAGGGAACGGACGGCAGGGGGTCGGGGCGGAGAAAGAAGCGTGGGGCGAACGCGCGGGAGGAGTGAGACGGAGGTGACGGGATGAGTTCGGGCCGGGGCCGGTGCGGGCGGGGAAACGAATTAGGCTCGCGCCATGAAGCGCCATGAACGGATGAACGCACTGCTTGAGCTGCTCGGGGACCGGGGCCGGGTCGAGGTCGAGGAGGCGGCGGCCGAGCTGGAGGTCTCGGCCGCCACGATGCGGCGCGACATGGACACGCTCGCCGAACAGCAGCTACTGGTCCGCACCCGGGGCGGGGCGGTGCTGAGCTCCGTGGCGTACGACCTTCCGATCCGTTACAAGCAAGGACACCGGTCGGCGGAGAAGGAGGCGGTGGCAAAGGCGGCCGCACGGCTGGTCGAGCGCGGGGACGTGGTCGGGCTGAGCGGTGGGACGACGACGACCGCGATCGCGCGGGTGCTCGCCACCCGGGCGGACTTCGCGGAAGCAGACCCGCAGGCACATCTGACCATCGTCACCAATTCGCTGAACATCGCCAGTGAGCTGGCGGTCCGACCACAGATCAAGATCGTGCTCACGGGTGGCGTGGCGCACTCGCGGTCCTACGAACTGGTCGGCCCGTTCAGCGAGTTGGTGCTCCAGCAGATCTCCATCGACATCGCGTTCATCGGCGCCAACGGCGTTGATCCGCTGCGAGGGGCCACGGTGCACGACGAGGCCGAGGCCCGGATCAACCGGCTCATGGCCGAGCGCGCCCGCCGGGCCGTGGTCGTCGCGGACTCGTCGAAGATCGGCGAGCGGTGCTTCGCGCGGGTCGGGGACGCCGATGTCTTCGACACCCTCATCACCGACGGCGCGGTGACCGACGAGACCCGTCGGGAGTTCGCGGAGCGGGGACTGAAGGTGGTGGCGGCCCGCCCGTCGGGGAACGACTGACCCGGCGCCGCCGCGGATCGTTCCCCCGACGCCGGCGGGACATCGGTCCGCAAGGCGTCGGGGGCGGAATTCCGGCCGGGGCGGTATCCGGGCAGCGCGACGGTCGGTGCGTCACCAGGGCCGGTGCCTCACCAGGGCCGGTGCCTCACCAGCCGGTGTCGCCGCGCAGGGTCACGTCGGCCCCGCCGTCGGCGAAGAGGATCTGACCGGTGATGTGCGTGTTGTCCGCGGACGTCAGCCAGGCGAGGGCGGGGGCGATCTGCTCGGGGCGGGCGTGCCCGTTCAACGGCATCGGCAGGCTGGCGTCGACGACCTCCCGCATCGCGGCGTCGTCGAGCAGCGGTGCGGTCATCGGCGTGACGACCGTTCCGGGGGCGACGGCGTTGAGCGGGATGCCGGCGTCCGCCCAGCCCTCGGTGACGGCGGTGCGGCGCAGCCAACGGGCGATGGCGTGCTTGGAGGAGCCGTAGATGGTGTGGCCCTCGCCCCGGTCGACGGCGGCCTGGGCGGCGGCGACGGCCGCCTCCTCGTCGCCGGCGAGGGCCGCGTCGACGATCGCCGGGTCCGACGGGTGGATGGCGATGGCGGAGGAAACGAGGGCGGCGCGGGGGTCGGTGCCGGCGGCGAGCAGCGGGCGCAGCCCTTCGAGGGTGGCGACCATACCGAAGTAGTTGACCCGGAGGGTGACGGGGTCGGGGTGGGCGAGCCCGGCGCAGGCGATCACGGCGTCCAGGCGTCCGCCGGTCAACTCGTCGGCGCGCTGGACGAGTTCGGTTCGGCCGGCGGGCGTGGCGAGGTCGGCTGAGATGTCGGCGCCTTTGAGGTCGGCGCCGATCACGGTGTGGCCCCCGTCGCGGAGGCGGGCTGCGGTGGCCCGGCCTATGCCGGAGGCTGCGCCGGTGACGAGGTAGGTACGGCGGGGCATGGTTGGCTCCTTCGATCCCTCGTGGTGCGGAACGCGCGAAACGCGTAGGTGAAATGCCGTGGTCGGAACGTCAAGAGGGGAACGTCACGGTGAAACGTCGCAGGTGAAAGGGGGACGACTCGGGGTCCGTCGTGGGGTCCGGCATGGGCTGTTCGCCACGGACCAGGGCACGGTAGGGGGCACGCCAGCCGGCGCCGGAGGGGGAAGGCGGCACGGCCAGTTCAAGACGACGAGGCGGCAGGACGGCAAGGCGGCGCGGCGGTGGGGCGGCGAGACGGTCGGTGGGAGACGGGCGGCCCGTGAGGGTCGGTGCGCGTGGCCCCCGTCTGGTGGGCTCGGGCTTCGTGCACGGACTCGCGGCCGGGTTCTCGGGCTCGGGTTCGTGGTTGCGGTGCACGGCGGGCCGGGCCGGTGGGCCGGGCGGGCAGTCGGGGAGGCGGACTGGCGGCGAGAGGGAGAGGCGGGTGTGCGGGAGGGGGCGGGTTCGGGTGTTGTGGTGCAGCGGTGCCTGGTGATCAGCCAGGCCCAACATAGCTTTTTTGGCATGACGTGCCAAGGTGCTGGTTCGTGACAATATGGGAATCGGGTGAGGCGGGCCGGGCGGCCGCCGGGAGTGGGAGAGGCGCATGACGGCAGGGCGCGGCAGGCCCTCGTTGACCGAACGGCGGCGGCAGGAGACCCGGATGGAGATCGCCGAGACCGCGGCGGCGCTGTTTTCCGAGCGGGGCTACGAGGCAACCACCGTCGAGGACATCGCCGCGTCGGCCGGGATCTCGCTGCGCACGTTCTACCGGTACTGCGCGGCGAAGGAGGACGCACTCACGCCCGTACTGACGTCCAGCGTGGGGGTGCTCGTCCAGCAGCTCGCCGGTCGGCCCGTCGACGAGCCGCTGACCAGTGCGGTAGGGGCGGCGTTCGAGGACGCGGAGGCGGCGCGGCGGCTGGCCGACCCGGACAAGGCCCGGCGGCTGATCCGCGTGATGGGAAGCGTGCCGGCGATCCGCATGCGGTGGCTGGCGGCGGGGCGGGACATGCAGGACCAGCTGGTCCCCGTGCTCGCGGTGCGCACCGGGGCGTCCGCGGACAGCATGGAAGTACGGCTGTTGGCCTGCGCGTTGATCGATGCGCTGTCGGTGGCCATGGAGCACTGGGCGTGGCAGGAGGAGCCGGACGACGTGGCGGAACTCACGCGGCGGGCGCTGACCTACCTACGGGTGGACGAACTCCAGGCGGCAGCCGGGGGCTGAAAAACGGGGTGCGGGTGTGGACAATGGGACGGGGCCGACGAAGGCGTGGGCAGCCCGGACAGCCGGAAAGGCGAAGAAGGCCGAGAACGCGACGGGGCGGACGGCCGACCGGCAGCGATGAGGGCCGGGAAGCGGACCGTCGCCGCGCGAGGAACGGGGGAAACCGGATGCGGAAGATCATGTCGATAGCACTCGCGGGTGCGGTGTGCGGTGCCTCGCTGACGCTGGCCACCGCGACGCAGGCGATGGCCGACCAGGTGCCGCGCTGTGTGAAGGTACGCAAGTTCTTCGACCAGGGCGGGCAGCGTTACGTCCGGCTGACGAACCTGTGCGCCCAGCGACCGGCCTGCTACACCATCGTCGTCCCGCACCAGGCGGATCCGCGGGGCAGGCTCCCCCAGGGAGCGACGAAGGACGTGCGGTACGGCACGACGGCCGGATCGCGGGCCCTGTACGTCAAGAACGTGGCCTGCTGAGGCGACGGGGCCCGCCGGCGGTGGCGCACCTCCGTGAACCGCGGCCCACTCCCGACCGGTCACGGCCGGCCGCCCGTTCGTTGGCCACGCCCCCTGGCTCAGGGGTCAGTCGTGCGAGTCGGGGCGAACGTCCCAGCTTCACGACCCGTCGTCCGTGAGCCGCGCAGAGCCCTTGTCGCGCCGCGTTCCCGTGTGCTCGCGTTCCGTTGAAGGCGGGGCGGGGGCGGAGGCGGAAACGGAGGGGCAGTGGACCGACTCCCCCCCCCCGCAGGCCACGCTTGCGGACGGACGCCTTCCTGCCCACGTGCAGGCGGACGCCAACGGGAACGCGCCCGGCGGCATTGCGTCCGCGGCGTCATTGCGTCCGTCCGGCGTCACGCGGGCCCGGGGAGCGCGATGCCGTCGAGCACCATCGCGAGGTACTGGCGGGCGATCTCCTCGGGGGTGTGTCGGCCCTGCGGGCGGTACCAGCTGGCGGCGACCCAGACCGTGTCGCGCAGGAAGCGGTAGGCCAGCCGGAGGTCGAGGTCACCGCGGAAGACGCCCTCGGCCACTCCGCGCTCCAGTGTGCCGAGCCACGCCCGCTCGAACTTCCGGCGAGAGGCGGCGAGGTAGTCGAAGCGGGGCTGGGTGGCGAGGTGCCGGGCCTCCTTCTGGTAGATCGCGACCGCGGCGCGGTGCCGGTCGATCTCCCGGAACGACTCGGTGACCAGCGCCTCGATGGTCTCCCGGGGCTCCAGGTCGGCTGCGAGCACCGCGTCGTAACCGGCCCACAGCTCGTCCAGGAAGGTGGCCAGGATCTCGTCGACCATCGATTCCTTCGAATCGAAGTGGTAGTAGAGGCTGCCCGCGAGCATCCCGGCCGCGTCCGCGATCTGGCGGACGGTGGTCGCGTTGTAGCCCTGCGCGGCGAACACCTCCGCCGCGGTGTCCAGGAGTTCACGGCGGCGGTCGGGCGAAGCGGGCGCGGAGGCCGGCTCTCCCCTCGTGGCACTCTGGGCGCTCCGGGCACTCTTGGCGCCACCGGCGCCCCCTGCGCCCTTGACACCCTTGCCGCTCTTGGCGCCACCGGCACTCTGGGCTGCCTTGGCGGGCCTGGCGCCCTTGGCGCTCCTGGTGCTCTGGGGGCGCTTGGTGTCCTCGGTGGCCCTCGCAGCCTTCGCAGCCCTCGCAGCCTTCGCGGTCTTCGTGGTCTTGGTCATCCCGACTGCCTCAGCGGACTCGTCCGGCTCGATCGACTTGGTCGACTTGGCTGGCTCGGTCGGCTCGGTCGGCTCGGTCGCTTCGGCGGTCGCGGCGCTCTCGGTGTTCTTGACGTTCTTCGCGGTGGGCACGGGGTCATTGTCGCGCGCTCGTGAGGTGACTCAGCGCGTATCTTTTACAGGTAAAACACCTGCTAATCTTTTTCCATGGGAAAGCACGCCAAGCACGCCAGGCCCACGGGGCGGTGGAAGACGGAGACGGGGCCCGACGGATCGGGCACGGTGCGGTTCCGTCCGTTGCCGGTCCGGAGCACGGTGCGGCTGCGACGGCCGGTCGACATCTGGCACAAGCCCGCGCTCAGCGCCGTGGTGGCGCTGGCCGTCCCGGATCTGGTGCTGCTCGGGCTGGGGCGGCTCGACCTGGTCCTCTACACCTCCGCCGGCGCGATGTGCGCGCTGTACGCGCACGGCCTGCCGTACGCGGCACGGGCCCGGACCCTGCCGTGGGTGGTGCTCGGGATGGTGGCGAGCCTGGCCGTGGCGCTGACCGCGGCCTCGCTGGTCACCTCCGCCGCCGTGCTGGTGGTGCTGGCCTCGCTGGTCGCCGCGGCGCACAAGGTGGTGTGCGACGCCACGCGGATCGGGCCGCCCGGAAACCTGATCCTCACGTTCATCGCGGCCTCGGCGTTCTTCGTGCCGCAACAACCGGCCGACGTGCTGCCGCACGCGGCGCTGGCGCTGGCCACCGGGGCGTTCGCCTGGCTGGTGTGCATGGCGCCGGCGTTGGTGCGGCCGCAGGGTCCGGAGCGGATCGCCACTGCTCGGGCGCTTCAGGCCGCCGCCGGGCTGCTGCGGGCCCAGGCGGGAGCCGCCGGCGCCCCGTCGGCCGGGGAGTCCGAACCGCCCGGCGTGGTGCACGCCCGGCACGCCACCGCGGCGGCCGTGAACGCCGCTTGGCACGCGCTGTTCCTGGTCCCGACCCGTACGCCGGCGAAGGCCGCGGCACGGGAGGGGTTGGAGCGGCTGTTGGTGCGGGCGGAGTCGTCGCTGGGCGGCGAGCCACGGGACGCCGCGGCCGAGGCCGGGCGGCTCGGCGGATGGGCGCGGGAGCTCCGGAGCGGACGCCCGCTGCCCGAGGTGACGCTGACCGGCGCGGAGGCTGAGGAACTGGCCGGAGTGGCGTGGGAGGCCAGGGCGGCCTGGGAGGCCGGGGTGGCGTTGGAGCCGGGCATGGCACTGCGGTCCGGCGTGGCATCACGGTCCGGGGCCATGCGGCGCGCACGGGCGGCTCGGCAGGGCGAAGGGGCCCGAGCAAGTGAGGCTGCGCCGGCCCGCGGGACGGCGGGGTTCGGTACGCCCCCGGAGGTCGGCGCGGCCGCCGGGTCCCGTGTCGGGCGGGCCGTGGCCGGTGGCGGACTGCGGAGCCCGGCGCCCGGACGGCCGCGGGGTCTGCGGGCGGTGCTCGGGCGGCTCCGTCCCGGCTCGCCCCTGCTGCCCATCGGGGCACGGGTGGCGGTGGGGTGCGTCCTGGCGGGCTGGGCGTCGTTGGCGGTGGGCGTCGGGCATCCGTATTGGGCCGTGGTCACCGCGGCGTCGATCTACCAGGCCAACACCACGCTCTCCTGGCAGCGCGCCTTCCAACGCACCCTCGGGAACCTCCTGGGACTGGTCCTGTTCACCGCGCTGCTGCCGTTGATCCACACCGGGCAGGTCACGATGATCGCGCTGGCGCTGGCGTTCCAACTCGGCGCGGAGGCCACGATCACCCGGAACTACTGGCTCGGATCGGTGTGCGTGACGCCGATGGCGCTGCTGCTGACCGAGTTCGGCCGGCCGCTGCCGGCCGGCACGCTGATCGCCGACCGGTGGCTGGACACCGTGGTGGGCGCGGCGGTCGGGCTCGTCTGCTGCGTGCTGGTCACCAATCGGCGGGCCGCCGACCGGATCGATCTGGCGCTGGAACGGGTCGCGGAGGCCGAGGCGGCTGCGGCCCGGCTGCTGGCGGCCGCACCGGGCGCGAACGCGGCACCCGCCAGGACCGGTGCCGTACCCGCGGGACCGGGTGCACCGCCCACGGGGGCTGGCGCGCCGCGCACCGGAACCGGCCGCGCGCCCGTTGGAGCGGACGGTCGGCCCACCACGGCGAGCGAGGCGCACGAAGCTGCTGGGACACCGAAGTCCGAAGGGACGCACGAGACCAACAGGACGCACGAAGCCGACTGGGCGCCTGAAGCCGGCTGGGCGCGCGATCGGCTCGCCGGGTGCCTGGTCGAGCTGCGGGAGGCCGTGGACGTGGCGAACGGCGAGTGGTGGCAACGGGCGCTGCCCGAGGAGCGGATCGCCGGCGCCGAACAGCAGGGGCACCGGACCCTCGCGGTGCTGGTGCGGCGCCTGACCACGCCCGCGCTCGCCGCCTGAGCCGCCCGCTGGCGCCGGCCGCCTGACGTACCCTCCGGCCGGCCCTGGGCAGGCACAATGAAGTCCGTGGGCGACCGGGGTGCCGGGCGGACGGACGGGGCGGAGAGGAGCGTGCGGGTGACCGAGGACATCGTCGCGGGGGTGCTGCGCCAGTGGCAACAGGTGCACCCCGGGCTGGACACCGGCCCGATGGCGGTGATCGGACGGCTCAACCGCTGCTCCGCGCTGCTGCAACAGGCCGCCGACGCACCGCTGCGGCGGGCCGGACTGACCCGGCCCGAGTTCGACGTCCTCGGCACACTGCGCCGGATGGACCGCGAGCTGACCCCGGGCCGGGTCGCGCGGGAGACCTTCGCCTCGGGGGCGGCGGTCACCAAACGCCTGCGGCAGTTGGAGGAGCGCGGGCTGATCAGCCGTCGGCCGGACGACCGGGACCGCAGGGTCACCCACCTCTCGCTCACCCAGGAGGGGCGGGACACCATCGACCGGCTGTTGCCGGAGCAGTTGCGCTACGAGGCAGCGCTGCTGGAGGGGATCGGCGCACAGCGGCAGGAGGAACTCTCCGCGGCATTGGGAGAGTTGCTGGTGGTACTGGAGGGACGCCTGGGGAGCCTGATGGGCTGATGGACTGACGGATGAGGGCGCCGGCGCCCGCCCGGCGACTCCCCCGTCGCACCACCACGAACACGGCCCGCGCCACCACGAACACGGCCTACGCCACCACGCACGCTGACCGCATCGCCACGCACGCACGCGCGCCGCTGCACCAGCTCCGGCCGGCGCCCCGCGGTCCCCTTCGTCACACCGCCGGGAACGGCTCGTCGCTCCAGCGGAACCACGCCGCGTCGTCCTCGATGTGCAGCAGGAACTCCGCCACCGGACCGCCCGGGGCGATCAGCCGGACGCCGTCGCTGGCGCGCGCGTAGGCGTCCTCCCAGGCGGAGAGGTCGTCGTCGATGGTGTCGACGAGCGCCAACTCGCGGGCGAAGTGCGGCCGCAGTTCGGCGAAGGCCGGACCGGGGGTGAAGCGCCCGTTCAACCAGGGGAAGTCCGCCTGCGTGACGGTGATCTCGCCGACCACGTCGGCACCCCGTTCCACCCGCCAGGTCTCCCCGATGTACGGCATGGTCGCCTCCCCTTGGTCGTGCCGGTGACGCGCGGAAGCGCCCCACCGGGGTGCGGCGGGGGCGGGTCCAGCGCGACGGTCGGACAGCAGAATGGCAGACCTCGCGAACGGGCCGGATGGCGGTGGCGGGAAAGCGCGGAAAGCCGGCCGAGGGGCCTCGCCTCCATCAACTGACTGTTCATCAGGTCGACTCGGGTCGACTCAGGCCGCGACCGCGACCGCCCCGCTCCCGTGTCGGCCTCGCTCCTCCCCCGCACGGTCCGCCCCATTGATCAGCCCCATGGGACTACGAGGGGGTGAGTTTCTGGGGGGCTACCTGGCGTCGCCTGTGGTTGGGGTGGTGAGGATGGCGTCGAGGAGGCCGGGGAAGCGGTTGTCGAGGTCGTCGCGGCGCAGGGTGACGGCCTTGTAGCGCCCGTCGCGGTGTTCGCGGGTGATGCCGGATTCACGCAGGACGCGCCAGTGGTGAGTGGCCGTCGACTTCGTGACGTCGAGTGGGAGGCTGCCGCAGGTGCGCTCGCCGGGGGAGGCGGCAAGTTCACGCAGGATGCCCAGACGCACCGGGTTGCCCAGTGCGGCAAGCACGTCCTCCAGGAGCAGCTGCTCGCGGGCGGGATGGTAAGCGGCCATGGTACGAGCGTACGACACTACCCGTACTGTCCGAATTGCCGGTCATTGAGTTCGACTGTACGGTAAATTTCGTACAGTCGAACTTAAGCGAGTGCTGGAGCCCTCATGACCACCCCCACCGCCAGCAAGCCCGTCGCCATCGTCACCGCGGCAGGCCGCGGCATCGGCGCCGGAATCGCCCGGGAGCTAGCCGCCAGCCACCGGCTCGTGCTGTTCAGCCACGGCGCCGGCATCCACGACCTGGCCCTCGAACTGGGCGCCACCGCCGTCCAGGGCTCCCTCACAGAACCCGACGACCTCAACCGCCTGGTCGACAGCACCCTTGAGCGGCACGGCCGCATCGACGCCCTGGTCAACGGCGCCGGCCACGCGACCAACGGCGACCTGCTCGACCTCACCGACGCCGACTGGCACGCGGGCCTGGACATGCTGCTGCTCAGCGTCGTGCGGATGGCTCGGCTGGTCACCCCGCACATGACGGCCGCCGGACACGGCGCCATCGTGAACTTGTCCTCCTACACGGCCCTGGAACCGATGGGCATCATCCCCCTCAACTCCAGCCTGCGCGCCGCCCTCAGCTCCTTCACCAAGCTCTACGCCGACCGCTACGCCGCCACTGGCTTGAGGATGAACAGCATCCTGCCCGGCTTCGTCGACAGCTGGCCCTCGGACCCCGAGTTCCTCGCCCGCATCCCCGCCGGCCGCTATGCCACGGTCGCCGAGGTAGGACGGCTCGCCGCCTTCCTCGTCAGCGACAACGCCGCCTACATCAACGGCGAAAGCATTCGCATCGACGGCGGCGCGGCCCGCTCCCTCTAACGCACCGGAGGTGCCCGCCGGGTCCGGCCGCGCACACCGGCACGCAGGTCGATACCGCGTTGACGACCACCGAGTCGGACGCCCCGCGACCGCGCCCCCACGTCGCCGTCGACGACCTGCTCAAGGACTTCCCGCTCCCGCGTCAACTTCACCCGGCCCCCGCCCCGTCCGCCCTAGGTGCCCGCCGTCCCGAAGAGGCCGTCGAGTTGGCGGTCCAGTAGGGCGAGCGCCTGCTCGGGGCCGTGGATGCCCAGCAGGACGTAGGAGGCCAGGCCGTCGGCGAGGGCGATCAGGATCATGGCTTCGTCCGCGGTGGCGCGCTCCGGCGGGACCTCGCCGCGCTCGGCGGCCAACCGCAGCTGGTCGACGAAGAGATCACGGAGCTTGGGGATGCCGTCGCGGGCCTCCGCGCCCAGGGCGGGGTCGTGGACCGCACGGGAGTAGTAGGCGGCGGCGACCAGGAGGCCGGCGCGGCTCTCGGCGTCCAGCGGGAGCATCCCGGCGCAGCAGGCGCGGATGACCGTGCGCGGCGTCGGGTCCTGTTCCAGGGCCAGGATGCGGTGCCGGATCCGTTCGGCGGCCTGGTGGTTGATGTGCCGGAGGGCGAACAGCAACAGCTCGTCGCGGTTGCGGAAGTAGTGCTGGATCCGGCCGAGCGAGATGCCGGCCTCGGCGGCGACGTCGCGCAGGCTGACCCCGTCCACGCCCCGGGTGTTCGCGAGCCGCCAGAGCGCCGCCGAGATCTCCCGGCGCCTGGCTTCGTGATCCACCTTCTTCGGCACGGGTGGCTTCCCTTCTTCCGTACGTCACTGCTCTTCGTCGCGACACCCCGTTGCCAGACCTCGTCGCGGGACCGCGCCGCGACGGGCCCCGCGGCCCCTGCCCCGCCGACCGGCGCACTTTTACAAGTCGCTCGTACCGTTATAACGTACCGCCACACAATACGTTTGACTTGGAAAACGGTGACCCCTCATGTCCGAGCACGCCGCACCGCTCCTGCGCCCGCCACGGCACCGCGTCGATCCCCGCGCCCGCGCCTGGTGGCGGGTGCAGGCACTGCTCACGCTCAGCGGGCCGATGCTGCTGACCGCGCTGGTGATGGCGGCGCTGTCGGTCCTCTTCTTCCCCGGCGCGCTGCCGTGGCTGGGCCCGCTGCTGCTGGTCGTCCTGGTCCTGCCGGCGGTGGCCTACCTCGTGGTGATGCCGCGGATGCGGTACGCGGTGCACGCCTGGGAGCTGGGCGAGCGCGCGGTCTACGCGGCGGGCGGCTGGTTCTGGCAGAAGCGGCGGATCGCGCCGCTGTCCCGGGTGCAGACGGTGGACACCGTGCGCGGGCCGATACAGCGGCGCTACGGGCTGGCGACGGTCACCGTCACCACCGCCTCGACCGCCGGCGACATCAAGATCGCTGGGCTGTCGGACGCGGACGCCGAGGCGCTCTCCCGGCGGATCGGCGAGGTCGCCCAGGACGTGCCGGGGGACGCCGCATGAGCGCCGCACGGCACGACGGGACCGGCACCGGCGGCGACGCGCCGACCCCCGCGCCGCGCACCGACGACCAGCCCGCGGTGCCCGGGGCGGCCGAGTGGCGGCGACTGAGCCCGCGCACCCTGCTGGTGCACTGCGGTTGGCTGGGCGCGCCGCTCGGCTCGCTGGCGCTGACCGCACTGGCCACCGGCGGACGGATCACCACCGGCGCCTGGATCACCCTCGCCGCGATCGCCGCCGCCTTCGCCGTGGTCACCGCGGCCGGGCTGGTCCGCTGGGCGCGTACGGACTTCCGGGTCACCGCCGAGAGCCTGGACGTGCGCAGCGGCCTGCTGACCCGGCGGCTGCGGAGCGTGCCCCTGCACCGGATCCGCACCGTCGACCTGACCGCGTCGCCGCTGCACCGGCTGTTGGGCGTCACGGTGCTGCGCGCCGGCACGGCGGGTTCCGGGGAGGGCGCCGGCGAGCTCTCCCTGGAGGCCCTGCCGGTGGCCGAGGCCGAGCGGCTGCGCGCGGAGCTGCTGGCGCGGGCGGCCACCGGGGCCGTCGCGGAGGATCCGGTGCTGGCGCGGATCAACTGGCGCTGGCTGCGGTACGCGCCGCTCACCTTCTGGGTGGTCGGCGGCGTGTTCGTGGCCGGCGGGTCGGCGTACCGGGCGCTGCACGAGATGGGCATCGAGCCGTGGAAGCTCGGCTTCGTCCGGCGGGCGTTCGAGGAGTTCGGCAACGGGATGCTGTGGCTGACCCTCCCCGCGGCGCTGCTGGCGGTGATCGCGCTGGGCTCGGTGGGCGCGCTCGTCCTCTACGTCGAGAACTGGTGGAGCTACCGCCTGGAGTGGGCCGACGCCGGCACCCTGCGGGTGCACCGCGGGCTGCTGACCACCCGCTCGGTGACCATCGAGCGGGCCCGGCTGCGCGGCGTGGTGCTGCGCGAACCGCTGCTGCTGCGGGCCGGCGGCGGGGCGACGGTGCGGGCGGTGGCGGGCGGCCTGGGCAACAAGGAGGAGAACCGCAAGCGCAGCGGGCTGCTCCCGCCGGCGCCCCGGCGGGAGGCGGTCCGGGTGGCCGGCGGGACGCTGCGCACCCCGTTCCCGGACCCGGAGGTGACGGGGCATCAGATCGACGGTGATCACCGCCTGGTGCGGCATCCCCGGGCCGCGTTGCGCCGGCGGCGGACGCGCGGGCTGCTGTTCGCCGTGCTGCCGGTCAGCGCGCTGCTGGCCGGTCTCGGGGCGGCGTTCACGCCCGTACTGCTGCACGCCGCGTGGATCTACGCGGTGCTCGCCGCGCCGGCGGTGCTGTGGCTGGCCCGGGACGCGTACCGGAACCTGGGGCACCGGATCGTCGGGGAGCACCTGGTCATCCGGGCGGGCACCTTCAGCCGGGACACCCTGGTGCTGCGCCGCGAGGCCGTCGCCGCCTGGACGTTCACCACCTCCCCGTTCACCCGGCGGGCCGGGCTGGTGACGCTCACCGCGGCGGTGGCGGCGGGCGAGGAGGGCTACCGCGTGCCCGACCTCGCGCAGGGCGCGGCGGCCGGCTTCGCGGCGACGGCGACACCGGGCATCCTGGACGAATTCCTCACCCGCCCGGTGGGCCACGGCGACCGGACGCCGTCGACATGACACAGATCACACCCCCGCCGCATGCACGGCCGGGCCGGGCACACCGTCCTACAGGATGACCACGCCCGCGCCCGCGCGGGTCGCCCAGCCGTGAGGGAGTCGCCGCGATGCACACCGCCATCGACCAAGCCGTCCAGGTCCGCCTCCTCGCGACGTCGGTCGGCCACGCGGTGCCGGCGGTGCTCCGCTACCAGCGGACCGACCCGCTGGCGGTGCGGATGACCTTCCCGCCGGAGATCTCCCTCGACGGCGCGGCGGTGGACTGGGCGTTCGCCCGGGACCTGCTCGCCGACGGGCTGGGGAGCGCGGTCGGCCGGGGTGACGTGCGGGTGCGGCCGTCGGGCCCGGACCGCACGGTGATGGAGTTCCACGCCGACGAGGGCATCGCCATGGTCCAGTTGCGGACCGCGGACGTCCGGCGCTTCCTGGCCCGCTCCTACGAGGCGGTGCCGGCCGGTCGCGAGCACGAGCACCTCGGCGTGGAACAGGGGCTGGCGGAACTGTTCGGCGCCGCGTGAGGCGGCGGCGTGCGGGACGCCGCCGCGGGCGGGCGACGGGCAGGACACGACGAACGGGCCGGTGGTGACCGGCCCGTTCGACTGTGTATGGGGGCGCTACCGCTGCGGGAACCCGAAGCCGTAGCCCTGCTGCTTCATCCAGGGCAGCAGCCGCTCCAACGCCTCCACCGTGCGGGCCCGGTTGCCGCCGCCGTCGTGGAAGAGGACGGTGGGGCCGTTCTTGAGCTCGCCGCGGACCGTCGACTCGATCGTCGCGACCGAGCCGCCCTCAAAGTCCTTGCTGTCGACGTTCCAGCCCAGCGGGCGCATGCCGTGGTCGGCGGCGAGCTTGCGGCTGTAGGGGGTGAAGGCGCCGCCGGGGGCGCGGTAGTACTCGACCTTGGCGCCGCCGGCCGCGTCCTCGATCATCTTCTTGGCTTCGAGGATCTGCCGGGACTGGTAGTCGTCGGGCCGGTGGTCCATGGCGGTGTTGTGGTCGACGGTGTGGTCGCAGAGCCGGTGGCCGTCGGCCACCACCTTCTTGACGAGGGCGGGGTGCGCCGCGGCCTGCGGGCCGATCATGCAGAAGGTCGCCTTGACGCCGTTGTCCTTGAGGACCTGGAGGACCTTCGGCGTCCAGACGGGGTCCGGACCGTCGTCGATGGTGATGTTCAGGCTGCGCCCGGGGCGGTCCGAGGCGTGCACGATGGTCGGGTCGACCGGTGCGGTGCGCGGCGGTTGGGCCGGCTTGCGCGCCTGGTCGACCGTGTCCGCCTCGGCGCTGGGCTGGAGGAGCACGAACGCTCCGGCCACCGCCAGCGACGCCACCGCCGCCGTGGCCACGCCGATGATCCCGCCCTCGATGCCGAAGCGCCGTCCCGTGCCGAAGCGCCCTGCCATGTCGATCCCGCCCCTCGTGTGCTGTGCTGGTCTGCCTGCCGGCGGCGTGGTGTGCCCCTTTGCACGGACGCCGCCCGCACCTCCACAGATGCACAGGAGTCGGGGCGGGCTGCTCCTGTTACGGATCCATCATGAAAATTATTGATACTGGTCCCATGCCACGAGTACTTCTGATCGAGGACGACGCCGCCGTCCGGGACGGGGTGTCCCTCGCGCTGCGGCGGCGCGGCCACGAGGTCGCCGCCGCGGCCAGCGGTGAGGAAGGGCTGGCGGCGCTGCCGGGCTTCCGCCCCGACATCGTCCTGTTGGACCTGATGCTGCCCGGCAAGGACGGCTTCGAGATCTGCCGGCTGATCCGCGCCGAGCGCCAGCTGCCGATCATCATGCTCACCGCCCGCGGCGACGACCTCGACGTGGTCCTCGGGTTGGAGGCCGGGGCCGACGACTACATCGTCAAACCGGCCCGCGGCGAGGTCCTGGAGGCGCGGATCCGGGCGGTGCTGCGGCGCACCGCGCTGCCCACCGACGGCGCCCCGGCCGCCGAGCCGGGGCCCGCGCCGGTGGAGACCTACGGCGAACTCACCGTCGACCGGGCCGGGCTGGTCGTCAGCAAGGGCGGCCAGGACCTGGCGCTGGCGCCGTCCGAGATGAAGCTGCTGCTCTTCCTGTCCGCCACCCCGGGCCAGGTCTTCAGCCGGCAGCAGCTGCTGGAACACGTCTGGGAGCACAGCTACCACGGCGACGCGCGGCTGGTAGACGCCTGCGTGATGCGGCTGCGGACGAAGATAGAGGACACCCCGCGCAGCCCCCGGTACGTGCAGACCGTGCGTGGCTTCGGTTACCGCTTCGGACCCCTGTGAGCCGCCTCCGCCGCCTGCTGCCCGGCGTCTCGGCGGTGCGCGGACTGCGCGCCCGGCTCGTGGTGGCGTTCCTGCTGGTGGCCGCGGTCAGTGCGTTGACCACCGCGGGACTGACCTACCGGGAGGCCCGCAACGCCATCCTCCAGCGGTCCCAGGACGGCGCCGTCAACGACCTGCGGGCCCAGGTCAATTCGCTGGCGCCGGAGCTGGCGGTGCCGCCGTCCCGGTCGGACCTGGACTTCTTCCGGGTGAAGCTGGAGCGCTCCGGCAAGTCCCGCGACTGGGACGTCTCGGTGCACTACAACGGCGTGCCGGACGACGACGAGGGCGGACTGCGACGCGACATGGTGGTGCCGGCCGACTTCAAGGCGTCGGTGGAGAAGCGCCGGGTGCCGGCGTTCCAGCGCGTCGACCGGGACGGCTCGCCGTGGCTGCTGATCGGGATGCCGGTGCGGCAGACCGACAACCAGCCGTCCCCGCTGACGGTCTACGCCCAGTTGCCGCTGCGCGCCGAGGAGGCCAACGTCGAGGCGCTGGTCACCGCCGCGCGCGGCGGGGCGCTGCCGGCGTTCGCCCTGGCGGTGATCCTGCCGCTGTTCGCGGCGCGCGGGGTGCTGCGGCCGGTGCGGGGGCTGCGGCAGGCCGCCGGCCGGATCGCCGAGGGCAAGTTGGACACCCGGCTGGAGGTCAAGGGCGCCGACGAACTCGCCGACCTGTCACGGTCGTTCAACGAGATGACGGCGAAGCTGGAGGAAAGCATGGCCGAGCTGCGCCGGATGGAGGCCAACGCCCGGCGGTTCGCGGCCGACGTCTCGCACGAGCTGCGGACTCCGCTGGCGGCGATGTCCGCGGTCACCGACGTCCTGGACGAGGACGCCGACTCGCTCGACCCGGACACCGCCTCCGCGGTCCGGCTGATCAGTCAGGAGACCGGGAAGCTGGCGCGGATGGTGGAGGACCTGATGGAGGTGTCCCGGTTCGACGCCGGCGCCGCCGCCCTCCACCTGGACGAGGTGGACGTCGGCGAGACGATCCGCAAGACCCTCCAGGCCCGGGCCTGGCAGAGCCGGGTGACGGCGGAGCTGCCGGCAGACGTCCGCGCCCGGCTCGACCCGCGCCGGTTGGACGTGGTGGTCGCCAACCTGGTGGGCAACGCCCTGCACCACGGCGGCGAACCGGTCCGGGTGGAGCTGCACGCGCCCGAGCCCGCCGACGCCGTGCTGCTGATCGAGATCCGCGACAGCGGCCCGGGCATAGACCCCGAGGTGCTGCCGCACGTCTTCGACCGGTTCTACAAGGCGGACTCGGCCCGCGCCCGGTCCGAGGGCAGCGGCCTGGGCCTGGCCATCGCGCAGGAGAACGTCCGGCTGCACGGCGGCGTGCTGCGCGCCGCCAACGCGCCCGAGGGCGGTGCGGTGTTCACCGTGGAACTGCCGCTGCACCAGGAGGAAGCACCGGCCGGCGGGTCCGCCGACGAGCCCGGCGAGGAGCCCGGCGGCGCCGGGAAGGGGAACGACACCGCATGACCGACCGACGCCCGACCGCACGCCGCACCGCCGCGTGCCGCCCCGCCCCGGGCCGGACCCCCGGCCGCCGGGTCGTCCTGGGCACCCTGGCCGGGGTGCTCACCGCGACGCTGGCCGGCTGCGGGATCGAGCCCACCGACGTGATCGACGCCGGCGAGCCGGCGACCGGGGTGCGGGCCCCGGGCAAGCCCACCGTCAACGTGCAGTTGTTCTTCTACGGTCCGGACGGACTGCACCCGGCGACCCGTCCGGCGCGCGAGCCGTTGGATCCGCAGGCCGCGATCGACCTGCTGGTGCAGGGGCCGAACCACGCCGAGCGGATGCGCGGACTGTCCAGCGTGGTGCCGAAGTTCCCGGCCCCGCTCACCGCCACGTCCAGTACCGGGCAGGTCACCATCACCTTGCCGGTCAACGCCAAACTGCTGGACCCGGCCTCGCTCAACCAACTGGTGTGCACCGCGGCCAACGCCCGGGTGCCCGGCAACAGGCCGCCCGGCCAGGTCACCGTGACGCTGGTCGGCGGGGGCGTCCGGGTCGGCCCGATGGTGTGCGGCGGCAGCAACGCCTTCCCTCTGGTGCAGCCGAGCCCGACCGGCCCGGCCGAGGGCGGCGGCTGACCGGGCGCCTCGCCCCGAGGCCCGGCCGGCCGGGGCGGGTTGCACTACCGTGGAGGAACGAGGACCGTCCGGCCACACCTTGGGAGACCCCCACGATGACCGAGCGCAAGCCCCCCGGTGTCAGCTACGAGAGCTGGGTCGAGAAGCAGATCCGCGAATCGACCGAGCGCGGCGGGTTCGAGGACCTGCCGGGCTTCGGCAAGCCGCTGCGCAATCTCGACCGGCCCTACGACGAGATGTGGTGGATCAAGGAGAAGATGGACCGCGAGCAGGTGTCCTTCCTCCCTCCCAGCCTCGTCCTGCGCAAGGAGATCGAGGACGCCCAGGCGGCCGCCGCCGACGCACCGAGCGAGGCCGCGCTGCGCCGCGTCCTGACCGAGATCAACGGCCGGATCCGGGCGGCGCTGGCCAGCCCGCCCGAGGGACCGCCGCTGAACCGCGTCCCGTTCGACGTCGAGGAGCAGGCCCGCGCCTGGCGGGAGCGGCACGGCAGGTGAGCGTCGCCGGCACCGCGCGTCACTCCCCCGCCGGTGCCATGCGGAGGCGCAGGAATCGCGGCCGGTACAGCTCCACGTCGCCGTTGACCACCGGGTCGGCGGCGGCGCCGGGTGGTCCCAGCCAGTTGACGTCGTAGCTGAGCAACAGGCCGGTGCCGTCGGTGAGTTCCGGGTGGGCCTGCGGGTTGTAGACCGCGACGTGGTCGGGGTCGGGGGCGGCCGGGCGCGGTGGGGTGATCCGGCCGGCCGGGCCGTGCCAAGGGCCCTGGGGCGCACAGGCCCAGTAGCCGGTGATGGTCCGCAGCCCGGCGGTGCCGCCGCCGGCGGTGTCCATGGTGAGCAGCACCCACGTCCGGCCGTCGCGGACGACGGTGAAGGCGCTGCCGACGCCGCGCCGACCGCCGCCGCGCAGGACCGGCACCGCGCCCGCGGCGTCCGGCCGCCAGCGCGCGCCGTTCCAGAACCGCCAGGCGGTCCGGTCGGCGAGCCGGCCGGCCGGGGCCTTGGCCAGGTAGGCGCTGTCGGCCGGGGACCCGGGCGGGTCGTCGCCGCCGAAGACGTAGGTGACGTCGCCGACGCGGACCAGTGCGGTGCCGTAGAGGACGCGGCGGCCCGGGTCGGCGACGGCGCCCTGGTCGGCGACCGGGGTGAGGGATTCCAGTCGGAGGTCGGGCAGCGCGAGGGTGGCGACCTCGGTGCCGTGCGGCACGCCGAAGACCCACGGGCCGGTGCCGGGGACGCGGTTCCACAGCAGCACCCGGACGACCCGCTCCGCGGCACCGGGGGTGCGGGGTTCCACGGTCGCGTGGACCGGCCAGCGCCAGCCGCCGCCGGGCGGGTCGGGGAAGAACGGCCCGGGCGCGGCGGGGGTCCCGCCGGTCAGCGTGCGCTCCGGTCGGCCCTCCGGCGTCATCACAACGAGCGAATTGTGGCGCAGGAACGGGGTGCCCCCGGTGACGGTCGTGCGCCAACGGGTGGGCGCGCCCTGCGGGTTGGGGGGCGGGTGGACGAGGTCGAGGAAGGTGTCGGAGAACAGCCAGAGCGTCCGGCCGTCCGGGAGGCGCACGGAGTGCGTGCCGTCGCCGCCGGTCCAGTCGTCGGTGCGGGAGTCGTCGTCGCCGTAGCGGGCGAACGCCCCGGTCGTGGCCGGGTCGGTGGACCAGTTGCCGGGGGCGCGCCCCCGGCAGGCGGCGGGCTCCTCGGGGGTGCGGGCCGGCGCCGGCACCAGCAGGGCCGCGGTGGCGGTCAGGACCAGGAGGACGAGCAGGGCGACGGCAAGGGTGGTGCGGGGGCTCGGCGGTGTGCGCATTGCGCTCCTCGGTGGGGTGCCGGGGCCACCGTAGCGCGCCGGAAGATCGGGTTCCGGGAGCCGTCGGCGGGGCCCGGCGCTGCCCGTCCGGGGTGGATTCGCCCTGTACACGGCGATCGGCGCCGCCCTCAACGAGTGCAAGGTCACAGCTCGGGCCCCTGCTCCGGCTAACGGCCGTTCGCCTAGCCTGCTGCCATGACCGCCGAGTCCCCCGAACTCCCCCTGGCCGCCGCCTTCCCGGCTGCCGAACGCGAGCAGTGGCAGCGTCTCGTCGAAGGCGTGCTCCGCAAATCGGGCGCGTCCGAGGCCACCGGCGCCGCCGCCGAGGACGCGCTCGCCACGGATCTCCAGGACGGGATCCGCGTCCCTCCCCTGTACACCGCCGAGGACGCGCCGCCCGCCGCGGGCCTGCCCGGCTTCGCGCCGTTCGTCCGGGCGGCCCGGCCCGAGGGCACCGCCTTCGGGTGGGACGTCCGCCAGCGCCAGGTCGGCACCGATCCGCAGCGGGTCAACGAGGCGCTCCTCGCCGACCTGGAGAACGGCGGCACCTCCGTGTGGCTGACCGTCGGCGACGGCGGGGTGCCGGTGTCCGGCCTGGCGGACGCGCTCCGGGGCGTCTATCTGGACCTGGCCCCTGTGGTGCTCGACGCGGGCGCGCAATTCCCGGCGGCGGCAGCGGAGTTGCTGCGGCTGTACCGGGAGGCCGGGGTGGCGCCGTCGGAGACGGCGGGCGTCCTGGGTGCCGATCCGCTGGGGCTGCTGGCCCGCACCGGCGACGACCGCGCACTGGCCGACGGGCTGGCCGCCACCGCCGAACTGGCCGGTCAGGTCGCCCGGAGCGCCCCGGGCCTGCGCACGGTGAGCGTCGACGCGCTGCCGTACCACGAGGCGGGCGGCTCGGCGGCCGAGGAGTTGGGCGCCTCGCTGGCCACCGGCGTGGCGTACCTGCGGGAACTGGCCGCGGACGGGCGGGGGCTGAGCCTCGACGACGCCTGCCGGCAACTGGAGTTCCGCTACGCCGCCACCGCCGACCAGTTCCTGACCATCGCCAAGCTGCGCGCCGCGCGGCTGCTGTGGTCCCGGGTCGCCGAGGTCTGCGGGGTGTCGCCGACCGCGGCCGGGCAGCGCCAGCACGCGGTCACCTCGGCGGTCATGATGTCCCGTCGGGATCCGTGGGTGAACATGCTGCGGACCACGGTGGCCGGGCTGTCCGCGGGCCTGGGCGGCGCGGACGCGGTGACCGTGCTGCCGTTCGACGCGGCACTGGGCCTGCCGGACGCGTTCGCCCGGCGGATCGCCCGGAACACCCAGTCGGTGCTGCTGGAGGAGTCGCACCTGGCGAAGGTGATCGACCCGGCCGGCGGCTCCTGGTACGTGGAGCGGCTCACCGCCGAACTGGCCCGCGCGGGCTGGGCGTTCTTCCAGGAGATCGAGCGGGCGGGCGGTCAGGCCGCCGCGCTGCGGTCCGGGATGGTCGGCGAGCGGCTGGCGGAGACCTGGCGGCGACGCAGTGCGGATCTGGCGCACCGGCGGGAGCCGATCACCGGGGTCAGCGAGTTCCCGCACCTGGCCGAGGCGCCGTTGGAGCGCGAGCCGGCGCCGGCGCGGGCGGGCGGGGGGCTGCCGCGGGTCCGCCGGGACGACGCGTTCGAGGCGCTGCGGGCCCGGTCCGACGGGCACCTGGCGGCGACCGGGACGCGGCCGAAGGCGTTCCTGGCCGCGTTGGGTCCGGTCGCGGCGCACACCGCGCGGGTGGCGTTCGCCGCCAACCTCTTCCAGGCGGGCGGGATCGAGACCGTGCCGGAGCAGGTGACGGCGGAGTCGGTGGCCGCGGCGTTCGCGGCGAGCGGCGCGCGGATCGCGTGCGTGTGCTCCAGTGACGCGGTCTACGCCGAGCAGGCGGCGGAGGTGACCGCGGCGCTGAAGGCGGCGGGCGCGGTGCGGGTGTACCTGGCGGGCAAGCCCGGTGCGCACCGCGAGGAGTTCGTGGCGGCCGGAGTGGACACGTTCGTGTTCGTGGGCTGCGACGCGGTCGGGGCGCTGTCCTCGGCCCTGGATGTCACGGAGGTGGCGGGATGACGGAGACGGCACGGCAGGAGGGCGCCATGGACGCTGCGTCAGGCCACGCCCCGGGGCACGCGGGAGCCGTCCCCGACTTCAGCACGGTGGAGCTGGGCGACCTGTCCGGGACGGCCGAGGCCGGCGACCGGGACCGGTGGACGGACGCGGTCCAGCAGGCCACCGGCAAGAGCGTCGCGGACCTGACCTGGGAGACGCCGGAGGGCATCGACGTCAAGCCGCTCTACACCGCGGCCGACCTCGACGGCCTGGACTTCCTGGGCACGTACCCGGGCATCGCGCCGTACCTGCGCGGCCCGTACCCGACGATGTACGTCAACCAGCCCTGGACGATCCGGCAGTACGCGGGCTTCTCCACCGCCGAGGAGTCCAACGCCTTCTACCGGCGCAACCTCGCGGCGGGGCAGAAGGGCCTGTCGGTCGCCTTCGACCTGCCCACCCACCGCGGCTACGACAGCGACCACCCGCGGGTGACCGGTGACGTCGGCATGGCGGGCGTGGCGATCGACTCGATCTACGACATGCGGCAGCTCTTCGAGGGCATCCCGCTGGACCGGATGACGGTGTCGATGACGATGAACGGCGCGGTGCTGCCCGTTCTCGCCCTCTACATCGTGGCCGCCGAGGAGCAGGGCGTAGCGCCCGAGAAGCTGGCCGGGACCATCCAGAACGACATCCTCAAGGAGTTCATGGTCCGCAACACCTACATCTATCCGCCGCAGCCCTCGATGCGGATCATCTCCGACATCTTCGCGTACACCTCGCAGAAGATGCCGCGGTACAACTCCATCTCGATCTCCGGATACCACATCCAGGAGGCGGGCGCGACGGCCGACCTGGAGCTGGCGTACACGCTCGCCGACGGGGTGGAGTACCTGCGCGCCGGGCTGGCGGCGGGGATGGACGTGGACGCGTTCGCGCCGCGGCTGTCGTTCTTCTGGGCGATCGGCATGAACTTCTTCATGGAGGTCGCCAAGTTGCGCGCGGCCCGGCTGCTGTGGGCGCGGCTGGTCCAGAAGTTCGAGCCGAAGAACCCCAAGTCCCTTTCGCTGCGCACCCATTCGCAGACGTCGGGCTGGTCGCTGACCGCGCAGGACGTGTTCAACAACGTCACCCGCACCTGCGTGGAGGCGATGGCCGCGACCCAGGGCCACACCCAGTCGCTGCACACCAACGCCCTCGACGAGGCGCTGGCCCTGCCCACCGACTTCTCCGCCCGGATCGCCCGCAACACGCAGCTCTTCCTCCAGCAGGAGTCGGGCACCTGCCGGGTGATCGATCCGTGGGGCGGCAGCGCGTACGTCGAGCGGCTCACCCACGATCTGGCACGCCGCGCCTGGGCGCACATCGAGGAGGTCGAGGAGGCCGGCGGGATGGCCAAGGCGATCGACGCGGGCATCCCGAAGATGCGGGTCGAGGAGGCGGCGGCGCGCACCCAGGCGCGGATCGACTCGGGGCGGCAGGCGCTGATCGGCGTCAACAAGTACCGGGTGGACACCGACGAGGAGATCGAGGTCCTCAAGGTCGACAACTCCGCGGTGCGGGCGCAGCAGATCGAGAAGCTCCGGCGGCTGCGCGCGGAGCGCGACGAGGACGCCTGCCGGCGGGCGCTGCGGGCGCTGACCGAGGCGGCGAAGGCCGCGCCCGGCCCGGGGCTGGAGGGCAATCTGCTGGCGCTGGCGGTGGACGCGGCCCGCGCGATGGCGACCGTCGGGGAGATCTCGGACGCCCTGGAGGAGGTCTACGGCCGCCACTCGGGCCAGATCCGTACCATCTCGGGTGTGTACCGAGACGAAGCGGGCCCCTCGTCGGGGGTCGAGCGCACCCGGGAGCTGGTGGCCGCGTTCGAGCGCGCCGAGGGCCGCCGGCCGCGCATCCTGGTGGCCAAGATGGGGCAGGACGGCCACGACCGCGGCCAGAAGGTGATCGCCACGGCCTTCGCCGACCTGGGCTTCGACGTGGACGTCGGCCCGCTGTTCCAGACCCCGGCCGAGGTGGCCCGGCAGGCGGTGGAGGCCGACGTGCACATCGTCGGGGTGTCCTCGCTGGCGGCCGGCCACCTGACGCTGGTGCCGGCGCTGCGGGAGGCGTTGGCGGCGGAGGACCGGGAGGACATCACCGTCGTGGTGGGCGGGGTGATCCCGCCCCAGGACGTCCAGCCGCTGCGGGACATGGGCGCCGCCGCGGTCTTCCTGCCCGGCACGGTCATCCCGGACGCGGCCCACGACCTGGTGCGGGACCTGGCGTCGGTCCTCGGCCACGAGCTGTAGGGCGGAGGGCCATGCCTGCGAGGATCGATGTCGACCGGTACGCCGAGGGCGTGCGGGCGGGCTCCCGGGCGTGGATCGCCCGCGCGGTCACCCTGGTCGAGTCCACCCGCGCCGATCACCGGGCGGCGGCCCAGCAGTTGCTGGTGCGGTTGTTGCCGTACTCCGGGGCGGCCCGGCGGGTGGGCATCAGCGGGGTCCCGGGCGTGGGCAAGTCGACCTTCATCGACGCCCTGGGCTCGCTGCTGACCGGGCTGGGCCACCGGGTGGCGGTGCTGGCCGTCGACCCGTCCTCCAGCCGGACCGGCGGCTCCATCCTCGGCGACAAGACCCGGATGGAGCGGCTGGCCACCGACCCGGCGGCGTTCGTCCGCCCCTCCCCCACGTCCGGCACGCTGGGCGGGGTGGCGCGGGCGACCCGGGAGTCGATCGTGGTGATGGAGGCCGCGGGGTACGACGTGGTGCTGGTGGAGACGGTCGGCGTCGGCCAGTCGGAGACCGCCGTCGCCCACATGGTCGACACGTTCCTGCTGCTGACGCTGGCCCGCACCGGCGACCAGTTGCAGGGCATCAAGAAGGGCGTCCTGGAGCTGGCGGACCTGGTCTCGGTCAACAAGGCGGACGGCCCGCACGAGCGGGACGCCCGCTCGGCGGCGCGCGAACTCGCCGGCGCGCTAAGGCTGTTGCAGCCGGCCGACGCGGCGTGGACGCCGCCGGTGCTGACCTGCAGCGCCCGCGAGGGCACCGGGCTGAAGGCGGTGTGGGAGCGGATCGAGCAGCACCGCGCCCTGTTGGACGCCACCGGTGCGCTCGCCGAGCGCCGCCGCGCCCAACAGGTCGACTGGACGTGGTCGATGGTCCGCGAGCGCCTGGTCGACCGGCTCCAGGAGCATCCGGACGTCCGCCGGTTGGGCCCGGAGGTCGAGGCCGCGGTCCGCGCGGGCGAGCTGACCGCGACCCTGGCGGCGGAGCGCCTGCTCGCCGCCTTCGGCCTGGGTGACGGACTGGCGGACTGACGGGCCCGCCGGTCGGCGACACCGTGCGTCGGCACCGTCGACGGACCGTCAGAATGAGCCTGCGGCAATGTTCTTGACGGAACGTCACTCGGCCGTCAGACCTGCATCGGCCGGGCGAGGGTACTCACCCGCGGACCTGAGTAGCCCGACTCATGACGCCCGGTTGCCGGGCCCCGAAGATGGCGGGGCAACCCACCGTCGGGCGCCTGGGAGTCAGCCATGGGGGCCAACAGCTATCCGCACCACGTCGAGCGCGGACTCTTCGACGGCAATCCGCTGGCCGGGCTGATCTCCGGGTTCTGCCTCACCCTCGACGCGTCCGGCGACCTGGAGGCCAGGCCCGTCGTCCACGTACAGCTGCGGCCCGGTCTGACGCTCTCCCCGGTCGCCGCGGACCAGTTGGCGAAGAGCTGCCAGCGGGGCGTCCAGCGCCAACTGGACGCGAGGGACGGCGACTTCGCACCCCATCCGGAGGCGGGCCCGGCCGCCAACGAACTCGCCATCACCCTGCACCCGTACGGCAGCGGACCGTTCGCCACGCCCTCCTCGATCCGCGACGGCTACCTGCTGCGCGGCGGCGGCTGAAGCGTCAGTCGCGGGCCGCCGTGACCACCGAGGCCCACACCGTCTTCCCCGACCGGTCGGGCGGCGTCCAGCCCCAGGAGTCGCTGAGCCGGTCGACGAGGTGGAGCCCGCGCCCGGACTCGGCCAGCGCGTGCTGCGGCCGCAGCACGGGTGACTGGGTGCCGCCGTCCGAGACCGCGCACAACACCCCGCGCTCCTGTCGGGTCAGCGCCAACCAGCCGTGGCAGAAACGGTTCTCGAAGAGGGAGTCGAAGACGGTCTCGGCGGATTCGGTGGCGCCGTGCCGCAGTGCGTTGCTGACCAGTTCCGAAACGATCAGGACCGCGCTCTCGGCGAGCCCCGGACACATCCGCCAGGCGTCGAGGGTGGTCCGGGTGAAGCGGCGGGCCTCGGCCACGGTGCAGGCCGCGCCGCCGAGCGCACAGGCCGCGAACCCGTCGGGCCCCGGCAGCCACCACGCCTCCCGGGCGGTGTCGCCGGTCACTGGCTCCCCTCCTTCCCGGAGGACGTCGCGCTCGGACTGTGCCGGGTGTGTGGTCATCACGATCTCCGCGGAGGGGCAAGCGAGTTGGGCGCGTGGGGGACGGTCTGGGCGGGGCCGCCCCGGAGGGCTAATATCCTCGTCGGCCGTCCATCGCTGCAAGTGCATCTGCAATTACATCGGTACGGACGGCCAGCCAGGGGCAGGATCACGCCAACCGTGATCACCGCCCGGATCGGTCCCGAGCACACCCCCCACCAAGGGAGCAGCCGTGATGGAATCGATGACCAACGGAATGCCGGCGAGCGCCATCGAGGGCGCGGTCTGGCGCAAGAGCCGCCGCAGCAACCCCAGTGGTAACTGCGTTGAACTGGCGCTTCTTCCGGACGGCGGGGTCGCGGTACGCAACTCGCGACACGCCTCCGGCCCGGCGCTGATCTACACCCGTGCCGAACTGGCCGCCTTCGTCCAGGGGGCCAAGGACGGCGAATTCGACGATCTGTTCCCCCACGACTGAGCAGACGACCGCCTTCGGGGGCAACGACTGAGGCATATGTCGGCCGGATAGTCGGCGTAGGTGTACGCCTCCTCGGGGCAATGGGACACTGGGCGTCGGCCCGACCACTCAGGGGAGTCAGTTATGAGCGCCGCGCAGCCGCACAGCGATCTGTCCCTGCGCCGCTATCTGGAACATCCACGCGGCGGCCCCACCGTCCTGCGCATCGTGCTGGGCACCCAGCTGCGCCGGCTCCGGGAGGCCGCCGGCATCACTCGCGAGGCGGCCGGCGACGCCATCCGCGCCTCCCACGCCAAGATCAGCCGCCTCGAACTGGGCCGGGTGAGCTGCAAGGAGCGGGACGTCGCGGACCTGTTGACGCTGTACGGCGTCCTCGACAGCACCGCCCGCGCCACCTTCCTGACCCTCGCCCGCCGGACCAGCACGCCCGGTTGGTGGCACCAGTACAGCGACGTGCTGCCCAGCTGGTTCGAGACCCACCTGGGGTTGGAGTCGGCCGCCTCGGTGATCCGCACCTACGAAGTCCAGTTCGTGCCGGGCCTGTTGCAGACCGCGGAGTACGCCCGCGCGGTGGCGCTGCTGGGCCACCCGGGGTCCGCCCCGGAGGAGACCGCGCAGCGGGTGGCGCTGCGGATGCAGCGGCAGGAACTGCTCGCGCTCACCGACGCGCCGCGGCTGTGGGCCATCCTCGACGAGGCATGCCTGCGCCGGCCGTTGGGCGGACCGGAGGTGATGGCCGATCAGCTCCGGCACCTGCTGGAGATGGCGCGGCGCCCCAACGTCACCCTCCAGATCGCGCCGTTCGCCCTCGGCGGCCTGGCCGCGGCGGGCGGACCGATCACCATCCTGCGCTTCCTGGAGCCCGACCTCCCGGACATCGTCTATCTGGAGCAGCTGACGAGCGCGCTCTACCTGGACAAGCGGGACGACGTCGACCACTACCTGGCGGTGATGGACCGGCTCAGCGCCCAGGCCGAGTCCCCGCGGCGCTCGCTGGCGATGCTGGAAGAGCTGCTGGAGCAGCTGGGGTGACTGCGGCGGGGCCGGACCGCCGGCCCCGGCCCGCCCCGCCCGCCGCTCCCGCTCTCCGTCGGTGCGCTACGGCCTGCGCGCCACGCCGCCGTACTCGATCCACTCCTGGGTCAGCTGCTTGGGGCCGGCGTCCGCCGCGTCCGGCCGCCAGGTCGAGACCTCCACCAACCCCGGCTCCTGGATCTCCAACCCGTCCAGGTAGGACCGCAGTTCGTGCTGCTGCCGGACCCGGCCCCAGCTCCCCTGGGTGCTGACCCGCATGAACTCGGTGACGAAGTCCCGCGTCGCGGCGTCCTCGCTGACGAGCTGACAGACCACCAGGAAGCTGCCGGGGGCGAGGCGTTCGGCGACCCGGCGGACCAGCGCGGCGGGGTCGTCGGCGTCCGGGATGCAGTGCAGCACGGAGACGAAGAGCGCGGCGACCGGCTCGTCGAGGTCTATCAGCCGGCGGACCTCCGGGCTGTCGAAGATGCCGTCGGTGTCCCGCATGTCGGCCTGGATGACGGCGGTGTTGTCGTTCTCCTCCAGCAGCGCGCGGCCGTGCGCCAGCACGATCGGGTCGTTGTCGACGTACACCACGCGGGACCGCGGGTCGACCTGCTGGGCGACCTGGTGGACGTTGTCCTGCGTCGGCAGGCCAGAGCCGTGGTCGACGAACTGCCGGATGCCCTGCTCCTGGGCCAGCCAGCGGACCACCCGGCGCAGGAAGCGCCGGTTGTTGATCGCCAGCACCTGGGTGCTCGGGACGACCTTGCTCAGCTCCTCGCACGCCTCGCGGTCCACGGCGTAGTTGTCCTTGCCGCCGAGGTAGTAGTCGTACATCCGCGCGACACTCGGGATGCTCACGTCGACAGCGCTGGACAGCGGCCGGGTTTCTTGGCTCATTCCCCACTCTTCCCGTCGGATTGCCGTGACGGCCACCGTACGGGTGCCGCGCCCCGTCTCCAACTGCCGTGACGCCGTGGGCAGTCGACCGGTTGCACCGACCGGCGCGGGCCGCGCGCCCCGCGCCAGCGGCGGGCCGTCGCCGGGACCCCGCCGGGACATCGCCGGGACATCGCCGGAGGGCGCCGCCGGGTGATCCGTGCAGGCGCTCTCATCCGGCTCTCACGTTCCGCTCATGGGTCGGTCACACGGGGTGGTTACGGTCGATCCCGGAGCCGCGGCCCGGCGGCCCGTGAGGAGACGGCACCGTGTACCACCTGAGCGGCGTGACCAAGCACTACCGACGCGGCGGTGACCTGGTGCGGGCCCTGGACGACGTCGGTTTCTCCCTGGCGGCCGGCGGTGCGCTCGCCGTCCAGGGGCCGCCCGGCGCGGGCTCTTCGACGCTGTTGCGGATCCTGGGCGGACTGGAGCGCCCGACCCGGGGCAGCGTGCTGCTCGACGGTACGGATCTGGCCACGGTCACCGCGTCCCGGCTCGGCCGGATCCGCACCGAATCGATCGGGCTGCTCGGCACCGGCGACGACGAGGCCCTCGGGTCGCTCGCCGGGTCGACCGTGCGGCAGGGCGTGGCCGCCGCGCTGGCCCCGTTGGGGCTGCGGCCGGTGGACCGCTGGGAGTTGGCCGGGGAGGCGCTGGCGGCGGTCGGGCTGGCCGACCGCGGCGACCTGCTGCCGGGGCAGTTGGACCGGTACGCGCGGCGGCGGGCGGCGCTGGCCCGGGCGTTGGTCAAACGGCCCGCGGTGCTGCTCGCGGACCGGCCGACGGAGGGGCTGCCGCCGGCCGCCCGGGCGGACTTCGCCGCGTTGCTGCTGCGGGTGTGGGGCGAGTACCGGCTCACGTGCGTCGTCGCCACCGACGACGAGGCGCTCGCCGGCCGGGCGACCCGGCGGCTGGCGCTCGCCGGCGGCCGGGTGGCGGCGGTCGGCCGGGTGGCCGGTACCGGTCGGGGCGGGGCGACGGCCTGGTGTGCGGGCGGCGTCGACAGGTAGAAGAGGGGGCATGACCACAGAACAGAGCGAGTCCACCGACCGGGCGGTGCCCGCCCGACCCGTCGGCGCACGACCGGGGCCGCCCGGCACCGCGGAGATGGTGCGTGCCAACGAGGCCAACTGGGACGCGCGCACCCCGGTCCACGTCGCCAGTGCCTTCTACGGGCTGGACGGGACGCGGAGCGCCGAGGACTGGTTCGCGCCGTTCGAGTGGGCCGACCTCGGGGACGTGGCCGGACGCGACGTGCTGCACCTCCAGTGCCACCTGGGCACCGAGACCGCGGCCTTCGCCGACCGGGGGGCGCGGGCGGTGGGGCTGGACTTCTCCGCCGAAGCGGTGGCACAGGCGCGGCGGCTGGCCGCGGCGGCCGGGCGGGAGATGGAGTTCGTCCGGTCGGACGTGTACCGCGCGGTGGAGGCGCTCGGCGACCGTCGGTTCGACGTGGTCTACACCGGCAAGGGCGCGGTCTGCTACCTGCCGGACCTCGCCGCCTGGGCGGGGACCGTCGCCGAACTGCTGCGGCCGGGCGGGACGTTCTACCTGGTGGAGTTCCACCCGCTGCTGAACGCCCTCGGCGCGACGCCGCCCGCGGACCCGGCCGCCCCGCCGCTGTTGCTCCGCAACGACTACCTGGCCGGTCGGGGCGCGCTGCGCAGCGACACCCCCACCACCTACACCGACGGCCCGCCCCTCCAGGGCGCCACGACGAGCTACGAGTGGCGGCACGGCGTCGGCGAGGTCGTCACCGCGGTGGTCGGGGCCGGGCTGACCGTGCAGAGCGTGCGGGAGACGGAGGTGCTGCCGTGGCCGCGCTTCCCGTCGATGGTGCCGGACGCCGACGGCTGGTGGCGGCTGCCGGACTCGGAACCCATCATTCCGATGCTGTACGCGCTGAAGGCGGTCAAGCCGTAGCGGAGCGCGGGGCGGCTCGCACCGGTGGGCGCGGGCGTCAGTCGGCCCGGCGGTGGACCGAGCGCAGCAGCTGGTCCTTGTGCGGGCCGGTGACCCGCCACGTCAGGTCCCAACGGTCCGCTGCGAGGACGGTGAAGGTGCCCTCGTAGTGGTCCGCGGCGCAGGGGTGGACCGCGGTCCACCGGCCGCTGCGCAGGTCCAGGTCGTGGAAGGGCCGGCCGTCTTCGAAGGTGACGGCGGCGGTGCCGTCGGTCCGGGGCCGCAGCCACAGCGTGCGGGTCGCCGGGTGCTCGACGCCCTGCCAGGTCAGCACGCCCTCCTCGGCATGGCGCAGCGCGCCGTCCGGGCCGTCCGGGATGAAGTCCGCGGTGCCCCGGAAGGTGCCGGTGGTGTCGGCTCGCAGGTCGTGCACGGTGCGCTCGATGTGCCAGCGGCCGGCGAGGTACGCGGCGGCGTCGGGGACGAGGTGCATGCCCCCATTGTCGGACAGCGCCGGTCGGTCACCCCATCGGCCCCACCCCGCACCCCGCCCGCGCGCGCCGCCGTCGCGCACCGTGCACTCCCCCGACGCCCCCCTTACGCTCGGTACCCAGATCACCACCGTCAGAGATCACCGCGGCAGGGCGCCCGTCCCGTGCGTGCCCCCGCCCGGAGACGAGACCGGAGGCGCACCCATGCCGGAGCTGTTCATCGGCGGTCAGTGGACCGCAGCGGCCGACGGGCAGGCGCGGGAGATCCGCTGCCCGGCGGACGGCACGCTGGTCGCGACGGTCGACGAGGGCGGCCCGAAGGACGCGGCGGCCGCGGTCGCCGCCGCCCGGCTGGCGTTCGACGACGGGCCCTGGCCCGGGACCCCGGCCGCCGAGCGCGGGCGGGTGGTGCTCCGCGTCGCCGAGCTGCTGGAACGGGACCGCCAGGCGCTGGCCCGGGCCGAGTCGCTGGACACCGGCAAGCGGCTGGTGGAGAGCGGCTACGACATGGACGACATCGCCGGCTGCTTCCGGTACTTCGGCAACCTCGGCGCGTCCGGCGGCACCGACCGGGTGGTGGACGCCGGGACGCCCGAGGTGGACAGCACCGTGCGGCACGAGCCGGTCGGGGTCTGCGCGCTGATCACGCCGTGGAACTACCCCCTGTTGCAGACCGCCTGGAAGGTCGCGCCGGCCCTGGTCACCGGGAACACCTTCGTGCTGAAGCCGAGCGAGCTGACGCCGCACACCGCGATCCACCTGATGCGGCTGCTGGCCGAGGCCGGGGTGCCGGACGGCGCGGCGAACCTGGTGCTGGGCACCGGCCCGCTGGTGGGGGCGCCGCTGACCGAGGATCCGCGGGTGGACCTGGTGTCGTTCACCGGCGGGCTGGTGACCGGCCGTCGGATCATGGCCGCGGCGGCCCCCACGGTCAAGAAGATCGCCCTCGAACTGGGCGGCAAGAACCCCAACATCGTCTTCGCGGACGCCGACTTCGACACCGCCGTCGACTACGCCCTGACCGCGGTCTTCCTGCACTCCGGGCAGGTCTGCTCGGCCGGCGCGCGGCTGCTCGTCCAGGACGAGCTGCACGACCGCTTCGTCGACGAACTGGTCGCCCGGGCCCGGCGGATCCCGCTCGGCGGCCCGTTCGACGAGCGGGCCCGCACCGGGCCGCTGATCTCCGCGGAGCACCGGGCGAAGGTCGCGGCGTACGTGGCGGCCGGGCTGGCCGAGGGCGCCGTACTGCGCTGCGGTGGGGCGCCACCGGACGATCCGGAGTTGGCGGACGGCTTCTACTACCTGCCGACGGTGCTCGACGAGTGCACCCCGGACATGTCGGTGGTGCGCGACGAGTCGTTCGGGCCGGTGCTGACCGTGGAGCGGTTCCGGGACGAGGCGGAGGCGGTGTCGCTGGCCAACGACACGGTGTACGGGCTGGCCGGGGCGGTGTGGACCCAGGACGCCGAGCGTGCGCACCGGGTGGCGTCCCGGCTGCGGGCCGGCACGGTGTGGATCAACGACTTCCATCCGTACGTGCCGCAGGCCGAGTGGGGCGGGATGAAGCAGTCCGGGGTCGGCCGGGAGTTGGGGCCGGCCGGGCTGGCGGAGTACCAGGAGGCAAAGCACGTCTGGCGGAACACCGCGCCGGTCCCGCAGAGGTGGTTCGAGTGAGCGGTTCCGTGCCACCGGGCTCCGGCGCCGGCGGTCCGTCCGGCGACGGCGGGCACGACGCGGGGCACGAGGACGGGGCGCTGGCGGAGCTCGGCTACAAGCCCGAACTCAAGCGGACCCTCGGCACCTTCCACACCTTCGCCGCCGGCATCAGCTACATCTCCATCCTCACCGGCACCTTCCAGCTGTTCTACTTCGGCGTGAGCCACGGCGGTCCCGCGTACTGGTGGTCCTGGCCGATGGTCTTCGTCGGCCAGCTGATGGTGGCGCTCTGCTTCTGCGAGCTGGCCTGCCGCTATCCGGTGGCCGGGTCCATCTACAACTGGGCGAAGCAGCTCGGCGGTCCGCACGTGGGCTGGCTCGGCGGCTGGATGATGCTCACCGCGTCCATGGTGTCGCTGGCCGCGGTGGCACTGGCGTACCAGGTGACGCTGCCGCAGATCTCGTCGTGGTTCCAGTTCGTCGGGGACGGCACCGGCAAGACCGACGCGGCCGCCAACGCGGTCCTCCTGGGCGCCGTCCTGATCGCCTTCACCACCCTGGTCAACGCCTTCGGCGTGAAGCTGATGGCGCGGATCAACTCGGCGGGCGTGGCCATCGAGCTGATCGCCGCCGTCGTGCTGATCCTGCTGCTGGCGGCGCACGTCACCCGCGGCCCGGCGACCGCGCTGACGGACACCTTCGGCAAGGGCCAGGGCCAGAGTCTGGGGTACCTGGGCGCGTTCCTGACCGCCTCGCTCGCCTCCGCCTACGTCATGTACGGCTTCGACACCGCCTCCTCGCTCGGTGAGGAGTCCAAGGATCCGGCCCGCAACGCGCCCCGGGCGATCCTGCGGGCGCTGGTCGCCTCGTTCCTCATCGGCGGCCTGATCCTGCTGTTCGCGCTGCTGGCGGTGCCCGACCTGCACGACGAGCGGTTGTCGGTGGACGGCCTGCAGTACGTGGTCCTGGCCACCTTGGGGTCGACGGTCGGTCAGGCCGTGCTGTGGTGCGTGGTCATCGCGATCACCGTCTGCGAGCTGGCGGTGCACACCGCGGCCATCCGGCTGGCGTTCGCGATGGCCCGCGACAACAACCTCCCGGCGTCCGGGCAGCTGGCCCGGGTCAGCCCGCGGTTCCAGACGCCGGTGGTGCCCGCGATCGTGATCGGGCTGGTCGGGATCGTGATCCTGCTGATCAACGTCGACCAGCCGCAGATCTTCTCGGTGATCACCAGCATCGCGATCATCATGATCTACCTGGCCTACCTGATGGTGACGCTGCCGATGCTGGTGCAGCGGCTGCGCGGCAACTGGTCGGTGCCGAAGGGCAGCTTCTCGCTGGGCAGGTTCGGGTTGCCGGTGAACGTGCTGGCGGTGCTCTGGGGCCTGGCGATGTCGATCAACCTCGCCTGGCCGCGCGCGGCGGTCTACAACGCCACCGGCCCGCAGCACTGGTACCTGCGCTGGGGCGCGTTCGTGTTCATCGGTGTGGTGGGGCTGGGCGGGTTCGCCTACTACTGGTTCGTGCAGCGGCACCGCACCGGCGTGCTGGCCTCGCACGCCGCCGAGGACGCCGGTTCCGGCGACGCCGCAACCCCCGCGCCCTGACGCCGGCGCCCCGCGGCCCGCCCGGAGAGCGGGCCGCGGGGCGCCGGGGCGGCACGGTGGGATCAGTCCGCGGCCGGCTCCTCCGCCGGGCGGACGTGGGCCGTCCACTTCTCCTCGATGCGCCCGAACTTCCAGACGGCGAGGGCGACGATCCAGGTGAGGAAGAACAGTCCGACGATGGCGAAGCCGATGACGTTGAGGTCCAGGCCGCCGACCCAGTTCCAGAAGGCGCCGTGCAGGTCGAACTTGTCGGCGAGCAGGCCGAGGAGCTCCACCGTCCCGATGATCAGGGCGACGGCCACCGAGAGACCGGTGATGGTGAGGTTGTAGTAGACCTTGCGGACCGGCTTGGAGAAGGCCCAGCCGTAGGCGAAGTTCATGAACGAGCCGTCGATGGTGTCGAGCAGGCTCATGCCGGCAGCGAACAGCACCGGCAGGCAGAGGATGGCGTACCAGGGCAGCCCGGAGGCGGCACCGGAGCCGGCCAGTACCAGCAGCGCGACCTCGGTGGCGGTGTCGAAGCCGAGGCCGAAGAGCAGGCCCAGCGGGTACATCTGCCAGGGCTTGGTGATCGACTTCATGACGCGGCCGAGCAGGCGGTTCATCAGGCCGCGGTTGTTGAGCTGGTCCTCCAGCGCGGCCTCGTCGAAGTCGCCGGCCCGCATCCGCCGGAAGACCCCCCAGATCCCGACCAGGATCACGATGTTGATCGCGGCGATGACGTAGAGGAAGACGCCCGAGACGGTCGTGCCGATCAGGCCGGTCACCGCGTGCAGCTGGGAGTTGTCGTCCTTGACCGGTCCGGCGAGCGCCTTGACGCCGAGGGACAGCAGGAACGCCAGGCCGAAGACGATGCTGGAGTGGCCCAGCGAGAACCAGAAGCCGACCGAGAGCGGCCGCTGCCCCTCGTGCATGAGCTTGCGGGTGGTGTTGTCGATGGCGGCGATGTGGTCGGCGTCGAAGGCGTGCCGCATGCCGAGGGTGTACGCGGTCACCCCGATGCCGATGCCGAAGCTCTTGGTGCCGAGGCTGTAGTGCTCCGGGGCCACGATCGCCACCAGGGTGAACCAGCCGATCACGTGCAGCGCGAGAATGAACCCGGCCATGCCCGCCATCCGCCCCCACTCGGCGCGGGTCATGGACCGCGCGATCCGCTGTCGGCGTGACGGCGGGGCCTGTCCGGCCAGGGTCAGGGCGGGGGGCGTAGGCATGGCTGGTACTGCTTTCTTCCGTTCGGCACCGGCCTCTACCGGAGCACCCCCCTACATTCCTGCGGGTTGGTTTTACTTGCAACCAATGTGCAGTAAAGCTCCCGGCTGCTCTCGTGGTGGAAAGAGTCAAGACCGGGGGCGGTGGCCGGGGCCGGCGCAGCCGCTCGGGCGGGGCACGGCGGCCCGGGCGGTCAGTGCCGACGGGCGCCGCCGGCCGCCTGGCGGTCGCCGCCGGTGACTCCGTCCGCACCCGCGTCGGCGGGGGTGCCGGCGGTGACCGCCGGGGTCTTCAGGTCGAGGGCGTAGCCGCCCTCGGCGACCCGGAGTCCGCCGGGCGCGGCCGGGGCGGTCGCTCCGCCGCTCCGCCCGGCGTGCCCGGCGTGCCCGGCGTGCCGGGCCGCGGGGGCGTCCGGCAGTACGGGGCCGACCGCCTTCCCCACGCCGTAGGCGGAGCCGAACGTCGCGGCGAGCGCGGTGGCGAAGATCCCGACCTTCAGTCCGGTGTGCATGGCGCAATCCCTCCTCAGGGGCCGCCGGTGGCGGGTACCGCCGGTGTCGCGGCCGATCGATGCGCCCACACCATACCCCCAGGGGGTAACAAGTCAACCCGCCACGGGTGCTTGCCATGCATACGGGCGGGGGGTATACATGAGTCACGCCGACCGGATACCCCCCTAGGGTATTGGCGGCCGGGTCGCAGCCCCTCTTGACCGGCCCGCACGCACCCCGTCCGCACCCCTATTTCCGTGAGCTGCGAGGAGCAGACATGACCACCACCAGCCCCGGCGCCACCGAGGTCGAGCTCGCCATCGGCGGCATGACCTGCGCCTCCTGCGCGGCCCGGATCGAGAAGAAGCTCAACCGCATGGACGGGGTCGAGGCCACCGTCAACTACGCCACCGAGAAGGCGAAGGTCGCCTTCCAGGACGACGTGTCGGTCCGGGACCTGATCGCCACGGTCGAGGCCACCGGGTACACCGCGCAGGAGCCCGCGCCGCTCGTCCCCGCCGGTGGGGACGGCACCGCGGGCGGCACCGGGGGCGACACGGGCGGCACCGCGGAGACCGACCCCCTGCGGCCGCTGCGGCAGCGGCTCGTCACCGCGGTCGCACTGGCCGTCCCGGTGATCGTGCTGGCCATGGTCCCGGCGTTGCAGTTCACGTACTGGCAGTGGCTGTCGCTGACGCTGACCGCACCGGTCGTCACCTACGCCGCCTGGCCGTTCCACCGCGCCGCGTGGACCAACGCCCGGCACGGCGCGGCCACCATGGACACCCTGATCTCGGTCGGCACCTCCGCCGCGTTCCTGTGGTCGCTGTGGGCGCTGTTCTTCGGCACCGCCGGCACCCCCGGCATGACCCACCCGTTCGAGCTGACCATCGCCCGCACCGACGGCGCGGGGAACATCTACCTGGAGGCGGCGGCCGGCGTCACCGCCTTCATCCTGGCCGGCCGGTACTTCGAGGCGCGCTCCAAGCGGAAGGCCGGCGCGGCGCTCAAGGCACTGATGGAACTGGGCGCCAAGGACGTCACCGTGCTGCGCGACGGCCGCGAGGAGACCGTGCCGATCGGGCGGTTGCGCGTCGGCGACCGGTTCCTGGTCCGCCCGGGCGAGAAGATCGCGACGGACGGCACGGTGGTGGACGGCGCGTCCGCCGTGGACGCCTCGATGCTGACCGGCGAATCGGTGCCGGTGGAGGTCACGGCCGGCGACGGCGTCACCGGTGCCACCCTCAACGTCGGCGGCCGGCTCGTCGTGGAGGCCACCCGCATCGGCGCGGACACCCAACTGGCCCGGATGGCCAAGCTGGTGGAGGACGCGCAGAACGGCAAGGCGGCGGCCCAGCGGCTCGCCGACCGGATCTCCGCGGTCTTCGTCCCGGTCGTCCTCGCGCTCGCCCTGGCCACCCTCGGCTTCTGGATCGGCAGCGGCGCCGGCCTGACGGCCGCCTTCACCGCGGCGGTCGCGGTGCTGATCATCGCCTGCCCGTGCGCGCTGGGGCTCGCCACGCCGACCGCGTTGCTGGTCGGCACCGGCCGCGGCGCACAGCTCGGCATCCTCATCAAGGGCCCGGAGGTCCTGGAGAGCACCCGCAAGGTCGACACCATCGTCCTGGACAAGACCGGCACCGTCACCACGGGCCGGATGACCCTGCTGGCCACGCACACCGCGGCGGGCACCGACGAGGCCGAAGTGCTGCGGCTGGCCGGTGCGTTGGAGCACTCCTCGGAACACCCGATCGCGCGGGCCGTGGCGGCGGGCGCGAGCGCGCAGGTGGGCATCCTGCCGGTGCCGGAGGACTTCGCCAACATCGCCGGGCTCGGCGTCCAGGGCGTCGTCGACGGGCACGCCGTGCTGGTCGGCCGGGAGCAGTTGCTGGCCGCATGGGCGATCCCGCTCCCTGAGGAGCTGGCCCGGGCCAAGGCGGCGGCCGAGGCGAACGGGCGGACCGCGATCGCGGTGGCGTGGGACGGCGCGGCCCGGGCCGTGCTGGAGGTCGCCGACGCCGTCAAGGACAGCAGCCCGGAGGCGATCCGCCGGCTGCGCGCGCTCGGCCTGACGCCGGTGCTGCTGACCGGCGACAACGCGGCGGTGGCGCGCTCCGTCGCGGCCGAGGTCGGCATCGACGCGGACCGGGTGATCGCCGAAGTGCTGCCGCAGGACAAGGTCGAGGTGGTCCGGCGCCTCCAACAGGAGGGCAGGACCGTGGCGATGGTCGGCGACGGCGTCAACGACGCGGCGGCGCTGGCCCGGGCGGACCTCGGGTTGGCCATGGGCACCGGGACCGACGCCGCCATCGAGGCCGGCGACCTCACCCTCGTACGGGGTGACCTGCGGGCCGCGGCCGACGCCATCCGGCTCTCCCGCCGCACCCTGGGGACCATCAAGTCCAACCTCTTCTGGGCCTTCGCGTACAACGTCGCGGCGCTGCCGCTGGCCGCGACCGGGCTGCTCAACCCGATGATCGCGGGGGCCGCGATGGCCTTCTCCTCGGTCTTCGTCGTCGGCAACAGCCTGCGGCTGCGGGGGTTCCAGGCCGCGGACCAGTGACGCACCGGGAAGGGGCCGAGGCCCCGGCGGCACCGCACCAGATCTGTCACCGGGGCGCTCGTGGCCGGCGGCGAGCGGGGGAGGCCGGGGAGACTTCCCGAATCCCCTTTCCCTCTCGTCCGGCCTGACGGCACCGGCACTCCGCGACCAGACCCGACCCCACCCCCCGGGGGTATGTGGGTGAGGGGTGGGGGTGCGCCGCCCGCCGGACGCGGCCTGCCCTACCCTCGGATCCGGGAGGTCGAGGAGATGCGGACGAACCGGCGGATGCGGGCGGCCGGTGCCTGGGGGCACCTGCTGCTGGTCGCCGTGCTCGCCCTGGGCGTCTTCGCGATGCACACCCTGGGCCACCCCACGGGCCACTCCGACACGCCGGACGCCCGTGCGGCGACCGCCGCGCACGGCGCCGCGGCCCGCACCCACCCGGCCCCGGCCGCCGGGCCGGCCGCGCACCAGCGACACGCCGCCGCGCACCCCGGGGCCGTCTCACCCGGCCCCTCCTCACACGGGCCCGGCGCGGGGATGGACATGACGTCGCTGTGCCTGGCCGTCCTGGGGAGTTGGGCGCTGGCCGCCCTGCTGTACGGGGCGCTGCGCCGCCGGACCGACTGGCTGGTCCCGCTGCGCGCCGGCACGCTCGCCCGGATGCGGCCCCATCCCCCGCCGCGGCCCCCGGACCTCGCCGAGCTGTCGATCCTGCGGATCTAGGCCGAACGCCACCGCGGGCGCCCCGCGCTGCCCGCACGCCCCCGCGTTCGTCCGAGTAGTCCACCGCACAGACAGCACGAGGTATCGATATGACCGCGCATCAGCGCACCGACCGCCCCGCCCGCCGGACTCCCCGTCCCGGGGCCCGCCGACTGGCCCTCACCGCACTCGCCGCCTCCGCGGTCCTGCTCCTCGCCGCCTGCGGCGGCGCCACCGAAGCCGACCGCAAGGGCTCCGCGGACCACGGCGGCAGTCCGTCCGCCACCGCCGGCGGCAACCCCGCCCCGGGGCCGGTCGGCGACACGGACGTGAGGTTCGCGCAGATGATGATCCCGCACCACCAGCAGGCCCTGGAGATGGCCCGGCTCGCCGACGGCCGCGCCACCGACCCGGAGGTCAAGAAGCTGGTCGCGGCGATCAAGCAGGCGCAGGACCCCGAGATCCAGCGGATGCGCGCCTGGTTGAAGGCGTGGGGCAAGCCCGAGTCCGCCGGCGCCATGCCGGGCATGGACCACGGCTCCGGCTCCATGGACCACGGTTCCGGGGCCGGCGGGCACGGCTCCGGCATGTCCGGGATGATGTCCGACGAGGACATGAAGGCGCTCAAGGCCGCCAAGGGCCGCGCGTTCGACCGCGCGTTCGCGACGATGATGATCGCCCACCACAAGGGGGCGATCGACATGGCCAAGGACGAGCAGCGGCGCGGCCGGAACGCCACCGCCAAGAAGCTCGCGGACGACGTCGTCCGCGGCCAGGCCGCCGAGGTCGCCAAGCTGACCGCACTCCTCGACCGGCTCTGACGCCCCGCGCCGGCCGCCGCGCCCCGCACCCCGGGGGGGGCGGCGGCCGGCCCGCGGAACTACCGGACCGCGTAGCGCCCCAGGGCCGGTTCGAGCTGGTCGAAGACCCGCTCGGCCTCGGCGCCGATCGTCGCGGCGATCTCCGCTTCGGGGTCGCCGGCCAGCGTGCGTTCCTGGATGCGCACGAACAAGAGGCGCAGTGCGGCGGCCAGTTGGGCGGCCGCGGCGCGGGGCAGGACGTCGTCCGCCGGCGCGCCGGTGGCCGCGGCGAGCGCGCCGGCCAGCGCGCGTTCCCGCTGCTCGTGCAGTTCCCGCAGCCGGGCCGTGAGGGTGGGGCTGTCGGCGACCATGTGGGCGAAGGCCGGCCCGGCGAAGCCCGCGACGGGGTCGCGCTCGCGCAGGGCGGTGCCGAAGGCGCGGCGCACCGCGGCGAGCGCGGACTCCCCCGGCTCCCGGGCGTCCACGGCGCGGGCGAGGCTCGCGGTGAACTCCTCGTGGTGGTCGAGCGCCAGGTCCTCCTTGCGCGCGAAGTAGTTGGTGACCGTCTTCTTCGCCACGCGGGCGGCGGTGGCGATCTCCGCGATCGTCGTCGCCTCGAAGCCCTGCCGCTGGAAGAGGCGGGTGGCGTGGTCGGAGATCAGTTGCCTGGTCTCCTGCTTCTTGGCCTCGCGGAGGCCCAAGGGGGGCTCGACATCCATGGCACGACTTTACCTCCGACATAAAAAGCCCCTTGACCCCTCCATGCCCTCATTCTAAATTTACGCCCGTCGTAATTTTTGCGGTGCGCGTCGCCGCCCGCCCCCGAGGAGACCCCATCACCATCACCGCTTCCACCGTCTCGTTGACCGTCGACGAGGTGTCCGCCTCCCGCGACTTCCTGATCGCGCACTTCGGCTACACCCAGGTCGCGGCCGCCGACGGCTTCGCCAAGCTGACCCACGAAGCGGCCGCCGTCGACCTCGTGCTGTTGCAGCGCGGCACCGAGATGCTGCCCGCCGCGCAGCGCGACCAGCGGGCCGGCGGCCTGATCCTCGCCTTCACCGTCACCGACCTCGCGGGCCACGAGGAGCGCCTGCGCCGGGCCGGGGTGCCGCTCACCATGCCGCTGCGCGAAGAGCCCTGGGGCGAGCGCCTGTTCCAGGTCACCGATCCGAACGGCGTGGTGCTGCAACTCGTCGAGTGGGCCTGAGGGCGGCGCGGCGCCCCGACCGCCCGCGCGTCACCGCTGCGCCGGCGGCGCGCCCTTCGCGGGGTGCGCCACGGCACGCGCCAACAGGCCCTGCAACGCGCTCCGTTCCTCCTCGTCGAGTCCGGCGAGCGGGGACTCGGCCTCCAGGAGTGCGAGCAGCCGGGCGCGGAGTTCGGTGCCCTGCGGGGTGAGGACGAGCTGCTTGGCGCGGCGGTCGACGGGGTGCGGTCGCCGCTCGATCAGCTGCTGCTTTTCGAGCTTGTCGACGACGAACGTGGCGTTGGAGGGCTCGCAGCTCATCCGCTCGGCGAGCTCCCGCATCGTCAACGGCCCGGCCAGTTCGCGCAGCGCGGTGGCCTGGGGGGCGGTGAGGCCCAGCGTGGCCGCGCGCCGGCGGACGTGGTCGGCGATCTGCTGGGCCAACCCGTTCACCAGGCCGCACAGCTGGCGCTCCGCGAGGGCCTGTTCTTCCGGGTTCGTCGTCATGGGGTCATCCTACCAAGTACACCTAGCCTAAATAATCCGAGCTTGAATCATTAAAGCTTGATGCTTATGGTGGCGGTGTCGCCGCGTTCCGGTGCGGCGCCGGCGCCCCGCCGCAGTGGGGAGCGCCGCAACACCCCTGCCCCGCACGCCCCTTCCGAAAGGACCGCGACCATGAGCACCGCCGCACCCAGCACCCACGAACGTCTCCGCCGACCCGCCGTCCGCCGCTCCCTGCGGCTCGGCGCGACCACCGTCACGTACGTGCCGGACGGCGCGGTGCAGCTGGTCCCGCGCCGCTGGCTGCCGGACACCACGGACGCGACCTGGGCCGCGCACCCCGAGTACCTGGACGCGACCGGCAACCTGGTGGCGGGCGTCGGCGGACTCCTGGTGGAGCACGGCGACCGGGCGCTGCTGATCGACGCCGGCGTCGGACCGCAGTCGTTGCCGGCCGAACCGGGCAACGCCCACGGCGCCCTGCACGGCGGCGCGCTGCTGGACAACCTCGCCGCCCTCGGCCGCACGCCGGCCGACATCGAGGCGGTGGCCGTCACCCACCTCCACACCGACCACCTCGGCTGGGCCTGGCACCCCGCCCCGGGCAGCGACCGCCCCGCCTTCGCGCACGCCGACTACCTGATCGCCGAGCCCGAGTGGGCCCACCGCGACCTGATGGCGGCGCACGGCATCGGCCCGGAGATCCTCGGCGCACTGGCGCCCCGCGTCCGGACCGTGGCGGACGGCGAGGAGGTCTTCCCCGGCGTGCGGATCCGGTTCTACGGCGGCCACACACCGGGGCACGCCGGCTACGAAATCACCGCGGGCGGGCGGCGGTTGATCGCCTTCGGCGACGCCCTGCACTCGCCGATCCAGATCGGCCACCCGGAGTGGCGCGCGGCCCCCGACCACGACCCCGCGGCGGCCGTCGCCGCCCGCCGCCGCCTGATCGCGGAACTCCGGGAGCCGGACACCGTCGGCTTCGGCATCCACTTCGCCGACGTGGTCTTCGGGCGGGTCCGGGCGGACGGCGACCGAGCGGCCTGGCAGCCGGTCGACGCCTGAGCGGAACCGTCCCGCACCGGCGCCCTGTTGGAAGGCCGGTCCGGTGAACAGCCGGCAGCAGGGTGCCCAGGCGGTGCGCGCCGGCCGCCACCCGCTGCGGCGCGCCGGCCGCCGACCCCTGCCACTGCCACTGCCACTGCCACTGCCACTGCCACTGCGGGACGACCAGCAACGGGCCGGGGCCGTGGGCGGGGCGGTTCACGTCGTGTAGTCCGCGTTGATCCGGACGTACCCGGGGGACAGGTCGCAGCCGAACACGGTCGCCGCGCCGTCGCCGATGCCGAGGGTGACGGCGAGGTCGACCTCGCTGCGGCGCAGCGCGGCGGTGAGGTCCGCGAGCAGTTCCGGGGTCGGCTCGGTCGGGTAGACCTCGGTGCCGCCGAAGGCGACGGTGACGCGGTGCGGCTCGATGTCGCGGTCGTCGGTGTTCTTGCCGACGGCCATCAGGACCCGTCCCCAGTTGGGGTCCGCGCCGTAGACGGCGGTCTTGACCAGGGGCGAGTTGACGACGCTCTTGGCGATGCGCTTGGCCTGCGCGGCGTCGCGCGCCTCGGTCACGGTGACCCGCAGGAGCTTGGTGGCGCCCTCGCCGTCGCTGGCGAGCTGCCGGGTCAGGTCCAGACAGAGGGCGGCGAGGGCGGCGGCGAACTCTTCGGGATCGACCGGGCCGGCCGCGCCGTTGGCGAGCACCGCGACGGTGTCGGAGGTGGAGGTGTCGGTGTCCACGCTCAGGCAGTTGAACGTCGCGTCGACGGCCGTCCGCAGCGCCCGGTCCAGGTCCGTCGCGGCGAGTTCGGCATCGGTGACGACGTAGGCCAGCATCGTGGCCATGTCCGGCTCCAGCATGCCGACGCCCTTGGCGACGCCGACGAGCCGGGCGGCGCCGACCGTGCGGACGGCGGTCTTCGGGCGGGTGTCGGTGGTCATCATGGCCCGCGCCACGTCCAGCGGCGCCGCGGTGAAGGCGTCGGGGCCGCGCTGTGCGGCCCCGTCGAAGTGCGCCCGGATGGTGTCCATGGGCAGGGGGCGCCCGATCACGCCGGTGGACCCGATGAGCACCTCGTCGTCGGAGAGGCCGAGGATGCCGGCGACCCGGCCGACCACTTCGGCGGCGTGCTCGGCGCCCTGCCGGCCGGTGGCGACGTTGGCGTTCTGCGCCAGGGTGACCACGGCGCGCAGTCGCTGTCCGGCGGCGTGGGCGCGGCTGAGGACGACCGCGGGTCCGGCGAAGAGGCTCTTGGTGAACATGGCGGCGCTGACGGCCGGTCGGTCGGAGGCCACGATCGAGACGTCGTCGCCCTGGTCGCGCAGTCCCCCGTGGCCGGTGTACGCGCGAAAGCCGGTCGGCCATGCCGGTGCCACACCCTCGACAGAATAATCATGCGTCATGTTGCATACATTTGCAGTCGCGGGGTGTCCTGTCCAGCGCTTTTCGCACCTCGTTCCGCCCCGACGGGGCACACCGCGGCCCGCGATGGCCCGATCCGGTGCAGGGGAACGACGCTCAGGTTTGCGGCGAGCGCGCCCGGAACATGAATCAACCGCCCCGGCGCCAGCCGCTCCGCGACGCGCCCCGCGCACCGGGCGAACGGCCCCGGCCGCGCCGTCGAGCACGTCATCAGGCGAGGAAAGGTATGCCAGCCCATGCCCCACGTGCCGCCGCCCACCGCACCGCCCACCACCACCCCACGGCCACCGCGCCACCACCGCGCCCGCACTCCCGCCGCATCCACCAGCCGTCACGTCAACACAGCGCAGACGAAGGGCAGTTGCTGGCCCCCACAACCCTGCCGCGCCCTCGACGCGCGGCCTCGCGGATGAGCCGGCCGACCGCCGACCGGGGCGGGGCCACCGCCCCCGCGCCCCGCCGCCGCATCGGGTTGGAACTCGAATTCCCGGTCGTGGCACGGGACACCGGCCGCGGCATGGACCGCGGCACGGCGGCGCGCCTGTGGCCCGCCTTCGTCGCCCGAAACCCCGGGTGGTCCCTCGCCCGGGAGCAGGTCACCGGCGTCACCCTCGGCGTGACCCGCCCCAACGGGGCGTTCGTCGACCAGGTGGACACCGACACCGGCATCTGCACGGTGGAACTCTCCCTGGCCCCCGCGGAGACCATCGGCCGGGCGGTCGCGGGCGCCCACGCGATCCTGCGCGACCTCCACCGGCTCCTCGACCCCCTCGGCCTCACCGTGCTCGGCGCCGGCATCCAGCCGCACACCTGGTTCGACGCCGCCCGCAAGACCCGCAAGGACTGGTACCTGCTGCTGGCCCGCCGCTGGCACTACCACCACTGGTTCGTCCCGATCGCCTCCCACCAGGTGGCGGTCGACGTCGCACCAAACGAGGCGGCCCGGGCGGTGAACGTGCTCAGCGGCTTCGCGGGGGTCTTCACCGCCCTCACGGCCGGTTCGCCGATCGCGCGGGGGCGGATCCAGCCGTGGAAGGAGACCCGCAACTGGGTGTGGCACGAGCGGAGCGGCAAGGTGTCGGCCGAGGAGGCCCGTTACACCTCCAACGGCATTCCGCCGACCCCCTACGCCGACGTCGGCGCGTACCTCGAACACTTCTGGGCGTCCCGCCTCTACTTCCTCACCGACGGCAAGACCAGCGGCTGCGAGGTGCTCGGCGGCCGCTCCTTCCGGGACTTCCTCATGTCCCCGGAGCCGGTGCCGGCCCGGCGGGTCGACGGCGAACGGATCATGATCGCCCCCGACCGGCAGATGCTCGACCGCATCCACCAATACGGCTGGCCGGCCGCCAAGTTGCACTACGGCTTCGACGCGCGCACCGACCTCGACGACGTCCGCACCGCCCTCACCCGGGGTCGGCTCGGGCCGTACTTCGAGGAACACGCGGTCCGCTGCTACGTGGAGAACCGCACCAGCGGCGTCGCCCCACCGGGCGAGGAGGGCGTGGCCGCGGCCCTCACCCTCGGTCTCGTGGAACGGCTCGACGACGCCGAGGCGTTGCTGCACAAGGTCGCGTGGGACGACTGGCGCGCCCTGTGGGTCCGCGCCAGCGCACACGGCCTCGCCGCGGAGGACGCCGATGCGCTGGCCCGGATCCGGGAGCTGCTGGAACTCGCCGCCGACGGCCTGCGCGCCCGCGGCGCCGGGGAGGAGACCTTCCTCGCGCCGCTCTTCACCCGCCTGGACCGGCGCGAGACCCCCGCCGACCGCATGCTCGCGGCGTTTCGCGCGGGCGGCGTCCCCCGCCTGCTCGACGCCTTCGGCCACACCCCCGACGCCACCGCCCCCTGACGCCACCGGCCCCCGCGGACCGCGGCCGGCCGCTCACGCCTTCGACCGGCGCCGGCCGCTACGCCGCGGCGCCTGCTCGGCGCCGCCGAGCAGGCTCGACCGCCGTTCCGCACCGTGGCTCTCGACCTGCCCCACGACCCGGCGCAGCAACTCCGCCGCGCAGCGGCACTCCGCGTCGTCCAGCCGCCCGGTGACGAACGCCTCCTCGGCGTTGAACTCCGGCACCACCCGACCCATCAGGGCCTCGCCGTCGGCCGTCAACCGGAGCAGCACCAGCCGGCCGTCCGCGGGGTGGTCGGCGCGCCGCAGCAGGCCGCGGGACTCCAAGGTCCGCACGACACCGGTGAGCGTGCCCTTGGAGATCCCGACCTCCTCGGCGACGTGCCGGGTCTCCGACTCGCCGCGGACCCACACCACCCAGAGCACCACGAACGCGGTCCACGTCAGGTCCGGGCCGCGCAGCACGGAGTTCTCGACGTGCTGCCGCACGGCCGCCGCCGCGCGGTGGATGCCGGCGACCAACGCCATCTGCTCGTGGTGCACCGGGAGGCCGCCGAGCTTCACCTCGACCAGTCTGCCGGTCTCCTCAACGGAACGCTGGCCCAGCACGGACCCCTCCTCCATCGGCGGCGCACACGTGCCCCACGCGGCGGACGCGGGACCGTTCGGAGCCGAAATGTAGCCACCGAACGGGACGAGTCGGCGCGTCACACGCCGCCGCCGGACGGCGCTACGCCTTCCGGCCGACCGCCTGCCCCTCCGTCGGCGGGGCTCCCGACCGCTCCGGCACCCGGGAGCCCGTACGACGCGAAGGGCCGGCCGGTGACGAACTCCCGGAACTTCAGGGCGGCCGCGGACACGTAGGCCTCCCGGTCCCAGACCAGGCTCAGGACCCGGTGGCAGTCGGGGGCGTCGAGGCGCAGCCAGGCGGCGGGCACGCGCGCGGGGAGCCGGCGGGACATCTCCGGGACGAGGCCGATGCCCAGGCCGGCGCCGATCAGGTCCCCGGTGGCGCCCGGCTCGTCGCCCTCGCAGGACAGGACCGGGGTGCGGCCCTCGGCGGCGAACAGCCGCTCCAGCAGGGCGCGCGGCCAGGTGCCGATGCGGGTGGTGACGAACGGCTCGTCGACGATCTCGGCGACGGTCACGCGGTCCCGGCCGGCCAACCGGTGGCCGAGCGGCACGGCCAGCAGCACCTCCTCCCGGGCCAGTTCGACGCTGTGCAGGGTCGGGCCGGTCAGCGGCTGGGAGGCCAGGCAGAAGTCGACCTCCCTGGCGCGCAGTCGGCGTTCCATCTCCGGCGCGGTGGCCTGGCGGAGCACCACGTCGGCACGCGGGTGCGCGGCACGGAAGTCGCCCAGGACGTGGGTGAGGGTCAGCAGGGTCTCGGCGGCGAGGGCGACCCGGCCCAGGACCTGGTCGCGGGCGTCCCGCACCGCACGCCGCCCGTCGTCGAGTTCGCCGAGCGCGCGCTCGACGTGCCGCAGGAACGTCACGCCGTACGCGTTGAGCCGGATCCGGCGGCCCCGTCGGTCGAAGAGCGCAGTGCCCAAGTCGGCTTCGAGGCGGGCGATGACGCGGCTGAGCGAGGGCTGCGCGACCCGGAGTTCCTCCGCGGCCCGGCTGATGTGTTCGTAGCGGGCCACGACCTGGAAGTAGCGCAGCTGAAGGAGGTCCATCGTCGCCCTTTCCTCGTGCCTGCCGAGCATCTTCACACGGCGGCGGCGCCGCGTTCGGGCGGGGAGCGGGCCGTCAGGGCGCCGGCGCCGGGGCGACGGTCAGGCTGAGGGACGCGGGGAGGGCGGCGCAGGCGGTGCGCAGGTGGGTGGCCAGGTCGCCGCGGGTGGGGGTGCCCGGCGAGGACGTCCAGGTGTCCAGGGCGCAGTGGAACGCGGCGACGAGCAGGTCGACGGCGAGCCGCGGGCGCAGGTCGGCCGGGTCGGCGAGGCCGAACCTGCGGCGCAGCAGTTCGGTCGCGGCGCGGCTGGTGTCCTGGCAGAAGCGCAGGCCGTGGGCGTCCATGGACGGGGTGCGGGCGGCCAACTGGCGGTTGAGGCGGACGCGTCGGGGCCAGTCGGTGGCGGGCATCCGCTCCAGTGCGGCGAGCACGGCGTCCTGGAGGAGCGTCACGAGCGGTCCGCCGGTGGGCTCGCGGGTCTCCAGGTCGTCCAGGAAGGTCCGCCACAGGTCCTCCAGCGGCGCCATGGCGACGTCTTCCTTGCTGGTGAAGTGGCGGAAGAAGGTGCGCTTGGAGGTGTCCACCGCATCGCACAGCTCGTCGAGGGTCACGCCCTGGAAGCCGCGCTCGGTGAAGAGTTCCAGGGCGGTGCTGATCAGCGCTTCCCGGGTCCGCAGCTTCTTGCGTTCGCGCAGCGGGAGGCGGTCGGCGGCGAGCGGCGGCGGTGGGGTGCCCATGGCGACAGCGTACCCGAGGGGTGAATGCCACTTGCAGGCTTATGCCACTGAGTGGCATAACTGTGCGGAACCGGGTCTCCCACCACCTCACGAAGGGTGCACCGCGCCATGCGTGCTCTGCTCGTCGACCACTCCGCCCCCGCCGGCCTCCGGATCGGCCGGGCCCCCGACCCCGACCCCGCCCCGCACCAGGTCCTGGTGCGGGTGACGGCGACCTCCCTCAACTACGGCGAGGTCGCCGTCGGCCTGGAGCAGGCCGCGGCCGGCACCGTCCTGGGATGGGACGCGGCGGGGGTGGTCGAGCGGGCGGCGGCCGACGGTTCCGGCCCGGCCGCCGGCACCCCCGTGGTCACCCTCGGACCGGCCGGCGGCTGGGCCGAACTCCGCGCCGTGGACACCGACTTGCTGGGCGTGGCGCCGGACGGCGCCGACCCCGGAGCCCTCAGCACCGTCCCGGTGGCCGGGGCCACCGCGCTGCGCGCCCTGCACCGGGTCGGACCCCTCCTGGGACGACGCGTCCTGATCACCGGCGCCACCGGCGGCACCGGCCGCTACGCGGTGCAGCTCGCCCGCCTCGGCGGCGCCCACGTCATCGCCTCCACCGGCTCCCCGGAACGGCACGCCGAGGGCCTGCGCGCCTTGGGCGCCCACGACGTGGTGGCCGGCCCCGACCGGCTCACCACGGCCGTGGACGGGGTCGTCGACCTGGTGGGCGGAGCGCAACTCGTCGCCGCCTACGACCGGTTGGCCGAGGGCGGCACCCTGGTCGCGGTCGGCCACTCCGCCGGCACGGACGAGACCTTCCCGTACGGGGCGCTCTTCGGCGACCAGGGGCGGCACGACCGCTCGCTCGCCACGTTCTTCCTGCTCGGCTGCACCGGACTCGCGCGGGACCTGACCTGGCTCGCCGAGCGGGTGGCGGCCGGCGACCTCACCCCGCACCTGGCCTGGCGCGGCGCCTGGGACGACGCCGCCGGGGCCGTCGACGCCCTGCTCGGCCGGCGGCTGCACGGCAAGGCGGTCCTGGACATCGCCTGAACCGGGCCCGTAGCCGGGCGGGGCGGGCCGGTGGTGCGTAGCGTGGTGGCTGAGAGGGGGCGACCCTTCCCAGGAGGCGCGCACGTGGAGCCGGAACTCGACTACCGGGCGGTGTTCGCCGCGACGCCGAGTCCGTACCTGGTGCTGGGGACGGACCTGGTCGTCGTGGACGTCAACGACGCGTACTGCCGGGCCACCAACCGCACGCCCGAGCAGCTGGTCGGGCAGCACCTGTTCGTCGCGTTCCCGGACAACCCCGCGGACAGCATGGCCGACGGGGTCCGCAACCTGGGCGCCTCGCTGGCCCGGGTGCTGGAGTCCGGCCGGGCGGACACCATGCCGGTGCAGCGCTACGACATCCCGGTGGTGCACCGGCCGGGCGCCTTCGAGGAACGCTGGTGGTCGCCGATCAACACGCCGGTCCGCGGACCGGACGGGGAGGTGGCCTACATCATCCACCGGGTCGAGGACGTCACCGACTTCGTGCGCACCCGCCGCTTCCACGGCGGTCCCCTGGCCCAGCGGGCACAGAGCATGGAGGCCGAGCTGTACGTGCGGGCCCGCGAGCTCCAACGGCTCAACGACGAACTGCGGGCCGCGCACGCCCGCGAGCGGCAGGTCGCGGTCACCCTCCAGGAGGCGATGCTGCACTCCCCCGACCTGGCCCGGCACGAGGACGTCGCGGTGCGCTACCTGCCGGCGGTGGGCTCGCTGAACGTGTGCGGCGACTGGTACGACGCCGTCGACCTGGCCGACGGCCGCTTCACCGTCGCCGTCGGCGACGTGGTCGGCCACGGTCTGGAGGCCGCCACCGTCATGGGCATGCTGCGCAGCGCGCTGTCCGCGGCCAGCCGGGCGGTGTCCGGGCCGGCGCAGGCGCTGGAGGTGCTGGGCCTGTACGCCCGCTCGGTGGAGGGGGCCCTGGCGACCACCGCGGTCACCGCCCTGATCGACACCCGCTCGAAGCTGATCGTCTACTCCAGCGCCGGCCACCCGCCGCCCGTACTGGTCAGCGCGGGCGGCGCCTGCCGGCTGCTGGACCAGGCCACCGACCCGCCGTTGGGGGCCCGGCCCGAGCACGTGCCGCGTCCCCAGGCCGGCTGCGCCTACCGCACCGGCGACACCCTGGTGCTCTACACCGACGGCCTGATCGAGCGCCGGGACGAGGACATCGACGCCGGCCTGGGCCAGCTCACCGCGGCGCTGGCCGACTTGAGCCGGCTCAGCCCGCAGCGGCTGGCCGACGCCGTGCTCGCGCGGCTGGGCGTGTCCGGCGGCGCCCGGGACGACGTCGCCCTGGTCGTCGTCCGCCTGTGACGCCCGGGCGACGGGTCGACCGGGTCAGGACGGCGGGAGGGCGCCGCCGACGGCGCGGTGGACGGCCCGGGCCAGCCGCGCCCCCCACAGCGAGCGCGGCCCGGCGAAGGCGTGCGCCTGCTCTCCGGGGCGCGGGGTGCGGGCGGCGACGCACACCGCGTCGGTGGGGGTGCCCGAACAGTCGTGGCCGGCCTCCAGCAGGGCCTGGACCTTGGCTTCGGTGGCGGTGGCCACCGCGTTGACCAGGGCGGCGTCCGTCAGCGGCACGGGCAGCGCGACCACGATGTTGATCGTGCCGGGACCCACCGGGGCCGTGGCACGTTCGGCCGGCACCGCGGCCCAGCCGCGGACCGTGATGCCGGCGCTCGCGACGGCTTCGACGCCCCCGTCCGCCGCCTGACCGTGACGGGTGACGTCGGCGGCCGTCATCAGCCCCACGCCCGCGCCCCGCACGCCCGCGTCGCGGGCGAGTTCGGCGAGGTGGCGGTCCGGGTCGGTGCGGCGGTAGCCGTGGGCGACCTGGGCGTTGAGGACCCAGGCGCGTTCGCCGAGGCCGCCGCCCAGCACGGCGGTGCTGATCATCCGCCAGCCCGGACCGGCGACCCACAGCAGCGCGTGCAGGCGCTCCCCGTCCTCGGTGCGGGACGTGCGCCCGACGGGCAGCAGACCGGCGCGGGTACGGGGCGGCGGGAGGACGGCGGTCACCGGGCGGGCTCCAGGGCGGGGCAGGGCAGGGCAGGGCAGGGCAGGGCAGGGCAGCCGATCGTACGCGCCGCCCCGGGGCGGTCGGACCGCCACCTCGCGGCGCTCGCCCCGACCGGCGCCGACGGCGCTCCCGCACGCCGCCGAAAGGGAGACTCAACCGCCTCTTCATAGCGGAGCGTTGGGAAATCCGTAGCCTTTGGACATTCCGGTCCGGTGCGCGGCGGGAGTCGTGCGGAGCGGCGATACCCGCCCCGCAGAACGCCGGCGAATCTCGGCCAGAATCGGCCCGATCGCCTTCGAACATGATCGCTTACCCTGACCACTGCCGCGGAACAACGAGGTCCGCATCCCGGGAGGAGGCCGCACAGGCCACCTGGTGGACCGTTGTCGCGATCACGAAAGGGGAATGATGAACGCCACGCCGCACGTTGGGCAGAATTCACCCGATGACGCATTCCTGCAATTAGTCTACGGCGCCGTGTGCGGCCCGTTCGGCGAGGAAACCGACGCCGCGGAAATAGCCATCGAACTCGGCGTTCCCCTCACCGAAACGACCGCCGCACTCACCGAACTCACCGCACTGGGACTACTCCGGAACGGACCGAATCAGGGATGGGTCGCCATCTCCCCGCACGAAGCGGTGAGCCGGGTCATCGGGCCGCTGGAACACGAGATGCACACCCGGCGCCTCCAGATCGAGCGGGCGCGGCGGCGCATGATGTCCTTCGCCTCGACGTTCGACACCCATGCCCGCGGCGGCGGCGGGCAGATCGAGCTGATCGAGGACCTCGCGGACGTGCGGCGGACGATCGCCGAACTCAGCGCGCGGGCCAAGCGGGAGATCCTGACCGCCCAGCCGGGCGGCGGCCGCCGTGAGGACGTCCTCGTGGAGGCGGCCCCCCGCGACTACGACACGCTGCGCAGGGGCGTCACGATGCGCATGCTCTACCAGCACACGGCCCGGTCGAGCCTGGGCACGCAGTCGTACGTGGAGCAGGTGACCCGGCTCGGCGCGCAGGTGCGCACCCTGGACGACCAGTTCATGCGCTTTTTGGTGTTCGACCGGGAATGCGCGGTGTTCGCGGTTCCGCAGAGCCAGGACGCGGCGGTGCTCGTCCGGGATCCCTATGTCGTGGACTTCATCACCGACGTGTACGAGCGCATGTGGTTGACGGCGGTGCCGTTCACGGTCGACGCGGATACGCAACCGGAAATCACCCATGACGTGAAGGAGGCCATCATTCGGCTGCTCACCGCCGGGTTGACGGATGCGGCGGTCGCCCGGCGGCTGGGCATGTCGGTGCGTACCTGCCGCAGACACGTGGCGGAAATCATGGCCGCGCTGGGTGCCGAAAGTCGTTTTCAGGCCGGATATCTGTTGGCGGTGCACGAATAGGGCGGAAAACGAGTGCTCGGCCCGGCGACGCCCCGCCGCGCCCCCGCACCGCCTGCCGCATCGGTTACCCCGGTCCGTCGTCGCGACCGTGCCACGGGTGAGGGCACGGCAGCCGACGGACGGGCCCGGTGCACGAGGTGGCCTCGGCGGTGACGGTGGATGGGGAGAATTTCAGTCATCGCCGAGGGCCCGCGGGCGACGGCTTGCGACGTGCCCGCGCCGGAGCCCCGTGCGACGCCCGGCCGGGGTGCACGGGGCTGCGGCGCGCGGCCGGTCAGCGCGCCGGACGGAGCTCCAGGGTGCAGCACTTCACGCTGCCGCCGGCCTTGAGCAGTTCGGTCAGCTCCACCCCGATCGGGAGGAACCCGCGGGCGCTCAGCTCCTGCTTGAGGTGGACCGCGGCATCCGGCAGCAGGACGTGCCGGCCGTCCGAGAGCGCGTTGAGTCCGAAGACCGCGGCGTCCTCGGCGGTGGCGCGGATCGCGTCGGGGAACAGTTCCCGCAGCACGGCCTGGCTGCCCGGGGTGAACGCCTCGGGGTAGTACATGACCTCGTCGTCGGAGAGCACCGCGAGCGCGGTGTCCAGGTGGTAGAACTCGGGGTTCACCAGGGTCAGGCCGATGACCGGCAGGCCGAAGAACTCCTGGGCCTCGGCGTGCGCCCGCGGGTCCGTCCGGAATCCGGTGCCGGCCAGCACCTTCCGCCCCACGACCAGGTAGTCGCCCTCCCCCTCGTTGATGTGCTCGGGCCAGTAGACGTCGGTGTAGCCCTGGGCGACGAACCAGGAGAGGTAGGCGGGGCCTTCGGCGGTCCGCTCGACGTGCCGGAACCGGGCCCCGAACACCCGGCCGTCGACGACGGTGGCGCCGTTCGCCGCGAAGACCATGTCGGGCAGCCCGGGGAGCGGCTCGATCACCTCCACGGTGTGCCCCAACGACCGGTAGAGCTCGACGAGTTGGGTCCACTGGGCGAGGGCGAGAGCGCCGTCGACCGGCTTGCCCGGGTCCATCCACGGGTTGATGGAGTAGGTCACGTCGAAGTGCCGGGGCGGGCACATCAGGAACCGGCGGGGCGTGGCGATCCGCGCGGGCGCTGCGGTGCCGGCCTCGGTGGCGGTGGTGGGTGACACGGCGTTCTCCCTTGTGGGGTGAGGTGGGGCCGGCGGCGGCAGGGTGCTCCGCGGGGCCGGCGAGGGGTGGCGGAGGGCACGTCGGTGGACGCGTTCCGCGGTGGTCGTGAGGGGACGCGGCGTCAGCCGTCGTCCTCGGCCTTGGTGGTGGCGTCGTCCTTCAGGGAGGCCACGGCGCCCAGCCGGCCCACCCCGAACCAGGCCGGGAGGAGGGCCAGCACGGAGACCGCGCCGAGCAGGAGCCAGGCAGCCCGGCCCATGCCGGTCCACAGGGCGACGCCCACGACCGGGCCGATGGCGGTGCCGATGCCGAACATGGCGTGGGCCGCCCCGACGTACCGGCCGCCCGCCTGGGCGGGGGCGGCCACGGCCGGGTAGGCGAACATGGTGGGCCCCTCGATGATCTCCGCCAGCGTCCACAGCAGGGTGCCGACGAAGAAGACGGCCAGACCGCCCGGCAGCGCGTACAGGGCCATGCCGGCGCCGAGCAGGACGAAGCCCACGGTGAGCACGGTGCGGATGCGCCAGCTCTGCACGACCTTGGTCATCAGCAGCTCGAAGCAGATGACCACCGCTCCGTTGACGGCGACCATCGCCCCGTACCAGAACGTGCTGTAGCCCTGGGCGCGCAGGGCCAGCGGCAGGGTGCTCAGGTACTGGATGTAGACCGCCGAGTTGAGCAGCACCGCCACCAGGTAGGCGAGGTAGCGGCGATCGCGCAGGACCGTGCGGTAGGTGGTCCGGGGCGGTGCGGGGGCCGCGGATCCGGCGGGCGACGCCTGCGCCGGGGTGGCCGCGGTGCGCGGCAGCGCCACCAGGACCACCACCGCGTAGGCGAGGGCCGCGACGGCCTCCCCGTAGAACAGCAGGTCGTAGGAGACCGCCACCAGCAGCGTGCCGAGCAGCGGGGCGGCCGTGGTGCCGAGGTTGAGGGCCAGGCGGTACATGGCGGTCACCATCACCTGGCGGTTGCCGGGGGTGAGTTCGGCGATGTAGGCCGCGGCGGCCGGCCGGTAGACCTGGCTGATGAGTCCGGCCAGTCCCACGGACACCAGCAGGAGCGGGTACAGGGTGACGTGCAGCACGGCGACCAGCAGCGCCGCGGTGCCGGCCATCCCGACCACGATGGTCCGGCGGGCCCCGATGCGGTCGCTCAGGGTCCCGCCCAGGAGCACGCCGAGCACCGAGCCGACGCCGTAGACGCCCAGCGCGGTGCCGCCCTGGACGGCGGTGAAGCCGCGGCCGGTCATGAACAGCACGAGGAAGACCTGGAGGAAGCCGCCCAACTTGTTGACCAGGACGCCGAACAGCAGCGCCTTCACCGCGAACGGCGAGCCGGCGAAGGTGGCCAGCACTCCGGCGTCGGCCGTGCCCGGTGCCGGCTTGGCCTCGGTGACGTCGCTCATCGGCCCGCACCGGGGTGGCGTTCGACGATGCGCAGGGCCGCGGCCGCCGCGTCGAGTGCCGCCTCGCACCGCTCGGCCGTCGGGGCGACCGCGGTGACGTAGGCGACCCGGCCGGTCAGCAGCCCGCGCGGCGGCGGGGAGACCGTGTCGCCGGGGCCGACCAGCACCACGGCCCGGTCTGTCTCGGGCGGCAGTGCGGCGGTGTCGAAGTCCACGCTGTCGATGACGGTGTCGTCGTGGTCGGCGTGCAGGAACCGCACGGCCGCCACCAGGTCCCGGTCCACGGTGATCTCCGGTTCCCGGCCGCACGCCACGGCGGCGGCGACCAGCCCCGGGTCGATGCCGGAGGCCAGGCTGCCCAGGTAGGGGATCAGGTCGCCGCCGAGCCGGGCGTTGACCTCGATGACCTTGGGCTCGGGGGTGAGCTTGAGTTCCGCGTGGGTCCAGCCGTCGGTGAAGCCGAGCGCGGTGTGGGTGTCCTGGAGGACCTGGAGGAACGCCGGGTCGGCGAGGAGCGGGTCGCGGTGCGTGACCACGTGGCCGGTCTCCTCGAAGTAGGGCGGGTAGCCGGTGCGCTTGTGGCCGACGAACAGCGGGCGGACCTTGCCGCCGACGACGACGGAGTCCACGCTCACCTCGGGCCCGTCGAGGTACTCCTCGACCAGGACGCCCTGGTCGTAGTCGGGCATGTGCGGCACGGTGGCGCGGTCCGCGAACCCGAAGAACTCGGTCATCTGCTCCGGGGAACGGACCAGGGACACCCCGTAACTGGCGGCGGCCGCACGGGGTTTGACCACCACCGGGTAGCCGATCCGCTCGGCCGCCGCCAGCGCCTCGGCGGCCGTCCCGACCAGCGCGAACGCGGGCTGGGGCAGCTGGGCGGCGGCGAGCGCGGTGCGGCTCTGGTGCTTGTCGCGGCACCGCCAGACGTCGTCGGCGGGGGTGGTCGGCAGCCCCAACGCGCCCGCGACCGCGGCGGCCTGGTGGACCCGGGCCTCGTCCCAGCTCAGCACGCCGTGCACGGGCTCGCGCGCGACGACCGCGGCGACCGCCTCGGACACCACGGTCAGCTCGGTGGAGGGCACCAGCGTGCTGCCGGCCAGGTAGGGCAGCTCCCAGCTGGGCTCGGACGTGTTGACCAGGTGGATGCGGTAGCGCGTGCTGATGGCCGCCAGGAGGTATTCCCGGTACTTGTGCGGGCCGGTCGAGATGAGCACCAGCAGGGGGCGGTCCTCGGCGGCGCGCGGTCGGGGTTGCTGCATCGAGTCTCCAGGAGAGGGGTTGGTGCGGTGGTGCGGGAAGGTGCGGGGCGGCCGGCCTCCGAAAGCCGGGTCAAGCGGTGCGCACGGTCCGGTGATGACTTGTCAGGCGCCCCTCGTGGAGCAGGTGGAAGGTGAGCGCCGGGTCGGCGTCCTCGGTCTTCCACGACTGGCCCGGCTCCTGTTCCCAGGGCACCAGGGCCGTCGAGGCCACGCCGGGGGCGCACAGCAGCGGCCGGCCCGCGAAGGTCGTGGCCGCCGACGTGTGGGCGTGGCCGCACAGCACGGCGGTCACCTGCGGATGGCGGTCCAGCACCGCGGCCAGCCCCTCGGCCTCGCGCAGGCCGATCCGGTCGATGTAGGGCAGGCCGAGGTCGACCGGCGGATGGTGCAGGGCGACCAGGGCCGGCAGCCGCGGTGCGGCGGACAACGTCGCGTCGAGCCAGGCCAGCGTCTCGGGCGCCAGCCGGCCCTCGGCGCGCCCGGGGATCGAGGAGTCGCACAGGACGACGCGGGTGCCGGCGAGGTCCCGGACCTGGTTGACCGGTGCGTCGCCGGGCTCGCCGCCGCCGAGCAGGAGGCGGCGGAACGGCTCGCGGGCGTCGTGGTTGCCCGGGCAGACCAGCAGCGGGTGGCGGTCGGCCAGGGGCTTCAGCAGCTCCGCGGCCAACCGGTACTCCTCGTCGGTGCCGTGGTCGGCGAGGTCGCCGGTGACCAGCACGCCGTCGAGCGTCCCGGGCAGGTCCAGCAGGTGCGCCACCACGGCCCGGGTCCGTTCGGTGGCGCGCGGTCCGCCGTCCAGGTGCAGGTCGCTGAGGTGGGCCAGCACCGTCGGCGCCGGGCGGTCAGACGACATCGTAGAAGCCCTCCCCGTCGAGGTAGCGGGCCGTCATGTAGTCGTGGGTGACGGTGCCTTCGACCTCGTGGAGGAGGTGGACCAGCATCGGGTAGGTCATGTCGTTGACGGTGCGGGAGATCTCCTCGCCGGGCGCGACCTTCAGCAGCACGTCGTGGTAGCTCTCCAGGGCCTGGAGTTCGGCCAACCGCGGGTAGCCGGCGAGCTTTCCGCCGCTCGGCGCGATCATGTTCACGCAGACGGCGTGCCGCTTCACCTCGTAGCCGGTCTCCCACCGGGCCAGGAAGTCCGCCGGGTCGGTGTAGGCCGCCACGGTCCACTCCAACTGGCTCTCGTCGAGCGCGGCGCGGGTGAGCAGCGGCAGCATCGCGCCGCAGACCCGGGCGCCCGTCTCGATGAGCCGGGGGCCCTGCGGGGTCAGTTTGAGTTCGGTGTGCGCGGGGCCGTTGCGCACTCCGAGGGCGTCCAGCACGGCGCCGGCGTAGGCGACGAGCTGCTCCTGCTCGGGACCGTCGCGGAGCATCAGTTGGGAGCCGCCGAGGAGGTCGCGCACGCCGTTGATGCCGAGGTGCTGGGTCTTCCACAGGTCGCAGACGTAGTGCTTGCCGTCGAGGCTGACGGTGTTCACGTAGTACTCGGCGCCCACGAGGTACTCCTGGGCGAGGACCGCGTCGTTGCGTTGGCCGACGGCGCTCTGCATGCCCATGAGGCGGTCGAAGGCGGCGCGGACCTCGTCGACGTCGTCGCAGAAGGTCACCCCGTCGTTGAGGGCGCTGCGCACCGGCTTGAGGACGACCCGGCGGGGGGCCGGCCCGTACCAGTCGAGGAGGGCGTCGAGGTCGGTGGCGAGGATCTGGTCGGCGACGGGCAGGCCGGCGGCCCGGACGGTCTCCTGCATCCGGGACTTGTCGCGCCGGGCGCTGCTCAGGCGGGTGCCGTTGGTGCGCAGTCCCAGGGCTTCGCTGAGGACGTCGGCGAGTTCGACGCCGATCTCCGCGCCGGCGAGCAGGGCGGTCGGCGCGTACGCGCGTATCGCGTGCAGCGTCGCGTCGACGTCGCCCTCGTGCAGGACCGTGCCGATGAAGTCCTCCGGTCGGAAGGACGCGGTGAAGGCGGCCGGCGGTGACGTCATGCTCTGCACGTGCAGGCAGTCGTACCCCTGGGCGTGGAAGAGCGGGGCGAGGTGACTGGCGGTGGAGTAGGCGTCGACGAGGGCGACGACGGGGCGCGGGGTCGATGCGTGGCTCACGTCGGGACTCCTTGTTCCTGTGGCTGCCGTGCTGGTGCGAGTGGTGTCGGTTCGGTCGTCAACTGCCCTCGTGCGATGGCCCGTTCCAGCCACCAGCCGGCGAGGAGCGAGGTGATGACGGCGGTGAGCACGAGCGTGGTGAACATAGCGGAGTTGACGATCTGTGCGTCGAGGGCGACGGTGGCCAGGACGATGCCGGGGCCGCCCCGGGCGTTCAGGGCCACCGCGAGGTGCCGGGAGTCCGCCGCGGGCCGCTGCGCGAGGCGGGCGCCGAGGTAGACGCTGACCGCCTTCACCGCGCAGGCCACCGCGATGAAGGCGAGCGTGAAGCCGGGGTCGAAGGCACGCACCAGGTCCAGCCGGAGCCCGACCACCGCGAAGTAGATCGGGATGAAGAAGCCGGTGGCGAAGCCGCGCACGCTCCGCAGGGCGTCCGCGGCCGCCGGCGCCGTCCGCCCGCCGACGCTGGACATCAGCCCGACGACGAAGGCGCCGTACATGGGCGCCACGCCGAGGTAGCTGCACAGGGCGGCGGCGGCCAGGACGGCGGCGACGCGCACCGCCAGTCCGTTCACCGGGCCCGGGCCGCCGCCGGGCGCCAGCCGGCGGATGACCAGTCCGAGCAGGGCGACGGCGCCGAGGAAGGCCAGCGACGCGACGGAGTGGTAGGCCGCGGAGGCGCCGGCCGAGGTGATCCCCAGTTCGGGGGCGAGGCCGAAGGCACGCGGCCCGACGCTGCTCACCATGCCGACGGCGATGGAGATCACCACGTTGAGGGCGATGTCCTCCAGCGCGGCGACGGAGAGGATCACGCGGGCGAAGGGCGTGTTGATCAGGCCCAGGTCCATCATGATCCGCGAGATGACCGGGATGCTGGTGATCGCGATGCCGCAGGCGATGATGAGCGTCAGGGCCGTGGTGTTCCGCGCCGGCCCGAGCTGGCCCGACAGGTCGACGGCCTTGGCCAGCAGCAGGCCGAACGCGAACGGCACCACCATGCCCACCACCGCGATCAGTGCGACGGCCCGGCCGTCCCGGCGGGAGAAGACGGTCCGCATCTCCAGGCCGGCGAGGAACATCAGCAGCAGCATGCCGAGTTGGTAGACCAGCTCCAGGCAGGTGGCCACCGGGCCCTGGCGCGGGAAGAGCCACTGCTCCACCTGCGGGGCGAGCTGGCCCAGCAGGGTGGGGCCGAGCAGCAGGCCGCCGAGGATCTCACCGATCACCGGCGGCTGCCGGAACTTGGCGAAGAGCCGGCCCACCAGGTGGGCGGCGAGCAGCAGGAGCAGCAGGGCGGCCAGGGCCCGGCACAGGTCACCCTGTGACACGCGGGTCCTCCAGGCTCAGCCGGGAGGCGACCGCCGACGACGACCCGGTGTACTTGCCGAGGTAGCCGACGGCGTCGCCCTGCATCGCCCAGAACGCCAACTTCCCGATCAGCATGCCCGGGTAGACGCGGACCGGGTGGGCGACCTTCATCTCCAGCGTCCACGGGAAGACCGCCCCGCTGTGCCCGAGCGGCGCGGAGAACTGGATCCAGATGCCGAGGGTGGAGGCCGACCGGCAGGCGTAGAGGGTGGCCGCGTAGTGCGGGCTGCCCATGGCCTCCATGGTGCCGCCGAGGTAGAACCGCCCCGGTTCCAGGACCATGCCGTCGGGGCCCATCGTCATGTGCTGGGCCTTCGGCGGCGTGAAGCAGTCGATGACGTCGTCGTCGTACCAGAGGATGTCCTCGGCCAGCCGGAAGCCGTAGCTGTTGGGCTCCAGGCGCTCGGGGTCGAAGTCGTCGATGTGGATGCGTCCGGCCCGCACCTCGGACAGGATCTCGGGTCCGCTGAGGATCACAGCCAGCCCTCCAACACCTGCTGGACGGCGGTGCGGTAGGTGTCGAGGTCCGCGCCGTTGTCGAGGACGGCGTCCGGCTCGATGCGGTCGAGCTCCCGGGTCGAGGCGTCGGCCCGGGTCGGGTCGCCGCGTTCGGCCAGGCGCTTCTGCCGCAGGCCCTCGTCGCAGACGATGCGCAGCACGCGGAAGCCCTGGGCGCGCAGGGCCGGGGCGTCCACGTGCGGGTCGCGCAGGTCGTCGTTGATGACCACGTCGGCGTCGGTCCCGGCCAGGCGGCGGGTGAAGTCGTCGGCGAGGGAGGCGGGGCGGATCCGGCGCAGGGCGCCGGCCAGCGCCTCCATCAGGAGTTGGTCCTGGGCGCCGGCGGCCAGTTCCGCGCCGGCGGTGCGGTAGACCTCGGCCTGGAGGTCGTAGAGCGGCGCGGCGAGCTTCACGCGGGTGTGGGACAGTCCGCGCTCCCGGGCGAACTCCTCGATCATCGAGGCGCAGGTGGACTTGCCGGCCCCGCTCAGGCCGATCACGGACACCCGCAGGGTGCGGCCGGACGCGCTGCTCATCGGGTCTCCTTCGATGGTGCGGGGTGGGCGGTGCGGTCCAGGACCGCGTCCGGGTCGACGTCGAGGGTGCCGTGCAGGCGCACCATGTCGATCGAGTCCAGGGCGGTGCGGAGGGCGGCGAGCGACTGGTAGAAGCGCGTGTAGTCGGGGACCAGGTGGGTCTGCCAGGTGAAGAAGGTGGTGTCCAGCTGGCGGTCGACGATCTTGTTGAGGTGGGCCCAGCGCTCGTTGTCGTCGGTGAGGTGACGGGTCGTCAGGGGCTGGCCGGGGGCGACCTCGGGCAGCAGCAGCGCCGCCAACCGCTTGGGCTCGGCGGAGAACTCCGAGCCCAACCAGGACTCGAAGACGTCCGGGTCCATGAGGATCTTGTGCCCCGGCTCGTGGGCGTCGAGCCGCGGGTCGACCCGCTCGCGCACCAGCGCTTCCAGCCGGGCGTCGGCCCGGATCGTGCCGACCCCCACGTAGGGGTAGTCCCGCCACGGGTGGACGGTGATCCGGCCGTCCTCAAGGGTGCAGAACAGCTTGTCGCCGGTGAAGTACTGCCAGGTGGGCCGGCGCAGCACCGACAGCAGGGTGGTGGTCTTGCCCGCGCCCTTGGGCCCGGCGATGATCACCGCTTCGCCGTCCCGGTGCGCACCGGAGGCGTGCAGCACGACCGTGCCGAGGTCCTCCTCGTGGCGGATGACGAGGTCCCGCACGAAGTCGAGGACCTGCACCACCGAGCCCTCGGTGAGGCGGAGGTGGAAGGTGTCGTCCTTGCGGGCGTCGACGGGGGCGTCGAGCAGCGTCGCACGGTTGACGTAGAGCCGCCGGCCGCCGCGGTCCACGACGTGGGCGTCGAAGTTGAACTCCGCGGCGTTGCTGCGCCGGATGACGGAGAGCGGCAGCCGCCAGACCTCGGCGTCGACGTCGGTGGACGGGTCGTAGCCGTGCACCGCGATGCGGAAGGTGGGCTGCTGCGCGGGGGCGTCGCCCATCAGGTGGCGGAAGAAGCGGTGGATCGGCGCGAAGACGCCCACCGCGTCGTCGGCGAGGTCGAACTGCACGGTGGTGTGCAGGAAGTTGAGGTACTGGATCACGTGGAGCTCACTCTCCGTCGGCGGGCGGGTGGGCGGCGACCGCCCGCAGCAGGGCGTCGGCGTGGGCCTGGAAGGACTGGGCCCAGATGGGTTCGAGCAGCGGCGCGAGGCCGTCGATGCCGAGTTCGAAGGCGAGGGCGAGGGAGATCCGCGCGCCGGTCGGCGTCTCCTCGACCCGCCACGCGCCGGTCAGCGCCTCCAGGTCACCGGCGGTCTGGGTGAAGTGCAGTTGCAGGCCGGGGCCGGCGGCCTCGTCCTGCACCCAGGTCACTTCGCTGCCGTTCAACAGCACGGTCCACTCCGACGAGCGGTGCCGTTCGCTCGTGGACGGCAGTTGCCGGACGGCGAGCACGTGGTCGGCGGCGGGGGCGAAGGTCCGGGCGTCCTTGACGATCGCCCACGCCTGGTCCGCGGACCGCCCGGCGAGCCGGGTCTCTGCATGGATCTCGGGCACGGTGGTCAGACCTCTCTGTTCAGGCGGCCTTCATGAAGGGGGCGAGGAATCCGATGTCGAGGCCGGCCGCCCGGGCCAGTCGGGTCCACACCCGCAGGGTCCGTAGCATGTCCCGCTGTCCCTCGGCGACCAGCCGGTCGGGCAGTTCGCCGGGGAAGGCCGCCAGCATCCGCTCCCACAGGGCGTGGATCTCCTCGACCCGGCAGGTGTCCCCGCCGAACTCCTCGGCCAGGCCGAACGCCTCGATCAGCTCGGGACCGGAGGCGTCGACCACCTCCCCCATCCCGTACTCCAGCGCCACCGCCAGGCAGTGCGCGTCGTCGACCGCGGCGCGGCCGGCGAGCCGTTGGTCGATGTCGAGGAGCTGCTCCAACAGCCTTAGCTTGGCGGCCTGTTGCATCTGGGGCTGGTCGGTGCCGCCCTCCAGGTCCTCGATGTAGGCCCGGCCCTCGGCCAGCATCAGCCAGGCGGCCTGCACCCACGCCTCGACGGACTGCGGGGCCGGCATGGCGTGTCCGCCGCGCACCGTGGGGAACACCGGGAGCCGGTCGCCGATGCCGGGGCGCCCGGGCGCGTCCGGTTCCTGGTTCCGGTTGGGGGTCATGCCGTGGTCTCCTCGCCGTGGTAGCCGATGTCGAGTCGCGCCGCGCCCGCCCGCAGGGCCCGCAGCAGGGTGGCGGCGTCGTGCGGGTCGAGCTTGCCGAGCGCGTCGAGCCCGATCGCCTCGCCGGCGAGCGGGAGGGTGTCCGTCACACCGGGCAGGACGACGCTGCCGCCGGGCGCGACCAGCAGCGCGGCGCCCGGGAGGAAGGGTTGGAGGGTGCCGGTGAGCTCCAGCCGGACGGTGGCCGTGGTGGCCGTGCCGGTGGCGCGCAGGCACTCCTGGGCGAGCGCCACGTACTCCCCCGCCAACGGCCGGGCGCCGGCCGTCGGAGCGAGTGCGGCGGCGACGTCCTTGCGCAGCCGCTCCAGCTCCGCGCCGGCGGCGCGCACCGCGTCGTCGGGCCAGGTGTCCTCCGCCACGAACCGGGCCCAGCGCAGCAGGTACCACTTGCGGGTGGTGTAGACGTCGCCGTGGTGCGAGAGCAGCGCGTCCATCAGGTGCAGCAGGGCGTTGTAGGCGTAGCCGACGCGTCCCCGGCTCTCCCCGGCGGCCTCGGCGAGCGCGGTGTGCACGACGTGTTCGAGGGCGGTGTGCAAGGAGGCCCGGGACCAGACGGTGCTGAGTGCGGGCAGTGCGGCCAGGTGCGGCGCGGTGCCGTCCAGGGCGATGCCGTTGACGATGCGTTCGGTCTGCTTGCGGCGCGGTTCGCGCTGCTTGTCCCAGCTGCGGAAGCCGGCCACCGTCGCGGCCGGCGGCGCGGCGGCCAACCGGTCCAACTCGGTGAGGTTGGAGGCGAGTTCGGCCTCGCTGAAGGAGACCACCTCCAGGTGGTGCCCATCGACGAAGATCTTGGTGGAGATCCGCGGGCCGTGGATCTCGTCGGCCTGGATGCGGATGAAGTCCAGGTCGCTGGTGGCGTTCGCCAGGCCGTGCACGGGCGAGCTGGTCAGCAGCAGCTGCCCTTCGCCGACCCGCTCGCGCATCAGCGCCGTGAGCCAGTGCGGGTCGAGTCCGCGGCCGGCGAGGAACTCCGCGACGTGGGCGTGGCGGCGCGCCGTCAGCTCCGCCGGGGACAGGGCGTGCGGGAATCCGGGGGGTGCACCCATCGGGTCCGTCCTTCTTCGGTCTGCTTCGGTGGGATTCGTGGGCGGGCGGCGACTACTCGGCCCAGGGCGGCGCCACGCCCAGTTGGCGCAGGACCAGGCGGGCCGGCGCGGTGTTGTCGATGACGTCCGGGACGTCGGGGCGGCCGCCCGCCGGGATGCCCGGGCCGACGGCGGCGTGCACGGCGTGCAGCCGGCCGTCCCCGGTGTAGACCACGTGCGCCCCGGTCTTCGGCGTCCGGCGTACCGCCGGGCCCTCCCCCAGCAGCACCGAGGAGGGCTGGTAGTCGTCGGCGAGCGCGAGGAAGACCACGGGCGGGAACGCGGCCCCTTCGGGCAGGACGTTCCCGCGGTCGTCGAGGACGGCGCTGAGCACCGGCTGGCCGGTGTCCGGGTCGGTGAGGGCGCGCAGGGTCGCCACCGCGCGGGCCACGGCTGAGCCGGCCCGGACCGGGTCCGCCTGGTCGGTGGCCCACAGGGAGCCGTTGTTGGCCGGGTGGTAGAGGACCGACGAGCGGTGGGTGTCCAGGGCGCCGTCGGCGTCCGTCGCGGTCAGTCCGGCCCGCACCAGGTGGTCGTTGACGTGCACCAGGTGGGTGCTGCCCACCATGCCGTGGTCGGCGCCGAGCACCACGGTGTCGTCGTCCTCCGCCCGGTCCAGCACCCGGCCCAGGACCGCGTCGGCGTCCTGGTAGCAGCGGCGGAGGCAGGACCACACCTGGTCGGCGATGTCCGGGCGGTGCGCGGCGCTCTTCTCGTCGCACCAGCCCAGGAGTTCGTGGCCGATGTCGTCGGTCATCGGCAGGTAGACGACGACCAGGTCGGCGTCGTGGGCGCGCAGCACCTGGTCGGCGGCGGCACCGAAGGACCGGGACACGCACCGCACCGACGACAGGAACACCTCCTCGGCGGTGCCGTCGCCCCCTTCGGCGAGCCGCGGCCCGAAGACGCCGGCCCGGTAGAGCGGACCGACCCCCTCGCCGGCGAACGGCGGGCCGGCCGCCAGTGCCCGCACCAGCGGGGTGTTCCGGCCGGCGGTGCGCACGTCCCAGACGCCGGTGTGCACCAGCAGCAGGCCCTGCGGGGTGCGCACGCAGCAGACCCAGGTGCCGTGGCCGGCGTCGTCCAGCAGCAGCGGCTGCCAGTCGCCGCCGACGTCGAGCCGCAGGTCCGTGCGGGCGGTGCGGACCCGTACCCGCCCGTCCTGCGGCGCCGCTTCCACCTCGGCGCGGAACGGTCCGAGGTCCCAGGTCTGGGTGCCGGCGCCGGGCACGACCGGGCACACCGCGTGCCGGGTGAGCCGGCGGCTGTACGCCTCCACGGCCGCGTCGACGTAGTGCCCGGTGCCGCCGGTCTCCCGGAACACCCAGGGGGCGTGCACGAAGGCGCTGCTGCGGTCGTGCTCCGAGGCGGACTCCCACACCGGTGGCACGGCGGGGAACCGCGGGGCGAAGCCGCTGACGTGGCTGACCAGCCCGTCGCCGGCGCCGGGCACCGTGAAGCCGGTGACGCCGTGCTCGCCCGGCCAGGCACCGGTGAAGAGCGTCGCCAGTGAGGGTGGTGTCTGGCAGTTGGGCCGGGCCGGGCGGGCCGCGGCGAAGGTGCCGCGGGCCCGCATCCGGGTGACGGCGGGCAGCGCGCCCTCGCGTTCGAGCCGGTCCACCACCCAGTGCGCGGCGGCGTCCCAGACCACCCAGTAGACCGTCACCGTTCCCCCAACTTGGCTATCAGGTCGGGCAGTTCGGCGACGGAGTCGCAGGTGTGGGTGGCCGACCCGGTCAGCCCCTCGGCGTGCTGGTCCGCGTACTTGCCGGTGCGGACCTGCACGGTGCGCAGCCCCGCGGCGTTCCCGCCGGCGACGTCGGTGCTCGCGTCGTCCCCCACCACCAGGCACTCGTCGGCGGACACGCCCAGCGAGCGGACGGCCAGCGCGAAGAAGTCCACAGCCGGCTTGCCCAGCACCCGGGCGGTGGTTCCGGCCGCGTACTCGACGGCCGCGACGACCGCACCGGTGTCCAGGTGGTCGCCGTCGGCGCGCTTGAAGTACCGGCCGCGCTGGAGGGCCAGGAGTTCGGCCCCGTCCCGCACGGCCCGGAACGCGCCGTCCAGCGCCGGGTAGTCCAGCACGTCGCGGCAGTCGCCGATCAGCACGTGCGTGTACGGCGGTTCGGACACCAGGCCGGGCACCCCGTCGCGCAGGGCGCGCGAGACCAGGGCGTAGGTGCGGACCCCGGGGGCGGTCAGCAGGTGCCGCGCCGCCACCACGGGCGTGAAGAGTTCCTCCGGCCGGACCGGCAGGCCGTAGCCGGTGAGCCGGGCGTGGATCTGCGCCGTCGTCCGGGAGTCGGTGTTGGTCAGGAAGCGCAGCGCCACCCCCTGCTCCCGCAGCGCGCCGATGGCGGCGGCCGCGCCCTCGATGACCCGCTCGTTGGCGTAGAGCGTGCCCTCCAGGTCCAGGAGCGCGGCACGGAGGGGCGTGCCCGTCATCGAACCACCGGCCGGGCCAGTTCGGGACGGGCGGCGACGGCGTCCTTGAGGAAGGTGCGCTTGGAGTAGACGCCGCGCTCGTCACAGAGGCCGTGCTCGCGCAGGAAGGACTCCAGCCAGTCGGCGAGCTGCGCCATCTCCTCCTTGACCAGCGCCTCGTCGGGCTCGACGGCGGTGCGGCTGCGCAGGTACTCCAGCTCGCACTGGTTGAGGGTGACGTCCCGGGCGTCCACCAGGCTGCAGTGGTCGAAGAAGATGCCGTAGACGTGTCCGCTGCGCACCGACTCGAAGTTGATGTCGTAGCGCACCCGCCGGAAGGACGGCAGGCGGACGGCGTCGACCCGCAGTTCCTCGGTGACGTACCGTTCGAAGCCGCCGTCGTCGGTCAGGTCGAGGCCGTAGGTGTGGGATTCGCGGCGCTGGAACGCGTCCTCGGCGTACCACTTGCGCTTCATCAGGTGCTTGCCGTCGGTGGTGGGGATGAAGGAGGCGTAGCCGCGCTCCGCCTCGCCCGGTCCGGTGACCTCGAAGAGGTGGTTGAGGTAGTCCCACGCCTGGAACTCGTCCCGGTACTCCATGACGTAGCCGGGCAGTGCGCCGTCCAGCACCCGGTGGTGCAGTTCCACGGTCAGCGTCCAGGTGTCGACCGGCGGTTGGAGGGTGTACTTGTACTCCAGCTCCTGGCCGCTGAAGCACTTGCGGTAGTAGCGCTGGTGGTTGTTGAGGAACAGGAACTGCTCGGCGTGGCGGGCGACCGCCGCCGGCAGCCAGCCGAGGTCCGGCACGTCGGCGGCGGCGAGCGGCTCCTCGGTGAGGCGGATGAAGCAGGCGTCCTCGGCCAGGAAGCGGACCTGGCTGTGGACGTGGGCGCGGCCGTCCCGCGCGGTCACGTAGAACAGCGGGACGAGGGGCCCGCCGGTGTGCTCGCCGGCACCGAGCGCGGCCACCGCGTCGGTGAGCGGCGCGCCGGGCAGCATGCGCGGGAAGAGGTCCCCGCCGCGCGCCTCGACGGCCGGGCCGGCGGGGCCCGCCGGGGTGCGGGCGTGCAGGGTGACGGTGCCGAGGTCGGCCCAGGTGACGATGACGGTGTTGGCCGGGAACGGCTCCTCGACCGGGGCGGTCAGCGACACCAGGACCAGGGGGTCGGTGTCGGCGAGCGGGGCGGTGCCGTTCAGCAGGTGCAGGCCCCCGAGGACGAGCCAGGCGGCGGCGTCGCGGTGGTGGGTGGTCATGTCAGTCTCCCTTGTGGCCGGTGGTGGCGACCGTGCCGTCGCTGATCACTGCTGCGGTCCCGGTGACGCCGGCCGCGGTGACGGCCGGAACTCCCGCCTCGCGCAGCAGGATCGCCAGGTGCCCCAGGGCCGAGCCCTGGTCGAAGACGAAGCCCGCGACGTGGTCGATCAGCACCGAGAGGACGGCGTACGGCCGGGCCGCGCAGATGATCGGCTTCTCGTCGTACGCCTTGACCTCGTCGAGGATGCGGGCCAGGCCGTCGTGCTCGCTGACGTCCTGGGACTTGTCGATGCTGACGGCCGGGCCGATGGAGAGCCGGCGCAGCAGGGCGTCGTCGTCCAGGCGGAGCAGCGGTCCGCTCGCGGTGCCGGGCGAGATGCACACCTCGCCCCGGGCGAGGACGACGGCGTCGTCGCCACCGAGCACCGAGTAGTCCACGAAGTACAGGCGTCCGCCGTCGAAGACCCACTCGATGGTGACCGGGCCGTGCTTGGCGTGCATGGCGGTGGTGAAGCGGGCGATCTCGTCGAGGTGGGTCAGCAGCGCGGTGCCGCTCGGTGCGGCGACGACGTTGCCGGCCGCGTCGAAGCCGCGGTCGAGGTCGGTGACGACGATGGTCTCGCCGCCGGCGGTGCCGCGGTTGAGCGCCATCAGGCCCTCGGGGGTGTATTCGACGATCAGTCCGTCGCCGGCCCGGCGGGAGATGACGCCGAGGTCGCCGCGGATGAAGTCGCGCACCACGGCCGCGTGCAGGGTCGAGCCGTCGCCGCCGGCGGTCACGGCCAGCCGGTCGAGGACCTCTTCCTTGGGGACGACGATCTGGCGCAGGGTGTCGCCGAGGTCCAGGACGCACTCCGCGGAACCGCCGGCCAGCGCGGCCCGCAGGGCGTCGGCGGTGGTCGCGTCGCGCAGGCCGCGGCCGTTGAACTGGAGGATCCAGCCGGCGCCCACCGAGACTCCGCAGTCGTGCGCCATCCGGTGGGCCGGTCCGCGCTTGGCCACGTAGCTGCCGTAGACGCCCGCGACGTCACCGAGGTGGAAGGTGGGCGGCAGGTCGTCGAAGTACAGCCGGTGGGTCTGGGCCACCGGCTCGGGGACGCTGTTGCGCTGCCCGCGGGTGGCGGTGAGCGGGCGGACCTGGAGGAGGTGGGGGCCGTCGGCGTCGACGGCCCATTCGACGTCCACGTCGTGGCCGTGCCGCTCCCGCAGCGCCCGCACCATCTCCACGACCTGGCGCAGCGCCGGGCCGTCCGCGTCGTCGTCCGGGCCCGGTTCGGCGCCCAGGCGGTCGGAGTCGGTGCTCCGGGGCACGGCGACGCCGGCCACCAGTTCGTCGGCGAGGCCCTCGACGTACTCGATCGACACCCGCTGGTCGGCGGCGCCGTCGAGCCCGGTGAAGGCCACGCCGGCGATGCGGGGGTGCACCATGCGCTGGACGATGACGGCCAGGCGGGGGGTGGGGTCGAAGTCGCCGGCCCGTACGCGGGCGGCCACCGCCGGCGCCTCGTAGTGGGAGCGCCAGCACTGCTCGACGGCGGCGATCACCGCGTCGGCGCCGCGCACGCCGAGGATCGAGCTGTGCACGCCGGCCAGGCTGGAGCCCTCGGTGTCCTCGTCCAGGCCCGAGGAGCGCACCGCGACGTCGGTCCGCGGGTCCTTGAAGACCTCGTTGAGGCGGGCGCGCAGCAGGGTGCGGGCGTCCTCCGGGAGCCGGACCTGGCCGCCGATCTTCTCGATCCGTTCGACGGCGTCGGTGAAGAAGGCGCCGACGGTGGCCTTGAGGTCGGCGAAGGCGTCGGCGAGTTCGGCGCGCTGTCCGTCGCTGAGGGCGTCGACGAACTCCCCGGCCGGTACGCAGAACGCGGACGGCACCCGGAAGTCGCCGTTGGCGCGGGCGAGTTCGGCGAACTTGGGGCCGACCTCCGACACCTCGATGCTGGCGGCGAGCCCGGGGAAGCGCTGGCGGGCGAACTGCTTGTCGAAGTCGACGTGGATGTCGCTGGACCGCGGCCCGACCGCCCCTTGGTACTTGCCCTCGTAGAGGACGATCTCGCCCTGGGGTCGCCACCACATCATCTGGCCGATGTTGATCCCGGGATAGACCCGCACCCGGTTCATCGAGTAGAGCTGGAGCGTCCACTGCCCGGTGTACCCGATGTCGCCGAGGCTGGCGGAGAGGTTGATGAACAGCCCGAGGCGGGCGACGGACGAGCGCGCCGCGAAGGTCGGCGCGTAGTGCTCGCTGCCCAGCACCTCGATGGTGTGGGCCAGGTAGAGCCGGTTGGGTTCGAGGACGTACCCGTCGTCGGGTATCTCGATCTCCTCGTACGCGTTCATGGTCCGCGCGTCGAGGGGCATGTCCTGGTAGACCCGCAGCGTCTTCCCGAGGCGGAAGTTGTAGCTGTTCGGATTGACTTGTTCCGGGGTGAACGGCTCGATGGTGATGCGGCCGTTCGCCCGTTCCCGCTCAATCTCGTTACCCGTGAGAATCATGGTCATCCATTCGCGTACTCCCTGGCGCGGCCGGCGCGGAGGCCGGGAGGGGCCGGCGCCCGCGCGGCGGGCAGGAGGGGGCAAGACGGCGTGGGGGGCGAGCTGTGCGTGACGCGGACCCGTGCCCGGAGGAAGCCGACGTGTGCAGGTGTTCTGCGTCCGGAGGTGTGCCACGCCCGTGGAGGAACTGGTGGACCCGGGTTGCGGGTTAACCCCACCCGGTGTCGTCGCCGGTCGGGCCGGCCGCGGCGTCGGTGCCGCGCGGGCGGATCGACGCCCTCTGCACAGCGCATAACTTCTGCGACGCGTGGTTCACAGTGCACCCCCGGTTTTCTGACTGTTCACTGGCCGGCCCGGAATCTGTGCATGTGCCGGGCGGGCAGGCCCGGATCACAATGCCATTTCGGGCATGTGCATGCGGCCGGGGCGAGGTGCATCTTGCTGCCATGCAGCAAGATGCACGGAGGGGCAAACGGGCCCCAAAGGCGCGTAACGGCAATACAGTTACGGTAAGTGACAAGCGCGACGTCGATTACCGGCCGGTTCGGGCCGGAGCGCGGGGCACCCCACCGCCCCGGCAACGGCGTCACCCTCGCCCCTCGGGCCCACCCGCACGTCGCGACGGCCCATCCGCCCGCTGACGGCGCTCGCGCCGCGCACCGCCGCGTTGCCCCATTGCCTCTTGCGAGAGGCAATGGCCAACCCGTTCGGCGGGCGGCCGCACCGAGAAGAGAGACGGTGCTACTCGGGTAGAGCGGTGAGCCGTGACAGGGGAACTCCATGTATCGCACAGACGACGGACCGAAGACGTCCATGACGGGGCGTCAGAACGAGTTGCGCCGGCTCGGCGCGGCCCTGGACGACGGCGCGCACGGCGGGACCGTCCGCGCCCTGGTCACCGGCGAACCGGGCATCGGCCGGACCACCCTGCTCCAGGCGTGCGCGGCCGCGGCCCGCGCCCGGGGCTGGATCACCGTCGAGGTGCGGTGCCCGCCGCACGAACACCTGCCGCCGTTCGGCCTCGCCCGGCACCTCGCGGGCCGACTGGCCGCGTTGCTGCCGCCGGAGCACCCCCGCCGCACCGCGCTCGACGCCGTCGCGCACCCGCCGGCCGACCGCACCGGACCGGCCGACCCGACGCCGGTGGCGGCGGACGTGGTGCTGGGCCACGTCAGGGCGGCCCTCACCGCGCTGACCGCCGGCGCACCCGTGCTCCTCGGCCTCGACGACGCCCACCGGGCCGACGCCGCCTCGCTGGACTTCCTGCACCGGGCCCTGCTCGCCCCGCCGCTCGCCCGCGTCGTCCTGGTCGCCTCCGCCCGGGACGGCGAGAACCGCAGCGGCGGCGGCCCCGGCACACTGCCCGAACTCCTCGCCGGCGCACGGCAACTGCCGCTCACCGGGCTGGCCCCGTCCCAGTCCGCGGCGTTGCTCCGCAGGGTCGCCCGCCGGGCACCGGCCCCCGACGTCGCCGCGGAGTGCCACCGCGCCTGTGCCGGCAACCCCGCCCTCCTCACCGAAGTCGCCCGGGTGCTGCGCGAGCGGCCGGCGGATCGCGCCGGTGCGCCGCTGGCCGCCGCACTGCGGCCCGCGGCCGTCGCGGAACTGATCGGCACCCGGCTGGCCGGACTCGATCCGAACGCCGGCAAGGTCGCCCTGGCCATCGCCGTCGCGGAGACCCACTCCGCAGCCGAGCCCCTGCTCGTCTCCCACCTCAGCGGGCTGACCCTGGCCGAAACCCTGGCCGCGGTCGACCTGTTGGTGTGCATGCACCTGGTCGCCGACGACGACACGCTGTACCTGCGCCACCGCGTCGTGCGCGAGGCGCTGCTGGGCCGGATGACGCTGATGGCCCGCAACGCCGCCCACCTCGCGGCCGCCACCCACCTGCACGGCAAGCAGGCGCCCGCCGACCGGATCGCCGACCACCTCGCGGCGTCGACGGTGACCCTGGACGAGCCGTGGGCCGCCCCCGTGCTGCTGCGGGCCGGGCAGAAGGCCCTCGCGGCCCGGGAACCGCAACGGGCCCGGCGCTATCTGGCGCACGCCGTACGCGCGGCGTCGGGCGCGGACCGCCGGACCGCGGTGCTGGAGCTCGTCGACGCCGAGATCGGCATCGACCTGCAAGCGGGGCTGCGGGAGGCGGTCCGGACCCTGGAGGAGACCACCGAGGACGCCCTCCGGCTCCCGCTGCTGGCCAGGATCAGCACCGCGCGCTACCTCGGAACCGACCCCGGCGCGACCGCCCGGACGACGCCCGCCCCGGACTACGCCCGGCCCGACTGGCATCCCGTGCACGCCCTGCTCGACGGCCTGGCCGCCTACCCGCTGCCGGACACCGCCCGACGCACCGGGGAGCGCCTCGCGCCCGAGGAGCCCGGGCCGGGGTGCCCCGAGACCGGCGGGGCCGACTGCTGCGGCGCGGACCGGGCCGCCGCCGACGCCGTCGTGCGCGCCCTGCGCAGCCACCTGACGTGTCGGCCGGCCGACGCGGTGCACGGCGCGCGGGAGGCGTTGCGGGCGGAGGGCGGACTGTGCCTGCACCCGGTGCTCCGGCTGATGGCGCTGATGATCCTCGCCTGGAACGGCCGCGACGCCGACGTGACGTCCCACCTGCGGCTCCACCACGACTGCGGGCACTGCCACGCGCACCCGCTGCACCGGGCCCTGCTGCTGCCGGTCACCGCCCACCTGGCCCTGCTGCGCGGCCGGCTGCGCACCGCGCACGACCGGCTCGGCGCATCCCTCGACGCCCTGGCCCACTACGGGACCCGGCCCCAACACCCGCTGCTGATCTGGCTCGTGGGGATGCTGGCCGAGGTCCGCCTGGCCATGGGACGCGGCCCCGAGGCCCGCGCGCTGCTGCACGAACACGGCTGCCTGGACGGCCCGGCACCGGACCGACTGCACCGCGAGGTGTGGCTGACCCGGGCGAGGCTGCGGGCCGACGGCGGTGACCTGGCGGGCGTGGCGGCGGACCTGGCCGAGCTCACCGACGCCCCGGGGGGACCCACCGGCGGCGTGCACACCTACGTCCACACCGTCGATCTGCTGACGCAGGTGGGCCGGCACGTGCAGGCCCGGGAGACCGCCCGGACGCTGCTGCGGGTCGCCGAGGCCATGGGCACACCGCGGGAACGCGGCATCGCCCTGCGGGTGCTCGGCGCACTGGGCGGCGCCCCCGAGGGCGAGGACCTGCTGCGCGAGGCGATGCGCCTGCTGGCCGCGGCGGAGGCCGACTTCGACCTCGCGCACGCCGCCGCCGACCTGGCCCTGTTGCTGTTCGACGACGGGCGCTACGAGGAGGCGACGGCGGAGCTGAGCACGGCGCTGGAGCTGGCGGACCGCTGCGGCGCCCGACCGCTCGCGCTGCGGGTGCGGCAGCGGCTCGCCGCCGCGGAGGGGCGCTCCGCCGACCGGTCGCCGCTGGGCGGCGTGCTGAAGCTGACCAAGCGGGAGAAGCAGATCCTCATCGACGCCGTGCGCGGCTCGACCAACGAACGGATCGCGACGACCCTGCACATCACCCGCCGCACGGTCGAACTCCACCTGTCCAGTGCGTACCGCAAGCTCGACATCACCGGCCGCAAGGACTTCCCGCACCTGTTCCGGACCGCGGGGCTGTGGCCGCTGCTGGTCGATTCCGCCGCCACCTGACCGGCGCGCGGGACCCACCCCTCGGTACCGGGGCGCCCGCGCTACGGCACCGGCCGTGATGTTCCGCGGCCCGGCCGGCCGCCACGATGGCCCCGGGCGCCGGGCCGCCCCGCGTCCCGGTCGTTCGGTTTCCCTTCCCACTCCGGAGGTTTGTGATGGATCAAGACGACAGCCGCACCGACCCGTTCACCGCCGTGGTGGTGCTGTCCGGAGGTCTGGACTCCACGACGCTGATGGCGCACTACGCCGCCCTCCAGTACCGGCTGATCGCCGTCACCGTCGACTACGGGCAGCGCCACCACCGCGAGATCGACGCGGCCCGGGCGGTGGCGGCCCACTTCGGCGCCGAGCACCACGTGGTCGACCTGCGCGGTTACGGGGCGCTGCTGCGCGGCTCCGCACTGACCGACGACCGGGTCAGCGTCCCCGACGGGCACTACGCGGAACAGTCCATGCGGGCCACCGTCGTGCCCAACCGCAACGCGGTGCTGGCGAACGTCGCGGTGTCGATCGGGGTGGCGCACCGCGCGTCGGTGGTGGCGCTGGGCATGCACGCCGGCGACCACTTCATCTACCCGGACTGCCGGCCGGAGTTCGTCGCCGCGCTGCGCGAACTGGTCGCGACGGCCAACGAGGGCTTCGCGGTCCCCCAGGTCGAGGCGCCGTTCCTCTCCTGGGCCAAGACCGACATCGCCACGCACGGCGTCCGGCTGGGCGCCCCGCTGGAACTCAGCTGGTCCTGCTACAAGGGCGGGGACCGGCACTGCGGGACGTGCGGGACCTGCTACGAGCGGCGGGAGGCGTTCCGCAACGCCGGGTTGGCCGACCCGACCGGCTACCTCGACGACGTGACGGCGTACCCGGCGCCCTGACGCCCCGGGCGCGCCCGGCCCCGCCCACGGGCCGAGCACCGCGACGGGCCGGACTCCGTGCGGAGTCCGGCCCGTCGGCACGCCCTCGGCGGGCGGAAGGGGCTCACCCCACCGGTTCCGCCTGGAGGATCAAGCGGCCCAGGTCCGCGGCCGACGGGAGCAGGACGTCCGGCCCCTCCGGCGTGCCCTCGGCCGGCAGCCCGCCGCCGTTGCCGGTGCGCACCCCGACCACGACGGCCCCCAACCGGCGGCCCAACGCGATGTCCGACGGGGTGTCGCCGACGACGTAGAGCCGGTGGTCGGGCGCGTGGCCGAGCCCGTCCAACGCCCGCCGCGCCAACGCGGTCTTGCAGTCGGCGTCGGAGACCGGGCCGTCCCCCGCGTCCAGGTCGTCCCGGGTCAGGATCGGGCCGAAGCACGGGCGGACCGCGTAGCGCTCCAGCAGGGCCACGGTGGCCTCGGTGCCGACCCAGGAGCTGACCAGCGCGAGCCGCACCCCGGCCCCGGACAGTGCCGACAGCATCGGCACCACCCCGGGGTAGAGCGTGCCGTGCGCCATGTACCGGTGGGCCACCTCGTCGACCCGGTCCCGCACCCGCACCGACCCGATGTGCAGCGCCCCGCTGGTGATCGAGGACCAGTAGCCGAAGCCGAGGATCTCCTCGCGGGGCGGCGGAATCACCCCCTCCTGCCGGTGGAGGTCCAGGACGAAGCGGTGGAACATCTCGTAGAAGTCCAACAGGGTGCCGTCCCGGTCCAGCACGACCGTGGTCCGCCCTGTCCGACCCATTTCCTCAACCATGTCGCTCACACCCGCAACGGTACGGCGAGTTCGTTGTCCCCGGGCGGTGCTTCCCACGGGAAGACCGTCCAGTCGTCCACCTCGACCGCCTGGAAGTCGGCCCGTTGGGCGGCGCCCAGGTTGCGCACCACCGCGACCGTGCGGACCTCCGCGGCGCCGAGCTCCTCCACGGTGCGCTTGGCCAGGGCCATGGTGCCGCCGTCGCCCATGATGTCGTCGACCAGCAGCACCCGCGCGCCGCCGAACTCCCGCTCCGGAACGACGTACTTGAGCACCGCCGCCCCCCGCTCGCTGTACCGGGAGTTGGAGGTGTTGCGGGGGATGCCCAGGATGCGGAAGTCCTCGATCGCCAGCAGGTTCGCCAGGGCGATGGCCGGCGGCAGCCCGCCGCGGGCGATGCCCGCCACCGCGGTCGGGGCGAAGCCGCTGGCCCGGACGTCGTCCGCCAGTCCGGCCAGCATCCGGCCCATCGCCTCCCAACTGATCGTCAACAGCCGGTCCCGCCGCCACATCGGTGTGCCGCTCATCGGTCGCCTCCCTGGCCGCTCGTCACGTTGCGGGCCGTGCCGGCGGGCCGGCCGTTCCACCGGTCCACCACGTCGGCGGTGCCCGGCCCCGTCCCGAGCAGGTCGACCGGCCGGCCCAGGCCCTCCTCGACCCGGGCCACGAACGCCGCCGCCGCCTCGGGCAACTCCCCGGTGCGCACCGCGCGGCAGGACGCGTCCACGTGGTCCAGGAAGGTCAGCGCGATCCGGGTGGGCCGGTTGACGCGCACCGCCTCGCGTGCCTGGTCCAGGTCGAACGTGCCGGCCCGGCGCCGCCGCCCGGTCACCGTGCCGTACTCGACGATGCCCAGCCGCTCGGCCTCCGCCTCGGTCATCTCGGTGCGGAACGGCCCCGCGCCCACCCGGGTGGGGTAGGCCCGGAAGACCAGCACCACCTCGTCGATCGCGGTGGGGCCCAGTCCGGCGTCCGCCGCCGCGGTGCTCGCCGTGCTGTCCTTGCCGACGGTGTAGGGATAGGTGCCGTACAGCACCGACAGGCCGAAGCCGTTGGTGCCTTCGACGTGCACCCGGTCCCCGGCGTCGACCGCGTCGTTCACCACCCGCACGGTGTCCGTGAGGTAGGGGGCGAGTTCCGGGACGTCCTCGGCGCGGCGCGCCGCACGCATGGCGCGGGCGGCCAGGGCCGGGCCGTGGCCGCTGCCGGTGCTGCGCACCCGGTCGGTCAGCCCCGCGTCGGCCGCCTCCGCGGCGACGTGCTCGGGGTCGATGACGGTGGCGCGGAAGTCCACGCCGACCCGGGACTCGGCGGAGAACTCCGCGATCTCCCGCAACAGGACCTCCGGGCGGATCAACACGCCGGCGCCCAGCAGGAGGCGGGTGGCCGGGCGGATCACCGCACTGGGCAACTGGCGCAGTTTCATGGTGCGTCCGGCGTGCACCACGGTGTGGCCGGCGCCGGGCCCCAGTCCGGCGCGCACCGCCACCGCGGGCTCGTCCCGGATCGCCAGATAGCTGGAGATCTTCCCCTTGGCCTCGTCGCCCCACTGGCCACCGACGATCACCGTGCCGGGCATGTCCGAGCTCCTTCCGTCGACTGTGCGAGCGCTTCCTCGGCCCGGCGCACGGTCTCCTGCGCCAGGGTGTCGCAGAAGCCGGTGTCCGCGGCCGCCTCGGCCAGGGCCGCGAGGTCCGGTGCGGGCAGCACCGCGGTCACCGACGCGTCGTCCGCCAGCACCGCCACCAGGTCGCGGTCGTCCCGGGCGGCGAGCGCACTGGCCCGTTGCAGGGCCCGGTAGGCGTCGAGCCGGTCCGTCCCGCGGTCGACCATGGCCAGCAGCACCGCCTCGCTGAGGTGACTGTGGCGCGACCGGTCGAGGTTCTCCCGCATCCGCTCGGGGAAGACCCTCAGGTCGTCCACCACGGCGGTGGTGGTGAGGAGCATCTCGTCGAGCAGCACGCACGCCTGCGGCAGGGTGAAGCGTTCGTTGGCGGAGTTGGCCAGGTCCCGTTCGTGCCAGGTCACCACGTTCTCCAGCGCGGGGCCGACCAGCGACCGCAGCAGCCGGGCCAGGCTGCAGATGCGTTCGCTGCGCACCGGGTTGCGCTTGTGCGGCATGGCGGAGCTGCCGATCTGGTCCCCCTCGGCGAAGGACTCGGCGAGTTCGCCGATCTCCGTCCGCTGGAGGTTGCGGATCTCGGTCGCGAGGTTCTCCAGGCAGGCCGCGGTCAGCGCGGCCCAGGAGACGAACTCCGCGATCCGGTCCCGCGCCACCGCCTGGGCGCAGATCTGCGGCTCCGGCAGGCCCAGCCGGGCCAGCACCGCCCGCTGCACCGCCATGCCCTGCGGTCCCAGTCCGCCCAGCGAACCGACCGCACCGGCGACCTTGCCCCGCACGGCGCGCTCGCGCAGCTCCGCCAGCCGCGCCAGGCACCGGGTCAACTGGTCGAGGAACACCGCCAGTTTGAACCCCAGGGTGACGGGCTGGGCGTGCTGGCCGTGGGTCCGTCCGATCATCACCCGCCCACCCTCCTCGGCGATCTGCCGGCACAGCGCGGCCATCAGGACGCCGAGCCGTTCGCCCAGGAGCCCGATCGCCGCGTCCAGTTGGAGCGCCAGCGCGGTGTCGATGACATCGCTGCTGGTCACCCCGTGGTGCACGTAGCGGCCGTGGGGCGCGCAGGTCTCGGCGAACTGCTGGACTACGGCGTAGAGCTCGTGCCGGCTCACCGTCTCGATCTCGGCGATCCGCGCCAGGTCGCACCGGTGGTCGCGGGCCCGGGCGGCGATCGCCCCGGCGGCCTCGGACGGGATCACCCCCAACCGGCCCTGCTCCGCGGCCAACGCCCCCTCCACCCGTACGAAGAGCTGGTAGCGGTTGCGGTCACTGACCAGCAGGCGCATCTCCGGGCTGCCGTAGCGGCCGTCCTCCCAAGGGTTCGTCATCCGGTGGCCTCCCGGGCGTAGTCCAGGGCCACCTGCTGGGTCCGCTCCAGGGCGTGCGGGCGGCTCTCCGACAGTCCGGCCGGCGTGACCCGGATGAACTCGGCCTGCGCCCGCAGCTCGGCCAGGGTGTGCGCCCCGGAGTAGCTCATGCCCGACCGCAGTCCGCCGACGAACGGCCGCAGGGTGGCGGCCAGCGGCCCGGTGTGGGCGAAGGTGGCCTCGACGCCCTCGGGGGTGTACGCGTCCAGCTCCTCGCGGCTGACCTCTTCGCCGCGGGCCCGCTTCAGGGTCAGCTGCATGCCGAACGTCACGAAGCCGGTGCTGACCTTCACGGGGACGCCGTCGCGTTCCACCAGGCGGGCCGCGCTCTCGTCGGCGCCGGCCAGGGCGCTGCCCAGCATCACCGCGTGGCCGCCGGCGGCCAGCGCCTTGACGACGTCGCCCGGCGCCTTGATCCCGCCGTCCGCGATCACCGGGACGCCGGAACCGGCCGCCTCCTCGGCGCAGTCGAGGACCGCGGTCAGCTGCGGCACCCCGCTGCCCGCGACGAGCCGGGTGGTGCAGATGCCGCCGGGGCCGATGCCCACCTTCACGGCGTGGGCGCCGGCCTCGATCAGGTCCCTCGTGCCGGCGGCGGTGGCGACGTTCCCGGCGATCAGCGGCGTGTCGGGGAAACGGGCCCGCAGCTTCTCGACGGAGGCCAGGACGTAGTCCGCGTGGCCGTGGGCGACGTCGGTGACCAGGACGTCCGCGCCCGCCTCGACGAGCCGGGCGGCCCGCTCCAGATAGTCGTCGGTCACCCCCACGGCCGCCCCGGCGCGCAGCCGGCCCTGCGCGTCGACGGTGGCCCGCTCCGTGCCGTCGGGCACCGGCGTCGCCTTGACCGCGGCCACCTCCGCGGCCTGGTCCTCGGCGGTCTGCATGCGGTGGACGATCCCGAGCCCACCGGCCACCGCCATGGCGACGGCCATCTGCCGGCCGGTGCACCAGGGGGTGTTGGCGGAGAGGACCGGCACCCGCAGGGTGATCCCGGCCAGCTCGGTGCTGGTGTCGGTCGCCGAGCGGCTCACCACCGAGGTGCGGCGGGGCACCAGCAGGACGTCGTCCAGGCTGAGCCCGGTGCGTATGTCGCGAACTGCCACGTGCGTACTCCTGTCGATCGTGGACGGGGTCGGGTCACTTGCGCAGCGGGAACACCGTCGCCACGAGTTCCTGACGGGCCGGCCCGTACTCCTCGAAGACCCCGGAGTAGGCCGTGGACGTCATGACCGCCGGGGTACGGATGCCGCGCATGCTCATGCACAGGTGCTCGCCGGTGGCGATGACCGCGACGTCGACCGAACCGGTCACCTTGGTGACCTCGTCCGCGATGTCGCGGACCAGGCGCTCCTGCACCTGGAGCCGGTGCGCGTGGCGATGGGCGATCCGGGCGAACTTCGACAGTCCGAGCACGTCGCCCTTGGGCCGGTAGGCGATGGTCAGGGAGCAGGAGAAGGGCAGCAGGTGGTGCTCGCACAGCGACCACACGTTGATGTCCGAGACCATGACCAGTTGTCCCTCCGTCTGGAGGGGGAACAGCGTGTCGACCGCCCCCGCGTCGTAGCGGGAGAACTCCCGCCACCAGCGGGCGAAGCGGGCCGGCGTCTCCTTGAGCCCGTCGCGCTCCGGGTCCTCGCCGATCTCGATCAGCAGCTTGCGCGCGACGTCCTCCAGCGGGTCCGGGACCTGCGGCCCGGAGTCGTCGAGGACGTCCAGTTCGGGGGCTCCGCTCACTGTGCTCACACGCCTCTCCTGTCGCCCCAGACGGCAACATGCAATCGAGTGGTCAGGTTCCAGCCGCGTGCCACGACGTCGTCCCCCAGCGCGGACAGGTGTTGGCCGACCTCGGCGGGTACCTGCCCCTCGGGCATGATCCACACCGGGCGGGTCCCGTACCGGTCGACGAGCTGCGCCACCTCGTCGAGGTCGCTCGTGGTGCGGCAGACGAACTTGAAGGCGGTCCCCGGGACGGCCGCGAACGCCCGCAACGCGTCCGGCACGATCCGCCGCGCCTGCGGATCGCCCGAGTGCGACAGCTTGGGCGAGACGTTGAACCGCACGCCGAGCGCCACCAGGTCGTCCTGCGGCACCACGGTGCCGTTCGTCTCGATCTCCACCTTGCGGCCGGCCTCCGTCAGCGCGCCCAGCAGCGGCAGCAACCGGCGCTGCTGGCTGAGGGGTTCGCCCCCGGAGACCACGATCAGCGGGACCTCGTAGGCGAGCAGCGCGCGCAGCACGTCGGTCCACGGCATCGGCCGCAGTTCCCGCTTGGGGTCGTAGGCGACCCCGGAGTCGCCCACTCCGGTCCAGTCCCAGGTGTACGGGGTGTCGCACCAGCGGCAGGACAGGTTGCAGCCGCCCAACCGCACGAAGGCGCACCGCTGCCCGGCCGAGGGGCCCTCTCCCTGCACGGCCCTCAAGTGGGGCCGAAGATCTCGTTGACGACGAGCTTCGGTTCCACCGCGGCACCACCTCCTCGGTGTTGCGACGGGGTGGCGGGCATCTGCGTCACGGCCGGTACTCCGCCCACGTCTTGGCGGTCTCGGAGACCCGCACCGCGCTCAACTGCGGGTAGTGCGGCAGCCACCGCTCGTACAGCCACTGCGCGAGGTGCTCGGCCGAGGGGTTGCGGTCCAGCACGTCGTTGAGGTGACGGTGGTCCACCTCGGCGTCCAACCACCGGCTGAACTGCTTGAGGTCGCCGTAGTCGCGGACGAAGCCCGCCTTGTCCAGGCCGTCGGCCGGGGCCGCGAGCTCCAGTTCGACGACGTAGTTGTGCCCGTGCATCCGGCCGCACGGGTGCCCTTCGGGCAGCTCGGCGAGCCGGTGACTGGCCGAGAAGTGGAACTCTTTGGTGATCCGAAAAGCCATGCAGACCCTCCTGCTGGGATAGGACCGCTCGCCGCGCCGGGTCGCACCCGACGTCCGGCGAAGTGCACCGCCCCATGGTCCGTTCGGCGCTCCGCGGGCACATCACGGCCACGACCGTGACCGGGGTCCGGGCCTACCGAGAGTCGGTGCGGGCGGCACCGAAACGGCGTCCCGCGCGGTGTCCCGGCGGTCGGCGCGGCGCGGGAGGCCCAGGCACGGCCCGTCGCCCGTTGTCCGCGGGAAGGGACATCGGGCAACCCCTGTCCGGCGCGGGCGGCAGGACCGACACTCGGGAGGCGTTCAGTAGCTCATGACCCGCTCGGCGTCGTGACCCGCACGGGCGAAGCGCGCCACGTCCCGCCCGTCGAGTTCCCGCGCGAATCCCCGCACGGTCTTCTCGAAGCGGTACTCATCGGAGGAGAGGCACTGCAACAGATGGATGTCGGCCAAGGATTCGAGCGTTTTCCGTGCCCCCATCACCTCGACGCCCAGCAACCGCGCCGCCGCGGAAACGGTGACCGTGTCGCGCACCTCGGCCGCGAGCACCCGGAATGCCCTGGCGACCGCCGGCGGTAAATAGCGGTACGACCAGGAGAGCGCGGTGTACATGTTGCTGACGTCGTCGCCCGTGCTGTAGAGGTAAGTGAGCAACGCATCCGATCCGCACCGCTCGCAAATGTCCATGCCGCCGACCGTCTCCCGGCGTTCCGCCGCGATCCGCACGGTCAGCGGCAGGTATTGGCAGGCGCACGGGCTCGCGCTTTTCGGCGGTCGGGACGCGACCCCGAGACGGGACAACAGCGCGTCGCACTCGCTCGCGGTCAACGGCGGCACGGTGATGCGGTGGGCGCCGTCCCGGGTGACGAGTCCGGTCAGTCGACTGCGACTGGTGATCACCGTCATACAGCGGGGCGAAGCCGGTAAGAGGGGGCGCACCTGTTCCGCGGTGGCGGCGTTGTCGAGGACGATCAGCAGCCTTCGTCCGGTGAGCAGGCTGCGATAGCTGGCGGCCAAGTGGTGGATTTCACCGGAGAATTCGACCGGTTCGGCGCCCAGTGCCGTCATGAAGTTCCGGAGCACCTGACGGGTGCTGACCGGGCGGCCGCCGGGGCCGAATCCCTGGAGGTCGGCGAAGAGCACGCCGTCCGGGAAGTGGCTCCGCACGCCGTGCCCCCAGTGCACGACGGTGGCCGTCTTCCCCACGCCCGCGGCCCCTTCGACCACCGTGACCACGGCCTGCCCGTCACTCTGCCGGTGCACCTCGGAGAGCAGGGCGTTGAGTTCGTCGAGCACTCCCTCCCGACCGGTGAAGTCGGAAATACTCCGCGGCAGTTGAATGGGACAGCTGCGTCCGCTCTGGCGCCGCGGGGCCCGCACCAGCAGCGCGAGCAGACTTCCCTTTGCGTCCAGGGCCTCGTCGCACAGCCGCACCAGTCCTTCGGCCGGTTGCTTCTTTCCCGTTTCCACGCGGCTCAGATGACTCCTGCTATAATTCACCAGCCGGGACAGGTCACCAAGAGAAAGTCCCCGCTCTTCGCGCAAGAGCCGCAACGACGAGCCGAACGAGGCATTCGAAAAAACTACTCGCTTCGTCATTCGCTTTTCTCCATGTTGCCGTGCGCCATGCGGCAACTTGGCTTTCCAGCAAACGGGTTCGCCAACTCCTGCGTGCGACACGCAGCACAATCCCCCGGTACCCGATCAGCTTTGCAAAGCCCAAGCTTCCAGCAAGGATCAGCCGTGCGAAACCAGTTCAGGCAAGAGAACCGTCAAGGAACTGCGGATATCTGGCTCATGTGTCCCCTCTGCATGCCACACTCTCCGACCAGCCCCCGCACCGACCATCAGGGCGTTACGCACTCCTGAATAACTCTCTGCGCCGCCCATGGCCATGTCATATTCACATTTGATCACAACCGTGTACAGAGGAACACGGCTCGATCGGCGATTGTCCGGAACCAGCGGTTGGCCCGCATCGGGCACCGCTCGCCCCATTCGGTCACGCCACCGGGACGGCTCGACACCCCCTCGCACGCCACCGCCCCCCTCACCGACGTGGCACCTCAACCCGCATTGCGGTCGGCGATTTCGTTGCGGAGCCTTACCCGCGAGAACGGAAGTTGACTTCTTTTCAACTCGTTCACCACAACCGTTTTGCTGCGATGTGACACGGTTTGACACCGGGGAAAATCGGCCAAAGCACATACCTGCGACAGGCGCGACGTGCCCGCGATCCGCACGGCCGGGCGAACTCCCCCACGGCCCCGGCCATTTCCCGCCCCGGCCCGCCGGGCGACGGAATTCCGTACTCCGGTAGTACGTATAACTCCCGCGAGATGTCTAGCATGTTGGGTGTGAGCCGGTCCAGTGGCTCCGGTCGTATCGGAAAGGATCGTCCCCGTGGCCGACAAGGCACGCCCGACTTCACGCGACGTGGCCCGGGAGGCGGGCGTCTCCCAGGCGACGGTTTCGCTGGTGTGCGGCGGGAAGTGGCACGGACGGGTCTCGGAGCGGATCGCCACCGCGGTCCGCGACGCCGCGGACGCACTGGGATACCGGCCCAACCTCGCGGCCCGGAACCTGCGGACCGGACGGACCAAGACCGTCATGCTGATCGTGCCGGCCCTCACCAACCAGTACTACGCCCGCCTGTACACCGGTGCCGCGCGGGTGGCGGCCCAGCACGGATTCGGCGTGGTGCTGTACCCCTCCCCCGCGGACGGCGGTCCCGCCCGCAACCCGTTCGGGTCCGCGCCGGCCAGCCTCGACGGCGTGCTCGCCTCGTCGATGGCGGCCGACGTGCTCGCCGACTTCGACGACGGCGGGCGTCCGCTGGTGATGCTGGACAGCGACCCCGCCAACTCCCGGGCCGCCACCACCGTCAACCTCGACGTGGCGGACGGCATGCGCCAGGTCGCGGAGCACCTGTTGGCCCTGGGCCACCGGCGGATCGCCCACCTCGCCGCCGGGGTGGAGTCCTGGACGTTCGCCGTGCGCTCCCGGGCGCTGGCGGCGGCGCTGGAGGGCACCGGCGCGGAACTGCGCACCGTGCGCGCGGCCCTCACCATGGACGCCGGACGGCACGCGGCGGAGACCGTGCTGCGGGCCCCCGGGCGCCGCCCCACGGCGCTGCTGTGCGACTTCGACGTCCTCGCGGTCGGCGCCCTCAAGGCCGCCCGCCGGCTCGGGCTCCGCGTGCCGGCGGACCTGTCGATCACCGGCTTCGACGACCTCACCCTCGCCTCGGCGGTGGAACCGGAACTGACCACGGTCCGCCTGCCCGCCGAGGAGGCCGGCCGGCGGGGCATGACCGCCCTGGTCTCCATACTGGCCGACGAACGTCCCGTCCGCCCGGCCGACGTCCCGGTCTCCCTGGTGGTGCGCGGCTCCACCGCACCACCGGCGTGAGGGCCGGGCGGCGGGCATGGCTCAGGCACCGGTGGCGGACTCCGCGAGGCGCACGAGGAGGTCGGTGCAGCGGCGGGCCAGCCGGCGGATGTCGTCCTCGGCGTTGCGCCGGAGGCTGAACTTCCAGTGCAGGTCGAGTCGTTGGTCCGCGACGTCGATCCTGATCTCCAGGGGGTAGGGCCGGGGGTGCGTGGGGGTCCGGGTCACGCCGGTGTCCCCCGTGACGAGGGAGAACGGCGGGCCGACCGGGAGGTCGTGCAGGCCCGCGCCGCGGAAGTCGAGGTACACCTCGGGCTTCGGCAGCCCGGCCAGGCGGCCGGCGACGGCCGGGTCCCGGTGGAGGTGGCGCAGCACCCCCCAGACGTGCTCGATCGCGTGGAGCCGGCCGATCTGGGCGCTGAGGGCGCGCAGGTCGGGGAGGGCGCCGGCGGCGGACGGTGCACCGGGCGGCGTGCCGTCGGCCGCGGTGTCGAGGACGAACGGGGTGATCGTGGAGAGCCGGCCGACGGTGCGGCTGAGGTCGGCCGCCGTCAGCGGGGAGAGCCGGCCGTGGCGCACCACGTCCAGGCAGGCGGCCGAGGCGCCGGAGAACTCCGCGACGCCGCGGGCCACCGCCGCGATCAGCAGGTCCTCGGTGGTGTACGGGGAGGACCGCGCCACCGTGCGGACCGTCCGCGCGGTGCGCGGGTCCAGGCTGGTGCGCAGGGTGCGGAGGTGGGGTCGGGCGAGGCTGCCCGGGTCCTCGGCCGTGGTCGGGAAGGGGCGCACCCGGTCCCACGGGAGGCGCAGCCAGGCGTCGAGTTGGGGTGTCTCGCGGGGCAGTGCGTCGGCGAGGTCCTGGAGTTCGCGGGCGTGGTCCAGGGCCGAGGGCGGCGGCGGACCGAGGGTGTCGTCCAGTCCTGCGGCGGTCTGCCGGTAGAGCGTGGAGAGTTCCTCGGCCAGGGTGTGCAGGGTGACGCCGTCGCACACCAGGTGGTGCAGCAGGAGCAGCAGGCGGTCCCCGCCGTCCCGGCGGAAGTAGGCGGCCCGGCAGACGGGTCCCTCGCGCAGGTCGAGGCGGTGGTGGAGGCGCCGGGCCGCATCGGTGAACGCCCGGTCGGCGGCGGCCTCGTCGAGCCCGGTGTGGTCGTGCCACTCCAGCGGGACGGCCACCGCCGAATCGCCAGGACGCACCCGGCGCTCGCCGGCCAGTTCGACGAAGCGCGAGGTCAGCGCCGGGTGGCGGTCCGCGAGGCGGGTCAGGCAGCGGGCGAGCGCGGTCCGGTCCAGGCAGTGGTCGACGGCGAACAGCAGCGGCTCGTTGTCGTGGCCGATCTCGCCGAAGGCCCGGCCGAAGAAGCGGTGTTGGGTCGGGAGCAGCGGCGCGGTGCCGGCGGGCGCGGGTGCGCTCACGTCCAGCTCCCGCCGGTGCCGCGCTCCTCGCACCACTGGCGGTCCTCGTGCAGGTGGCGTTCCAGGCTGCCCGGGTACATCGAGCCCAGAGCGGAGCGGGCCTCGGTGGTCACCCGGCCGCCGATGCGCAGCGCGAGCAGGCGGGTGGGGTCGGTGGGGTCGCCGCGACCGCTGCGGGTGAACTCGGCGCGGACGAACGGCGTGACGTAGGCCGACGCGCCGGGTTCCAGCACCGTTTCGTACCGCTCGCCGCCGTGCTGCCAGGCCATCCGGACGGGGCCGCCGCCGACGTTGTGGAGGTACTGGTGCTGGTGGGTGCGCAGGGGCGTGACGGCCTGGTCGGCGGAGTCGGAGTCGGCGCGCTGCGGGTGGATCTCCAGAGCGCGGGTGTGCGGGTGCAGCCGGTCGCCGGCCAGTTCGCGCACCCGGTAGTCGCGGTGCCCGGCGGAGGGGTGGTACCAGGAGCGGGAGGTGGCGGCGGGGCGGAAGCTCACGCCGTCGACGGCGTCGGGCACGACGGGCAGCAGGTCGCGCGGGGACAGGCGCAGTGCGGCGGCGAGGGCGGTGACCTCGCCGGGGGTGAGGGTGGTGCCGCCGTCGGCGACGCCGGCCAGGCGGCCCGCCGGAATTCCGGAGAGCTCGGCCGCGTGCTCCAGGGGGAGCGCCGAGGCGTCCAGGTAGGAGCGGAGCAGGCGGCCCTGGGCGGCCGCGGCGGAGTCGGTGTCGAGGGCGAATCCGCGGGCGGTGTCCGGTCCCAGGGCGGCGAGTTCGTGCTGCGCGTCGCCCATGAGTTCACCGCCGTAGGTGAGCGCGAGGACGTATGCCGGTTCCTCGGCATTGCGGGCGGTGAAGGTGTGCGGGGAAAAGGGCAGGCCCCAGATGGAGTCGCCGGTGTTCATCCGCAGTACGTGGTCGCGTCCGTTCCAGCGGTAATAGTAGTTGACCGGCCCCACGCAATAGGTGAATTGATAGAGCGCATGGCCGTTGTTCCAGTGCACGTCGGCGTTGTGCGGATCGTCGTCGGTGACGACGGAGAGCATCCGGATCCACGCGGAGCGGAATGAGGCCAGGCGCGACATCGCCGTGTCGCGGTACTCGTAATAGTCGATCCCGCCACGCTGAAAGACCCGGGCGGAGGATGCGGACTCGGTGGCGCGCAGCACCCGCACGCCGCGCGGGCAGTCGTTGCGGACGGGCACCAGATCGCGTTCGTTCAGGGGCCAGACGGTGGCCGCGCGCTGCGCGAGGTCCCAGGAGAAGCCCTGTTCAGGGGCGAGGTGCGCCGCGTAGTCCGCGTCGGTCAGGCCCAGGTCGGCGGCGGCCGAACGGGAGGTGCGCTTGAGGTCGCCGGCGGCGCTGTGCAGGAGCGCGCCGGCCCTGCGGCGGAAGCCTTCGTCATCGGCCGGGGTGCCGGCCGGCGGAAGGTTCGCGGTGCTCAAGGGAGCTCCTCCTGTCGGTCAACGAAACGATGCGGTCCGGGCGAAGCACCACCACTTGATCTTTTTCCGTTCGACGTCGTCAAGCCGCGCCGGACAGTTGGCGGATTCGCACCGCCGACTCTTCGCCAAGCGCCCGGGAACGCTCGGCAATTCCCGCGCCTGAAAGGACAAATCCCTCAAACCGCTCGCCCTTGGAGAGGGTTTTCCGGTCCGTCTTCGTTCCGGCTTGACATCGCACGATTACCTGGGAATACCGTCATGCGGTGCCCACCGACCTGAATGTGGGGTCACGCGGAACGCGTCCGGCCCCCGGGCGTCGCATCCCCTGCACCGCATCGCACGTCCCGCCGGAAGGTGCCGGCCGCCCCCGAAGAGGCGGTTCCCGTGGACCAGCAGAACATCGCGTTCGCTCCCGTCGGCCGCCGCCCCGCCCGGTCCGCCAGTATGGACGGGTGAGCCTGACCGTCGACATCAGCACCCTCGCCCCCGGAGGCGTCCGCTTCGCGCCCTCCCCACTCGCCGAGCTGACCGCGATGCTGCACGTGCTGTCCGAGCCGGGGCACCATCCGCCGCGGCAGGACTGGGCCCGCTCGGTCCGCGCCGGTCTGGACGCGTCCCTCGCCGCCCGGCTGTCGGCCGCCGACTGCCTGTGGCGCACCACCCGTGCGGACTTCCTGCTCCCGCCGGCGCCCGCCGCGACCCTCGCCGAGGAGCTGGACGCGCTGGACCGGCTGACCGACGAGAAGTTCGTGGCCGGGGCGCTCTGCCTGGCCGTCGGCGCCGACCCGACGCGGCCGGACGGGTCCCCGCTGACCGACCCGGCCGCCCGGGAGCGCGCCCGCGTCCTGGCGCAGGCCGACGGTCCGCGCGCCGCCGCGTTCCTCGACGCGCTGCTCGCCGACCCGCCGGCCGTGCGCGGCCGGCTGCGCCGCCTGTGGGAGGACTGCGAGGGCGCGTTCTTCGCCGAGCACTGGCAGCGGGTGCGGCCGGCGCTGGCCGCCGACGCCCGGCACAAGACCGAGCTCTTCCGCCGCTTCGGCCTGACCGGCGCCCTCCCGGCCGTCTCCGCCTGCTTGTCCCTCGACGCCAGTGGGCAGCGCATCGTCGTCGACAAGATCTACGACGGCACCACCAGCGCCCGCGACGGCCTCACCTTCGTGCCGACCGCGTTCGGCCATCCGCACGTCCTGGTCGTCCACGCCGCGGGCTGGCAGCCGGTCGTCAACTACCCCGTCCCGGAACCGGGGCTGCCGCAGCCGATGCCGCTGGACCTGACGAGCCGTCGGCTGGCGGCGCTGGCCCACCCCACCCGGCTGCGGCTGGCCCACACGCTCTCCCGCGGCCCGCGCACCACCCTCGAACTCGCCGCGTCCTGGAAGCTGACCGCCCCGGAGGTCTCCCGCCACCTCGCCGTGCTGAAGCGGGCCGGTCTGCTCCGCACCCGCCGGCGCGGCCGCTACGTCCTGCACGAGCTGGACCTGGAGGCGACGGCCCGGATCGGCACGGACCTGGTGGAGACCATGCTGCGGTGACGGGCCGGGCCGGGCCCGTCACCGGGCGGCCCGCCCGCTCAGCGCGGGGCCGCGAGGTCCTGGGTCCACCACGGGCCGCCGGCCCCGTGGACGATCCCGATGCCGACCGCGGTGAACCGGCAGTCGAGCAGGTTGTCGCGGTGCGGGGCGTCGCCCATCCAGTCCCGCACCGCCGCGGCCGCGCTCTGCGGGCCGCGGTCGAGGTTCTCGCCCCAACTGCTCCACTGGTACCCGGCGGCGGTGATCCGCGCATCGGGGCCGACGCCCTCCGGCGAGACGTGCTCGTAGTAGCCGCGGGCGGCCATGTCGGCGGAGTGCCGCTGCGCCGCGGCGTGCAGCCGCCGGTCGATGCGCAGCGGACCGCAACCGACCTGCGCCCGCTTGCGGTTGATCAGCGCGGTGGCCTGTTCCTCCAGGTCGGGCGGGGTGGCCGTGGGGGACGGCGGCGCGGGCGTGGGGGTGGCGGACGCGGTGCGCGTCGGGGTGGGTGTGAGCGTCGGGGTGGGCGTCGGCGTGGGGGTGGGGGTGGGAACGGCGGTGGTTCGTTGCACCGTCGGCTCGGCCCGGGGCGCGGTGGGCGGCTCGTCCCGCGGGGCGCCGGAGCCCCACCACACGGCGGCGACGACGGCCGCGGTGAGCGCCGCGGTGCCGGACACCGCGGTGGTCGCGACGGCCCCGCGCGGGCGGGGCGGCCGGCGCAGCAGGTGGTGCGCCCGGTGACCGCCCGACGCCGAGGCGGTGGAGGTGGCGGACGTGGTGGTGGAGGTGGCGGAGGTGGCGGCGGCCGCGGCGGTGGGGACCGGCGGCGGGGTCAGGTGCGCGGGCAGCGGCAGCATCGCCAGACCGGCCAACAGCCCCTCGGCGGGCAGCAGGTCGCGTGCGTGACCGGAGCAGGTCGCGCAGTCCCGCGCGTGGCGGGCTATGCGTTTGCGCCACAGCGGCGCGGGGTGGGTGTCCCAGGCGTCGGTCAGTCGCACGAGTTCCGGGCAGGGCGGGTTCCCGGCGAGGGCGCGGACGACGAGGCGCCCGGTCTCCAACTGCTGCTTCATCCGCTGGACCCGGACCGCGGCGTGCCGCGTCCCGCACCCCAGGGCGGCGGCCAGCTCCGGTCTGCCGATCTCGCCGGCGGCCTCCAGCCACCACAGCGACAGCAGCGCGCGGTCCCCCTCGTCCAGCCAGCGGGTGGCCTCGGCCACCTCGCGTCGCTGGCCGGACAGGCCCAGCCGCAGGATCGTCAGGTCCACGAAGTCGGCGCCGCGGTCGGGCTGTTCCGCCGTCTGGTCCAGGCCGACGACGGGGTGCCGGTGGGCGCCGGTCCAGCGGCGCCGCACCTGGTTCATGGCGATCGCCACCAACCAGGAACGGAAGGACGCCGGCTCGCGCAGGTCCGCCAGCGACTCCAGGGCGCGCACCATGGTCTCCTGCACCACGTCGTCGACGTCCGCATGGCCGTCCAGCGCCCGTCCCACGACGTTGTAGATCAGGGGCAGGTACGCGGAGAGCAGTTGTTCCCGGGCAGCGTCGTCACCCGCCCTGGCCGCCTCCACGGTCGCCGTACCGTTTTCCCACTTCACGCCTGTTCGTTCCCGTTCATCCGTATACACCGTCATGGCCCCCGTGCTCAGGTGACCCGTTCGGCGCACGGCGATAACAGAAAAACTACGTGCCGGTCGGACGCCGTCGCGGCACGGGCTCCCCACCGCCGCCGGGGAGGCGCCGGAGCCCGCCGCCGGGCACCGGCGGGCACCCGCTCGACGCCGCCTCGACACCGTGGAAAAGAAATCCCCGGGATTTTCGTTGTCCGCGGGGCCGCCGGGGGTCTCCCCATTGCGGACCGTGCGCCACGCGGCCCGCACGACCCCTCGTCCCCCAGGTCGGCGGCGTCGGCCACCGGTGACGGTCCGCCCGTCACCGACCGCGCGGCCCGCCGACCGGACCGGAAACGGAACCCCGAGCATGCACCACGACGACCGTCACCGCCCCGCCCCGCACGACCAGGCCCCGACCGACCCCGGACACCGCACCTCCCCGCCCGCGGCACCCCGGCGGCACGCCGCGCCCCGCCCCGCCGGCCGCAGCGGGAACCACCGCGCCGACACCGCCCGGCCGCGGACGAGGGCCGCGCTGCTGACGGGGGCGGCGGTCCTCGCCGTGACCGGTACGTGCCTGGTGCTGATACGCCCCGGCTCCGGGGGCGACCAGGCACTCGCCGCCGATCCGGCCACCCCGGTGCGGACCACCGCGGGAACCGCCGTCCTCCCGGAGTCCGGCGGCGACGCGCACTCCCCCCGCCGCCACAAGCCGTCCCCCTCCCCGTCCCCGACGGCGAAGGAGACGGCAGGGGACGGCGAGCGGGCCGCGACGCCCCGGGCGACCCCCACCCCCGCCGCGCCGCGCCCGACCCCCCGGACCGCCGGCCACCCGCCCCGCGTCGCGTCCGGCGCGGGCGGCGGCGCGGGCGCCTCGGTCGGCGCGCGCACCGCGACCGGCACCGCGGCGGAGTTCGCCCGGAAGGTCGTCGAGCTGGTCAACGCCCAGCGGGCCCAGCACGGTTGCGCCCCGCTCACCGCCGACCCGCACCTGACGGCGGCGGCCCAGGGGCATTCGGACGACATGGCCGCCCGGAACTACTACGCCCACGAGACCCCGGAGGGCGTCGACCCGGGCACCCGGATGACCCGTGCCGGATTCCCCTGGATGAGCTGGGGCGAGAACATCTTCAAGAGCCCGAAGGACCCGGCGACGGCGGTGGACGGCTGGATGAACAGCCCCGGGCACCGCGCAAACATCCTCAACTGCGCCTACAAGGCCACCGGTGTGGGCGTGAACCTCAGCTCCAACGGGCCGTGGTGGACGCAGGACTTCGCCACCCACTCCTGACCGCCCGGGCCCGACCGACGGCCACAGGGCCGTCGGGGCACCTTCCGGACCCGCCCCGGAAGGTGCCCCACCCGGGCCGCCGCCATCCCGTCATTCCCCGGCGCGCACCAGGCCCGTCTCGTACGCGAAGACCACCGCCTGGGTGCGGTCCCGCAACCCCAACTTCACCAGGATGCGGCTGACGTGGGTCTTCACCGTCTGCTCGGCGATGACCAGATGTGCGGCCAACTCGGAGTTGGACAGCCCCCGCGCGATCAGGGAGAGCACCTCCGTCTCGCGCTCCGTCAGGTCCGCCACCCGGCCGCGCGGCACGGTGCGCGGCGCGCCGCCCCTGGCGAACTCCTCGATCAGCCGCTTGGTGACGGAGGGTGCCAGCAGCGCGCCGCCCATGGCCACCGTGCGCACCGCATCGGCGAGTTGCTGCGCGGAGGAGTCCTTCAGCAAGAAGCCGTGCGCGCCGGCCCGCAGCGCCTCATACACGTACTCGTCGAGGTCGAACGTCGTCAGCATGATGCTCTTGACGTCCGGGAAGTCCCGCGTGATGCGCCGGGTCGCCTCCAGGCCGTCGAGCACCGGCATCCTGATGTCCATCAGGGCCACGTCCGGACACCGGGCGGCGATGCGGTCGATCGCGTCCTGACCGTTGACCGCCTCGTCCACCACCTCGATGTCCGGCTGGGCGTTCAGCAGGATCCCGAAGCTCTGCCGGATCAGTTGCTGGTCGTCCGCGATCAACACCCGGATCGTCATGCGTCCTCACTCCTGCTCACTGGTGGGGAGGGAGGCCGTGACCTCGAACCAGCCGTCCTCCCGGGTGCCGATCCGCACGGAACCGCCGAGCAGCAACGCCCTCTCCCGGATGCCCAACACACCGTGTCCCGTGCCCCGCTGGCGTGGCGCACCGGCCGGCGCCGGGCTGTTGGCCACGCGTATGCCGAGCTCGCCACGCCCGTAGGTGAGCTCCACCTCGACCCGGCACCCCGGGGCGTGCCGCAGCGCATTGCTCAGCGCCTCCTGCGCTATCCGGAACGCCGACAGCTCGACCCGCTGCGGCACCGCGCGCGCCTCGCCGGTGACCACCGTGTCGATCAGCAGCCCCGCCGCCCGCACGTTGGCCACCAGGCCGTCGAGGTTCTCCAGCGTCGGCTGCGGTGCGTAGCGGGCCTCCGGACGCTCTTCCGGCGACCGCAACATGCCCAGGACGTACCGCAGTTCGGTGAGGGCGGCCAGCGCGTTCTCCCTGATGCTGGCGAAGCTCTCGCTCAGTTCCGGCGGCGGTTCGGCCACCCGGTACGGTGCCGCCTCCGCCTGCACCGCCACGACGGACATGTGGTGCGCGACGACGTCGTGCAACTCGCGGGCGATGCGGGTGCGCTCCTCCAGCAGCGCGCGCCGGCCCCGTTCGAACTCCGTCAGGGCCTCCTGCGCGCGCAACGCGCGACGGGCCCGGCTCCGCCCGCGCACGACGGTGACGACCGCCAACCCCAGCGCCGAGAACAGCCCCCACAGCAGCAGGTCGTTGACCGACGACGGCGGTGCCAGCCCGGCGGTGAGCGCCCCGCCGAGCGCCATCGTCAGCAGCCACTGCGCCACGTACGTCCCGGTCCGCACCCGGCAGGCCACCAGCAGCGTGACCCCCAGGTGCGCCCAGAGTCCCGGTGCCGTCCACGGCCACGGCTCGCCAGCCCGCCCCGCCGGCTCGGCGAGGGCCGCGAGGAGCGCGTACGGCAGCGACGCGGCGAGCGACGACCACCAGGCCAGCACCGGCCGGTACAGGGCGAGCACCAACGGCGGCCCCTGGACACCGGCGACGAGCCCCGCACCCCACCACGGCAGGCCCAGCCCGTCCGCGACGATCAGCGTCCCGCCGGTGACCAGGTCGGCCGCGACCAACGCGACGGCGAGGAGCGGGAGGTGCCGCAGGAACCGGCGCTCGGCGTTCCGGAACGGCGGCGCAGCCCGGCGGGAGACGTCGCACGCCTCGCGTCGCACCGCCCGGAGCACGGCCCCGACCTGCCGCGGGCCGTCGCGTCGGGGGTCCGGCCCGGCCGCCGCGTTCGACTCTTCCGGGATCACCGGACCATGGTACGGACGGGTGGCGCACGCCGGAGTCGTCCGCAGGGGCCGGTCGCCGGCCGGACGTCATACCTCAGAGCTACGCCGGAACATGGCTCCCGAGTGTGACGTGGTCGAGGTCCTCGGGACCCTAGGTTCTCATCGGCGCGGGCCGCGCCAGGAACACCCGGGCTGCACCTGCCCGCTCGTTGGAGGACAGCATGGACACCATCACCACCGACCACGTCGCCGCCCTGTACGGGAAGTACGAGGACGACCTGCGGGCGGCGCGGGACGCCCAGCGCCGGCTCCTGGCGGACCGCGGCCCGTCGATGAAGGCCCAACTCGACGACTACGAGGCCGAGATAACCTATCTGCTGCTGCGCGACCTGCGTCCCGAGGTCGTGGTGGAGATCGGCACGTTCCACGGATGGTCCACGACGTGGCTCCTTCGCGCCTTGCGGGACAACGGGACCGGGCGGCTGCACTCGTTCGACATCGTGGACCACGTGGTGCGCAACGTACCGGCCGAACTCGCCTAGGACCGTTGGTCGTTCACCAAGGGCGACGTGCGCCGGCACCTCGAAGCGGTCCCCACCGAGGTGGACTACCTCTTCATCGACGCCGACCACGGTGCGCGGTTCGCCCACTGGTACGTCGACAACCTCTTCCCCGGCGTCCCCGCGGGCACGCCCACCAGCGTCCACGACGTCTTCCACGGGCGGCGCCCCAAGCCCTTCAGCGAGGGCTCGGTCATCGTCAAGTGGTTGGCCGAGAAGAACGTCGGGTTCTTCACCCCGTCCACCGCCAAGGCACCCGAGGTGTCCCGCCAACTCGCCGTAGTGAAGGCCGAGTTGGGGCTCGACGAGCCGGTCCGGCACAGCGACCACAATCCGATGATCTACTTCAACCTGCCGTAGCGGTCGGCGTCGGGTGCAGGGGCCGGTGCCGGTGCCGGTGCCGTGAATTTCAGTGCGGGGTCCTCCACCGGGCCGTTCCGCAGCCGTTCGACGTCCTTCTCATAGGCCATCTCGACCGTCCACGGGCCGCGGGTGCCCGCCCGCGGGAACTGTCCGATGCCCCGTCGTATGTAGCCGGCGCTCAGGTCCATGTAGGGCACCCGCGCCATGTCCGGGTCGGCCGGCACCGGCTCGACGGTGGCGTGGCCGTGCGCGTCCATGTGGTCGAGCAGCCGGCAGAAGTACGCGCAGACCAGGTCCACCTTGAGCGTCCAGGACAGGTTGGTGTAGCCCAGCGCGAACACGAGGTTGGGCACCCCGGAGAGCATCACCGCCTTGTACGCCGTCGTGTCCGCCGGGTTCACCCGGCGCCCGTCCACGCTCAACCGGACCTTGCCGAAGGGGGACATGGTCAGGCCGGTCGCGGTCACGACCAGGTCGGCGGCCAGTTCCCGGCCGGACGCCAACCGGAGGCCCGTCGTGGTGAACCGCTCGATCCGGTCGGTGACCACCGAGGCCCGGCCGGCCGAGATCGCCTTGAACAGGTCGCCGTCCGGCACCACGCACAGCCGCTGGTCCCACGGGTCGTAGCGCGGGGTGAAGTGGGTCGCGACGTCGTAGCCGGCGGGCAACTGCCGGCGCACCCGGGCGATCAGCAGCCGGCGCATCAGCGTCGGGGCGCGCCGGCACAGCCGGTACATCCCCCGGGTGAGCAGGAGGTTCTTGCGCCGGACGATCCGGTGCGCGCGCCGAGGGCCGAGCGCGCGGCCCAGCACGCGGGCGATCGGGTCCTCGGCCGCCGTCGAGAACACGTAGCTCGGCGAGCGCTGCACCATCGTGACGTGCGCCGCGGTGGCGGCCAGCGCGGGGATCAGCGTGACGGCCGTGGCGCCGCTGCCGATCACCAGGACGCGCTTGCCCGCGTGGTCCAGGTCCGCCGGCCAGTGCTGCGGGTGGACCACCTGGCCGGTGAAGTCCGCGACGCCGTCGAAGGCCGGCGTGAAGCCCGTCTCGTAGTCGTAGTAGCCGGTGCCCAGGAAGAGGAACCGCGCGGTGTGCGTGGTCTCCCGGCCGTTGCCGGCGAGTCGGGAGGTGACGGTCCACCGGCCCGTCGCCGAGGAGAACGCGGCGCCGACGACCCGGTGCCCGAAGCGCAGGTGGTCGGTCAGGTGGTGCGCGCGGACCGTCCGTCGCAGGTAGTCCAGGATGAGGGGCCCGTCGGCGATCGACGTGTGCGCGGTCCACGGCTGGAAGCCGAAGCCGAAGGTGGGCATGTCCGAGTCGGAGCGGACGCCGGGGTAGCGGAACAGGCTCCACGTGCCGCCGATCGCGTCGCGCCCCTCCAGGACCGCGAACGTGGTGCCCGGGCGGCGGGCCTTGAGATGGCAGGCCGCGCCGATGCCCGAGATCCCGGCGCCGATGATCAGTACGTCGAAGTCCACGGACTGGGTCGGACTGCTGTGCGTGGGCGTCACTGGTGCCTCCTGGCCGCGGGGATGAAGGGCTGCGAGGGGTTGATGCCCACCGCCCGGTCGGTACCGGCGGCATTTCGGCCGAGTTCGGCGCGCGGACACGTGCGGGGCGGAGCGTACGACGGGGGCGCGGACCGCGTGCCGGTGCGTCCCCCGGCCACGGCCGACGCGGCGCGAAACGCCCCACCGCACCCACGCGGGGTACCGGCCGGCGCACCCGCCGCGGTACATGCTCTTCGAGCAGCGTCCCGGTGCGCGGCCGACCGGCCGGAACCCGGGCACGCACGGAACCCGAGACGACGAGACGAGGAGCTTCCATGAGCACCACCACGGGCGGCGCGGGCGTGCCGCGCACGATGCGCGCGTCGGTCCTGGTCGCCAAGGGCGAGATCCGCATCGAGGAACGGCCGGTGCCGGTCCCCGCCGAGGACGACGTCCTGATCGACGTGGCGTCCGTCGGAGTGTGCGGCTCCGACGTGCACTACTACCGGGAGGGCCGGATCGGTGACTTCGTCGTCGACGCCCCACTGGTGCTCGGGCACGAGGCGTCCGGCCGCATCGTCGCGGTCGGCGCCCGCGTGCCCGACGCCCGGATCGGCGAACGCGTCGCGATCGAGCCCCAACGCCCCTGCCGGGTCTGCCGACAGTGCACGGCCGGCCGCTACAACCTCTGCCCCGCCATGGAGTTCTACGCCACTCCACCGGTCGACGGCGCCTTCCAGGAGTACGTCACGATCCAGGCACCGTTCGCGCATCCGGTGCCGGACTCCGTCCCGGACGACGCCGCCGCCCTGCTCGAACCGCTCTCGGTCGCCGTCAGCGCCAACCGCAAGGCCGAAGTGGGCCCGGGATCGCGGGTGTTGATCGCCGGCGCGGGACCGGTCGGCATGCTGACCGCCCGGACCGCGCAGGCGTTCGGCGCCGCCGAGGTGCTCGTCTCCGACCCGATGCCCGAGCGGCGCGCGAGGGCGGCCCGGTACGGCGCGACGGCCGCACTCGACCCGGCGACCGATGCCGTCGCCGGGCTGGACGTGGACGCCTTCATCGACTGCTCCGGCGCGCCGCCGGCCGTCCGGTCGGGCATCGCGGCAGTCCGCGGCGCGGGCACCGTCGTGCTCGTGGGCATGGGCGCGGACGAGGTCCCGATGCCCCTCCCGGTCATCCAGCGCCGCGAGCTCACGGTGACCGGCGTCTTCCGCTACACGGACACCTGGCCGCTCGCCACCCACCTCGCCGCGTCCGGACAGGTCGACCCGGCCGCCCTCGTCACCGCCCGGTTCGACCTCGACCACACCGCGGACGCCCTCGACGCCGACCGCACGCCCGACTCCCTCAAGGCGGTGGTGCGGCCGTGACGGGCCGTCCGCCGGCGGCCCGGGGACGTTAGCGAGCCGTTAGCGGGACGGCGTCGGAGTGTCAGCGGGGCCCGGCAGTCTCTTTCTCGGGAAGGCAACTCCGCCTCGCACACTCTTCAGAGAACGGGACGAAAGACCATGTCGCACCGGGCCGCACTGAGCCACGTCCGCAAGGTCGCCGCTGCCGCGGTGATCACCATCGCCGCCTTCGGGCTGACCGCCTGCCAGGGGGGCGGGACCAGCACACCGGCCTCGTCCGTCTCGTCGTCCGCCGCCTCGTCCACCGCCTCGTCCGCCGCCTCGGGGTCGTCCGGCGCGGCGGGGGACGCGAGCGCCCCGCAGTCCGGCGCGTCCACGGCCAAGTCCTCCCAGGGCGGGGCCAAGAGCACGGCGTCGAGTGCTCCGACGAAGGCGGGCGTGCGGTGCACGAACCAGGTCGACTACGCGGGCGACCCGCGCTCCAACGCCGAGATCAACTCGATCGGCGAGCGGACCGGCCACTGCCCGGCGCCCACGAAGGGCAGCGCGACGACCGGCACGCCCAAGAAGCCCGGGCAGAGCTGCACGAACCAGATCGACTACGCGGGCGACCCGCGGTCCAACGCCGAGATCAACTCGATCGGCGAGGACACCGGTGAGTGCCCGCCGGTCCAGCACCGCTGAGACGGCCGGTGGGGCGGGCCGCCCCGTTGCCTGGCATGCCGGCGAACGGGCCGTGCGTCAGGCGTCGTCGGCGGTGCCCCTGCCCTGCCACGGGGTGCCCACGATCCGGGCGATCTCGGCGCGGGCGTCCCGGTCCGGGGGGTGCACCGTCGCCTGGACGCCTTCTGCCCTCTGCCCTCTGCCCGGCGATCGGGGGCCGAGGGACGGGGGCGGTGAACGTGCGCCGTCCACACAGGAGTTGGGATCGGGCGCCGGGACGGCACGGCATGCGGGGTCAGAGGGCGATCAGGCCGGCCGTCGTCGGCTCGAAGCCGCAGGCGGCGAAGTAGAACGGGCGCAGGTGCTCCTCGAAGTCGACGTGGAGCCAGGCGCAGTGCGCGGCGCGGGCCCGGTCGGCCGCGGTGGCGATGAGGGCGGCGCCCACGCCGTGCGACCGGCGGTGCGGTGCGACCACCGTGTCCAGGACGAAGGCGTGGCGGCCGCCGTCCCAGGCGACGTTGACGAAGCCGATCAGCGCGCCGTCCTCCCGGGCGCAGACCCAGCCGAGGCTGTACCGGTGCAGGCGGGCGCGCCAGTCCGTTGCGGTGGCCGGGTGGCCGAAGCCGTCCGCGTGCAGCGTGTCGAGCGCGTCGTCGTCGAAGTCGCCGCGCCACTCGTACTCGATCGTCACGCCCCGATCGTAAGGTCCCCGCCGGCTGCCGCGCCGGGTGTCGGGCGATGGTCAGTCGCCGGTCTTGACCTTCTTCATCGTCAGGTGGGACTCGACGCGCAGGATGCCGGGGAGGCCGGTGAGCTTGCTCGTCAGGAACGCGTTGTAGGCGGCGTGGTCGGCGACGGCGACGCGCAGGAAGTAGTCGGGGCGGCCGAACATCCGGCGCAGCTCCACGACCTCCTCGTAGCCGGCCAGTGTCTCCTCCAGCGTCTCGATGGTCCTGAGGTCGTTGGCGTGGACCTCGACGTCGACCATCACCTCCAGGCCGCGGCCGACGGCTTCCGGGTCGATGACGGCGCGGTAGCCGGTGATGACGCCGGCCTCCTCCAACCGCTTGAGGCGGCGCAGGCACGGCGGCGGGGTCAGGCCGACCCGCTTCGCCAGTTCCACGTTGGTCAGCCGCCCGTCCTGGCGCAGATGAAACAAAATTTCTCGATCAATGGCATCGAGGTGCATTTCATTGCTCACAGGCACATGATACGGGAATGGTTAGCAACCATATGTGGCGGATGTCCACGTAAAATTTCAGCATGCCTGGCTCTCCGGTCGCCGTCAGCGGCCCTCCTCGTCCTGCCCCCGTTCCCCCGCCCCGGCGGCGGTCCGAGGCGCTGGCGGCCCTGAAGGACTCGACGTCCGTGGGCCTGGGCCTGCTGCCGCTCGGCCTCGCCCTCGGGGTGCTCATCACCCACGCCGGCCTGCCCTGGTGGTGCGCGAGCCTGTCCACCGCGGTCATCTACGCCGGCTCGTTCGAGTTCATCCTCGTCGGCCTGGTCCTGGCGGCCGTACCGCTGGCGACCATCGCGCTGACCGCCTTCCTGGTCAACGTCCGGCACGTGTTCTACGCGCTGTCCTTCCCGCTGGACAAGGTGTCCGGGCGCCCCGCCCGGGCCTACAGCACCTTCGCGCTCAACGACGAGTCCTACGCGCTGGCGACCGGACCGCAGGCCCGGTCCTGGAGCGGCGCGCGACTGCTGTGGCTCCAGGTGCTCATGCAGGCGTACTGGGTCGGCGGCGCCACCGCCGGTGCCCTGCTGGGCTCCGTGGTGCCCGACACGGTCACCGGCCTGGACTTCGCGCTGACCGCGCTGTTCACCGTGCTGGCCCTGGACGCCGTCCGGGAACGGCGCGGCGACCTGCCCACGCCCCTGCTGGCGCTGCTCAGCGCGCTGATCGCCCGCCTGATAGTTCCCGGGCAGCTGATGCTGGGCGCCTTCGCCCTGTTCACCGGCGCCCTCCTCGTCCGCCACTTCGTCACCCGCTCAAGGTCCTCCCATGCCTGACACCCGGTACCTGCTCCTGGCCGTCGCGGTCTCGGCCGCCGTCACCTGGGCCCTGCGCGCCCTCCCGTTCACCGTCCTGGCGCCGCTGCGCGCCAGCGCCGTGGTCCGGTACCTCGGCGCCCGCATGCCGGCCGGCGTCATGGTGATCCTGTGCGTCTACTGCCTGCGCGACCTACCGCTGTCCCGGCCCGAGGCCGTGGCCCCCCTCGCGGCCCTGGCCGTCACCGTCGGACTGCACCTGTGGCGCCGCAACGCGCTGCTGAGCATCCTCGGCGGCACCGTGGTCAACGTGGTCCTGGCCAGCACCGTCTTCGGCCACTGAGCGCACGTCGAGGTGCCCACCGCCGCCGGTCGACGACCCGCGGGCCGCGCGCCGTTCGGCCCGCCAGCGTCGCCAGGCGAGGACGAAGCCGACGCCGGCCAGTGCGGCGGGGACGGCCAACTCGGTCGCCAGCGACGCCATCCACTCGGGGTTCATCGGCCGGACCAGGCCGCTGCCGTACCGGCAGGACGCCTGCGGCGGGAGGAAGCTGTACTCCAGGGTCCTGGGCGGATGGCTGCTCCAGCCCGCGCCCGCCGAACAGGCCGACGAGGGACCGGTGAAGAGCCGCCAGGCAGCCGGCGCGTAGCACAGCAGGAACACCGATCCGGTCACGAAGAACGCCGTACCGGTGCGGGCGACCTTCTGCCCCCTGGACATCGGGACGACCAGGCGACTGCCGGGGCGCGGGTCCAGGCACTCCGCGAGGAGCGCCACGAGCAGGCAGCCGACCATGACCGCCAGGGCCGCCCACAGCAGCGTGCCGGGCACCGCCCGGCCGCCGAAGGACGCCACCTCTCCCTGGTCGAACTCGCAGACGGTGGCGGGCGGGAACGCCTGGTCGCGGGTCCGCAGAAAGCGGCCGGGGCCCTTCGTCAGCCCCTGCATGCACCGCTCGTCGAACTCCACCATGGCGAACAGGGCCAGTCCCGAACCGACCACCAACAAGCCGAACGAGAGGCCGGCCGCGCGCCACAGACCGCCGGTCCGGTAGCCGCAGTGCGTACGTGCGTGTGACATCCGCGCACAGTAACCGACCGCGCAGCGGCGGCGGCACGGGCCGGTGACGGGTCGCGGACAGGCACCCGACGGACAGCCGAAAGACCCCCTGTTCCGGCCCCGCCTTCGCTACGCTGCTGGCGCCCTTTCGTCCCGCATCACGGAGGTGCCGTGAGATGTACGTGCGCCGGATCGTCCCCAACGTGCAGTCGGAAACCCTGGAGGAGAGCGCGCGGTTCTACGGCCTGCTGGGGTTCGAGGAGGTGATGAACCACGGCTGGATCATGACGTTGGCCTCCGCCGACAACCCCGCCGTCCAGGTGAGCTTCATGACCGACGACAAGACGGCCCCCGTGGCACCGGACATGAGCATCGAGGTCGGGGACGTGGACGCCGCCTACGCCACGATGCGCGCGCAGGGCGCGGAGATCGTCCATCCGCTCACCGACGAGGAGTGGGGCGTCCGCCGCTTCTTCGTGCGCGACCCGAACGGCCGCGTGGTGAACGTGCTCGGCCACGGCTGAGGCCGGGGCGCACGGACCGGGCGCGCGGCCCGGCCCTGACCCGTCGGACACGCCTAGCCCTCCTCGCTGACGGCCTTGTCGTAGAGGGACTTGATGGCGTCGTTGAAGTAGGGGCTGTAGGAGACGTCGTCGGTGTCGCCGCCGGCCTGGTAGCCGCCGATGACGCCGATGACCTCGCCGGTGCGGGTGGCGCGGTCGAAGTGGGTCAGCCACGGGCTGCCGCTGGTCCCGCCGCTGTAGCCGGTGCAGTCCACCTTCATCTGGTCCGCTTGGAACTTCGTGGTCTTGTTGCCGCAGGAGATGGGGTCCTGGCCGCTCGCCGGGTAGCCGGTGATCCGCACGGTGTTGTCGTAGCCGGCGTCGTACCCGAAGCGGTTGGCGCCGAGCACGTCGGCGATCCGCTTGCCGCCGACCTTGCCCACGATGACGAACCCCACGTCGTAGCCGGGGTCGGAGGACCGCGCCCAGTGGTCGTCCACCACCAGCTTCTCGATCGGCCAGGTGCCGTTGGGTGCCTGGCCGTCGCGGTAGCCCGGGACGAACGCCAGGTCCGTCTGGTAGCCGCCGCCCGCGCCGGTGTGGATGCAGTGCGCCGCGGTGATCACCACGGACTTGCCGGGGCTGTCGACGACGCTCCCGGTGCAGAAGTGGTCGCCGGTGCCGCCGTGGCTGAACAGGGCGCCCACCCGGGCGTTGGACGTGGTCGGCGGCGGGGTGTGCGAGACCCCCGGCGGGTGGCGGAAGGGCTTGGCGCCGCGCATCCGCTGCGCGGACCAGCCGGGTGCCGAACCGGTGGCGGACGCGGACGGCGAGGACGCCGTCGGCGCGGGGATCAGGGTGTTCCGGGCCGGTACGTCCCCGCTGGCGCAGCCCGACACGGCGGCCAGAGCGGCGAGCAGGGCGACTGCGGCAGCAGACTTGTGGCGCATGCCGGGATGCTAGGACACGCACCGGGCGGTCCACGGGCGTTCGGCCCCCGCTGCCGGTGTTCCCGGGAGGGGCGCGGGTGCACCGAGGGTCGTGCGCGGCACCGGGAGGCGACGAGCACGCCCCCCGTACGCGGGCGTCGCGGTCCTCCCCTGACCGCCGCCGCGACGTCCGCAGTCCACTGGACCCCATTGACTGACTTTTCAGCCAACACGGCAGGCGCTCACGTCCGGCCCTCTCCGCGACCGCACGGCGCCTGGACCTACCGGCGTCCCAGTCGCTCCAACTCGGCGTCGATGGCGTCCATCACCAGCTCGCGGGCGTGCCCCAGCGGCAGGATGCCGCTGAGCCACCGCATGCTGAGCCCTTCCACCACGGCCGTCAGGCGTTCGGCGGCGACGGCGAGGCCCGCGGCGGTCGCCATGGGGCGCACCCGGCCGAGCAGGTCGGCGACCTCTTGGACCCAGATCAGCGTGGCCTTGGCCAGGTCCTCGCGCAGGTGGGGTTCGAAGATGGCGCTGGCGCGCAGTTCGCCCCAGGCGATGCTGTTCTCGCGGACCGCCTCGTCGTCCTGCAACTCCAGCAGCAGCGCCTGTTCGAGCTCCTGCCGGGGGTCGAGGGGAGCGGCGTCCGGGTCGCGCTCGGTGGTGTAGGCGGCGGCCCGGTCGTTGATGAACTCCAGGGTCCGCCGCAGGATGCCGGCCCGGTCCTTGAAGTGGTAGTAGATCAGCGCGGTGGACACCCCGGCCTCGGCGGCCAGCTCCTCGACCCGCAGTCCGCGGACCCCGCGCCGGGCGATGACCCGCGCGGCCGCCTCCATGATCGCTGTTCTACGGTCGCTCACGATCACCCAGCTTAATCGGCGCCCGCACCCCCCTCCGCCCGGGCCGAGAAATCCTGAGCGGAAAGTCAGCCGGATCGTCGCACCACGAAGAGCAGCGCCTACGTGCCACCTGGCGCCCACGGCCACCGGATCCCGCGCCCCGACGACGCTGGCGCGCCCGCCCCGCCCGGGCGGGCACCCGGCTCCCGCATCCGAGCGCCCGGAGGGCCCCGCGGTGCGGTCCGGTGAGCGATAGCGCCCGCCTCGTCCGGGACGCAGGCTGGAGACATGGACACCATGGTGCTCGGCAACGTCGAGATCACCCGCGTCGTGGAGTTGCCGGCGAGGGGCCGCCCCCGCGACTACGTCTTCCCCGACGTGCCCGTCGAGCACTGGCGGGCGCACGAGAAGTGGCTCGTCCCCGCCTTCCTGGACCCGGCCGCCGACGAGGTCGCCCTGACGATCCAGACCTGGCTCGTCCGCAGCGAGGGCCGGACGATCCTGATCGACACCGGCGTCGGCAACGACCGGGAACGCCCGGCCATGCCGAACTTCCACCATCTGCACACCGACTACCTCGCACAACTGGCCGCCGCCGGAGTCCGGTTGACCGACGTGGACACGGTGATCTGCACCCACGTCCACAGCGACCACGTCGGTTGGAACACCCGCCGGACCGAGGACGGCGCCTGGCAACCGACCTTCCCCCGCGCCCGCTACGTCATCCCGCGCGCCGACTTCGACTACTGGGACCCGGCAGCCGGCCACCGGACCCGCTCCGGCCGCCAGATGGCCAACGTCTTCGAGGACAGCGTCGCCCCCGTGCACCAGGCAGGGCAGACCACCCTGTGGGAGGGCGACCAGCACGTCGTCGACGCCCACCTCCGCATCGAGCCCGCCCCCGGCCACACGCCGGGCTCCTGCGTCGTGTGGTTGCGGTCGGGCACGGAACGGGCGGTGTTCGCCGGGGACCTGGTGCACAGCCCGTTGCAGATCGCGGAACCGGACGACTGCCCCCGCTTCGACGAGGACGAGCCCCGCGCACGCGACAGCCGCCGCCGGGTACTGGCGGAGGCAGCGGACCGGGGCGCCCTGGTGTTCCCCACGCACTTCCCCGGCCCGGGGGCGGCCGAAGTGCGGCGCGTCGGCGACCGGTTCACGGTGGCGGCGTGGGCCGCCTGGGACTGAGGGCGAGGTCCGCGCGCCACGCACGTCCGGCGGCAGGTACGGCACGGAGAATCGTCCGCCCCTGCTCACCGAAGAGGCATGTGCGGAGATTCCGAGATTCCCTCCGCGTTCGACAATCAGGCACGAGCGCGGTCCACAACAGGCCATTCCTGGCACGGTGATTCACGGGAATTCCGACTGCGGCACGGTGTCGAATTCCCGGAACGCCGCCGGAGCCGCCGCGCCCTCGATCCACGAATTCCTTGCAGAACCCGCCGAGATCCGGGAAGAGTGCGCAGCCCCTCGCCCGGTCCTTCTGGAGCGGGCACCTCATGCGCCCACCTCATGCGCTGCCCCTGAGCCCCCAACTGCCAGCCGGCAGACCGAAGAAGGCCACCGTCACCACTCCCCGCCACAGCGTCGTCTCCCGACGCGGCCGCGGCCCGCCCGAGCCCCGATGTCGCCCGGCACCGAACCCGAACACTCCTTCTGTATTTCGCACACGAGTACATTTATGTGTTATGCGCACTCAAGCCACATAATCATCCCGCCCCCGCTATGCTCGCTGTCGCGCAGCGAGTTGCGGCGATTACGATCCGTCGCGACCAACTGTCGTGGTACCGCCAATCGCACACAAGCTCGGGCGTCCTGGGACCCGGCCCCATGCGTGCGGAACGCCGCCTTGGTCATGCGCCGCGGCCAAGCAATTGGCGAGCGCGATCCCCTCGTGGTCGACCTTGCCGGCGGCCTTCCTCGCGGTGCCCCTCTCCACCCTGCACGTCGCCCTGTCCACCCCTTTTAGCGCTCTGAGGACGCCGATGGTTCAAGCTGATTCGCCCCCCGGGCGGCCGGGGGCGGCACCCACCCCCATATGGCTGCTCCCGTCCGTACTCCTGGCCGTGTGCACGGCCGTGGCCGTGTCACTGACACCGCCGATGGCCCGTGCGCCGGTCGTCTCCATCGGCGTCGTCGCCACGGTGGCGGTGGCCCTCGCGACCGGTGAGACCGCCCGCCGAGGGCGCGCGCTCGAAAGGCTGCGTCAGGAGTGCGCCGAGCGGGAGGCCGTCCTCCGCGGGCACCTGTCCCAACAGGAGGCCGAAACCGTACGGATGGCCAAGGAGACCCTGCCCACGGCGATGGGACAGCTCCAACAGGGCGCCCGGGCCGAGGAAGTGCTCCAGAGGGTCGTCCACGTCTCCCGCGTCAGCCCGGAGTTCGAGGCCGCGTACCGGGCGGTGCTGCGCTACGTCCTACAGGCCGTCGAGGCCGAGGAGGACCTGCGGGACTCCGCCCAGCGCGCCTTCGTCAACATCGCCCGGCGCGTCCAGGCCATCGTCCACCAACAGGCCCAAGAACTCCGGGAGATGGAGGACAAGCACGGGCACGAACCGGATGTCTTCGGGGACCTGCTGCGCCTCGATCACCGCACCGCGCTCGTCGGCCGGCTCGCGGACAGCATCGCGGTGCTCGGTGGGGCGCGCCCCGGTCGGCAGTGGCAGCAGACCATCCCGCTGTTCAACGTGCTGCGCGGTGCGATGTCCCGCATCCTCGACTACCAACGCGTCGATCTGCACTCCGTGGCCGAGGTCGGCATCCTCGGACGGGGCGTCGAGCCGCTGATCCACGCCCTGTCCGAACTGCTGGACAACGCCACCCGCTACTCGCCACCGCAGACCCGCGTCCACCTGACCGCGACCGAGATCCAGAACGGCGTGGCCATCGAGATGGAGGACGCCGGGATCGGCCTGACCGAGGAGGCCCGCATGCGCGCGGAGCAAGCCTTGGCGCAGGACTCCCCCACGGGGCTCGACCTGGACGACCTGGGCGAGTCTCCGCGTCTCGGCATGGCCGTGGTCGGTCGGCTCGCCCGCACGTACAACTTCAAGGTCTCCTTCCGGAGTTCGGCGTACGGCGGGGTGCGCGTCGTCCTGATCGTCCCGCCGGAGCTGATCACCGCGACCCCCGTGCCCGGCGGGGCCATCGCCAAGGCCGCCGTCCTTCCGCCGCCCCGGCACCACGGCGGTCCGGCGCGCCACGCCCAGGGGGCCGACGAGGCGGCCGCGCCCGTCTCCGCCGCACGCAGCGCCAACGGGCTCCCGCAACGCAGGCGCCGCACGCGCACCGTGATCCCGCCCCTGCGTCAGAAGCCCGCGACCTCCGCCACGGGATGCGGCACCCCGGCGTCGGCCGCTCCGCCCCCGCAGGCGGGGTTGTGGCTGGCCGCCTTCCAGGAGGGCATCTCCGGGGAGCCCCGGGTCGACTCCCCCGCGCGCCGTCCCGACGGCCCGAGCGATGAAGAGTCCGAGCGTTACTGAGTCATTAGGTAAGGATGAGTAAGTAAGTGGCGACACAGCAGCGACTCAATATGAATTGGATGCTCGAGGGCCTGGCGTCCAGTGTTCCGCACACCCGTGATGTCGTGGTGCTGTCCTCGGACGGTTTGTGCATGGCCCAGTACGGCACGGACGAGGAGACCGCGGATCGGCTGGCCGCGGCCTGCGCCGGGCTGCAGAGCCTGTCGGCGGCCATCGCCACCGAATTCCCCTACGGCGACGGGCGGATGAAACTCGTCGTCATCGAGGTCAACGGCGGCTTCTTCTACCTCATGGCGGCCGGCGCCGGGGCGTACCTGGCGGTGCTGGCCGACGACGACGTGGACGCCGGCCTCATGGGGCAGGGCATGCGGGACCTGGTCGCCCGCATCGGTCAGCACCTCACCAGCCCGCCGCGGGCCGACCGGTAGGTCCCGTGAGCGACTCGAAACCGGAAGAACACAAGCGGTGGGACGAGGGCGGCCCCGAGCGCCTCTACGTCCTCACGTCCGGGCGGAGCGCGCCGGGCCGGTCGAACACGCTGGACATGGTCACGCTGATCGTGACCCGGCACCGGCCCTCGTCGAGCCTCCAGCCGGAACAGTCCGCCATCCTCCGCATATGCGACTACCCGCTGTCGGTCGCCGAGATCTCCGCGTACGTCCACCTGCCGATCAGCGTGGTCACGGTACTGCTCGCGGACCTGCTGGACAACGGCCACGTCGAAGCCAGGGCACCGATCCCGGCCGCGTCGTTGCCCGATGCCGAACTGTTGGAGGCGGTGATGCATGGACTGCAAAATCTCTGAACCCGTCGTCGGTCCGCGGAGCGAGGACGTCCTGCCGGACTCGGTCTCCACCGCGGTCAAGGTCGTGATCGTCGGTGGCTTCGGGGTGGGGAAGACCACCCTGGTCGGATCGGTCAGCGAGATCCGTCCGCTGACCACCGAGGAAACCATGACGCAGGCCGGGGTGGGCGTCGACGACCTCGCCGGCGTGGAGCGCAAGACCCAGACGACCGTGGCGATGGACTTCGGCCGGATCAGCCTCAGCGAAGAGCTCGTGCTGTACCTCTTCGGCACCCCGGGCCAGCAGCGGTTCTGGTTCCTGTGGAACGGCCTCTTCGAGGGCGCGCTGGGCGCGGTGGTGCTGATCGACACCCGGCGCCTCGACGACAGCTTCGACGTACTCGGCCGGCTGGAGGAGCGCGGACTGCCGTTCGTCGTCGCCGTCAACGCCTTCCCGGACGCCCCCTTCTACCCCATGTCGGAGCTCCGCGCCGCCATGGACCTGCCCGACGACGTGCCCATGGTCGACTGCGACGCCCGGGAGCGTTCCTCCAGCCGCGACGCCCTGCTGACCCTCGTGCGCCATCTGTACGCCCTCACCACCACAGCCTCGGAGTCCCGGTGACCGCCTTTCCCTCACACCAGCCCGGTACGACGTCGGCGTCCGGCCCCCCTCAGGGGTGCCCGGCGCATGCCCGAGCGGGCGGCACCGACCATCTGGCGCGACTCTTCGGGCCGGAGGTCGCGCACGATGCGCCCGGCTTCTTCGAGCGGCTGCGGAGCGAACACGGCCCGGTGGCGCCCGTCTTGGTGGACGGTGACCTGCCGGCCTGGTTGGTCCTCGGGTACCGCGAGAACCTCGAAGTCCTCCGCACGCCCACGCGCTTCTCCCACGACTCGCGCATCTGGCACTGCTTCCGGGAGGGCCGGGTCCCCGCGGACTCGCCCTTGATGCCCGCGCTCGCCTGGCAGCCCGTCTGCCTCTTCATGGACGGCAAGGAGCATGAGCGGCTGCGCCTCGCGATCAACGAGAGCATGGCGCGGTTCGACCGCCGCGGGATCCGCCGCTGCGTCACCCGGTCCGCCAACCAGCTGATCGACGCGTTCGTCGCCGACGGACGGGCCGACCTCGTGCGCCAGTTCGCGGAGCAACTGCCGATGCTGGTGCTGACGCAGCTCCTCGGCATGCCCGACGAGGCCGGTCCGCGGTTGGTCGAGGCCACCCGGGACCTGCTCAAGGGGTCGGAGACGGCCGTCGAGAGCAACGCGTTCCTCATGGCGGCACTGGAACAGCTCGTCGCCCGCAAGCGGGACGCCCCCGGCCCCGACTTCACCTCGTGGCTGATGAGCCACCCCACGCGGCTCACCGACGAGGAAGTCGCCCAGCACCTGCGCATCGTCGCCCTCGCCGCGAACGAGAACACCACCAACCTCACCGCGAACACCCTGCGCATGGTGCTCACCGATCCCCGCTTCCGGGCGTCGCTCACAGGGGGCAGCATGACCCTGCCCGACGCCCTGGAGCAGATGCTGTGGGACGAGCCGCCGACCTCGGTGCTGCCCGCCCGGTGGGCCAGCGGCGACACGGAGCTCGGCGGCCAGTCCGTCCGGGCCGGGGACATGCTCCTCCTCGGCCTGGCCCCCGGCAACGGCGACCCCGTCATCCGTCCCGATCGCTCGGTGCCCATGCACGGCAACCGGTCCCACCTCGCCTTCAGCAGCGGACCGCACGAATGTCCCGGCCAGGACATCGGTCGGGCCATCGTCGACACGGGGATCGACGTCCTGCTGATGCGGCTGCCCGACATCGACCTGGCCGTTCCCGAGGGCGACCTGACGTGGGTGTCCCACTGGATCGCCCGCCATCTGCGCGCGCTGCCGGTGAAGTTCACCCCGGGCGTCCCGGCGTCCGCCGACACCTCCGGGGACGGCGCCGACGGCCCGCACGACCTCCGGGAATCCGCGGGCGACGGGCCGCTGGTCGTGGGCGGCGCCGACGCGTCGACGCCGCCCGCGGGTGCCCCGAGGTCCCGCTCGTCGTGGTGGGCCCGGTTGACGCGGTGGCTGTCTGGACACTAGCCGTGCCGCCCAGGGCGCCCGGCGTTCGCTCCTCCCCCGGGCGGGGAGGCGGACGCCGGGGCGTCGGCACCGTACGGCTAGGCGCGGCTCCCGGACGGTCCGTAGTCGCGGTCCGCCGCGATGCGGTCCGGCTGGGCCTCGATGAGGCTTCCCGCCCCGATCGCGAACCAGATGCCGTGCCACCACTGCTCCATCACCAGTGCGGCCACGGCGGTGCCGTAGGCACGGGAGAACCCGCTGGCGTGGCTCGCGTGCATGACGGAGGCGAAGTGGTCGCAGTAGCCACCGTCCATGTGTCGCAGGAAGACGCCCTCGGTGATCCGTCGGTCGCGGAGCAGCAGGGGCACGACCAGTGCGTACTCCACGGCGCTCATCGGCAGCAGACCGTCTTCGACGGCCGCGCGGACCGCGTGGTGCACCATCAGCGTGCCGCGGTGCAGCTCTCCCCCGACGCGCACCGCGTACTCCAGCTCGCGGCGCGGCACGCAGACGCGTTCTCCCGGCGAGGGGGTTCGGGGTTCCAGGGCGGGGGTGTAGCACTCGGCGAGTTGGCCGGCCGTGTACAGGTCCCGTGCGGCGGCCCGGTCGCACAGGTCGTGGGCGAGTGCGTAGTAGCGCCACAGGTCCTGGCGGTGGTTGCACATCTGCCACACGCAGGTGCCGAGGGTCTCCATGCACCCCGCGTACCGCTCGGGTCGGACCCCGGCGTCCGGGGTCAGTTGGGCGTTGATCATCCACACGGTCCGCTCGTAGCAGTCCAGCAGGTCCGTCAGGACCAGGGAACCGCGGGTGAGTGCCAGGACGCCCTGGCCGCACTCCTCGTGGCGCAGGTCAGGGCCGAGGTCCACCCAGTCGTTGACGAGCCCGGTGAGCATCATGTCGTCGCGGCCCGCGGGGCCTTGGGCGAACGACAGGTAGTGCGCGAAGATGCCGCTGTCAACGGCCTTGAAGTCGCGCCAGTCATCCCGATCGGTGTGGACCCAGGTGGTCAGGCCGTCGGTCGGGTGTGTTCTGAGGCTGGCCTCGTGGCGGCGTTTGAGGTCGAAGAACGCCATGTCGCAGGCGACGTGCAGCCGGCGGGCCTGGAGTTCGGCCGGCAGGCCGGGCATGTCCCACAGGGCGAGGACCTCGTGCATCAGGTCGTTGCCACCGGCCGGGCCGGGCCGGGCGGTGTCGACGTTGTACTCGAGGTAGAAGGCGTAGTCCAACAGGGGCAGGTATGCCTGGCGCCAGTCTCCGTAGTCGTCGGAGAGGAGGCCCATCCACCAGGAGCCCATGGCGAAGTTCGGGTAGGCCGCGACGCCCCGCAGCCCGAACTCGTCCCGCACCGCCAACCACGAGGGCGCGGTGCAGCAGGGCAGCGTCGACTTCGTCGAGCGCCCGGCGTTGGCGCCGGCACGGGCCCGGGCGCAGATGTCCCCTATCCGGTCCTGTCCGATCGTCACCGGGGCCCTTCGGACCTGCTCGCCCGCGGGGCCGCCGGAGCGCGTGCGGTGGATCTCGGTCAGCAACTCCCGGCCGCGGGCGGCCATCTCCGCGCACGCGCGTGACCATGGCGTGAACCGCTCACCCAGGCGGTGGGGGTCGCTGAGGGTGGCTGCGAGGGTCTCCTCCGGCGCGTACCGCCACGCGTCACCGCCGGCCCGCCCGCGCTCCGGGCCGTGGGGCGTCCGTCGCACCGTTGCCAGGTGGGCGTCGAGCGGGGACCCTGCCTCGCGCTTCGGGAGCCACAGCACGTCGAAGGCCGCCGGGTCCGAAGTATCTTTTTTCGTAGCCGAGTTGGCTGGCGCGTGGACTCTTCGGGAGAGCTGCGCCAAGAGGCCGTCGGAGGTCAGTGCGGGCAGGGCCGCAGCGCCTTTTTCCACCGTCGACGGAAGACAGACCACACGACGCATGCAACTGGTCCTTCCTCAAGGCGGGACTCGCGAGGCATCAGGCCGTCCGCACCTGTCACGCACGATCCGGGCGTGACGGGTCGTCGTCGCCGCCGCGCCGGGCCTGCCGTGCGGGGCAGCGGGCGGCGCGGGCGCGGGACAGGGTGTCCACCGTGGTGAGCAGCGGCACGTCATCCTCCTCGGGACGCGGAACAGCACCTGTCGAACTACCGGCGACAATCGGCCACTTGATGCAGACGCATAAGAATCGCGCACCGCCGCACGGGTGTACAGGGGTCGTCGCGCGGCACCGTCGGTCGGCGGGGGCGTCCGGTTGAGTGCGGGGGCGCGCCGGGCGTGTTCCCAGGCCGGGTCCAGGAGGCGGACAGAGAAAAAACGGCCCGCCGGGGTGGCGGGCCGTTGGGTGGGGTCAGCGCTTGGTGACCAGGAAGTTGCCGATGACCAGGTGGTCGATGTCGGTGCCCAGGAAGCACGCGACGGCGTCCTCGGGGGCGCAGACGACGGGTTCGCCGGCGACGTTGAAGGAGGTGTTGATCAGGCACGGCACGCCGGTGCGGGCGGTGAAGGCGCGCAGCAGACGGGCCAAGAGGGGGTTGCTCTCGTCGGTGAGGGTCTGGATGCGCGAGGTGGCGTCGACGTGGGTGGCGGCGGCGATCTTCTCCCGGTAGGCGGGGCGGACCGGGAAGACGAAGGTCATGTAGGGCGAGCGGTGCTTCTTGCCCAGGTCGAAGACGGTCGGGGCGTCCTCTTCGAGGACCAGGGGTGCGAAGGGGCGGAAGGGCTCGCGGTGCTTGACCCGGTTGTTGATGATGTCCTTCATGTCCGGGTAGGACGGGTTGGCGAGGATGCTGCGGTTGCCCAGTGCCCGCGGGCCGTATTCGGTGCGGCCCTGGAACCAGCCGATGACGGTCTTGCCGGAGAGCAGTTCGGCGGTCCGCTCCACGATCCGCTCGGTGGGGAGCTCTTCCCACGTCACGGCGGAGGCGCGGGCCTCCAGCGCGGTGCGGATCTGCTCGGTGTCGTATTCCGGGCCGAGGTAGGGGGAGGTGTGGGTCAGCGGTGCGGCGTGGGACTGGGCGACGTGGGCGGCGGCGCCGATGGAGACGCCGGGGTCGCTGGCGCCGAAGCTGACTTCGATGCGGTCGAACGGCAGCTCTTCGAGGAGTTTGGTGTTGTTGACGCAGTTGAGGGCCAGGCCGCCTTCGAAGATCAGGTCGCGCAGGTCGGTGGCGGCGGCCAGGGCGCGCAGTTGGTGGGCGGTGACGACCTCGACCAACTGTTGGGCCGCGGTGGCCAGACGGACGCGGAACTCGAAGGTTTCGCGGTTGCCGTCGTGGCCGTCGAAGAGCTTGTCGAGCAGTTCGGCGTAGGCGCGGGGGCCGCGTCGGTCGTGGGCCAGGGCCAGCGCGTAGCGCCCGTCGTCTTCGAGGGTGACGACGTTGCCGAGCAGGGGGTTGTCCTCGGGTGCGGGGGGCGTGCCGAAGCCGGCCAGGCCCATCACCTTGTACTCGTCGTTGTTGGGGACGAAGCCGAGGTAGCGGGTGATCTCCCCGAAGAGTTGGGCGAGGGAGTTGCCGAAGTCGATGGTGAAGCGGTCGAAGACCTCGACCTTGCCGTTGCGGATCTCGCCCATGATGGCGCTGTCGCGTTCGGCCTGGCCGTCGTTGATGAGGAAGGCGGCTTCGCTCAGGCCGGCGAAGGTGCGGCCGCAGGCCAGGTGGGCGCGGTGGTGGGGGACGGTGACCAGCTTGTGGTCGGGGAGGGCGTAGCCGGTGTGGCGGGTGAAGTCCTCGATGAGTGCGGTACGGCCCAGCGCTCCGAGGTAGAGCTCGCCGAAGGTGGTGAGAACGGTGAGTTTCTCCTCGGCGGTCAGGGGGGCGCCTGCGACGGCGGTGACGGTGGTGTCGGCGTAGGTGTTGTCGTGGTTCCAGCCGAAGGCGAAGTGGTCGACGTCGTCGTAGTCCAGGCCGGCCTGTGCCAGGCACCAGCGGATGGCGTTGAGGGGGAAGGCGCTGGTCTTCTTGTTGCGGTTGAGGCGTTCTTCCTCGACGGCGGCGACCAGTTCGCCGTCGATGATCAGGGCGGCGGCCGCGTCGTGGCCGATGAGGTTGTGGCGGTCGACGCCGTCGGGGGCGTGGCCGTAGAGCCGGGCGAAGAGGTCGGCGACCTGGGAGAAGCCGTTGTAGCCCAGGATGATCATCGGGATTCCTCCGTGGATGCCCCCGGTGGGGTTGCCGGGAGAGGCGTGGAACTCCTGCGGGCAGGCCGGGTGGACGCCGTGCGTCCGAAGGGGGAACGGCGTCGACCTCGCCTGCCGGGCAGTGGTGAAGGGGTGGGGTGGTGCCGCCCCGGGCCGGGGCGGGGGCGCCGCGAAGGACCCCGGCCTCGGGCCGACGGTGTCCGGCCGGCGGCCCGTCCTGGGGCGGCGGGGTTACTTTCCGCGGCCGGGCACGACGGTCAACTCCGGGAGGGGGAAGACGAGTTGGCCACCGCCGGCCATGTAGTCGGCCTCGCGCTCCAGGAATCCCTCGCGGTAGATCCACGGCAGGACCAGCAGTTGGTCGGGCCGGTGGGACTTGGCCTGTTCCTCGGAGACGATGGGGATGGTGGTGCCGGGGGTGAAGGCACCGGCCTTCTCCGGGCTGACCTCGCCGATGCAGGGCAGGTCCGCCTCGGTGAGGCCGCAGAACTGGAGGATGACGTTGCCCTTGGTGGAGGCGCCGTAGCCCAGGGTGAGCTTGCCGTCCTTGCGGGACTGGTCGAGGAAGTCCCGCAGTTGGTCGCGGGCGGCGTGGGAACGCTTGGCGAACGCCTCGAACGGGGCCATGGTGGCGAGGCCCAGTTCCACCTCGCGGGCCCGGATGCGGGCCAGGGCGGCCTCCTCCACGCGGTGCCGGCTGTCGCGGCGGGCGAGGGTGATGCTGATGCTGCCGCCGTAGACGGCGGTGAGTTCGGCGCGGATGACCTTCAGGCCGACGCGGTGCGCCATCCATTCGATCTGCTGGAGCGCGTAGTACTCCAGGTGTTCGTGGCAGACCACGTCGTAGGCGGTGGCCTCCAGCATCGCCGGCAGGTAGCTCTGTTCCATCAGCCACACGCCGTCGTCGTCGAGGATGTCGTGGACGTCCTGCATGAACTCCAGCGGCCGCGGCAGGTCGTAGAACATGGCGACGGAGGTGACGATCTTGGCGCGGCGGGTGCCGAAGTGCTCCTGGAACAGCCGGCGGGAGAAGAAGTCCGGGATCAGGTCGATGTGGGCCGGGTAGTAGGAGCGGAACTTCTCGCCGGTGGGGTCGATGCCGACCAGGGTGGGGCCGCTCGCGTAGCCGCGCAGGAGGGTGGCGTCGTTGCTGCCGATGTCGAGGACGAGGTCCCCGGCGGCGGGCCGGACCAGCTCGGTGAGTTGGGCGACCTTGCCGTGCAGGTGGTTGATCATGAATTCGCGGATGCCGGAGCGGTAGCCGTAGCCCTCGCCGTACATCAGGGAGAAGTCGGCGGTGTGGCGCAGCTGGACCAGGCCGCAGCCGGCGGGTGAGCACTTGACGAGCTCCAGGGGGACCTGCGGGACGTGCTCCTCCCGGCTGCGGGGGAAGACGCCGGTGAGGGCCTGCGGGCCCAGGTCCAGCACGGGCAGCAGTTCGCTGTTGCCGCAGGCGCGGCAGGTGTCGATGGGCATGGGTTCTCCAAGTCGAGCTCGGCCGGCGACGGGCGACCGGTCGGGGGTCCGGCGGGACGCGGGGTGGATGTGGGACGCGGGGTGCGGGGGCGGGGTCTAGTCCTCGCCCCAGACCAGGTAGATGATCGGGGACTCGCGGTGCGGCAGCTGGTGGAGCGTGACGCTGCCCAGGTCCAGGAACTCGGTGAGTGCCTTGGTCTCGCCGGGCCACTTGGGGTGGGCGAGTTCGTCGAAGGCGATGATGCTGCCCTTGGCCAGGTGCGGGCGGATCGCGTGCAGGGTCTCCAGGGAGGGTTCGTACAGGTCGAGGTCGATGTAGGCGAGGGCCACGATCGTCTCGGGGTTCTCGGCCAGGTACTGGGGGACGGTCTTGCGGACGTCGCCCTGGACGACGAAGCTGCGCTGGGTGTGGCCGTAGGGTTCGTTGGCTTCGTGTGCGGCCAGGACGGCGCGCAGGTGGTCGACCTCGTCGGCGGGGACGGCGAAGCGGCCTTCGACGGCGCTGGGGGTGGCGCGGTCGACGTCGGCGATGTCGGGGAAGCCGGTGAAGGTGTCGAAGCCGATGACGCGGCGCAGCGAGTTGTAGGGCTCGTAGATGCTGCGCAGGGCCGTGAAGGCGGCGAGGTGGCGGCCGTGCAGGACGCCGAACTCCATGATGACGCCGGGCACGTCGACGATCTTGCGGTAGAGGGCGTCCATCGCCAGGAGGTCGGCGAGTTGGGGGCGGCGCAGGTACACGGGGAGGTTGTCGATCAGGTACTCGGGCGGGATGGGGGTCTGGGCGAGGAGTTCGGTCAGGCGCAGCCGGGAGTCGCGTTCCTGCTCGGACTCGTGCGGGACGACGCGCGGGTCCTTGTAGGGGGAGTCGGTCATGGTGGTCCTTTCGTGGAGGGCGCTGGGTGCGGGTGCCGGCGGGGTCAGCGGCTGGTCCGGCCGGCGTCCCACAGGTCCTTGCAGGTCTGGTGGAGGGGGATGCGGGGTTGCCAGTGCAGGAGGGTGCGGGCGCGGCGGATGTCGGCCTGGACCCAGTCGGCGCCCAGGCTGCGGACGGGACCGTGGTCGTCGTTGAGGGCGGTGAGGGGCAGGCCGGCGGCGACCAGGAGGTGGGTGACCAGTTCCCGCATGGGGACGGCGACGCCGCTGCCGATGTTGAAGACCCGTTGGGGCAGGGGGCGCCTGGCGGCCTGGACGGCGGCTTCGGCGACGTCGCGGACGTCGACCCAGTCGCGCACGGCGGCGGCGACGTCGACGGTGAGGGGTTCGCCGCCGAGGGCCGCGGCGCGCATCCGGGGCAGGAGCTTGCCGGGGAAGCTGGCCGGTGTCGGGTAGGGGCCGACGGTGTTGACCAGGCGGAGCACGGCGGCGTCGACGACCCCGGTGTTGGCGGCGGCCAGGACGGCTTGTGAGCCGGCGAGTTTGGCGCGGGCGTAGGCGTTGGTCGGGCGGGGGGTGAGGTCCTCGTCGAGGGGGACGCCGCGCTGGCCTGGGCCGTACTCGTGGATGGTGCCGAGGTGGACCAGGCGGGGCGGCTTCGGGCACCGCTGGAGGGCCTGGGTCAGGGTGCGGGCCAGGCCGGCGTTGGCGGCCAGCAGTTCCGCGGCGCGCTGTTCGCCGCCGTCGGCGGCGCTGGTGACGTCGGTGGCGCCGGCCATGTCGGTGGCGTTGACCACGGCCTGCGCGCCGGTGTCGGTCAGGAGCCGGGTCAGGGCGTCGGCGGGAGCGGTGAGCAGGTCCAGGGACTGGAAGGCGTGTGCGGCGACGTGCGGGGCGGGGGTGCGGGCCACGACGGTGACGCGGTAGCCGTGCCGGGCGAAGGCCGCGCAGACGTGCCGTCCGATGCAGCCGCTGCCGCCCAGGACGACGACGCCGGGGGCGTCGGGGTCCGGGGGCGGGGCCGGTGAGCGGTTCTGCATGGGACCTCCGGAGGGTGGGAGAGGAAGGGGCGGGAGTGCGGTGGCGGTGGGGTGCCCGGGGTGGTCAGGCGGTGCGGGGGAGGTGGCCGGCGCCGACGGTGCGGGACAGTGCCCCGCCTTCTTCGGCGAGGTTGACCAGGTAGTCCCCGTACTCGGTGCCGGCCCGTTCCCGGCCCAGCCGGTGGCACTGTTCGGCGGTGATGTAGCCCTTGAGGTAGGCGACTTCCTCGACGCAGCCGATGCGGATGCCCTGGCGCTGTTCCAGCATCTGCACGTACTGGCCGGCTTCCAGGAGCGAGTCGTGGGTGCCCATGTCGAGCCAGACGAAGCCGCGCCCCAGTTCGGCGAGGTGGGCGCGGCCCTGCTCCAGGTACGCCTTGTTGATGTCGGTGATCTCCAACTCGCCGCGGTCGGAGGGGATGAGGTCCTGGGCGAGCGGGACGACGGTGTGGTCGTACATGTACAGGCCGGTGACGGCGATGTTGGAGCGGGGTTCGCGGGGCTTCTCGGCGAGGGCGGTCAGGCGCCGGTCGGCGTCGAGTTCGGCGACGCCGTAGCGCCAGGGGTCCTTCACCGGGTAGCCGAACAGGGCGCAGCCGTCGAGGCGGGTGGTGGTGGTGCGCAGCAGTTCGGAGAAGCCGTGGCCGTGGAAGATGTTGTCGCCCAGGATGAGGGCCACGTCGTCGGTGCCGATGTGGTCGGCGCCGATCAGGAAGGCTTCGGCGATGCCGTTGGGTTCCTTCTGTTCGGCGTAGTCCAGTGTCAGGCCGAGGTCGGAGCCGTCGCCGAGCAGGGTGCGGAAGCTCTCCGTGTGGGCGGGCGAGGAGATGACCAGGATCTCCCGGATGCCGGCGAGCATGAGGACCGACAGGGGGTAGTAGACCATCGGTTTGTTGTAGACGGGCAGGATCTGCTTGGAGACCACGCTGGTCAGGGGCCGCAGGCGGGTTCCGCTGCCGCCGGCCAGCAGGATGCCCTTCATGCCCGGGTCCCGGTCAGGTCGTGCGGTGCCTGGGCGGCGGTGCCGAGGCGGGCTTCGAGCTCCTGGCAGCGCGCGAAGTCGGGGAGCAGGCCGCGGTCGGCGGCCTGGGCGAGGGTGAGGGCTGCGCCGTCCCGTTCGGAGAGGATCGGGTCGATGTCGTCGGGCAGGGGCAGGGCCAGTGCCGGGTCGAGGGGGGAGAGGGCCAGTTCCTGTTCGGCGACGTAGGGGGCGGAGGTGAGGTAGGCCATGACGGTGTGGTCGGTGAGGGCGACGAAGGCGTGTCCGACGCCGACCGGCAGGTACACCGAGCGGAAGCCGGTCTGGTCCAGGAGGACGGCGTCCCAGGTGCCGTACGTCGGTGAGCCGCGGCGGATGTCGACGACGATGTCCAGGGACCGGCCGCTGGCGCAGTAGACGTACTTGGCGGCGCCGGGTGGTGCGGCGGTGTAGTGGATGCCGCGGACGACGCCGCGTCGGGAGACGCTGTGGTTGCTCTGGGCGACGGAGAACAGCGGTCCGCCCTTGGCGGCCTGGAATGCCTGCTGTTGGAAGGGCGCGACGAAGACCCCGCGGTCGTCGGAGAACGTCTGCGAGGTGAATTCGAATGCGCCGTGCACGGCGAGCTTGCGCGCTTGCAAGGTGTCCCTCCGGATTGCGGGATGGGGGCTTCGGGCCCTGATGCATGCGGTGTACGGCCCCGGGTCCGCGCTGCGGGTGGCGTGGTGGTGCCGTGGCGGGGTGCGCGGGGTGGGGGCCGGGGGCGGGATGGGCGTCCGCCGCGGCCGGCCGGGCGCGGTGCCTGGGCACTGCGCGGTGCGGTATTCGGCGACGAGCGGGGAATACCGCGAACCCTAGGAAATCTATCTTCGGGGGCGTACGGGGTCAACGGCGTTGATTTCAGGGAACTTTGCGGCCGGTGTCAGGGACCTTCAGGCCGGTGTCAGGGGAAGGTCAGTCGGTGTCAGGGGAAGGTCAAGGCAGTGTCGGGTGGCCGCGGCCCCGGCCGTGGCCTCTCGGACACGCCCTACCGGCGCGTCAGGTCCTCCAGCACCCGGACGGTGGCGGCGGGCGTGGGCATGGCCTGGATCTCCTCGCGCAGGGCCTGGGCGCGCCGGCGCGGGGCGTCGTCGGCCAGCATCCGCCGGCAGGCCCGGCCGAGGGCCTCGGGGGTGTCGTCGCCGGTGGGCAGGGTCAGGGCGGCGCCGTACTCGGCCAGGGCGCGGGCGGCACCGGCGAGCATCTCGGCACCCGGCACGATGACTTGGGGGGTGCCGGCACACATGCCGGTCAGGCTGGTCACGCCGCCGCCGTGGTGGACGAGCAGGTCGCAGGTGGGGGCGACGACGTCCAGGGGGACCCAGCCGGCGTGCACGTCGGGGTGGCTGGCGCGGAGGTCGGGGGCGAGGGCTTCGGGGGCCGCGACGAGGACCTCGGCGCCCAGCGGGGCGACTTCGGCGAGGGCGCGGGTGAGGAACTCGTAGAGGCGGTGCCGGGCGTCGCGGGTGACCTGGCTGCCGGCGGTCAGGCAGATGCGGGGGCGGTCGGTGCGGGTGTACATCCACGGTTCGAGGGGGCGGTGTTGGTTTCCCAGGACGAACCGCAGGGGTCTGGCGGGGGCGGCGTGGCGAGGGCGGAGGCTGGGTGGGCAGACGTCGAGGAACAGGTCCGGTTCGGGGAGCCGGTCGCGCCCCAACTCGGCTAGTTCCGGCTGGAGTTCCTCGTCGGCACCGGGGTGGATGTGCTGGGCGTCGATGGCGTCCCAGGCTTGCCGCACGTAGGGGACGCCGAGTTCGGCGGCGAGGAGGGCGGCGGCGTAGGTGGTGGTGCCGCCCACGATCAGGTCCGGGCGCCGGTGCCGGCCGAACTGCCGCAGCGCGGGGAGGCTCGCGGCGGCCAGGCGGCCGAACCAGCGGCCGGTGAAGTGGCCCTGTTCGGCGAGGGTCTTGCCCAGCGGGGAGTCGACCGGGCGGCCCGCGCGGTCCTGGGTGGTGAAGTGCTGGACGGGCAGGTCCGTGGTGGGGATCGCCGGGAGCGCCGAGGCGGTGATGGCGGGCAGCAGATCGGCGTTGCCGGCCATGAACACCTCGTGGCCGGCGCCGCGGGCGGCGGTGGCCAGTGGTGCCAGGGCGAAGACGGTGGCCGGCCCGCCGCCGGTGACGAACAGGATTCTCATCGGTCCTTCTTCACGGGTGGGTGCCTGGGGTGGGGTGGGCCGGGGGCGGTGTCCGCTCCCCCGGCCCCGGGCGCGCGGGTTCAGCGGGCGGCGAGGTCCTCCAGTACGGCGACGACCTCGGCCGGGCTGGGCATGGCGGCGATCTCACGGCCCAGGTCGTGGGAGCGGTCCGTGTACGCGGGGTCGTCCAGGAGTGCGTCGAGGGCCTTGCCGACGCTGTCCGGGTCCGCTTCGTGGGGCAGCAGGCTGCGGGCGGCGCCGTAGTCGGCGACCAGGCGGGCGGCCTCGTGGACCTTGGCCTCCTGGGGCAGGAGGAGTTGGGGGACGCCGGCGAGGGAGGCGGTCAGTCCGGTCAGCCCGCCGGCGTGGTGGACGATGAGGTCGCAGGTCGGCATGAGGACGTCCAAGGGGATCCAGCCGGCCCTGACCTGTGGGAACTGGGCGTGGAGTGCGTCGGCGACCTCCGCCGGGGCGGGGATGACGATCTCGGCGTCGAGTGCGGTCAGGCGTTGCACCACGCTGCGGATCAGGTCGAAGTTGTTGCTGGTGGTGGCCATGCTGCCGCCGGTCACGCAGACCCGGCGCCGGGCGGGACGGGTGTACATCCACGGTTCGAGGGGGCGTTGGGTGTTGAGGGGGGTCCAGCGGATCTGCTGGGCGGGGGCGGCGTCGGCGGGGCGGATGGCCGGCGGGCAGTTGTCGACGAGCAGGTCGGGGAGGACCAACCGGCCCAGACCCAACTCGGCCAGTTCGGGCGTGAGTTCGCCTTCGCTGCCGGTGTGGATGCCGACGGTGTCCAGGGCCGTCCAGGAGTGGCGTATCCAGGGGACGTCGTACTCGTGGGCCAGGAGGGCCGCGGCGTAGGCGTGCGGGCCGCCGACGAGGGCGTCGGGGCGCCAGGCGGCCACCACCTCGCGCAGCCGGACGAGGCTGTGCGCGGCCAGGCGTCCGAACCAACGGCCGGTGTACTGGATGAAGTCGGGGTGGTCGACGTCATCGGGGACGTGTTCGGGTTCGCCGGAGCGGCGGGTGGCCTTGATCGCGGTCAGGTCGGTGGTGGTGGCCGCGATGGCGGGCAGCCCGACGCCGGTGACCACCGCGGTGAGTTCCTTGGGGGCGGACATGAACACCTGGTGGCCGGCGTTGCGGGCGGCGGTGGCCAGGGGGGCGAGGGCGAAGATGTTGGAGGGCGTGGGCCCGGCGACAAAGAGCAGCTTCATGTGGGGTGTTCCTTCGGGACGCCGCGGGACGGGTGGGCTCCGGTGGCCGGTCGGGTCAGGTGAGCAGGTGCAGGGACTCCACACCCATCACGTTGGCGCCGGGCATGAAGACGGGTGCCTGGTCGGGATCGCAGCGCAGTGCCGGGAAGCGGTCGAAGAGGATGTCCAGGGCGAGGAGGCCCTCCAGGCGGGCCAGGGGGGCGCCCATGCAGAAGTGGGAGCCGCGGCCGAAGGACAGGTGCGGGTTGTTGCCGCGGTCCAGGTCGAAGGTGTTCGGGTCGCGGAACTGGTCGAGGTCGCGGCTGGCGGCGGCCGTCCAGACCATGACGACCTGGAGCTCGGGGATCTCGACGTCGCCGATCCGGGCGGGCTTGCGGGTGACCCGGCGCAGGGCCGCCAGCGGGGCGAACAGGCGCAGGGACTCCTCGATGGCCGCGGGGATGCGGCTGCGGTCCGTGCGGACGCTCTTCAGCGCCGTCGGGTGGGCGTCCAGGCACAGGATGGTGTTGCCCAGCAGCATGGTGGTGGTGATGTGGCCGGCCACCAGGAGGACGAAGGCGAAGTTGACGATCTCGGCGGTGGAGAGGCGTTCGCCGTCGACCTCGGCCTGGACGAGCTTGGTGAGGAGGTCGTCGCGGGGCTCGGCGATGCGCTGCTCGACGTGTTCGCGCAGGTAGGTGGAGAGGTTGTTGATCTGCACGAAGGTCTCTTCGCGCTGCTTGCGCAGTTCCTCGGTGTCCTCGCCGGTGGAGAAGCTCTGGTTGTTCTCCAGCAGTTTGCTGACCCACTCGCGGAACACGTGGCGGTCGCCGGCGGGGATGCCCAGCAGTTCGGCGATGACGATGACGGGCAGCGGGTGCGCGAGGACCTCGACGAGGTCGAAGGCGTCGCCGGGCTCGACCTGGTCGAGCAGTTCGTGGGTGATCGCCTTGATGCGGGGTTCGAGGGCGGCGACCACGCCGCGGGTGAACACCCCACTGACGATCTTGCGCATCTTGGTGTGCTCGGGCGGGTCCATCGTGGTGAGGTTGCCGGGGAAGATCTGCCGTTTGCCTTCGGGGGCCAGGATGCTCAGGTCGGAGGAGAAGGTCTCCGCGTCGCCCAGGACCTGGAGGCACTCGGCGTATCCGTAGACGTTCCACAGTCCCTTCTTCTCGTCGTAGCAGACCCTGCCCGGGGGCAGTTCGCCCCGCATCCAGAACTGGTCCTCGTGGAAGGTCCACTGCGTGCTGGCGTTCGTCACGGTCGTGCCTTTCGGTCCGGGGTGCTCGGGGTGTGCGGCGTGGGGCGGGTCAACGGGTGCGGTGTCCGGCGAGCCGTTCGAGGGTGCCGACGGTCTGGCCGGGGGTGGGCATCCGCTCCATGTCCTGGCGCAGTGCGGCGGCCGCCTCGGCGTGCTGGCGGTCGGTGAGCAGGCGGGTCAGGGACCGGCGGAGCCGGTCGGGGTCGTCCTGGGCGGCGACGGTGTCCAGGGTGAGGCCGGCGCCGGTGGCGGCCAGGCGGTCGCCGTGGGCGAAGCAGTCCGCCATCTGGGGCAGGGCGAGTTGGGGCAGTCCGTGCAGGGCGGCGGTCATGGTGGTGGCGGAGCCGCCATGGGTGACGATCGCGTCGCAGGAGTCGAGGGCGAGATGGAGCGGGAAGGGGTCGACCATGCGGACGGCGTCGGGCACCGGGCCGATCTGCTGGCGGTGCTCGGCGCCGACGGTGGCGAGCAGTTCGACGTCGGGCAGCTCGCCCAGTGCGTGCAGGAGGGTCCGGGTGAAGGGGACGCCGTGGTAGGCGAGGGTGCGCCGGCCCAGTGAGACCACCACGCGGTGCGGGCCGGTGCGGGGCCGGCCCCACTCGGCGCGGAGCCAGTCGGGGACGGTGCCGCTGCCGTTGAACGGCACGTAGCGCAGGGGGGTTTGGCCGGTGAGTTCGGGCAGTTGGAGGGCGGTGGGGCAGGGGTCGAGGACGGCGGCGGGGTCGGGCAGGGCGTCGAGCCCCAGGGCCTGGCACGTCGCCTGGAGCTCCTGGCGGGCGGCCGGCAGGCGGGGGGTGCCGATCGGATCGACGCCCCAGCGGTGGTGGACGGCCGGGACGCCCAGGACCCCGCCGGCGATCAGGGCGCTGTAGTTGAGCGGGTCGGAGAGGATCAGGTCCGGGCGGTGGGCGCGGGCGAAGTCGAGGTAGGTGCCGGCCATGTCCTTGGCGTGCTCGATCCACACGCCGCCGAAGCCGCCCTTCATCCGGGGGTCGGCGCGGGGGCGGGACTCCAGGGGGCGCTTGCCGGGGGCCAGGGCGCGCAGCACCAGTTCCTCCGTGCGGAACCAGTCGCCCAGGCTCACGAAGTTCAGTCCGGCGGTGCGGGCCGACTCGGCGCTGTCGGGTTGGCCGAGGACGAGGACGTCGTGGCCGGCGGCGCGCAGGGCCCACGCCACGGGGACCAGGGGTGGCAGGTGACTGGGGTCGGGGGTGGTCATCACCAGGACGCGCATCGGGTTCTCCTTGGGGCTGCTCCGGCGCGGGCGGGGCCGGGCCCCGGGCGGGCGGGGCGGGTGGTCGGGGCGGGCTCGGCCGGCGGGACGGGTGGGTCCCGGCTGCCGGCGTGGACGTCAGCGCGCGAGGGCGGTGAGGGTGTCGACGCGTTCCGCCGGGGTGGGCAGGTCCGTCATCTCCCGGCGCAGTCGCGTGGCGGTGTCGCGGTGGACGGGGTCGTCCAGGAGGCGGCGGACGGCGGTCCGGATGGCCTCGGGGTCGGCGTGCGCGTTGGGCAGGGACTGGGCGGCGCGGACGCCGGCGAGCCGCTCGGCGATCACTTCCTGGTCGGATCCGGCGTGGATCGCGAGCTGCGGCGTGCCGGCGGCCAGGGCGGTCATCGTGCAGCCGGCACCGCCGTGGTGGATCACCGCGTCGCAGGCCGGGAGCAGCAGGTGCAGGGGGGTGCGTTCCAACAGGCGCACGCCGGGTGGGAGCGGGCCGGCCTGCGTGATGCGGGCGCGGTCGGCGCCGGTGAGGGTCAGCAGGACCTCGACGTCCAGGTCGGCGAGGGCTTCGAGGATGCGCGGCACGGCGAAGGAGGCCGGTCCGTACACGCCGCTGACGGAGGTCCCCCACACCACGCAGACGCGCGGCTTGGTGCCGTGGTGGCCGGTCAGGGAGGGCGGAACGGCGCCGGGGCCGTTGTAGGGGACGTGGCGCACGGGGATGCGGTGGGCGTCCAGCGGTGGGCGGGCGGTGGTGGGTGAGGGGTCGATGACGTGCTCGTAGACGTCCGGTCCCATCCGACCCGCGTGGTGCCGGGAGAAGGCGTCGCTGGGGTCCATGGGGACGAAGCTGGCGCCGGGCGGGGCGCCGGGGACCGGGTCCTGGGGGCCCATCGGTCCCCACAGGTGGAGCAGCGCAGGGACGTTCAGGGCCCGTCCGACCAGGGGGCCTTCCAGGCTCATCAGGTCGTTCACGACCAGTTCGGGCCGCCACCAGCGGGCGAAGTCCACGGCCGCGTCGCAGCTGCGGGCGGTGACACCGACGGCCCAGTCGTGGTTCTCCTTGGACCAGGTGTCCATGTCGAACGCGTCGAGGGAGGTGAGCTGTTCGCCGGTCAGGGGGTGCGGGGGCAGGCCGGTGAAGGCCCAGGTGCCCGCGCGCGCCTTGCGGTAGTTGTGCAGCCGGCCCCGCACGGTCATGTCCATCGCCTCCAGGACGGGTACCGCGAGCAGTCCGGCGTGGGTCAGCGGTTCCGTCTGGCAGGGGGTGCACAGGACCTTGACCTCGTGACCGGCGGCTTGCAGGGCCCAGCCCAGGGGCACCATGGAGAACCAGTGCCCGGGCCAGTTGGACACCGAGAACACAACGCGCATCGCGTTCCTTTCACATGGTCGTGCGGGGTCACCGCCGGCGGCGGTGCGGGTGGTCGGACGTAGACTCGGGCCTGGCCGCCTGCCCTCCGGTGGAGCGCAAGTGGCCGCCGGAGGGGCGGCTTTCGCCCGTGGGTGCGAGGAGATCGAGGAGTGACGACCGTGGCCGGCAGTGGCGCCAGGAAGGACCGGGGGGACACCCGCAAGCGCATCCAGGAAGTGGCGCTGGAGCTGTTCGTGCGGCACGGCTACGAGAAGACCTCGCTGCGGGAGATCGCGGAGGTCCTGGGGGTCACCAAGCCCGCGATCTACTACCACTTCAGGTCCAAGGAGGACATCCTCCAGAGCATCTTCGAGGACCTGGGGCGTCCGGTGGACGACCTCATCGCCTGGGGGCGGCAGCAGCCGCCGACGTTGGAGACGAAGAAGGAGCTGCTGCGCCGGTACGGGGCGGCGATGGACGCCACGGTCCCGTTGTTCCGGTTCATGCGGGAGAACGAGGCGACGCTGCGGGACTTGAAGGTCGGTCAGGAGTTCAACCAGCAGATGACGGCCATCGGCGAGATGCTCACCGATCCCGACACTCCGCTGACCGAGCAGTTGCGGTGCATGGGCGCGCTGTTCACCCTGCACTTCGGGACGTTCGCGCTGGGGCACTTCGAGGGGGATCCGGAGGTCAAGCGCACGGCGCTGTTGGCGATCGCCACGGACATGGTGGAGACCGCCCACGGCGAGGGCGCCTGACCCGGGTGGGTCAGGGCTTGCGGGCGACGGCGGCGTAGAGGTTGGAGCGCTCGTCGGCGTCGCCGGAGGTGGCGTCGGGGCGCCACTGGGGCGTGAAGACCAGCCCGGGGTCGAGGAGTTCGAAGTCGCCCAGCAGGCGGGTGACTTCGGCGCCGGTGCGGGGCACGATCGGGGCGCGCCCGCTGTTCTCGAACATCTCGATCGTGCGGCGCATGGTGTCGGCGTCGTTGTCCCAGGTGAAGCAGGACAGGGCGAGGTGGCTGCCGGCGGGCAGGGCGTCGCGGTAGCGGGCGGTGATCTCCCACAGCTGTGCGTCGTCCGGCAGGAACTGGGTGACGCCGAGCATGAGGAAGCCGACGGGCTGGGAGAAGTCGATGAGCCGGGTGGTGGCCTCGGCCTCCAGGACGGCCTCGGGGTCACGGATGTCGGCGGCGACCATGGCGGTGCGTTCCTCGTCGCGCAGGAGCAGCGCGCTGTGGGCGACGGTGGCCGGTTCGTTGTCGACGTAGACGACGCGGGCGTGCGGATCGGCCTGTCGGGCGATCTCGTGGACGTTGCCCATGACCGGCAGGCCGGAACCGAGGTCGATGAACTGGCGGATGCCGGCGGCCAGCAGGAAGCCCATCACGCGCTGGAGGTAGTCCCGGTTCTGTCGGGCCATGACGTTGGCCGGCAGCACCGACAGGACCTGGTCGCCCAGTTCGCGGTCGGCGGGGAAGTGGTGGGTGCCGCCCAGGAGGTAGTCGTAGGCGCGGGCGGCGCTGGCGGTGTTGCGGTCCATGTCCTCGGGGATCCACGGAAGGGTCGCGGTCATCACGGGCTCCTGACGGGGTGGGGTCGGTGGGCGCGGGTGCGGTCTCACGCCGGGTGGCGGGCCGCGTCGTGCGCGGTGGCGGGCCGGGCGTGGTGGACGACGGCGCGGTCGCGGACGGCGTCCAGCAGTTCCGCCTGGCGCAGCACCATCGGGTCCGGTGCGGGGCGCTGCCTGGGCGTGCGGACGGCCGCGGCGAAGGCGGTCAGGGTGTTGGTGACCTGGTCGTCGGGCGCAAGGTGCAGCTCTTCGCTCCCCGTGCCGCGTTCGATGCGGAGGACGGGGGCGTGGTCGGCCGGCGGTGTGAAGGCGTGGTCGACGACGAGGCGCCCGGTGCTGCCGCACAGCTCGTACCAGGAGCGGTAGGCGTGGTCCAGGCCGAAGGTGAGGTGCGCGGTGACGCCCGTGGCGCTCTGCAGGAGGACGCCGCCGGCGGTCTCCACCTGGCGGCCGGCGCCGTGGGTGAGGGCGGCGCCGACCACGTCGAGGTCCGCGCCGAGCAGGTGCAGGGCGGCGCGCAGCGGGTAGACGCCGACGTCGGCCAGTGCGCCGCCGCCCAGTTCGGGGCGGTGCCGGATGTCGTCGTCGGGCAGCCCGGGAATGCTGAACTGGGCTGTGAACGAACGGAGTTCGCCGATCGCGCCGTCGCGGACGAGGCGTTGGACGGTGGCGTGTTGGGCGTGGTGGAGGAACATGACGTTCTCCGCCAGGACCAGGCCCCGGGAGCGGGCCAGGGACAGCAGTGCGCGGGTTTCGGCGGCGTTGGTGGTGGTGGGCTTCTCCGCCAGCACGTGTTTGCCGGCGTCGAGGGCGGCCCGGGTCCAGGTGGCGTGCAGGGCGGCGGGCAGCGGGACGTAGACGGCGTCGACGTCCGGCCTGGCCAGCAGCGCGGTGTAGTCGGGGGCCGCCTGGCAGCCGTACTGGGCGGCGGCCTGCTCGGCGGCGGACACGTCCCGGCTGGCCAGGGCGGTGATCCGCACGTCGGGGCAGGCGGCCATGGCGGGCAGCATGCGGCGGCGGGCGATGGAGGCCAGGCCCAGGACGCCGAGGCGCAGCGGGCGGGTCATCGGGCCGGCCGCATCGCGCCGAGACAGGCCAGGAGGGTGCGGGCCTGGACGTTGACGTAGTGGCCGTGGCGGACCAGTGAGGTGAGTTGGCCGGGGGTGACCCACTGGTAGCCGGCCGGCGGGGTGAGCGGGGCGGTGGTCTGGTCGGCTTCGACGATCAGGTAGCGGCTCTCGGCGTTGAGGAAGCGGCCACCCTCCTCGGAGTGGACGGCCTGGTAGCGCACGGCCTCGGGGGGCGCGGTCAGGACGTGCTGGAGGAAGGGGGGCCGGCGGCGGGCCGGTAGGTGCGCGTAGTTGGCGGGGGTGTACTGGACGGTGGGGCCGAGTTCGACGGCGTCCAGGAAGCCGCCTTCGACGCGGGCGTGGGCCAGGACGTGCGGGACGCCGTCGAAGGTGCGGGTCAGGAACGCGACGACGCCGGGTTCGACCGGTTCGAAGAGGGGTTGGGTCCAGCCGGTGACCTCACGGTTCCCGGCCCGCACCGACACCCCGACGGCCTTGAAGTAGCGGCCCTCCTCGTGCTCGACGACGTAGGGGCCGCGCTTCCAGCCGCTGACGTCGGCCAGGGGGATGCGGGTGGCGCTGACGGTGTGGCGGGCGCGTTCCTCGGTGAACCACGACAGCAGGTCGGTGTCCGAGAGGTGGGCCCGGCCGTGGGCGTCGGGCAGGGGGATGCAGGACAGGACGGTGCGGGCGTCCATGTTGACGATGTTGTCCTGATGCAGGAGGCCGGCGATCTGACCGAGGGTCAGCCAGCGGAAGTCCTCCAGGAGGGGGACGTCGCCGTCGGCCTCCACGATCATGTTGCGGTTGCTCTTGCGGAAGAACCAGGAACCGTGTTCGGACTGGAGGACGTCGGCGAGCACCCGGCCGCGGCCGGGGCGGGTGAAGTACTCGATGTACTTCACCGCGGCGCCGCGGTGGGCCCGGGTGTAGTTGCTGCGGGTGGCCTGGACGGTGGGCGAGAGCTGCACCAGGTTGGGGTTGCCCGGCTCCATCTTGGCCTGCATCAGGAAGTGCAGGACGCCGTCGAACTCCTTGACCAGGATGCCGAGGATGCCGACTTCGGGCTGGCGGATGATGGGCTGCTGCCAGTGGTGGTGGCCCTCGTCGTCGACGGCGGTGACGTCCAGCCCCTCGACGGTGAAGAACTTGCCGCTGTGGTGGCCGAGGTTGCCGGTGGTGGGGGCGAACGTCCAGCCCTCCAGGTCGGCCAGCGGGATCCGTTCGACGCGGAAGTCGTGGGCGCGTCGTCGCCGGCCGAGCCAGGCGGGGACGTCGGGGGTTCCGGGGGCGGCGGGAGCGGTGGGTTCGAGGGCGGCCGCGGAGCGGGCGAACCGTTCGGCGGTCGTGGCGTCGGCGCGGGGCCGCACCGTGGGCGGCGCGGCGTGGGAGGCGTCGGCGTGGGATGGCATGATCCAACTTTCCGAACTCCGGCGGGAGTTCCTGTCGGTCGGGACGGACCCGGGGCGGGATCAGGGGGTTGCCGGGGTGGCGGCGGCCAGGAAGTCGTCGAGGACGCCTCGGTAGTAGTCGGGGCCGAACCCCATGGCGGCGACCTCGGGGACGAGGGTGCGGAGCTTGGTGATGGAGATGGTGTGGTGGCCGCCGACGTCGACGTAGCTGCGGGTGGCGTGCAGCCCGGTGCGCTCCTCAAGGTGGTCGATGATGCGGTCGACGGGCACCGCGACGCCGGAGGCCACGTTGACGATCTGCCGGCTCGCGCCGCGGGTCAGCAGGTGGTCGACGATGGCGATGACGTCGTCGACGTCGATCAGGTCGCGGGTGGCGTCCTTGTGGACGGCCACGGAGCCCAGGTGGAGTTGGCGCAGCAGGGTGGGCAGGAGTTGGTGGGGCGGCTGTCCGGGGCCGACCAGATGGCCCAGGCGCAGCGCCAGGAAGTCGGTGCCCGAGGCGCGCAGGTGGCGCTCCATGGCGATCTTGTGGGCGCCGTAGGGGGTGCACGGCGTGATGGTGAGGTCCTCGTGCCCGGGGCCGTCCGCGGTGCCGTACATCCCGGTGGACGCGGTGGAGAAGAACAGCAGGCGACGTGCGGTGGCCCGGCATTCCGCGGCGACTTCGCGCAGCAGGGCGGCCTCGCGGGCGAAGTCGGCGTCCGAGGTGTGACTGGCCCAGGAGACGCCGGCGGCCAGCACCACCGTGTCGGGGTGGCGCTCGGCCAGGGGTGTCAGGTGGCGGGCGAGGAACCCGTTTCCCACTATGTCCATCGGAACCTCTCGAAGGGGGCCCTCGGCCTGGGCCGGGGAGCGTGTCGTGCGGGGCTCGCGGCGCGGCGCGGCGTCACCCCGGGATGCGTGCTGGCCGCGCCGTCACGCGAGGTCCTGAGCCACCGGCGGGGCGGGCGGGAGGTGGTGCGGGGGGACGGGGGTGCGCGTTCGCCGTCGGCCCGGCGGGGTCCGTCAGCTGTGCGTCTTGACGAATTCCCGGATCGAGTCGATCACGTAGTCGAGCATCTCGTCGGTCAGCGCCGGGTACACGCCGATCCAGAAGGTGTGCTCGGTGATCAGGTCGCTGTTGGTCAACTCCCCCACCACGCGCTGTGGTTGGCCGATGTAGGCGGGGTGCCGGGTGAGGTTGCCGGCGAACAGGCGGCGGGTGCCGATCTTGCGGCCTTCGAGGAAGTCGACGAGTTCGGCGCGCCGGAAGGGGGCGTCGGGGTCGATGGTGAGCACGAAGCCGAACCAGCTGGGGTCGCTGCGCGGAGTGGCCTCGGGGAGCAGCAGGTGGGGCACGTCGTCCAGGCCCTCGCGCAGGCGCCGCCAGTTGCGGCGGCGGGCGGCGCCGAACTCCTCCAGCTTGGCCAACTGGGTCAGGCCCAGGGCGGCCTGGAGGTCGGTCGCCTTCAGGTTGTAGCCCACGTGGGAGAAGATGTACTTGTGGTCGTAGCCGGCCGGCAGGTCGCCCATCTGGTACGTGAAGCGCTTGAGGCACTTGTCGTTCTCGCCGGGCTCGCACCAGCAGTCCCGGCCCCAGTCGCGCATCGATTCCACGATGCGGGCCAGGGCGAGGTTGGAGGTCAGGACGCAGCCGCCCTCGCCCATCGTGAGGTGGTGGGCGGGGTAGAAGCTGACGGTGGCCAGGTCGCCGAAGGTGCCGGTGAGTCGGCCGTCGTAGGTGGAGCCGACCGCGTCGCAGTTGTCCTCGATCAGGAACAGGTCGTGTTCCTCGGCGAGTTGGGCCATTTCGGCGACCTCGAAGGGGTTGCCGAGGGCGTGCGCGATGATGATCGCCCTGGTGCGGGGCCCGATGGCCTGGGCGACGCGGTCGGCGGTGGTGTTGTAGGTGCCCAGTTCGACGTCGACGAAGACGGGGACCAGTCCGTTTTGCAGGATGGGGTTGACGGTGGTCGGGAACCCCGCGGCCACGGTGATGACCTCGTCGCCCGGACGCAGTCGCCGGTCCTCCAGGAGGTGCGAGGTCAGCGCGGAGAGGGCCAGGAGGTTGGCCGAGGATCCCGAGTTGGTCAGGTGGGCCTTGCGGCGCTTGAGGGTCCGGGCGAAGGCGGATTCGAACTTGCGGGCGCTGCGTCCCGCGGCGATGCGCAGGTCCAGTGCCGCCTCGACGAGGGCGACCCGGTCGTCTTCGTCGAGGACGGCGCCGGAGGGCCAGATCTCGGTCTGGCCGGGGACGAATCGCTGGTCGGCCTGGGTCTGGCGGTGGTACGTGCGTACGTCGTCCAGCAGCAGCGCCTTAGCGTCGCGGGTGTCCACTTGGTCTCCTTGATGTCCGGACGCGGATGGTCACTTCCTCGCTCACCGCGACACCGGGGTGTCGGTGTCCTGCCACCAGTCGGCGTTGTCCCGGTACCAGGCGACCGTGTCGGCCAGTCCCCGGTCGAAATCGATCCGTGGCGCGTAGCCCAGTTCCCGGCGGATCTTGCTGTCGTCCAGGGCGTAGCGCAGGTCGTGGCCCTTGCGGTCGGGGACCCGCCGTACCTGGGACCAGTCGGCGCCGCACAGGTCGAGGAGGGCCTGGGTGATGTCGAGGTTGGTGCGTTCGTTGCCGCCGCCGACGTTGTAGGTCTCCCCCGCCCCGCCCTTGTTGAGGACCAGGCCGATGGCGCGGCAGTGGTCCTCGACGTGCAGCCATTCGCGCACGTTGTGGCCGTTGCCGTAGAGGGGTACGGGCTGGCCCTGGAGGAGGTGGGTGACGAAGAGCGGGATGAGCTTTTCGGGGTGTTGGTAGGGGCCGTAGTTGTTGGAACAACGGGTGAGCGACACGTCGATGCCGTGGGTGCGCCAGTAGGAGCGGACCACCAGGTCGGAGCCGGCCTTGGAGGCGGCGTAGGGGGTGTTGGGCAGCAGCGGGTAGTCCTCGGTCCAGGCACCGTCCTCGATGGAGCCGTAGACCTCGTCGGTGGAGACGTGGACGACCCGTTCGGTGCCGCAGCGCAGGGCGGCCTCCATCACGGACTGGGTGCCCAGGACGTTGGTGCGGAAGAAGTCGGCCGGGCCCGAGATCGAGCGGTCCACGTGGGATTCGGCGGCGAAGTGGACCACGGCGTCGTGGCCGGGGAGCAGCTCGCACAGCAGGTCGGTGTCGCAGATGTCGCCCCGGACGAACTCCAGGCGCGGGTGGGAGGGGGGCAGGTTGGCGCGGTTGCCGGCGTAGGTGAGGTTGTCCAGGACGGTGACGCGGGCGCCTTCCCAACCTGCGAAGCGGTCACCGAGGAGCATCCGGACGAAGTGCGAGCCGATGAAGCCGGCACCGCCGGTGACGAGGAGTTTCATCGGGTGGTGCCTCCTGTGGGGGTGCGGGGCGGCTGCCTTCTGCTGGGGCCGGCGGCGCGGGTGGGAGTCATCTGGTGGCTCTCCTTGGGCGGGCGGGCCCGGACCGGACGGGGCGCGGGACGGGCCCGGTCCCGGCCCGGTGGGGGCTGGGGGGTTACAGGACGTCGGTCACGGTACGGGCCGGGGCCCGGCGCCGTTCGATGTCCTGCCAGCGGTCTCCGTAGGCGCCGCGGGTGTATTTGGGATGGCGCATCAGGTCGCGGGGGAAGCCCAGCGTGGGGGCGCTGAGGTCGTCCAGGCGCGTGAGGTGTGCGCGGTCCAGGGTCACGTCCAGGCTGGCGAGGGTGTCGTGGAGCTGTTCGGGGCGGGTGGCGCCGAGGATCGGGAGGACCGGGTGGGGGCGGGTGCGCAGCCAGGCGAGGGCGACCTGCGCGGGCGTCCAGCCCCCTTCGTCGGCGATGCGGACGACCTCGCGGACCAGGGCGGTGTCGTCGTCGCGGTCGCCGGCCCAGTTCTCCACGGACAGCCGGCCGCGCTCGCCCCTCAGGTACTTGCCGGTCAGTCGCCCCTCGGCCAGTGCGCCCCAGGCGAAGACGGTGACGTCGCAGGCCGCGGCCATGGGGAGCAGGTCCCGCTCGGGGGTGCGGTCCAGCAGGTTGTAGCGGGCCTGGAGGCCGGCGAAGGCGGACCAGCCGCGCAGGTCGGCGAGCATGTTGGCGCGGGAGACCTCCCAGGCGGGCCAGTTGGAGGCGCCGACGTAGAGGACCTTTCCGGCGCGGATCTGGTCGTCGAGGGCGCGCATCACCTCCTCGACGGGGGTGAGGGCGTCCCGGGCGTGCAGCCAGAGCAGGTCGATGCGGTCGGTGCGCAGGCGGCGCAGGCTGGCTTCCAGGGAGGCGACGAGGTTCTTGCGGTGGTTGCCGGCGGAGTTGACGTCGCCCGGCCTGGTCATGGCGTTGTACTTGGTGGCCAGCACGAAGTGGTCGCGGCGGCCGCCGGCCAGGACGGTGCCCAGGCATTCCTCGGAGCGTCCGCCGCCGTAGACGTTGCCGGTGTCGAGGAAGTTGCCGCCGGCCTGGGCGTAGGTGTCGATGAGTTCGGCGGCGACCTCCGTGGAGGCGCCCCAGTCGTCGACGCCGAACGTGCCGGCGCCCAGGGCGAGTTCGGAGACTCGTAGCCCGGTCCTGCCCAGGACGTCGTACTTCATGGGCATCGCGGTCACGCGCCGTAGGGACGCTCGGCGCGTGCCCGGCGCAGCGCGTGGGCCCACCAGGTGAGCTGGTCCAGCAGGGCCTTGGCGGCGGTCTCGCACCCCTCGGGCTCCTTGGGCTGGCCCTGGTCGTCGAAGGCGGCGACGCCGCCGTGGAAGCTGACCGTGTCGCGGACGGTGACGGCGTGGAGTTCGGCGAAGACCTGGCGGAGCTGTTCGACGGCGCGCAGGCCGCCGGCGATGCCGCCGTAGGAGACGAAGCCGACGGGCTTGGCCTGCCATTCGACCAGGTGCCAGTCGATGGCGTTCTTCAGGGCGGCGGGGAAGCTGTGGTTGTACTCGGGGGTGACGACCACGAAGGCGTCGGCCCGGGCGAGCCGGGGGCGGGTGGTGGCGAGGACCGCGGTCATCTCGGGCGAGGGTTCGCGGGTCGGGCCGGTGGTGCTCAGGGGGACGTCGGCCAGGTCGATGACGTCGACGTCCAGGTCGGGGCGCTGGGCGGCGAGCCGGGTGAACCACTCGGTGACGGTGGGGCCGAACCGGCCGTCGCGGACACTGCCGATGATGACGGCCAGGCGCAGGGGCTGCTGTGCGGACATGGGGGGTCCTCTCGGAGGGCGGGGTGGTGGTGGTTCAGCGGGCGTCGGCGGGGACGCCGTGGGGTTGCGGTTCGTCCTGCCGCGGGCGGCGGTTCTTGGGCCGGGACCAGCGGCGCATGGCCGGGCGTTCGACGCCTGCGTACAGCGCCCAGGCCGCGACGACGGAGACGGCGAAGCAGCCCACGAGGAAGGCGAGGGCGACCGGGGTGCTCCAGGCGGGTCCGGAGGGCTGGCCGAAGATGTTGGGTTGGGAGCCGAAGGCCCGGTGGCCGAACTTCAGGACCAGGTAGTGGACGAGGTAGAAGGCGAACGAGATCTCCCCCAGCCACACCATGGGCCGGGTGCTGACCAGGGTGCGGCGGCCTTGGACGTCGGCTGCGGCGGCGGCCGGTATCAGCAGGGCCAGCGGGACGATGGTGAAGGCCGCGTAGTTGAACAGCGGGTTGTGGTCGACGTAGATCGGGACCAGGTAGGCGACGACCGTGAGGACGGCGGCCGGGACGATCGGCAGGTTGATCCAGCGGCCGGTGAGCAGGATCCGGGCCATGATCATGCCGAGCAGGAACTCCAGGAGGCGGACGGCCGGGAAGACGTAGACGAACCAGATCTGGGTCCAGGACACCGGCAGGAACGAGTAGTGGGGGGTGCCCGGGAGCAGGTGCTGGGCGATCACCGGCATCAGGACGACCAGCAGGGCGCTGATCCCGGCGGCGTACCACAGGCGGCTGGCCCGGATCTTGTTGACCGCCTTGATGAGCAGCGGGAAGGACAGGTAGAAGAGCAACTCCACCGACAGTGACCAGCTGACGTTGTTGGCGGCCTCGACGTAGGAGCTGTCGGGCATCCAGGCGTGCAGCAGGAACAGGGTGACCACGGTCTGCTTGGTGGCGACCGTGGTGCCGATCAGGGCCAGGAGCACCAGTGCGACGACGAAGGTGACCAGGTGGTTGGGGAAGATCTTCAACAGTCGTCGGCGCCAGAACCCGGTGGTGGTGTCGGTGGGCCGGGCCGACCAGGTCAGCACGAAACCGCTGAGGACGAAGAAGAAGGAGACCCCGAGGGCGCCCGCGTTGCCGAAGAAGCGGAAGTAGTCGGCGGCCGCGCCGATGTCGCGGAAGGCGCCGGCGGCGGCACCGTGCACCGCGAAGACCATCGCGGCGGCCAGGAACCGCATGCCGGTGAGCGAGGGCAGTCTGGAGGGTGGGGCGGGGGGCGTCATGGGCGGGTGCCTTCCTTCGGGAGTTCGGTGCCTGGGCATGCGGTGCCGGGGAGAACCGTTCGGCCGGTGCGTCGGTGGCGGGCGGGTGGTGGGCAACAGTCTGGGGCAGCGGTACCCGCCCGGTCAGCCGGCTGCCGCCTCAACGTGCCGTGCTGCGGGGGGACTTGGCGGCGCGCAACCCCCACAGGGCGAGGGCGAGGCCGATGGCCGCGACGACGCTGATCAGCATCAGGGGCGCCCGGTAGGCGCCCGCGGTGCCGGGTGCGCCGGGTGGCCGGCCGGCCAACTGTGCCGTCAGCAGTGCGGCGCTGGCCGTGGGCACGAGGACCGCGCCCAGTTGGACGGCGGTCTGGTACAGCGCGGTGGCGGCGGGGCGGTCGGTGGCCGGCAACGCGCTGCCGGCGTGCAGGTTCAAGGCGGTGAAGGACAGCACGAATCCCGCGCCGACCAGCACCAACGTGGGCAGCAGACCGGCGGCGTAGGAATGCGGCGGGGTGGCGGCGAGGGCGAGGAGGTACCCGGCCAGGGGCGCCAGGGCGCCCAGGGCGATCAGCCGCGGGGCGCCGAAGCGGGCGACCATCGGGCCGGCGAAGAGGGCGGCGACGGCCAGGGGCGTGCAGGCGGGCAGGAAGGCCAGTGCGGTCTGCCACGGGGACCAGTGCCAGGCGGTCTGGAGGTAGCAGGCCGCCAGGACCAACAGGGCGAGGTAGGTGCCGTTGAGGGTGGCGGCGCCCAGTGCGCTGCGGAGCAGGCGCCCGTTGGTCAACAGGTGGTACGGGGGCCGGATCGGCGTGCGGGGCCGGCCGGGCCCGCGGCGGGGGTCGTGGGGGACGGCGCGGGTGGCCAGGCACAGCAGGAGCAGGGCGGCCGGTGCCGTGCACACGAACGTCAGCCGCCAGTCGAGGGAGGCCAGGGCGCCGGAGAGGAGCAGTCCGGCGGTGAAGCCGATGGCGCCGAAGAAGGTGTACACGGAGACGGCACGCCGGCGTTCAAGGCCCTCGCGGTAGGTGGTGGTGATGATGGCCAGGCCGGTGGGTGCGGTCAGGGCGGCGCAGACACCCTTCAGGACGCGGGTGACGACCAGCAGGGTCGGGTCACTGGTCAGTCCGCCGGCCAGGGAGGCCAGGACGAAGACGGCGAGGGCGCCGAGGTAGAGGGGGCGGCGTCCGAAGCGCGAGACCAGGGCGGCGCCCACCAGGAGGAGCCCGGCGAAGCCGAGTGCGAAACCGCCCATGACCCACTGCACGGCGAGCGGGGTCAGGCCCAGGCCGGCGCTGATCGGGGGCAGGGCGACGATGACGACGGAGACTTCCAGGGCGTCGATCAGCATGTTGCCGGCGAGCACGAGCAACAGCGCCCAACCACCGCGGGCGCGGGGCGGGTCGTGGGGTGCGGCGGGGTGTGCGGGTGAGGCGTGCGGGTGCGCCATGGTGTCACCGCCAAGGGGTGGGCTGTGGGCCGGCCGCGACGCCCCGGAGGGGCCGCGGCCGGTGCCGCGCGGGGCGGCGGGGCGGGCGGGCGGTGGGTCAGCCCAGGAGGGTTCCGCCGGTGGCGTCGAGGAAGGCACCGGTGATCCAGCGGGCGTCGTCGGAGGCGAGGAAGGCGACCACGTCGGCGACGTCACTGGGGTCGCCGACCCGGCCGAAGGCCGACATCTGGGCCATCTGCTCGACGGCTTCGGGGATGTCGAAGACCGGGCTGCCGTTGTTGGTGATGCCGGGGGCAACGCTGTTGACGGTGATGCCGCGCGGGCCCAGGTGCTTGGCGAAGTGCAGGGCGAGCTGCTCGACGGCGCCCTTGGTCATCGAGTAGGCGACCTCCTGGGGGTTGGCGAAGCGGGTCAGGCCGGAGGAGATGTTGACGATGCGCCCGCCGTCGGGGATCAGGGGCAGCGCGCGCTGCACGATGAAGAACGGCGCCTTGGCGTTGACGGCGACCAGGCGGTCGAAGAGTTCCGGGGTGACCTCTTCGGGCGCCACGCCGCCCATGATGGCCGCGTTGTTGACCAGGACGTCCAGGGTGGTGGTGCCGGTGCGGTCCTTCAGCCCGGCTTCGAGGGCCTCGAAGAGGGTCTCGACGTCACCGGGAACGCCCAGTTCGGCGCGGACCGCGAAGGCCCGGCCGCCGTCGGCCTCGATGTCGGCGACGGTCTGCGCGGCGGCCCGTTCGTCGGCGGTGTAGTGCACGGCGACGGTCGCGCCCTCGCGCGCCAGGCGCCGGGCGGTGGCGCGGCCGATGCCGCGGCTGGAGCCGGTGACCAGTGCGGTCTTTCCCGCGAGCTTGCCCACGGTGTCCTCCTTGGTGTCGTGGTGGGGGTGGGTGTGCGGTCAGCGCCCGGTGGCCCGGGGGCTGACGTGGGGTGGCCCGAACCACCGCCGCAGGGCGGCCGCCAGGCTGTCGGGCGTGCCGTCGGCCCAGGCGAGGTGGCCGTCGGGCCGGACGAGTGCGGCGGTGAAGGCCGGCGGTGCGGTGCCGGGCGGCACACTGGCCCGCAGGACCCGGACCCGGCCGTCCGCCCAGGGGGCGGCGCACGTGGCGAGGGCCGGGTCGCCGCTGAGGTCGACGAGCAGGCCGCGGCCTGCCTGGAGCGGCGCGAAGGTGTCGGTGGCCTCGGTGGTGGTGCGCAGTGCGTGGTGGCGCACGGGGGTGCCCACCAGGGGGTGGTGGCCGGGCCCGGGTGGGTAGGCGTGGTCCAGGCCGCTGATCATGGCGGCGAGGTGGGTGCGGGCCTCGGGCAGGGCGAGGAGTTCGCCGAACACGGCGCGCAGCGGCTCCACTTCGGGGCCGCCGAGCAGGAGCAGTGCCTGGGCGGTGATGTTGCCCAGGATGCGGGCGCCGACCGGGTGGCGTTCGTCGTGGTAGCTGTCGAGCAGGCCGTCGCCGGCGGTGCCGCCGAGGTGCGCGGCGAGTTTCCAGCCGAGGTTGACCGCGTCGTGCAGGCCCAGGTTCAACGCCTGCCCGCCGACCGGCATTTGGTGGTGCGCGGCGTCACCGGCGAGCAGGATCCGGCCGTTGCGGTAGCGGTCGGCCTGGCGGCAGGCGTTGCCGAAGGCGTTCAGCCAGAGCGGGCGGCCGTGGGTGAGGTCCTCGCCGGTGACGTGCTTCCAGGCCGCGGTGACCTCCTCGAAGGTGGGGTCGGTGGTCCGGGGCGCGGCCGGGGTGCCGTAGCGGTGGACCATGACGCGGGTGATGCCGCCGGGGCCGCGGGAGGCGATGGCCAGGCCGCCCGGGTGACGTTCGAACCGCCGGTCGGGCACCGTGACGTCGGCGACGTCGGCGCGCAGCAGCTCCTTGGTGGCGTCGTGACCGGGGAAGGCGAACCCGCCCAACTCCCGCACGGTGCTGGTCTCGCCGTCGCAGCCGATGAGGTAGCGGGCGCGCACGGTGCGGTGGACGCCGTCCGCCACGACGTCGGCGCGGACGTGGTCGCCCGTCTGGGTCAGGCCGACCAGGCGGTGGCCGCGCAGGATCCGGGCGCCCAGGCCGGTGGCCCACCGTGCGAGGAGGGCCTCGGTGCGGGCCTGGGGGACCTTCCACTGGCCGCTGTGCGGGCTGGGACCGGACAGGTCCAGGCGCATGCCGCCGAAGTGGCCGGGGCCGCCACGGGGCGGGTCTCCCAACTCCGTCAGCAGGCCGCGTTGGTGGAGGATGTCCATGGTGCGGGCGTGCAGCGTGGAGGCGCGGGATTCGGTGGTGGGCGCGGGCCGTTGTTCCAGCACGGTCACCTCCGCGCCGCCCAGCCGCAGTTCGCCGGCGAGCATCAGTCCGACCGGTCCGGCGCCGACCACGACGACGGGGGTGTCGAGGGCGGGTGCCGTCATGGTCACTGCCGCCGGGCTTCGGCGTAGTCCTTGGCGTGGCCGAGGGTGGCGCGGCTGTTGGTGCTCAGGGCGCCGCGCACGTACGCGGTGGCTTCGGGGATGCCGGCCTCCGGGCCGAGGACGGCGGAGATGTTGGCGGGGTTGAGGACGACGGTGTGCTGCGAGGTGGCCCGTACACCGCTGCCGTGCTCCTGGAAGGTCCACCGGCCGGTGTGCAGGGTCATCAGTGCCGGCAGGGTGGTCTGCTTGTAGGCGATCTGCCGGTGCGGGAAGCAGACGCGGTAGGACTGGGTGGTGTGCGTGGAGCCGTCCTTGGCCCGGGTCTCCATCGTCAGGTGCTGGAGGCCGGGGGTGGCTTCGGCGAGGTCGACCTGGGCGACGTGCGGGAGCCGCTGCGGCCACCGGTCCGCTTCGTTGATGAAGTCGTAGACGTCGCTCGGGGCGCCGTCGATGTGCACGGTGTCCTCGAAGGAGAACGTCCACTCCCCCGCGGCCCGGTCGGCTTCGACGTTGGTCCTGAGCGCGGCCAGTTCCTGGCGTGAGTTGTCGTCGACGGCCTGGTCGATCCACTGGAGCTTGTCGGGGTCGTCGTCGACGGCGCGGTAGTCGTGCAGGAGGCGGACGCGGGAGCGGTCCGCGGCGAGCGGTTCGATGACCCAGGCACCGCCCATGGACGCCACCGGCGGGGCGGAGACCTCCTGGCGGAAGTCGATGCGGAGCCCTTCGGGGTCCAGGGTGCGGCGGGACGTCCAGTTCTTGGGTTCGCCGTTGGCGGTGGCCCAGATCTGGATCCGCTCGCTGCGCCCGTCCTGTTCGAGCTGCTCGACGTGGAGGGTCGGCGGGAAGATCCTGGGCCAGTTGGCCACCTGGGCGAGCAGCTGGTACACGGCGCGGGCCGGGGCCGAGATCGTGATCTCGTGCTCGACGGTGCGCGGGCCCGGTTGCGTCATGGTGGGTCTCCTTAGCTGGTGCGCCGGTCGGTCAGAAGTTGCCCAGGCCGCCGCAGACGTTGAGGGCCTGGGCGGTGATGGCGGCGGCGGTGTCGGAGGCCAAGTAGCCGACCAGGCCGGCCACTTCCTCCGGGGTGGTGTAGCGGCCGAGGGGGATCTTGGCGGTGAACTTCTTCATGACCGCGTCCTCGGTGGTGTCGTACGCGGCGGCGTAGCCCGCCCGGACGCGTTGGGCCATCGGGGTTTCGACGTAGCCGGGGCAGACGGCGTTGACGGTGATGCCGGTGGGCGCCAGTTCGTTGCCCAGGGCCTTGGTGAAGCCGACGACGCCGTGCTTGGAGGCGGAGTAGGGGGCGCCGAGGACGACGCCCTGCTTGCCCGCGGTGGAGGCGATGTTGATGATGCGGCCGCGGTTCTTCTTGCGCATGCCACCGGCGTTGAGGACCTCGCGGGTCACGGTGAAGACGCTGGTGAGGTTGGTGGCCATGACGTCGGCCCACAGGTCGTCGGGGACGTCGGCGGTCACGCCGCCGCCGCTGCGCCCCGCGTTGTTGACCAGGACGTCGATGGTGCCGAAGCGCTCGACGGCGGCCTGGACGAAGGCGGTGACCTGCGCGCCGTCCCGCACGTCGCAGCTGCTGCCGTCGACGGTGAGGCCCTCGGCGCGCAGCTCCCCGACGGTGCGGGTGACGTCCTCGGGGGTGCGGGCGCCGAGGTGGACGGCGTGGCCCTGGGTGGCCAGGAGGCGGGCGGTGGCCAGTCCGATTCCGCTGGTGCCGCCGGTGATGAGGGCGACGGGCTGCTGGTCGGGCACGGTTCTCCTTCACGAAGGGGGTGGGCGGGGGTGTCGGCGCCGTGCCGGGCATCGACGGGCGGGCACGGCGCCGACGGCTTCAGGCGGCGGCGCCGTTGAGCTGCTCGTTGACCAGGGCGATCAGGGCCCTGGGGGTGGTGGCCCCGGTGAACGCCGCGTCGTCCAGGGCCAGGTCGTACTGCCGCTCGATGCGGCCGAGGGTCTCCAGCAGGGCCAGCGATTCGAAGCCGAGGTCGCCGAAGGTGGCGTCGAGGGTCGTCTCGGCCAGCGTCTCCGGGTCGGCTCCGGCGCCCTCGCGCAGGATCTCCTTGAGGTCGTCGAAGGTGAAGGTGGGTCGGGTCATGTGCGTCCCTCTCGCGGGTCGGCTGGTGCGTCGTGCCGGCCGGGGTCGGCGGCGCGGACGACCAGTGCGGAGTTGAAGCCGCCGTGGCCGCGGGCCAGGACCAGCGCGGTGCGCAGGGCGGCCGGGCGGGCCTCGGTGACCAGGTCGATGGGGTGGCCGGGGTCGGGCGTGACGTTGACCGTCGGGGGAATGAGCCCGTCGCGCAGGGCGAGCAGGGCGGCGGCCACGTCCAGCGGCGCGGCACCGGAGTTGAGGCGGCCGGTCATCGTCTTGGGGGCGGTGACGGGCACGGCGTGGGCGCCGAAGACGTCGGTGAGCGCCCGGGTCTCGATGCGGTCCAGGTCGGGCAGGGCCGCGGCGTCGGCGAAGACGACGTCGATGTCGGCAGGTGCCGTCCGGGCGTCGTCCAGGGCCAGTTCGACGGCCCGGCGCAGGGTCGGGGGCCGGCCGCTGGTCGGGGCCGGGTCGAACGTCGCGCCGTAGCCGGCGATCTCGCCGTAGACGTGCGCGCCGCGGTCGCGCGCGGCGTCGGCGTCTTCGAGGAGGAGCAGCGCACCGCCCTCGCCCGGTACGTGGCCGTGTGCGGCCGCGTCGAAGGGCAGGTAGGCGCGGTGCGGGTCCCGGGAGGTGCTCAGGCGCTCGCTGGCGAGCTGGGCGACCCAACCCCACGGGCACAGGGAGGCGTCCAGGCCGCCGGAGAGGACCAGCGGGGTGCCCTTGCGGATGTGGCGTCGCGCCTGGGCGAGGGCGTCCAGGCCGCCGGCCTGGTCGCTGACGACGACGCCGCTGGGTCCCTTCATGCCGTGCCGGATGGAGATCTGGCCGGTGTTGACGGCGTAGAACCACGCGAATGCCTGGTAGGCGCTGACGTGCCGGCTGCCCTTGCTCCACAGGGCCCGCAGTTCGTTCTGCCCGAACTCGAAGCCGCCGGAGGAGCTGGCCGTGACGACGCCCATGTCGTAGGCGTCGAGGGTGCTGGGGGTGATGCCGGCGTCGGCGAGGGCCCAGTCGGCGGCGAGGAGGGCCAGGCGGGTGACGCGATCGGTCTGTGCGAGCAGCGGTCCCGGAAGGTGGTCCTCGGCGGTGAAGTCGGTGATCTCGCCGGCGAGTTGGGCGGGGTATCCGGTGGGGTCGAAACGGGTGGCCGGTGCGATGGCGCTGCGGCCGGTGCGGGTCGCGTCCCAGTAGTGCCTGGCTCCCAGGCCGTTGGGGGCGGTGATGCCGATGCCGGTGACCACGGTGGCGGGGCTCACGCGGCGTTCCTTCCGGGCCGGGTCAGCACCATGGCGCTCTGGAACCCGCCGAAGCCGCTGCCCACGGTCAACACGGTGTCGGTGCGCCAGTCGCGGGCGGTCAGCGGGACGTAGTCCAGGTCGCACTCGGGGTCGGGGGTGTGGAGGTTGGCGGTGGGGGGCACGACGTGGTTCTCCATGGCCAGGGCGCAGGCGGCGATCTCGATGGAGCCGATGGCGCCCAGCGAGTGGCCGACCATCGACTTGATGGAGCTGACGGGGACGCGGTAGGCGTGGTCGCCGAGGCTCTTCTTCAGGGCGGCGGTCTCGTGGCGGTCGTTCTGCTTGGTGCCGGAGCCGTGGGCGCTGACGTAGTCGATGTCGGTGGGGTGGGTGCGGGCCTCGGCGAGGGCGGCGTCGATGGCGGTGGCCATCTCGGCGCCGTCGGGGCGCAGGCCCGTCATGTGGAAGGCGTTGCAGCGTTGGGCGTAGCCGGCGATCTCGGCGTAGATGTGGGCGCCGCGCCGGCGGGCCGCCTGGAGTTCTTCGAGCACGAAGAGGGCGGCGCCTTCGCCCAGGACGAAGCCGTTGCGGGTGCCGTCGAAGGGCCGGGAGGCGTGTGCGGGGTCGTCGTTGCGGGGCGTGGTGGCCTTGATGGCGTCGAAGCAGGCCAGCGTGATGGGCGAGATGGGGGCGTCGGTGGCGCCGGCGACCATGACGTCGGCGGAGCCGTCCCGGATGAGTTCGACGGCGTGGCCGACGGCGTCGATGCCGGAGGTGCAGCCGGTGGAGACGACGGTGGTGGGGCCCTCGGCGGCCACCGCCCAGGCGGTCTCGGCGGCGAACGAGCTGGGCACGAACGCGTTGTAGAGGTGGCGGGGCGCGTACGCGTGGCTGACGTGTTCGAGGCGCCCGCCGTCGCTGACGACGCGGTACTCCTGGTCCAGCGTCATGGAGGCGCCGACCGCGCTGCCGAGGGTGACGCCGATGCGGTGCGGGGGGTGCTCGCCGCGGTCCAGGCCGCTGTCGGCGAGGGCCTGTCGGGCGGTGACGACGGCGAACTGGGCGGCGCGGTCCATCCGACGGACCTCCTGCGGGCCGAGGCCGTGTTCCTCGGGGTCGAAGGCGGCTTGGGCGGCGACCCGCGAGCGGAAGGGGGCGGGGTCGAAGAGGGTGATGGCCTGGGTGGCGGTGCGGCCCTCGCTGAGCAGGCTCCAGAAGTCCTTGGTGCCGATGCCGCCCGGGGCGAGGACGCCGATGCCGGTGATGACGACGCGGCGGGCGGTCATGAACGGGCCTGCCAGTGGTAGAAGCGGTGCGCCATGGCGTCGGCCGGCGAGCGCCAGGTGGCGGGGTCGTACGCCTGGATGAAGGGCTTGAGGTCGTCGCTGACGGCGACGAACCGCGGATCGGCCTTGGCCTCCTCGATGCGTTGGCCGCCGTCGGCGTCGTCGAAGTCCTGGAGGTGGAAGTACAGGCCGCGGTAGGAGAAGAGCTGGCGGCGGCGGGTGCCCATGCGGTGCGGCAGGTCGGTGGTGTCGAAGTCGGTGAAGAGTCGGGAGACGTCGGCGGCGGAGGCGGGGTCCATGCGGGCGACGATCAAGGTGGTGTGCATGTGTGCCTGCTTTCGTGCTCGGGCTAGCGGGCGGGGCCGAACCAGCGGGTGAGGGCGTCGGTGGGCGCGGCGGGGCCGGCGGGGTGGATCCAGGCGAGGTGGCCGTCGGGGCGCAGCAGGACGGCGGTGGTGCCGGCCAGCGGGCTGGCGGGCGCGAGCGCGTGCGGGGTGGCCGTGACGACGTCGACGGCGTGGGCCCACGGCGCGGCGGCGCGGCGCAGGTCCGCGTCGTCCGCCAGGTCGAGGAGGACGCCACGGGCGGGGTGTAGCAGGCGGGTGGTGCTGGTCTTCCGGCCGTCGGCGGTGATCAGCTCCAGGTGGGGCATGCGCATGCCGAGCAGGGGGTGGTCGCCGGGGCCGACGTCGTAGCGGATCTCCAGGCCCGAGACCATGCCGGCCAGGTGGCGGCTGACGACGTCGTAGCGGATGAGTTCGGCCAGCACGTCGCGGACGGGCTGCATCTCGTCGCCGCTGAGGAAGAGCATGCCCTGCGCCTGGGTGTTCATCAGCAGGCGCCGGCCCACCGGGTGGCGTTCGGCGTGGTAGGTGTCCAACAGGTCGGCGGGGGCGGTGCCGTGGAGGACCGCGGCGAGCTTCCAGCCGAGGTTGACGGCGTCCTGGATGCTGGTGTTCATGCCTTGTCCGCCGGCCGGCAGGTGCACGTGGGCGGAGTCGCCGGCCAGCAGGACGCGACCGCGCCGGTAGGCGGTCACCTGGCGGGCGGGGTCGCCGAAGGCGCTGACCCAGACCGGGGTGCCGTGCGAGATGTCCTGGCCGGTCAGGCGCTGCCAACCGGCCGCCACCTCCTCGAAGGCGGGCGGCTCGGTGCGGCGGCGGGGCGGGGCGCCGCGTTCGCACACGATGATGCGGTCCACGCCGTCGCCGAGCGGTGCGGACATCACCATGCCGCCGGCGACGGTCTCGCCGATGGGCCGGGGGGTGATGTCGCAGCCTCGGACGTCGGCCAGGAACATCTCGCGGGTCGGCGCGGTGCCGGGGAAGTCGAAGCCGGCGGCCTTGCGGACGGTGCTGCGGCCGCCGTCACAGCCCACCAGGTAGCCGGCGCGCAGGTGGTGGGTGCCCTCGGGGCCGGCGACGGTCACCGTCACGGCGCCGCCGTCGGCGTCGTCGGCGAGGGCGAGGACTTCGTGGCCGCGGCGGATGTCGGCGCCCAGCGTGGTGGCCCACTGTTCCAGGACGGTCTCCGTCGTGGACTGGGGGACGCCCTTGACTCCGTAGTGGGCACCGTCCAGCACGGCGAAGTCGACGGGCTGGCCGCCGAAGTGGCCCAGGGTGCTGGTCTCGATCTCGCCGAAGCCCGGGAGCAGGCCGCGCTGGTCGAAGACCTCCATGGTGCGGGCGGTGAATCCGAGGCCGCGGGATTCGCCGGTGCGCTGCGGAAGGCGTTCGAGAACGATGACGTCGACGCCGGCCAGGCGCAGTTCGCCGGCCAGCATGAGTCCGGCCGGGCCGGCGCCCACGACGATGACGGAAGCATCCATGTGTGTCTCTCCCTTGGGCTGGTGGGGCCCCTGTGTGAAAGGAAGGCGGAATAGGCGGTCCGGCCGCTGAGGGGCGCCGCGGGCGGCACCTGCACGGTGCCGCGGTAGGTGCTGCACACCCTTCTTCACGGCACGTGGCGAAGGTTCGGGAAAACCCTCCGGCGAGGGCCGCGACGGCATGTGGCTCCTTGTGCGGAGCGGGCTTCGTGACGGCCGGGCACAGCCTTTGCGAAAGGGGCCCTTAGGCGCTTGAACGGCCCCGGAAAAGGCGCGCTTTGGCGGTTCCGGAACACAGTGCAGCGGAAGCTAGTAATGAGCTTCTTCGGTGCGGCTTCAGAGATCAACCCTATTTTTCCAGGAAGCTCGCAAGATTGCTCAGAAGAGGCTCAGCATTCATAGCGCAAGCCAAGGGGAACGTCAGAGGAGTGTCAGATCGTGGCGTCGGCCACACTCCGGGGCGGGCGGGCATTGCCGTCTGACGTGGTCCGCACGGTTATTTGTAAGTCCTCTGTGTTAAGCGTGCTGCGTGCTGACTCTTCTCCAGGAATACGAAGATCACTTGCCGACCGGCGACGGTTTCGGTTTTGCTGGAAGTCCACTTCGGAAAAGGAGTTGACCTTCGGTGGCAGAGTCGATGCGTGCGGTGCCCGTGGCGGAGCGGTGTCAGGCAGCCGCGTGCCGGGCCGCGGGGAACGCGCACGTACGGGGAGCGGGCGACGACGGTATTTCGCTGTGCGGCGCGTGCCGGGAGTCGACCGGGGAATTGCTGCGGGCCTTGCCGCACCTGTACGAGGAATGCGGACGGATGTTGAGCAGTTCGGGCGGGCCGCGGGAGCGGACCAGCGGGGGCCCGCTGCCGGGAATGCCGTTCAACACCGCGGCCACGGAGGTCCGTTCCGGCATCGTGACCACCTTGGCGTCGTGGAGCGGACTGGTGGCGCAGGAGCGTGGGGTGGCGGCGCCGGCGCGGACCGTGCCGGTGTTGGCCCGGTGGCTGGTCGAGCACCTGGAGTGGTTGGCGGCGCATCCGGCGGCCGGTGAGTTCTCCGCGGAGCTTCACCGCTGGGTGCGGGCCGCCCGCCGGGTGACGTCGTCGGGCGCGGTGCGCCGGGTGCCACTCGGGACGTGCGTGGAGTCGGGGTGCGGCGGGACGCTGGTGGCGCGGACGGGGGGCCCGTCGGCGGGGGCGGCGGAGATCCGGTGCGACGCCGACGCCGGGCACCGGTGGGCGGAGTACGAGTGGGCGCAGTTGCGGGGCCGGATGACGCCGCCGGGGACGGGCGGCACGCGGCGCACCCAGTGGGTTTCGCCGCAGGACGTCGCGCGGATCTGGCGGGTGTCGTTGGGCAGCGTGTACCGGCTGGCCAGCGAGAACACCTGGGGGCGGCGGCGGGTGGGCGGGCGCTCGCACTACGACGAGGCGGACGTGCGACGGACCCTCAGCGCGCGGATGGCGGGCCGGTCGACCGCGGTGACGGACGTGGCGACCGGGACGCGGGGATAGCGGCGGGGCGGGAATGACCGTGGGGCGACGGCGAGCCGTCGCCCCACGGTGCTACGTCATCCGCCGAAGCGGAATCCGACACCTCGGACGGTGATGATCCATTCACTGGACCCGAGCTTGCCCCGTAACGAGCTGACGTGCGTGTCGATGGTGCGGGTCAGCTTGGCGCCGAGGGTGCCGCGGGCGCCGCGGGCGCCCCACACCTTGTCCATGAGTTGCTCGCGGGAAAAGACCCGGGCGGGTTGCGAGGCGAGCAGGTGGAGCAGGTCGAACTCCTTGCGGGTCAGCTTGACGGGCTCCTCGTTGAGGAAGACCTCGCGGCCGTCCCGGTCGATCTGCAGGGGGCCGTAGGCGATGCTGCGGCCTTCCACCGGGCGCGGTCGCACCCGGCGCATGACGGCTTCGATCCGGGCCAGGAGTTCCCGCAGTCCATAGGGCTTGACCATGCAGTCGTCGCAACCGGCCTGGAGGCAGAGGACCCGGTCGAGTTCGGTCCCGTGTCCGGTGAACGCGATGATGGGTACGTCGCTGGATTCCCGAATGCTGCGACAGACCTCCAGACCATCGATGTCGGGAAGTTCGAGGTCGAGGAGAATGAGGTCGTAACCCTCGTAGGATTTTAGGGCGTTGGCACCGTTGTCGGTGAGCTCGACCTCATAGCCGTGTCTCCTCATGGCCTGTCGCAGAATATCTCCGGATTGCCTGTCGGATTCCGCCAGCAAGACATGCATCAATCCCCCGGTTCATGGGCGCCTGAACGTCAATGATAAGGCGAGCGCGATTTCCGCTATGGGCCAGGGATTTCAAGACAGTGGTCATTACCTGAGGGGCGGCGGAAGAATCATCACACAGCACTGTATGATCCCCGTCCACAAGTCCCCCATCCCTGTTGACGTGAGGGACGCCTATACCCTTGTCCCCGGCGACATAAACAACCGCATAACCCGAACCGCCACCCTAAGCGCGGCTCCCGCCTGCCCTGCAAGCAAAATAGCAAGCAGACTTGTCGGTTTGTCAAGGAAACGATCACCCAAGGATGGCATGTACACGCATAAACCCGTCGCAGAGTGCGACAAAGGGAGCTCTACACCCGAGGAATAGCGCGACTTTCCCGGGCCGCACCCCGCAGGAATCGCACGAAACCGACAGGAGCCACCCTTACGGCGCGTGGCGCGTGAACCGTAAGGAATCGTGGGTTAGTTGCCGCGCCAACCAACCGGAAGTGCTGATTCCATAGCGGAACGGCGCCCCGCCCGAAGTTGCCCGGACAAATAGGGATGACCGCTCCCCGCTCGGGGACCTATCCTTTCGGACGGTGCGATCTGCCAAGGGCAGTCGTCGCGCAGTTGTGCAGATGTCCACGAGCGGCAGGGGGCGAAGGGTGTGCGTGCACCGCGGCGAAGCGCGGGTGGCCGGGGGCGGTTGGCCCCGGTCCGACACGTTCGCGACCGGAGCCGCCGCTCCCCCACCGCCCCGGCCGGACTAGGGCGGCGACGGTGGGGGCGGGCGGCCGCGCCGGTCAGCTCAGCGAACCGCTCAGCGCCGGCGCCGTCCCCTCACCGTAGCCGGCCGGTTGCGGCGCGCGGCCGGGATGGAGGCGCAGGCGCGGCAGCAGTTCGGCGGTGGCGATGGACGGCAGCAGGTAGCGCCATAAGGTGGCCAGGCGGTGGGTGAGGCCCGCGGTGGTCTTGGCCCAGTAGGGCTGGACGTTGGTGAAGAACCCCATCAACACGTCCGTGACCTCCACCGGATCGGCCCCCGGCACCAACTCACCGTCCCGGTCCGCCTGTTGCAGCATCCGCAGCAGCACGGCACGTAACTTCGCCTCGTGCGGTGCGGCGCCCCGGGCACATCCGGTGCCGTGCTCGGCGCTCAGCCGCATCGAGGCCCGTAGCACCACGTCGGTGGCGAGCCGCTCGGCGTGGCGCAGGCTGAAGTCGACCAGGCACTGCAGCGCCACCGGCCCGTCCGGGGGAACGAACACCTCCGCCGGAACGCTCGCCACCGCCTCGGCGAGCTGCTGCTTGGAATCGAAGTGGAAGTACAACGCCCCCCGCGTCAGTTGGGAACGGGCGAGGATTTCGGTGGTGCTCGTCCCGTCGTAGCCCCGCTCGCAGAACACCTCGGCCGCCGTCTGAACGATCAGGCGCCGCGTCTTCATCCCCCGATGTTGCTGAGCCATGTCCCCCCTTGAGTTCGTGCACAGGCACCAGGAACCACCAGGACCGACCTCGAACCGTCAGGTCGCGTGCCGGCCCGGGCCACCGGGGCAGGGATACCCACTGCCCCGCCAAGTACCGTGTGACACCCCTTCGTTGCGCAGGCCCACCGCGCGCGCGGCGCCTGCCTGGCCGTCACCGTAGAACTCTCCCCAGCTCCAGGTCACGACGCCGCGCCAGTATGGCGCGGCGTCCAGCGACAAGGGAAGTCCTTTACTCCTCAATGACCAGGTCACGACTCCCAGGCACGGGACGCGCCACATCCGGCTCCCCGTGGGGGAGTGGGGTCGCCGGAGCGGTGCGGGTCACCGCCTAGGTGTCGGCGGGTCGGTATCGGGGGGTATCGGCGGGTCGTTGTCGGGGGCGTGGCGGACTCAGGGGTTCGCCGGTGAGCCGGGCTGTGCGGGGTCGGGCGCGAGGGCGTCGGCGTCGGCGCCCTCGGGGACGTTGGCGGTGCGCAGCGGCACCTCCTTGACGAAGCACCCGGCCACCAGCGCGAGGGCGGCCAGCACCGTGCAGAACAGGAAGATCCGGCCGGTGCCGTCGGCAACCGCGTTCTCGTAGGCCAGGCGCAGGGCGTGGGGCAGGCGGGCCAGGACCTCGGGGTCGGGTTGCGCACCGCCGGTGCCGCTCACCGGCGTGCCGTCGGCGGTGCGGGCGCCGGTCACGGCACCGGCGAACAGGGCACCGCTGATCGCGACGCCGACGGAGCCGCCCAGGGAGCGGGCGAGGGTGGCGGTGGAGGCGGCCACGCCGAGCTGGTCGAGTTCGGCGCTCTGCAGGGAGATGAGCAAGGTGGTCTGGGTCAACAGGCCCATGCCCAGGCCCAGTGCGGCCATGAACACGCCCAGCACCACGGGGCTGGTGTCGCGATCGGTCCAGCTGAGCAGGAACGAGCCGGCGGTCAGCGCCGCACCGCCGACGATCACGAACGCCTTGTACTTGCCGCTCTTGGTGATGAACTGGCCGCCGAAGGCGCTGACCGCGACCATGGCGGCGAACATCGGGAGCAGCAGCAGACCCGCGTTGGTCGCCGAGGCGTGCTGGACGACCTGTTGGAAGATGGGCAGGAAGGTCACCGCGCTGGTCATCACGCAGCCCAGGAACAGCCCGGCCACCGTGATCAGGGAGAAGTTGGCCTTCTTGAACAGGGCCAGCGGCAAGAGGGGTTCGGCGACCCGCCGCTCGACGCGGAGCAGCGCCAGGACGGCGGCCAGGGCCAGGACGAACAGCCCCAGCAGAGGCGGCGAGGTCCAGGCGTACTCCTTGCCGCCCCAGGTGGTGATCAGCACCACGGCGCTGATGGCGACGGTGAGCAGGATCACGCCGGCGATGTCGATGCGGGCCTTGGTGCGCCGGCGGGGCAGGCGGAGCCAGGCAACCATGACCAGGGCCGCCGCGCCGACGGGAACGTTGACGTAGAAGCACCAGCGCCAGCCGAGTTGGTCGGCGATCACGCCGCCGATCAGGGGCCCGCCGACCATGGCCAGTCCCATCACGGCGGAGATGACGCCTTGGTACTTGCCTTGTTGGCGGGGTGGGACCAGCGTGCCGATGATGGCCAGCGCACCGACCATCAGCCCGCCCCCGCCCAGTCCCTGCAGCGCGCGGAAGGCGATGAGTTGACTCATCGACTGGGCGACGCCGGAGAGCACCGAGCCGGCCAGGAACAGCACGATCGCCCAGACGAAGGCACCCTTGTGGCCGTACATGTCACCGAGCTTGCCCCAGACCGGAGTCGACACGGCGATGGTCAGCATGTAGGCGGTGACCAGCCAGGACAGTCGGTCCAGGCCACCGAGTTCGCCGACGATCCGGGGCATCGCGGCGCCGAGGATCATGCTGTCCAGGGAGCCCAGCAGCATGGCGAGCACCGCGGCGGCCATCACCACGTACAGCCGGGGTCCGCGCAGTAACTCTCCGTTCGCGGGCTGGCCTTGTGACACGGTCGTCCTCTCCTCGGCGGGGCGTTGCGCCGGTGGCGAGGCGGCCTCACCCACCAACTTACTTTCCGACAGGTCAGTTACTGGTCGACCTTAGGGCGGCGCGCGAAGCACCGTCAAGGAACGAACGTGTCAACCGGCCGCGAACGCCTCGCGTTTGGCACCCCCACGCCCCCGCGCGGGCGGACCCGGTGCTCGGATCGGGCCCGCCGCGCGCCGCCGCCCCGCGGTCAGCGGAAGTCGGCGACGTGGTCGCGGGCCCACTGCCCGAAGGTGCGCGGGGCGGCGCCGGTGACATCGCGCACGGTGGGTTGCGGGCCGAAGGCGGTGAGGTCGAAGTCGGCCAGTGCGTGCGGGTCGGTGGGGTTGCCGGCGTGATCGACGAAGCCGAGCAGGAAGTCCGCGGCGGCCGCGGCGAACCCGCCCTGCGCGCGGTAGCGCCGGCGGGCGTCTTCGGGGGTGACCTGCTCGAAGCGGACCTCCCGCCCCAGCGCCTCGGCGAGGGCGCGCGCCTGGTCGCGCAGGCTGATCGGCGGCCCGTTCACGGTGTGGGCCGCACCGTGGTGGCCGTCTTCGAGCAGGGCCGTCACCGCCACGTCGGCGATGTCCCGCTCGTGCACGGGGCACCAGATCGCCTCCGGAGCGGGATGGCGCACCACGCGTTCGGCACGGACGTCGGGCCCCCACAGCGCGACCTTGTTCATGGCGAACTCCCCCGGGCGCACATGGGTCCACTCCACCCCGGAGGCTTCGACCGCCCGCTCCACCGGCAGGTGGTGGACGGTGTCGTAGCCGGCGGTCACCGCGCCCGAGGACAGCGTGACGATGCGCCGCACCCCGGCGCGCTCGGCGGCCGCGACCACCTCGCGGACCGCGGTGGGAACGGGGAACAGGTACATCCGGTCCACCCCCTCCAACGCGGCGCCGAGGCCGGCCGGTTGGGTCAGATCACCGGCGACGGCCTGCGCGCCGGCGGGCAGGTCCACGCGGTCCGGATCCCGCGTCAGGGCCCGCACCTGGACGCCTGCCGCGAGGAGCCCTTCGACGACCACCCGGCCGACGCTGCCCGATGCGCCGGTCACCAGAATCTTCATGTCCATCCCCCTGCATGCCGAGGTGCCCGTGCGCCGGGCACCGCTCGTTTCCCGTCTCGGGTAAGGATTCCAGCCACCGTACGCCCATGACAGTGCAGGATGCACCGATCACCTTGCGCCATCACCACCACCCCGCAAACCGGCCCTTTCGGAACGAACCGGTCGGTGTCCGCATGGGCCCTGGTCAACGACCCGGCACGGGGCGGCGACCACCGTCGAGGGCCCGACGCCGTTGTCGCACACGGCTCAGCCGGGGCTCCGCCTGCGCGGCCGCGCCGCACTCAGACACCCCTGGGAGCAGCAACAAGACGACGGTGGCTGACAGTTGACGCGTGTCGACCATACCGACTTGCGCGCGCCTGGCCCGGTCCACTTAGCGTGACCGGGCGGCGGCCTCTCCGCCCGCACGCCGCCCACCCCCCACCGAAGGAGCACGACCATGGCCGTCCACCCCTGCACACCGGCCTTCCAGAACGACGACGCGCGCCACATCGCCGACCTCTTCGACGAGTTGGAGTCGGCCTTCGCCCAGCAGGACGCGGCGAAGTTCGACCGCCGCTTCACGGACGACGTGGTCTTCACCGCGGTCAACGGGATGCGACTGGTGGGCTGGGAGGCCCTGCACGCCTACCACCGGGAACGCTTAGGTCAGCACGCGGAGGGCATCGAGACCTGGTACGAGATCGAGCGGATCACCTTCCCCGGCCCCGACGTCGCGGTGGTCTTCTTCCGCCAGCCCGTCGCCATGGCCCAGCACCAACGCGTCAACGTGGGCACCTGGGTACTGGTCAAACAGGACGGCCAATGGCGCGTCTCCGCCGGCCAGAACACCGGCGTCACGACCGCCTGAGGCCACCCCGACACGCCAGGCACACCCACGCCCACACCACGGCAGGCCCGACACCCCGCACGGGCCTGCCCACCTCCACGCCATCCACGCCACCACCCCACCCCACCCCACCTCCACCGAGGCGCACGCCCGGGCGGGACGCGAACGCTCCGCTACGAACCCGTCCCGTAGCGGAGCCCGTCGAGGATCAGATCCAGCAGGCGACTGGCGCGTTCGCGCTGGCCGGGAGCGCGGGTGGCCAACGAGACACCGGAAAGACTGAGGCCGACGTCGAGGGGATCGACGTCCGAACGCAGGAGACGGGCCTCGGCACCGGCCCGCAACAGGGTGCCGATCGCGACGGTGAGCCTGTCGAGCGTCTCGGCGAAGGGATCCGCCCCCGAGGCGACCGCGAGCCGCAGTGCTTCCGCCATGCCCTGCTTGGCGGCCAGGTAGTCGACGAACTCGTCCATCCACCGGCGCATCGCCCGGTCCGCCGGGAGCTCGGCCAGCAGTCCCGCGACGCTGTCGCAGACCCGGGCCAGCTCGTTGCGGTAGGCCGCCTCGACCAGCGCCTCGCGGGTGGGGAAGTGCCGGTAGAGCGTGGCCGAACCGACGCCTGCGGCCTTGGCGATCGCGTCGATCGGCACGTCAGCCCCCCGCTCGGAGAAGGCACGGACGGCCGCTTCGAGAATGCGCTCCCGGTTGCGGCGGGCATCGGCGCGGAGCCGGCTCGGTGGGCTGGTCAAGGCTCCTCCCTTCGTCGGAGCCCAGTCTAACTGGACAACCGGGGATCTCCCCGGTTAGCGTGGAAAACTAAATGGGGAATCCCCCGTTTATCTTGCCCGTTCCCCCGTCCCTGCTCGCCGGCACAACATCAGGAGAACCCCGATGGCCTCCCCGAAGACCTCCCCGAAGACCGTCCTGATCACCGGCACCTCCTCCGGCATCGGCCTGGCCACCGCCGTCGCCGCGGCCCGGGCCGGCTGGACCACCATCGCCACCATGCGCGACACCGGCAAGGCCGACGCCCTGCTCACGGCCGCCGCCGCACACGAGGTCGCCGACCGCATCCAGGTCAAGCGCCTGGACGTCGTGAACCCCGAGGCCATCGCCACCTGCCTCGACGACGTGATCGCCGAACACGGGCGGCTCGACGCTCTGGTCAACAACGCCGGCGCCGCCCAGGTCGGCACCATCGAACAGGCCAGCCTCGACGAGGTGCGCGCCGCCATGGAGGTCAACTTCTTCGGAGTGGTGGCCACCACCCGTGCCGCACTCCCCCACCTGCGCGCCTCCCACGGCCGCGTGATCACCGTCACCAGCGTGGGCGGCGTCGTCGGCCAACCCTTCAACGAGGCGTACTGCGCCGCCAAGTTCGCCGTCGAGGGCTTCATGGAGTCCCTGGCCCCCGTCGCCGCCACCGTCGGCGTCGACGTCACCGTCGTCGAACCGGGCGCGGTGGCCAGCGAGTTCGTCACCAATCTCGGCCTGGACCCCGAAACCCTGCTCACCACGGCCGGCCCCTACGCCCCGGCCCTCCAGGCATACCTCGCCCGCACCCGACAGTCCTTCGCCGACGCCCAGACACCGACCGAAGCCGCCGCCCCCCTCATCGAAGCCCTGACCGCGGACCGCCCACCCTTCCGCATCCAGACCTCCCCCTGGGCCCGCGACTTCGTCGCCACCAAACTCACCGACCTCGACGGCTCCACCGTCCAGTCCCTCACCGACACCTGGGTCCGCTGACCGCCCCCACCCCGACCACAATCCCGGGCACCACCCACACACACCCAAAACAGGTCGCCCACCCGCCCCACCCAGAAGGGATGAACCGACAACCATCCCCGAACTGACCAGCCAATTCGCCGAGCCATTGGCCTGCGAGAATCCCCCCCACCCCAGAAACGCAAAAAACCCCAGATCAACTGGGGTTTTCGCTGGTGTCCGAGGGGGGACTTGAACTCTCCCTTCGGACGCCAGCCCATTAGTTAGCTGACCTGCGAGAACGCCTGCGACGCGCCGCAGAGTTGACAGCCCCCGTTGGTCATGCGTTCCCCCTGTTTCGGGCCGTTTCGGACCGCTGTTGGTCATGCGTTGGTCACGTGGCCAACGGGTCCAGAGAACCGACTTCAGTCAGTCCAGGGACGCCAATGCGCCCGCTATGAGAGAACGTGCCGCAGCTCCACGTGCGGCTCCCTGTGACAGCCGCTCAAAGGCTCGGGCGTACAGCTCGACCTGGCTGGGCTGCGTGAGGGTGGCAGCAGCATCCAGCGTGTCCGCGTGCACCCTGGTGTCGTCGAAGATCGTGAAGGTGGGCATGGGCCACATGGCCCGTTGCGCCGAGAAAGGGACGATACCCACGGCAACGTTCTGGAGATCCATAACCCCGAGCAGATGGCCAAGCTGCGCTGCCATCGTCTCAACGCTACACAGCCGGTACCGCAACACCGACTCCTCCAGTACGAACGAGAACCGGCGTGCGCCGTTGCTCAGCACCGCGTTTCGCCTCATGCGGGCCGCCACAGCATCACTCACGTCGTCTGGGGTTCCCCGAAAGCCTGCGATGGACGACAGCAGGGCAGCGGCATAGCCGGGCGTCTGGAGGAATCCGGGGATCACGTCGGAGACGTAGACCCTGAACATCTTTGTTTGTTGGTACAGGTCACCTGTCGATTCTTGCAGGCGACGGAGACCGCTCCGCTGAAGTCTTCTCCACTGCACATGAGCATCGGCGGACTGTCTGTTAGCCGCGATCAAGTCGGCGGCCTGATCCTCAACGGCGCAAGCCCGGCACCACGCTTTGATGTCCTGGTCGGAGGGAGGTGTCTTGGCGTTTTCGATCCGGGACGACTTCGACTCCGACCAGCCGCATCTGGCGGCCAGCTCCCGCCCACTGATCCCCACATCCTTCCGAATCTCACGCAGGCGGCCGGCGAGTTCTTCGCGGGCCCTCTGGACACGTGAAGAGGGGTGTGGGGACATGAAGCTGGCCTTCGTCAGATCTCGTACAGGTGGTGCGGGATCGCTCGCTCCCAGACTGCTTCGAAGGCAGCGGAGCACAGCTTCACGGCGTCCGGGGCGGCCGTGATCTCATCCTCGACCACCACTCCGTCACCGGAGAAGTGGTGCACGCGAAGTAGCGCGCCGTCGAACAGCCAGAAGTCATTTCCAGGCAGTGGGATACTCGTGGCCCGTCGCCGTGGCAGCCACCGAACCTCCTCGCCCGCCGTGACGTTGGCGTGCGTGACGTAGTGCTCCCATCGGATGTACTCCGACACGGGCTCGGAAACCACCCGGGCGCGCCGGATCACCACACCTCGGGCCACAGTGTCCGTGATCAACTGGTCGTAGGGATGCCACCAGGAGTCGCGGTCCTCCCAGTTGATCCGATCACCTCGCTTCCATGACTCGAACCGGTCTGTGGAGGCGTAGGAGTCACGCAGCTCCAGATGGACGGCGGACCGTTCGCACTGCCCCAGCAGCTCAGCGAAGCTGGGCACGCTCGACGGCATCACACGCCTCCCTGATCATCGGGATCATCCGGGCCGGAATCCTAACGATGGCTTCACTGTCGGGCACCGGGCCGTTGGCGGGGCTGCTCGCCTCGCACTCCGCCTGAGTCTCGGGGCTCGGCTTCCATCCCTGCAACAAGATCTCCTGGGCTTCCGCGTCCGCCCACACCGTGGGGCAGTGGTCTCGGTCGGTGTTGGGGTCGATTCCGACGAACTCTACGGCCGTTGCTGGCTCCTTGGTCTAGGTGCTTGCTCGGGCTTGCATGAGCTTTGCTGAGCAGCAGAGACAACGTCAATAGTGCTATCAGCCACGCCAATTCACGTGCAAGCCTGTGCAAGTTTGTGGTGCCCCGCATTCGCTGCTTCCTACGGTCTTGGCGTAGACCGATCCAGTCGGGAGGTAGCACCAGCCATGACCAATCCAGTCAGGTACTCACAGAAGCCTGTCGAGCTACCGCTAGATCACTGGCTTTTGGAGGGTGCCCCCGAACCTGGCTGCGGGGTGTGCACTGCCCTGGACCTCCAGCGGAGCGAGGCACGGAAGCGGAATGACTGGGCCGCTGCTTGCGCTGCTGCACGGGAGATCCGGAACCACCCTCATGAGGGCGGCAACCGATGACCACCCCGGCGGCAGAGGTGAGAAAGCCGTCCACCAACTCTCCCGAGGGGTGGTGGACGGAGTACGGCGGCCGGCTGGACGTGGCCTCTGGAGTCGTGTTCATCCCCCAGGGGGCGAAGGTGCCACCGTGCCCTTTCCCCTGCTCCCATTGCCGGGCCAAGGGGCGTCAGGTCACATGAGCCAAGAGGGGTTGGAGCACGAGACAACTGGATGCCTCGGATGCGATGCGGCGGCGCATCAAAGGGCGGTGGAGGAGCAGCAGAGCACAGAGCCAGTTGGCTCCGTCGGCCTGGTCCTGGCAGCGGTTCTCATTGGCCTTGTCTTGGTTGGCCTTTGGGTTGGCGTAATGGCTGTTCTGTCGCACCTGTGGTGATTCCCGGAGTCTGAGACTCCCGTCCCTCCCGTGACGGCGGCGGCGCCGGGCGGTAGGAGCGGGTAGCAAGTCCCCCGACCGGCCTAGCCTTTGAGCACGGGCAGACGTGCCCGGTTTGAGCCGACGGGCTCAGTTTCTCGCCCCGGTCCGCCCCTTAACTGGGGTGCTGCCCTGGGCAGTGAGGGCAACCGCTTCGGACCCAGGGAAGCCGAAGCACCCAAACGCCCGCCCCGGTGGTGCAAACCCTGGACAGGTCGAGCGGCCGGGGCGGGTTGCACGACGGCGCGGGGAGCGATTCCCCGCACGCACAGCGAAGGGATAGGCACATGACCGCAGTCCCCGAGTTCGAGTTCCGCACGTCGAGTGTGTGCAAGTACGACCCGAACGACCGTAGGTGTGTCGAAGTCGCCACCAACGTGCCCGGCAAGGTGGTGGTCCGCAATTCCGTGACCGGTCAGACGGTCGAGTTCACGGCCGTGGAGTGGACCGACTTCATGGGCGGTGCCAAGCTGGGGGAGTTCGACCTCTCGGCGTAGGGAGACTCATGTACCAGTGCCCGCATTGCAGCGGTAGCGCGGAGGCCGACCCGGAGCACTCCGGGGTGAAGCGCTGCATGTCGTGCTGGCACGTGTGGACCACTGAGAAGCAGCCATGTCCTGGCAAACGGAACCTTCTGGCTCCTGGGTTGCAGATGCTGGAGGACCGCCGGGACCTGAACCGCTGAGCAAGCAAAGGAACGCCCCGCCGATTACGGCGGAGCGTTCTTTGGTTTGTTCGGGCGGTTCAGAGGAGCGCCAGGAACGGGTTGGAGTCGGCGAGCGGTTCTGACCGCTTCACCGGCTGCGGCTCCGGGGCCTGCGTGGGGGCGGGGCGGTAGGCGGCCATCTGAACGACCGTGGCCCGCTTCACGTCGTCACGCTCCGCGCTGGCCGGCTCGGGCTTTGGGGCCTCGTTCGGCTGCTCTGCGTGAACGGGAGTGTCACCGCGCAGTGTGAAGACCGTCTTCGGCCGACCGGTCTTCCCTTCCCGTTCCACGGTCACCACCACATCGGGCAGTGCCTTGACCTCAGCGGCCGACGCTCCCACGTAAGGGAGCACCTGAGACGACGTGGCGCGTCCTCCGCGGAGTTCGATGCGGGCGCGGACCTTGTCCGCGAGGCTGAGCGGCTGGCGTGTAGCTTCCCGACGCCCGGAACATACGCCCTGACCTGCGGCGAGCCTTACGGCGTCGCGTACCGAGCGGCGTACGAGCGTGAAGGCGGCCGTCAGGATCTCGTTCGTGATGGTCTCGGAGCACTCGGAGGCGGCCAGGCAGGCCGCAACCCTGAGCGTTTGCTCTGCGGTCCGCTCGATGAACACGGCCTGAGCTTCGGGCAAGGTCTCACCCAGGATGCGCGCGTACCGGCGCACGATGCGCCACATGGGCCGGGCATCTTCGGCGAGCGTGATTACGCGGGGCCGGGCGGTGACCCATGCGTAGGCGTCAGACAGTTCCCAACCGTCCACGTCGGGCAGGCTCACGCGGTCGTCATCGAGCATCGGCACCGAGCCGAGCAGGAACGGGAGGATGCGGTTGTAGGAGCCTCCGGCCGCTTCGCTCTGCCCCACGTACTTGTCCCAGTCCGAGGGCGTCACATGTGTATGGAGCACCATGGCCGGGTCGCGTACTTCCTGCGCCTCTTCCTTGGTGGTGTTCCGGAGGGTGGCGCCGTCCCAGGCGGTCCGGAGTTTGGTCGTGAACGACGCGTCGCGCTTGACCCGGCGGAGCACTTCCGACCACTCCTCTTCGACCACCAACGCCCGTACGTCCCGACCGTGTTCGGTCTCAGCCGTGGCCTCTTGCTGCTCCCACAGGTGATTGACCATGCTCGCGCCGGACGTGATCCCGGAGGTGGTGTGTGTGGCCAGGAAGCGGCCCAAGGACTTGTCCAGGACGTGAAGCGCGGCCCGCAGCGCGGTCCCCTTGCCCCTGCCCGTTCCGGCGACCAAGGCTGACCACAGCAGGACAGGGCGAGCGGAGCCACGGGAAGAGACCTTGACCGTTCCGCCGATGGCGGCCGACCACATCGACAGGGCGGCCACGTACACCCCCAGGGCGTCCACTTCCAGGAACGGGGAGATCTTACGAACGGCGCGACCGATGGGACCGTACAGAACGGGGGTGCTCATGTTGCCTCTGTCTCGAAAAGGGTTGCTTGGGTGGCCTCTGGCCGGGGAGGCCGGGCGCACTCAGCACCCGGCACAGCGGGGGCGGCGCTCAGGCCGCTGCCGCTTTCCCCTCGGATGCATCCCGGTGGGCCACTTCGTACGCGTGGCGTACCTGCATCGGGACACGCCCTTGCACGGGGAGGTTGGGCCAACCGTTCTCGCGGGCCCATGACCGGATCACACGGTTACGCTCCCGATCACTCATGCCCGACCGATCAACCTTGGCAGGCTCAGGAAGCGGGTCACCGCCGACGAACTCACCTGACAGAACAGCCGACTTGAAGCGGCCCGGTTCACGCACGTCCATCACGGGAAGCTCGCGTTCCTTAGCGTCGCGCAGCTTGTGCCCATTGCGCTCGCCATGCTCGCCCAGGACCAGGAGCACGGTCGTGCCATCCGCACGTCCGACCACCTCATAGCCTGCGTTCCTCAGCGCGTCGCGCGCCGACTGCCAGTCATAGCCAGGAACTTCACCGGCCAGCATCACGGACTGCACAGGCTCAGGCTCCGCCGCTTCCTCGCTCACGTCCTCGGTGTGGAGGTCGGGCTCAACCACGGACGACGGCTCATCCGTCTGCACAGGCTCAACAACTGCCACGGGCTCAGGCTCGGGAGTTGCCGGGGCAGGCTCGGCCGAAGTGTCCTCCGGCACCCCAAGAGCGTCCACAAGGTACCGACCGAAGGTCACGTTGTGCTCAAGGCACAAATGCCACGTGGAGTCCCCGAGAGCCAGTGTCTTGGTTGCCTCCACCTCGCTTCCGTCGCGGGCTATGTGGGCATCGCAGTAGAGGCGCTGAACTTCGATGACGACGGTTTTACGCACGGCGCTGCATTCCTTTGATTCAGTCTGACAGGTGAAGTCTCAGCGAGTGGCCGGAGCGCTGCTCTAACGACCTCCGCATTCAGTGGTGCGGTGCGAGATCAACTCTGCCCATCATCAATCACGGAACGGTAACGTATGGATAACTAGAGCATTACTCATGTGAATTCAATGGTGGGGGTAATGGGAATTAGGAAGCGAATAGGACCCACCGGGGGTGCCTTCCTCGAACCGGGTTAGCCAATCAAAATATGGGAGCGTGAAAGAGGGCTCGACGCTGGTGAAGTCGAACCCTCTTCGCCTGACTGGTGGCGCTACTTTGCGCCAAAGAACGCGTCTAGCACGTCGCTCCATTCAGACGGATCTGGCTCTATTGGCCGTGGCGGCGTAGAGAAATCAGAGAGGTGAGCTTCATTCACTTGATCGACGGCCCTGTGCCGCAAGGAGTAGACCTCATCCCTATCCCTCGGGGCGCGCTGCGCGGGGAATCGACGTTGAAACCATCTGCGTCGTGCGGGGTCCGCTATCTCTGCACACACAGACTGAACACGACGGATCGTCCGAACGCACTCCTGGTGCGCGTCTTGATATTGGTCTAGGAGAGTCGCCTCTCCCAGCGGCTTTCTAATTCTTGCCGCAGGGCGTTGGAACTCTCTACGCATGATCCACTGAGGAAGCGAATTGTCGCTCTTGCTCAGATTGCAATCGTCGCAGGCCGGGACGAGGTTCTTCGAAGTATCCTCTCCCCCGGCAGCGAGTGGGATCACGTGATCCATTACGCGAGACTCCGCACCGCAGTAGACACAACGCCCGCCATGGGCGAAAAGAACCGCCATGTGAACCCATATGTAGAACCGCCCCCTTGCCATGCCACCCCTCCTGACTCCGATAGGGGGGCACTTTAGCGGCCACCACTGACAACCAGTCAGGACACTTCCCTGCACACGTAACAGCGCGTCGGGGAGTGCGAGAGGACGTCGCCCCAAGGATGCTCCAAGCCCGTCACCTGCCATCCGATGTGTATGGAGAACTCCAGCAGGCATCTCATCAACTGGGAGGAAGGCTCCATCGAACTAGGCTGGGTGGTGGTCGAGGAAGGCAATACCTACCGGCTGCGGAAGCTCACCAAGGACGGCGACGCCAACGCCAAGATCTACGTGGACCAGTCCGTGATGAACGTCCTCAAGTGGCAGAAGGAGCGCCAACAGGCGGAGCGGGAACGGCTCGGTTCGGCGTGGACGGATCACGATCTCGTGTTCGCCCGCGACGGCTTCAAGCTCTACCGGGGCGAAGCAGGCGGCCCCCAGGACCCCGAGAAGGTCTCGGCACGCTGGCGCACCCTTCGCACCCGCCTGAAGCTGCCCGAGAAGTTCCGCATCCACGACTGGAGGCACAGCAAGGTCACGAACGATCTGGAGGCCGGGGAGAACCCCGTCGAGGTCTCCGCGAACGTCCGGCACCACTCGCCGGGCTACACGATGGCCCGCTACGGGCACTCACGTAAGAACGGAGCCCGGAAGCTCGCCGCCTCCGGAGCCAACAGGCTCGGCCTGTCATCCCTGGTCTGACCAGGCAACTCTCTGGGCCGTTGGTCACGTGGTTGGTCACGCCACTGCCTAGAAATGCAGAAAACCCCACATGAAGTGGGGTCTCAGCTGGTGTCCGAGGGGGGACTTGAACCCCCACGCCCGATAAAGGGCACTAGCACCTCAAGCTAGCGCGTCTGCCATTCCGCCACCCGGACTCAGGTGATCTTCGCGGGGCGTTCCCCGCGGCGACATGGATAACAATACCAAGGTTTCGGAGTGGCTTTCACCTGCGTATCCATGCCGGGCATAAGTCGAACTTATGGGCTGTAGATGCGAGGGAAGGAGGCCGGGAGGGACGGCGGCGCACCCGCTGGCCCCGCCGCCCCGGACCACGCACCACGCACCACAGATCACCCCCACCACCCGCCATCCACCACCCACCACCCACCACCCCCACTGCGCGCCCCCCAACACACCCCCTCAAGGCATCAGCTGGTACTCCGGGAAGTTGCCCGGGAGGCGTTCGGGGGTGGGGGACTGGGTTACGGCGTGGACGAGGAGGTCGCCGCCGACGAAGGCGCCGCGCCAGGAGTTGCCGAAGCCGCCGAAGAGTTCCGCGCGGTCGCCGCGGGAGCGGGGGGCGTTGTGGCCGACCTTGAAGGCGCGGATCTGTGGGGCGAGGCGGTCGAAGGTCTCCTCGTTGTCGCAGGAGAGGGTGGCCACCAGGGCGCCGTTGCTGGCGTTCATGGCGGCGAGGAGTTCCGCCTCGGTGTCGACGAGGACGATGGTGTCGACGGGGCCGAAGGGTTCGGCGTGGTGCAGCGGGGAGGACGGGGGCGGGGCCAGGAGGGTGGTCGGGGGGAGGTAGGCGGAGGTGTCCTGGGCGGGCAGGAAGTGGCCGTCGGCGAGGGTGCCGCGGTGGAGCGGGACGGCGCCGCGGGAGATCGCCTCGGTGGTGAGGTCGGCGAGTTCCTTGGCCTTGGTGGCGTTGATCAGGGGGCCGAAGTCGAGGTCGGGGAGCGGGGCGGCGGGGTCGGGGACGGCCAGGGGGTGGCCGAAGCGGACGCTGCGGACGGCGGGGAGGTAGGCGGCGAGGAAGTCGGCGAAGGCGTCGCGCTGGACGACGAAGCGGGGGTAGGCGGTGCAGCGCTGCTTGGCGTAGTCGAAGGTCTTGCGGAGCTGGGGGGTGAGGGCGGGCCAGTCGCTGAAGTTCCAGACGGCCCAGGTGTTGAGGCCCTCCTGTTCGAGGACGTGGCGCTTGCCGAGGTCGGCGACGGCGGTGGCGACCCGGGCGCCGGTGTCGCGGCCGCCGACGAAGGAGACGCAGCCGATCTCCGGTGAGCGGACGAGGGAGGGGGACAGGGTGCTCCCGCTGCCGCTGACCAGGGTGATCGGGACGCCTTCGCGGGCGGCCAGGGCGCTGGCGAGGGTGAGGCAGACCAGGCCGCCGTCGGTGGGCGTCTTGGCGATGACGGCGTTTCCGGCCAGTGCCTGAACGAGCATGGCGTGGACGAGGACCGACATCGGGTAGTTCCAGCTGGCGATGTTGCTGACCGGGCCGGGCAGCGGGGATCGGCCGACCAGCATCCGGTCGCTCTCGGCGACGTACCAGCCGACGCCGTCGATGGCGCGGTCGACGTCGGCCTGGGCGAGCTTCCAGGGCTTGCCGATCTCCCAGACCAGGAGCAGTGCGAGGAGTTCGCGGTGTGCGGCGAGGGCGTCGAGGGTGGCGGTGATCCGGGCCTTCCGCTCGGGCAGCGGGATGTCGCGCCAGGCGCGGTGCTGGTCGAGGGAGGCGCGCACGGCCCGCAGGGCGGCGTCCGCGTCGAGGCGGGGCGGGCCGGCGATCGGGGTTCCGTCGACGGGGCTGGCGGCGGGTTGCGGGTGGCCGTCCCGGTGCCAGGTGCCGGCCCAGAGGTTGCCGGCCTGGTCGCCGTGGAACGCCTCGGGCGCCACCGCCAGGCTGCGCTGCCAGGCGTCCGACCAGGAGGTGCCGGGCTTGCGGATCAGGGGCGGGGCCTCGTCGGGGGTGGGGGGCGGAGCGGGGACGGGGGTGGGGGCCATCGGTGTCTCCGTTGTCGGGGCACGACCGGGGGCCGGGCCGGGGACGGACGGGGCGAGGCGCGCGGCGCCGGATAGGGCGAGTGTCGCGCGGGGCGGGCGGCGGCGCTCGCGGGGAGGCGCCGGTGAGGTCCGGGTGGGGCGCGGGCGGAGGGCGGCGACCCGTGGGACGACCGGCGGTCGGGTGGCGCGATCACCTCGCCGGCCGACGCTTCCTCTGGACAAGGGCCGGGTGATGCGGGATAACGGGTTCATACAGTATTCGTCGACTGACGACTGTATACAGTCTTCAATCTCCCTTCCCGTGGGGACGTGGTCGTTCTTCTCGTGCCGTCGAGGTGTGCACGTGGGACTCGACGTCGGGGTGCGCGACGGCACAGCGGCAGCGGCAACCGCGGGCGGTCCGAAAGGAAGCGATGCACATGCCCGACGACGCAACGCACGCGCAGGACGTGACCCGGGCGGCGGGTGCCCAGGACCTCGTCTCCGGCGGGCACCTGGTCGCCAAGGCGCTCAAGGCGGAGGGCGTCGAGGTCGTCTACACGCTCTGCGGGGGCCACATCATCGACATCTACGACGGCTGCGTCGACGAGGGCATCCAGGTGGTGGACGTCCGTCACGAGCAGGTCGCCGCCCATGCCGCGGACGGGTACGCGCGGCTCACCGGGCGGCCGGGCTGCGCGGTGGTCACCGCCGGCCCCGGCACCACCGACGCGGTGACCGGGGTCGCCAACGCCTTCCGGGCCGAGTCGCCGATGCTGCTGATCGGCGGTCAAGGGGCGCGCACCCAGCACAAGATGGGCTCGCTCCAGGACCTGCCGCACGTCGAGATGATGACGCCGATCACCAAGTTCGCGGCGACGGTGCCGGACACCGCACGCGTCGCCGACATGGTGTCGATGGCGTTCCGGGAGTGCTTCCACGGGGCGCCGGGGCCGTCGTTCCTGGAGATCCCGCGCGACGTGCTGGACGCCGAGGTGCCGGCCGCCGCCGCCCGGGTCCCTCGGGCCGGGCGCTACCGGGCCTCGACCCGCTCCCCGGGCGACCCCGACGACGTCCAGCGCCTCGCCGACCTGCTGGTCCGCGCCGAGAAGCCGGCGATCCTGCTGGGCAGCCAGGTGTGGACGACGCGCGGGACCGACGCCGCGGTGGAGCTCGTCCGGACGCTGAACGTCCCGGCGTACATGAACGGGGCCGGGCGCGGCACGCTGCCGCCCGGGGATCCGCACCACTTCCAGCTGTCGCGGCGGTACGCGTTCGCGCACGCCGACGTGATCGTGATCGTGGGGACGCCGTTCGACTTCCGGATGGGGTACGGCAAGCGCTTGTCGGCGGACGCGACGGTGGTCCAGATCGACCTGGACTACCGCACGGTGGGCCGGAACCGCGACGTCGACCTGGGGATCGTGGGCGACGCGGGCCTGGTCCTGAAGGCGGTCACGGAGGCCGCGTCCGGGCGGATCGACGCGGGCGCCGCCAAGCGCAAGGCGTGGCTGGACGAGCTGCGCACCGCCGAACAGGTAGCGCTGGACAAGCGGTTGCCGCAGCTGCGGTCGGACGCCGCCCCCATCCACCCGTACCGCTTGGTCAGCGAGATCAACGACTTCCTCACCGAGGACTCGCTCTTCGTCGGCGACGGCGGGGACGTGGTGACCTTCTCGGGTCAGGTCGTCCAGCCGAGGTCGCCCGGGCACTGGATGGATCCGGGGCCGCTGGGCACGCTCGGCGTCGGCGTCCCCTTCGTCCTCGCGGCCAAGCAGGCGCGGCCGGAGAAGGAGGTGGTGGCGCTCTTCGGGGACGGCGCGTTCAGCCTGACCGGCTGGGACTTCGAGACGCTGGTCCGCTACGACCTGCCGTTCGTCGGTGTCGTCGGCAACAACTCCTCGATGAACCAGATCCGTTACGGCCAGCGGGCCAAGTACGGCGCGGCGCGGGAGCGGGTCGGCAACACCCTCGGCGACGTCCACTACGACGCGTTCGCGCGGATGCTGGGCGGCTACGGCGAGGAGGTCCGCGACCCCGCCGACATCGGCCCCGCGCTGCGGCGCGCCCGCGAGTCGGGGAAGCCGTCGCTGATCAACGTGTGGATCGATCCGGACGCCTACGCCCCCGGAACGATGAACCAGACCATGTACAAGTAGGAGGGGTCGGCCGTGTCCAAGGCACTCGACGGCATTCGCGTCCTCGACATGACGCATGTTCAGTCCGGGCCCTCCGCAACCCAGTTGCTCGCCTGGCTCGGTGCGGACGTGATCAAGCTGGAGGCGGTGAGCGGTGACATCACGCGGCGTCAGCTGCGGGACGTCCCGGACGCCGACTCGCTCTACTTCACGATGCTCAACTGCAACAAGCGCAGCATCACCCTGAACACCAAGACCCCGCGGGGCAGGGAGCTGCTCACCGAGCTGATCGCCCGCAGCGACGTCCTGGTGGAGAACTTCGGGCCCGGCGCGGTCGACCGCATGGGCTTCCCCTGGGAGCGCATCCAGGAGATCAACCCGCGGATCGTCTACGCCAGCATCAAGGGCTTCGGCGAGGGCCCGTACACCGGTTTCAAGGCGTACGAGGTGGTGGCGCAGGCGATGGGCGGGGCGATGGCGACCACCGGCTTCGAGGACGGTCCGCCGCTGGCGACCGGCGCGCAGATCGGCGACTCCGGCACGGGGGTGCACTGCGTCGCGGGCATCCTCGCCGCGCTCTTCCAGCGCACCCGGACCGGCCGCGGCCAGCGGGTCAACGTCGCCATGCAGCACGCGGTGCTCAACCTGTGCCGGGTCAAACTCCGCGACCAACAGCGCCTCGCGCACGGCCCGTTGACGGAGTACCCGAACGAGGACTTCGGCACCGAGGTGCCGCGCAGCGGCAACGCCAGCGGCGGCGGCCAGCCGGGGTGGGCGGTGAGGTGCGCGCCCGGGGGTCCGAACGACTACGTCTACGTGATCGTGCAGCCGGTCGGGTGGCGGCCGCTGACCGAGCTGATCGGCCGGCCGGAACTGGCCGAGGACCCGGACTGGGCGACGCCGGAGGCCCGGCTGCCCAAGCTGACGAAGGTGTTCCAACTGATCGAGGAGTGGAGCGGCACGCTGCCCAAGTGGGAGGTGCTGGCCAGGCTCACCGCCCGCGACGTCCCCTGCGGGCCGATCCTGTCGACCAAGGAGATCATCGAGGACCCCTCGCTGGCGGCCGACGGGATGGTGGTCGAGGTGGAGCATCCCCAGCGGGGCTCCTTCACCACGGTCGGTTCGCCGCTGAAGCTCTCCGACTCCCCCGTCGAGGTGCACCGTTCGCCGCTGCTGGGCGAGCACAACGCCGAGGTGTACGGCGCGGAACTGGGGTTGGGCGAGGCGGAGTTGGAGCGGTTGAAGACGACGGGAGTGATCTGATGGGGTCCCCACGCGACGCGGTGGAACGGGTGTTGGCGGCGGCGCGCGGTGCGGGGCGGACCGTGCTCACCGCGCCCGAGGGCAGGGTGATCGCCGAGGCGTACGGGATCGCGGTGCCGGCCGAGGGGCTGGCGGAGACCGTCGAGGACGCGGTGGCGCTCGCCGACCGGATCGGTTTCCCGGTGGCGTTGAAGATCGTCTCGCCGGACATCCCGCACAAGACCGAGGCCGGCGGGGTGCGGACCGGTCTGGGCTCGGCGGCCGAGGTGCGCGGCGCGTTCACCGCGATCGTGGCGAACGCGCGGGCGTTCGCACCGCAGGCCCGGATCGTCGGCGTGCAGGTGCAACAGATGGTGACGGAAGGGCAGGAGGTGATCGTCGGGGCGGTCACCGATCCGACGTTCGGGAAGGTCGTGGCGTTCGGGTTGGGCGGGGTCCTGGTGGAGGTGCTCAAGGACGTCACGTTCCGGCTCGCGCCGGCGACGGCCGCGGACGCGGCGTCGATGCTGGACGGCATCCGGGCGGCCGAGGTGCTGCGGGGCGTGCGCGGCGGCCCGGCGGTGGACCGTTCGGCGCTCGTCGACCTGATCGTCCGCACCTCCCAACTGGCCGCTGACTTCCCGGAGATGGCGGAGGTCGACCTCAATCCGGTGTTCGCCTCGGCGGACGGCGCGACGGCCGCGGACGTGCGGATCCTGTTGCGCACGGGGGCGCCGCCGCAGCGCCCGCGCCACGGTCGGGACGAGATCCTCGCCGCGATGCGGCGGCTGATGCGCCCGCGCTCGGTGGCGGTCATCGGGGCCTCCGGCACACCGGGCAAGATCGGCCACTCGGTGCTGCGCAACCTGCTCGACGGCGGCTTCCCCGGCGAGATCCATCCGGTGCACCCCACCGCCGACGACGTCCTGGGCCGCAAGGCGTACCCCTCGGTGCTGGACGTGCCGGGCGAGGTGGACGTGGCGGTGTTCGCCATCCCCGCGCCCCTCGTGCCGGCGGCGCTGGAGGAGGTCGGCCGCAAGGGCGTGCCGAACGCCGTGCTGATCCCGTCCGGCTTCGCCGAGACCGGTGAACACGCGCTGCAGGAACGGATCGTGGCGATCGGCGCGGAGTGGGGCGTCCGGCTGCTCGGGCCGAACATCTACGGCTACTACTCGCCCTGGCAGGACCTGTGCGCCACGTTCTGCACCCCGTACGACGTCAAGGGCGGGGTGGCGCTGACCTCGCAGTCCGGCGGGATCGGGATGGCCATCCTCGGCTTCGCCCGGACGACCCGCACCGGGGTCTCGGCGATCGTCGGGCTCGGCAACAAGGCGGACGTCGACGAGGACGACCTGCTCACGTACTTCGGCGAGGACCCGCACACCGACTGCATCGCGATGCACCTGGAGGACCTCAAGGACGGCCGGGCGTTCGTCGCGGCGGCCCGGGAGACCGTGCCGAAGAAGCCGGTCGTGGTGTTGAAGGCGGGGCGGACCGGCGCCGGGGCACGGGCCGCCGGCTCGCACACCGGCGCGCTGGCGGGCGACGACGCGGTCTACGACGACGTCCTGCGGCAGGCCGGGGTGATCCGCGCGCCGGGCCTGAACGAGCTGCTGGAGTACGCCCGGGCGCTCCCGGTCCTGCCCGTCCCCCGGGGCGACAACGTGCTGGTCATCACCGGCGCCGGTGGCTCCGGGGTGCTGCTGTCGGACGCGCTGGTGGACAACGGGCTGCGGCTGATGGAGGTCCCCGCGGACCTCGACGCGGCGTTCCGGCGCCTGATCCCGCCGTTCGGTTCGGCCGGCAACCCGATCGACATCACCGGCGGCGAGCCACCGGCGACCTACGAGGCGGCACTGCGGCTGGGGCTCTCCGATCCGCGGATCCATGCGCTGGTGCTGGGCTACTGGCACACCCTCGTCACTCCGCCGGCGGTCTTCGCCGAGCTGACCGGGCGGGTCGTCGAGGAGTTCCGGGCGCGCGGGATCGACAAGCCGGTGGTGGCCTCGCTGGCCGGGGACACCGAGGTGGAGGAGGCGGCCGCCCGGCTCTTCGCGCACGGCGTCGTCGCCTATCCGTACACCACCGAGAAGCCGGTGGCGGTGCTCGGCGCGAAGTACCGCTGGGCGCGGGCCGCGGGGCTGCTCGACACCTGAGGGCGTCGTCCTGGAGCACCAGGAGAGCGGACCGAGGGCGCGCTGACCGGGTTTTTCGATTCCGAGGTGAACGGTATGGACGACGGCGCACGGGACGGCACGGCGACGGCGGGAACCGCGTATCGGGAGGTCACCGACGCAAAGGGCCGGGTGTACCGGATCGGGGAGACCGACCGGGAGCTGCTCGGCGGTCACTCACGGAAACTGATGGTGTATCTGCCGTGGTTGGCGATGATGGCCATCAGCGTCTCCGAATACGCCTACGGATCGGCCGAGGGCACCCTGTCGCACGCCCACGGCTGGTCCCAGAGCGACACCTTCTGGATCCTGAGCGTCTGGGTGTTCTTCCAGGCCGGGATCGCCTTCCCCGCGGGCTGGTTACGGGAGCGGGGGCTGCTGACCGCGCGCCGCGCCATGTTCGTCGGGGCGACGCTCAGCCTGGTGGGCTTCGTGGCCCTGGGGCACCTTCACGACGTGCTGGCCGCGATCTGCGGCTTCGGGGTCGTCGGCGGCATCGGCTCCGGACTCGTCTACGCCACCTGCATCAACATGGTCGGCAAGTGGTTCCCGGAACGGCGCGGCGCGAAGACCGGATTCGTCAACGGTGGATTCGCCTACGGCGCACTGCCGTTCATCTTCGTCTTCAACTACGCCTTCGACACCTCGGACGTCACCGAGGTGCTGGACGGCATCGGGGTCTACGTGCTCCTGGTGGTCGCGGGCTGTGCCTGGTTCTTCAAGGACCCGCCGAAGAACTGGTGGCCCGTCGACGTCGCCCCGCCGCACACCGACGACCCCGGGCGGCGCCCCTCCTACCTGGTGAAGAACCCGCCGGCGGTCCGCCAGTTCACGCCCAAGGAGGCGATCCGCAGCGGCATGCTCCCGCTGATGTGGGTGAGTGTGGTGCTGACCGCCGGCGTCTCGATCTTCGGGATCTCGTTCCAGGTGGACTTCGCGAAGGAGGTGGGGTTCGGCCCGCTGGTCGCCGCCTCGTCGATGGGCGTGATGTCGGTCGTCAACGGCGTCGGGCGGGCCGCGGTCGGCTGGCTGTCGGACCTGTGGGGCCGCAAGACGACCCTGGTCGTGGTCATCGTGGTCCTGGGCCTGGCGCAGTTCGGGGTGTTGTGGGCCGGGGAGCTCCACAGCCAGTGGCTGTTCCTGGTCTTCGCCTTCCTCTCCGGCTTCGGCGGCGGGGCCTTCTATCCGCTCTTCGCGGCCCTGACCCCGGACTACTTCGGCGAGAACTACAACGCCTCCACCTACGGACTGGTCTACAGCGGGAAGTTGATCAGCGGTCTGTTCGGCGGCGGACTGGGCTCGATGGTGGTCGGTGCCTGGGGGTACGACGGCGCGTACCTGCTGGCGGGCGGCCTGTCCCTGGTGGCGGCGGCGTTCACGTTGTTGCTGCACCAGCCGGGCCGCCCCCGCCTGCGGGACGTGGCGCCCAACCCCCGGCCGATCAGCCGCGAAATGACATGAGCGGGCGGCGACACGTTCGGGTGCTTTCCAGGGCAGTTGGGAACCGTGCCGTGTCCTGGGGGCGGCACGTCCGTTTGGGTCAGTGCCGACGGGGAGCGTGCCGGGCGCGAGAGTGCCCGGCCGGTACGTCCGTCGCGCCGGCGGAAGACACCGCTCGATCACTGACCCAGAAAGGGACTGTCCACCATGACGTACTCCAAGGCCGCTGCGGTTGTTGCCGGCGCGGTGATGGCACTGGGCGTCGCCGCCCCCGCGTTCGCCGACGGCCACCGGGGGGTCGCGGCAGCCGCCGACAACCTCCTCAACAACGACACGGTCTCCAAGGGCGTCGTCAAGAAGCCCAACGTCAACGTCGCCGCCGTGGTCAACGCCGTCGCCAAGACCGCGGACAAGCTGAAGCCGACCCAGGGCGGCGCGCCCAAGGCCCCGGTCCGCCGGACCGCCCGCACGCACCACTGACGGTCGCGCCCGCGCGGCGCCCGCACGACGAACGCCCCGTCCCTGCTGCGGCAGGGGCGGGGCGTCTCGCTGTCCCGGCGGCGCACCCCGGGGCGGGACCCGGGCGTGGACCGGACGTGCGGGGCGCGGGCTAGAACGGCTTCGCGTCGCCGCCGCTCACGGCCCGGTCGGCGATGGCGCGGTGGTGCTGGACCACTTCACCGATGATGAAGTTGAGGAACTTCTCGGCGAACGCCGGGTCCAGGCGGGCGTCTTCGGCCAGGCGGCGCAGGCGGTCGATCTGGGCGGCCTCGCGGGCCGGGTCGGCGGGCGGCAGGCTGTGCCGGGCCTTGAGTTCGCCGACCTGCTGGGTGCACTTGAAGCGCTCGGCGAGCAGGTGCACCAGCGCGGCGTCGAGGTTGTCGATGCTGCCGCGCAGGTAGAGCAGCCGCTCGCGGGCCGCCTCGTCCGCGACGGAGGCCGCGTCGCCGGCCGCCGGTGCTGTCCCTTCGCTCATGTGCGTCTCGCCGTTCCTGGTCGGTTCGTGGTGGTGCGTCCGTGATCAGCTGGTGCGTGATCGCCTGCACCCTACCCGTCGGCGGGCCGGTCCTCGCCGCTGGTCTCGCGGATCGGACGGGGCACCGACGGCAGGGGCGAGGATCGGCCATCCGCGGTAGCGGCCGGCTCAGGCGTCCTCGCGGTCGCGTTCGTGGTACATCCGCCGGGTGTGCTCGGTGTGCGCGCGCATCACGGAGGTGGCGCGGTCCCCGTCGCCGTCGGCGATCGCGGCGATCAGCTCGCGGTGCTCGACCCAGGACCGCTGGCCGCGCTGCCGGGCGACCGGGGTGTGGTACCAGCGCACCCGGCGTCCGACCTGCGCGGCGAGTTCGGCGAGCACGGCGTTGCCGGCCAGCTCGGTCACCTTGGCGTGAAACGCCGCGTTGAGCGCCACCGCGGCGTCGACGTCGTCGTCCTGGACGGCGCGCTCGCCCTGCTCGCAGAGCCGCTCCAGTGCGGCGATCCCGGCCGGGTCGGCATGGGTCGCGGCGAGCCGGGCGGCCTCGGCCTCCAGCAGCGTGCGGACCGTCAGGAGCTGGTCCGCCTCCGCCTCGGTCGGCTCGTGGACGAAGGCGCCCTGGGCGGGGCGCAGATCGACCCAGCCGTCGGTGTTCAGCCGCTGGAGCGCCTCGCGGACCGGCTGGCGGGAGACCCCGAGGTGACCGGCCAGTTCGCTCTCGACCAGGTGCTGGCCGGGGCGCAGCGCACGGGTGGTGATCAGGTCGAGCAGTGCCTCGTAGACGCGCTCGCGCAGCGGTCCGGGACGTTCGAGCTTCGGTACGGCGCCCTGCGGCAGACCTCTGGGCAGCATCGGGGTCCCCTCCGTGATTGGCTATCGTCTACAGTCTACTGAGCGCTTCCGTTCCGCCACAGGCCACCGCGGTGACCCGCCGGACGGTCCGCACGGCGGAGGCGGACGAACGCCCGCGCCGGACAAGGGACATCGGCGACCACGGCCACCACCGCAGACAGAACCGGGGCTGATCAGACATGGGACGGGTCACCGAGCGACGCCGCGTCATCCGGATCCGCGACGGTGCGGTGAGCAGCCGCCCGGACACCCTGGTCGTCGAGGAGCCGCTGGAGATCCGGCTGAACGGCAAGTCTCTGGCGATCACCATGCGCACCCCGGGCGACGACTTCGCGCTGGCCGCGGGCTTCCTGGTCAGCGAGGGCGTCCTGGCGCGCGCCGACGAGTTGGCGAACATCGTGTACTGCGCGGGCGCGACGAGCGGCGGCGCCCTCGGACCGGACGGCGAGCAGACCACCGGCGGCAACAGCTACAACGTCGTGGACGTCCGGCTGGCGGCCGGGGTCGCCGTCCCCGACCTCACGCTGGAGCGGAACTTCTACACGACGTCGTCGTGCGGGCTGTGCGGCAAGGCCAGTCTGGACGCGGTGCGTACGACGGCCCGCTGGAGCCTGGAGGCGGCCGCGGAGCCCGCGCCGCGGATAGCCCCGGAGACGTTGGCGGGCCTGCCCGACCGGTTGCGGGCCGCCCAGCGCGTGTTCGACCGGACCGGCGGGCTGCACGCGGCGGCGCTCTTCACCGCGGACGGCGAACTGCTCGACGTCCGCGAGGACGTGGGGCGGCACAACGCGGTGGACAAGGTCGTCGGGCGGGCGCTGCAGGACGGTCGGCTGCCGCTGTCGTCCTGCGTGTTGATGGTCTCCGGGCGGGCCTCGTTCGAGTTGGCGCAGAAGGCCGTGATGGCCGGCATACCGGTGCTGGCCGCGGTCTCCGCACCGTCCTCGCTCGCCGTCGACCTCGCCGTCGAGAGCGGGCTGACCCTGGTCGGCTTCCTCCGCGGGAAGTCGATGAACGTCTACGCGGGCGCGCACCGGCTGGCGCTGGGCACCACGGCAAGCGCGGACTGAGGCCGCCCGGCGCACCTCGGCGGCGCGGCCCCGGGGCTCATTCCCCCGGCGCCACGATCCGGGTCAACAGGGCGATCAGTTGCGCGCGCTCCTCGTCGGTCAGTGCGGCGGTGAGTGCGGCGTTGGCCTCGTCGCCGAGCCGCTGGGTGCGGTGCAGTCGCCGTTCCCCCTCCGCCGAGATCCCGACGGCGTTCTTCCGGCGGTCCTCGGGGTCGGGGGTGCGGGTGACCAGCCCGTCCTTTTGGAGGTCGTTGACGAGCGCGACGATGTCCTTGGGGTCGATGCCGACGGTCCGCCCCAGTTCCGCCTGGGAGACGGGGCCGAGTTCGGCGACCGCGCACAGCACGGCGTGGTGCATCATCCGCAGGCCCTCGGTGGCGAGCGCCTCGGCGACGAGCCGGTGGCCGCGGGCGGCGGCGCGGCCCAGCAGCCAACTGGGCAGGGTGCGGATCCGGCTGGGGGCGTAGGGGGCGGGGGTGTCGGCCATGGGGGCACCGTACCCGGGAATCCGTGGGATCCACCAACGTAGGGTTCCCCCACGAAAAACCATTGGCAGCCCCAACGGTTCATGCGTATCGTTGGGTCATCCAATGAAACCGGTCGCGGTGCGACCGCCCTTCCCCGGAGGTGACGGCCCGTGCGCCGTGTCCGCTACCACGCCTACGGCGGCCCCGAGGTCCTGCGCCTGGAAGAGGCCGCGGACCCGACACCCGGCCCCGGCGAACTCCTCGTCCGCACCGAGGCGATCGGCGTCACCCTGCCGTCGGTGCGCCGGGTGCGCGGCGACGGCAAGGGCGGCGGCGACCCCCTGCCCGGCGTGCTCGGCGGCGAGATCGCGGGCGAGGTGATCGCCCTGGGCCCGGACGTCACCGACGTCGCGGTCGGCGACCGGATCACCTCCCTCACCTTCACCGGCTCCTACGGCGACCTGGCCCTCGCCCCGGCCGCCCTGGCCAGTCGCATCCCCGACGGCGCGAGCGCGGTGCAGGCCGTCGCGTTGGTGCGCAGCGGGCACGTGGCGCTGGCCGCGCTCAGCACCGCCGCACCGTCCCCCACCGAGTCCGTACTGATCACCGGGGCGGCCAGCGGCACCGGCCACCTCGCCGTCCAACTGGCCAAGCTCCAGGGCGTGTCGCGGGTGGTGGCCGCGGTCAGCTCGCCGGCCAAGGCGGAGTTCCTGTACGGGCTGGGCGCCGACGACGTGGTCACCTACGACCGGGAGTCCTGGGGCGAGCCGGTCGACGTCGTGCTGGACGGGGTGGGCGGGGACCTGCTGCCGCGGGCGCTGGCCGCGCTGGCTCCGGGCGGGCGGCTGGTGTTCTTCGGCTCCGGCGGCGGCACGGTCCCGGCGTACGAGCTGCTCGCCGGCGCGAAGACCATCACCGGGCTGACCATGCGGCGCTTCGCCAGCGTGCACCGCACGCGGTACGCGCAGCACCGGTCGCAGTTGTGGGAGCTGGCCACGGCCGGCCGGCTGCGCGCCGTGGTCCACGCCGAACTGCCGTTGGCGGACGCCGCGAAGGCCCACGCGATCATCGAGGCGCGGGCCAACCTCGGGAAGGTGGTGCTCAGGCCGTGACCGGCCGGGGCCGCGGCCCCGGCCGAAGCGGGCGCACCGGCTCCGCCCCACCGGTCCCGCACGGCGCACACGGCGCAGCGCTTCCGGCCCGGGAGAGTGAATTCCGGGCCGGGCGCGGAGAACCGACGCAGGCTCCTTGTCGCGCTCCCCGCACGGCAGTAGCTTCCGTCGCATCTGCACATAGGACGTTGGATGTCCTGATGACCCGACCCGATGCCTCGAAGGGCAGGCCGGACCATGACGTCAGATCTCCGCGCGCACCCCCGCCCCCGCCGCAGACCCCGGCGCCGCCGCGCCCCGTCCGCCGTCGCCGCGCTCACCGTCGCCGCGCTCACCGCCCTGGCGACCGCGCCCGCCCGGGCCGCCGCCGACGCCCCGTCGGGCGGCTTCGCGCAGCAGGTCCTCTTCAAGGCGGCCCACGAGAACGGCTACGCGTGCTTCCGTATACCCGCCATCGTGCGAACCGTCCGCGGCACCCTGCTCGCCTTCGCCGAGGGCCGGGTGCACGACTGCGGGGACGCCGGCGACATCGACCTGGTCCTCAAGCGCTCCACCGACGGCGGCCGGACCTGGGGCCCGCTGGAGGTCGTCAACCACGGCGACGGCGACACCCACGGCAACCCGGCACCGCTGGTGGACCGCCGTACCGGTCGGATCGTCCTCGCCGAGACCTACAACAAGGGCCGCACCGACGGCCTCAGTTGCGACGTCCCCTGCGACCGCACCCCGCACCTCCAGTACAGCGACGACGACGGCGCCACCTGGTCCGCCCCCCGCGACCTGACCCGCAGCATCCGCCCGCGCCAGTGGAACTCCTGGTACGCCACCGGGCCGGTGCACGGCATCCAGCTCGCCCACGGACGGCACGCGGGGCGGCTGGTCTTCGGTGTCAACGCCGAGAGCTACGCGGGCAACCGGATCACCGCCAACCACGCCGCCCTCGTCCACAGCGACGACGGGGGCGCCACCTGGAAGGTCGGCGCGCTGGACAGCTGGCCGATCGCACCGGACGGCACCTTCCGGCAGAAGCCGTCGGAGATGACCCTCCTGGAGCGCTCCGACGGCTCGCTCTACGTCAACGGCCGCGACCAGGACGGCACCGACCTCGGCAACCGCACCGCCGCGGTCAGCCGGGACGGCGGCGACACCTTCACCACCCCCTTCCGCGCCATCCCCGACCTCTACGCCCCGATGGTGCAGGCGTCGGCGCTGCGCCTGCCCCGCTCGACCGGCGCCGGCGGGCCCGGCCGCACCCTGCTCGCCGCCCCCGCCGACCCCGACCGCCGCCGGACGATGACCATCCGGTCCTCCTACGACGAGGGCCGCACCTGGGAGGGCGTGGACCGGGGCGCCCGGGTCACCACCGACTGGTCCGGGTACTCCGACCTGGTCGCGATCTCCCCCACCGTCACCGGCCTGCTCTACGAGGGCGGTGCCTCCGACGCCCGGGACGAGATCCGCTTCGCCCGCTTCACCGAGCAGTGGCTCGGACCGCGCCGCGGCCCGGACCCGACCACGCCCGACCGGGCCCGCGGCGCCCGGCCGGCGCTGGTGCTCGGCGGGGCCCGGCTCACCGACGGCCCGTTCGGCCGCGCCCTGTCCTTCGACGGCACCGACGACGCGGTGCGCCTGCCCTACCGCGATGCGCTCCCGCTGGGCCGCGCGGACTTCACCTGCACCCTGTGGTTCCGCTACCGCGCCACCACCGGCGAACAACCGCTGCTGTGGATGGGCGGCGTGGGCAGCCGGGCCCCGCAGGTCGCCGTCGAGGGCGATCCGGCGCACGGCCGGATCACCGCGCGGCTGACGGCGGTCGACGGCGCCCGGCCGCCGGCCACCGCCCAGGTCTCCGGCGTCGGTGCCGCCAACGACGGGAAGTGGCACCACGTCGCGGTGCGCCGGGCGGGCGGCCGGCTGCTGCTGACCGTGGACGGCACCGCGACCACCAGCAGCGCCGACGTCCCCGGGTCGGTCAGCCGGACCACGACGTTCGGCGTGCACCTGGGCCAGCGGCCGGACGGCCGGGCCCAGTTCACCGGGGCGCTGGCGGAGGTCCGCGTCTACCGACGGGCCCTGACCGACGCCGAGCTCTCCCGGGTGCGCGTCGACGACGCGTCGGTGGCCGGCCCGTTGGTGCTCGGGCTGCCGCTGGACCGGGTGGCGGGCGGCCGCTGAGCGGCCCGGTCGGGTCCGGCCCCGCCGGACCCGACCACCGGCCGCCCCTCGGCGTCCACCTGTGCCGCGTACCGCTTGGCGAGCACCGCACACACCATCAGCTGCATCTGGTGGAACACCATCAACGGCAGCACCGCCAGCCCCGCCTGGGCGCCGAACAGGACGCTGGCCATCGGGAGCCCGGCGGCCAGGCTCTTCTTGGAGCCGGCGAAGGTGATCGCGATCCGGTCGGCCCGCGGGAAGCCCAGCTTCCGCGCGCCGTACGAGGTCAGCGTCAGCATGACCGCCAGCAGTACCGCCTCCACGCCCACCAGGCACAGCAGCCGCAGCGGGGAGATCTGGTGCCAGATGCCCTGCACCATGCCGGCGCTGAACGCGGCGTAGACGACCAGCAGGATCGAGCCGCGGTCGACGTAGCCGAGGACCTTCTTGTGCCGGGTGAGGAAGCCGCCCACCCAACGCCGCAGGACCTGTCCGGCGACGAACGGGAGCAGGAGTTGGCAGACGATCGACACCAGGGAGTGCGCGGAGAAGCCGCCGCCGTCGCCGTGCAGCACCAGCCCGGCCAGCAGCGGGGTGAGGACGATGCCCACGATGCTGGAGAACGAGCCGGCGCAGATCGCCGCCGCGACGTTGCCGCGGGCGATGGAGGTGAAGGCGATGGAGGACTGGACCGTCGACGGCACCAGGCACAGGAACAGCAGGCCGGTGTACAGGGCGGGCGGCAGCACCAGGGGCACCAGGCCGCGCGCGGCCAGGCCGAGCACCGGGAAGAGCAGGAACGTGCAGGCCAGGGTGGTGAGGTGGAGGCGCCAGTGGCGCAGCCCGTCCATCGCCTCCCGGGTGGAGAGCCGGGCTCCGTAGAGGAAGAACAGCAGGGCGACGGCCCCGGTGGAGGCACCGTCCGCCGCGGTGGCGGCGGCGCCGCGGGCCGGCAGCAGGGCGGCCAGCCCGACCGTGCCGAGCAACGCGAGGATGTAACCGTCCACGGGGAGCCAGGAGGGCAGGCGGAAAACAGGGCGGCGCATGGTCTCTCTTCGGGGTCGACGACTCACGGACGGTGGTATGGACGGTGCCCTCTCCAGACTGCCGGGCGGAACGGCGATCGGGAACCCCTCTCACCGTGGTCACTGTCATCATGAACTGCGATAATGACCGCGGTAACGGGTAGCGCCGCCACGACGGTCGCGCGCGGCGGGACGGTGGGGACGCGTCGAGAGGGAGGCGTCACCGGTGTTCGAGCCCGCGCAGCTGCGCACGTTCCTGGCCGTGGCCCAGACGCTGAGCTTCACCCAGGCCGCGCACCGGCTGGGGCTGCGCCAGTCCACGGTGAGCCAGCACGTGCGCAAGCTGGAGGACGCCGCCGGGCGGCGGTTGTTCGCCCGGGACACCCACGCCGTGGAGCTGACCGAGGACGGCGAGGCGATGCTGGGGTTCGCGCGCACCATCTTGGAGGCCAACGAACGGGCGGCGGGCTTCTTCGCCGGGACCCGGCTGCGCGGGCGGCTGCGCTTCGGCGCGTCCGAGGACTTCGTTTTGACCCGGATGCCGGAGGTGCTGGAGGGGTTCCGGCGCGACCACCCCGAGGTCGACCTGGAGCTGACCGTGGAGCTGTCCGGCACCCTGCACGAGTTGCTGGCGGCCGGTCGGCTCGATCTGGTCCTGGCGAAACGGCGGCCGGAGGACCGGCAGGGCCGGCTGGTGTGGCGGGACCGGCTGGTGTGGGTGGGCGGCGAACGGCTGCGCCTGGACCCCCGGCGACCGGTCCCCTTGGTCGTTTTCCCGCCACCTGCGGTGACCCGGGCGCGGGCCCTGGAGGCGCTGGAGGGCCAGGGCCGGCAGTGGCGGATCGCCTGCACCAGCGGAAGCCTGAACGGGCTGATCGCGGCGACCCGGGCGGGGCTGGGCGTGATGGCCCACACGCTCGGGATGATCCCGCCGGGCCTGGTGCGGATACCGGCCCGGGCCGGGCTGCCGGAGCTGGGCGGGGTGGACTTCGCACTGCTGCACGGGGAGCGCGCGGGGGCGGCGCGCGGCCCGGCGGAGGCGCTGGCCGAGGCGATCCTGGCGGGCGGCGACCGGCTGCAGATGCCGTAGCTCCCCGAGATCTCCCGGGAACCTCCCGCGGATCGTCGCAGCAGCTGGGAGGGGGTTTCCGGGCCGCTCTGACGTTGCGACAGATGCAGAGATTCGGTGCAGATCCGGTCCCGACCCGGTGTTCGTCCGGGCACGGATGGACCGGATATTGTCCGCGGTTACCCCAAGTAACCCGATTTCCCTGCCTGGCCGGTTCCGGCTACTCACCCGGCACGGCGTGGTAGCGCACTCCCGCCCACCGCCCCTGTGGGGTACGGTCGCGGCCTTGTGAGGAGCACCACGAGGAGCTGGGCAATTGCGCGAGTTCACCGTCCCCCCTTTGGCGACCGCGCCCCGGGTCGGCGGGCTGGCCGACTCGGTGTACGACAACGCGGAAACCGACCCTGGACGGACCGCGCTGGCACGTAAGGACGCCGCGGGGCAGTGGCAGAACGTCACCGCCGAGCAGTTCCGCGACGAGGTCATCGCGCTCGCCAAGGGCCTGCTCGCCGAGGGCGTGCGGTTCGGCGACCGGGTCGGCATCATGTCCCGCACCCGCTACGAGTGGACCCTCTTCGACTACGCCCTGTGGTCGATCGGCGCCCAGTCCGTCCCGCTCTACCCGACGTCGTCGGCGGAGCAGGTCTTCTGGATGCTGCACAACGCCGAGGTCTCGGCCTGCCTGGTGGAGCACGAGGACCACGCGATGACCATCGGTTCGGTCATCGGCAGACTCCCCCAGCTGCGGAAACTGTGGCAGTTGGACGCCGCCCCGGTGGCCGAGCTGACGGCGGCCGGCGCGCACATCGACGACGAGGTGGTGCACCGGCACCGGATGGCGGTCACCCCGGAAGCCGTCGCGACGATCATCTACACCTCGGGCACCACCGGCCGCCCCAAGGGCTGCGTGATCACCCACGCCAACTTCATGGCCGAGGCGGACAACATCGTGCTGCGGTACGACAAGGTCTTCCGCTCCAAGCCCGGCGACGAGGCGGCGACCCTGCTCTTCCTGCCGCTGGCGCACGTCTTCGGCCGGATGGTGCAGGTCGCGGCGGTCCGTGGCCGGGTCAAGCTGGGGCACCAGCCGGAGCTCGCGGCCCGTGCGCTCCTGCCCGACCTCCAGAGTTTCCGCCCCACCTTCATCCTCGCGGTGCCGTACATCTTCGAGAAGGTGTTCGCCGCGGCCCGGCGGCGCGCGGAGACCGACGGCAAGGTCGGCCCGTTCGACAAGGCGGTCGAGGTCGCGGTCCGCTACGCGGAGGCGCTGGAGCACAAGGCGTTCGGCACCGCCTCCGGCCCCGGCGCCGCCCTGCGGATGCAGCACCAGCTCTTCGACAAGCTGGTGTACAGCAAGGTCCGCGACGCGATGGGCGGGCGGGTGCGGCACGCGATGTCCGGCGGCTCGGCCATGGAACGCCGGCTCGGCCTGTTCTTCGCCGGCGCCGGCGTCCGGATCTTCGAGGGCTACGGCCTGACCGAGAGCACCGCGGCGGCCGCCGCGAACCCGCCGGAGCGGACCCGGTTCGGCACCGTCGGCACCCCGATCCCCGGCACCACCGTCCATCTCGCCGAGGACGGCGAGATCTGGCTCTACGGGGGCCAGGTCTTCCAGGGCTACCACAACGACGCCAAGGCCACCGACGCGGTGCTGCACGACGGCTGGTTCGCCACCGGGGACCTCGGCGCGGTGGACGAGGACGGCTACCTGACGATCACCGGCCGGAAGAAGGAGATCCTGGTCACCTCGGGCGGCAAGTCGGTCTCGCCGGTGCCGCTGGAGGAGCGGGTGCGGGCGCATCCGCTGGTCGCCCAGTGCATCGTCGTCGGCAACGACCGGCCGTTCGTCGCGGCGTTGGTGACGCTGGACCCGGAGGCGGTCGCCCACTGGCTGACGATGCGCGGCAAGCCGGAGATGCCGCCGCGCGACCTGGTGCGCGACCCCGACCTGGAGACCGAGGTCCGGCGCGCCGTGGTCGCCGCCAACACCCTGGTCTCCCAGGCCGAGTCGATCCGCACGTTCCGGATACTGGCCCATCAGTTCACCGAGGAGCACGGGCTGCTGACGCCCTCGCTCAAGCTCAAGCGCAAGGCCATCGAGACGGCGTACGAGGCGGAGGTGGACGCGCTGTACCGGGGGTGAGCCGGGGCGGGCGGACCCGCGGGCGAAATCCTTCCGCGTGCGCGGGAATGTCCGAGGACGGATGATCGTTGTCGGCACAGAACACGAAAACCGACGTAAGGATCGAATCCCCCGTGAGCACGGTTCCGTCCATCACGCTCAACAACGACGTCACGATGCCCCAGCTCGGTTTCGGTGTCTGGCAGATCCCCGACGACGAGGCGTTCGCCGCCGTCGGCCACGCCTTGGAGGCCGGGTACCGCAGCATCGACACCGCGGCCATCTACGGGAACGAAGAGGGCACCGGCAAGGCGCTCAGCGCCTCCGGCATCCCGCGCGAGGAGCTCTTCGTCACCACCAAGCTGTGGAACTCCGAGCAGGGCTACGACGCCACCCTCCGCGCGTTCGACGCCTCGCTCGCCAAGCTCGGGCTGGACTACGTCGACCTGTACCTCATCCACTGGCCGCTGCCCTCCCGCGACACCTACGTCGACACGTACAAGGCGTTCGAGAAGATCTACGCCGAGGGCCGCGCGAAGGCCATCGGGGTGTCGAACTTCCTGCCCGCGCACCTGGAGCGGCTGCTCGGCGAGACCTCCGTCGTCCCGGCGGTCAACCAGATCGAGCTCCACCCGCAGCTCCAGCAGGGCGAGTCCCGCGCCTTCCACGCCCGGCACGGCATCGCGACCGAGGCGTGGTCGCCGCTGGGCCAGGGCCGGGGCCTCCTGGAGGACGCGACGATCGCCAAGATCGCCGAGAAGCACGGCAAGACGCCGGCCCAGGTGGTCCTGCGCTGGCACCTCCAGCTGGGCAACGTCGTGATCCCCAAGTCCGCCACCCCCTCGCGGATCCGGGAGAACTTCGACGTCTTCGGCTTCGCGCTGGACGACGCCGACCTGTCGGCCCTGGCCGGCCTGGACTCCGGCAACCGCCTCGGCCCCGACCCGGCCGCGTTCGACGTGGTCTGAAGGCTCCGACCCGGCCGCGTTCGACGTGGCCCAGTGGCTCAGTGGCCTCACGGCCCCGCAGCGGCGCCGTCCGTCCCGTCCGGGGCGGGCGGCGCCGCCGCGCGTCCGCGGTCCCGGGTGCCGGTCGGCGCGGCGAAGCGGCGGCGTGAGCTGGCCGGACGCCGCCCCGAGTGGCGGGGGCGGCGGGTGGCGGCAAATGTGGAGAGGGGGCGGCCGCAGCCCGACCGGCCGCCGGGCGCTGCCGCTGGGCAGCTGACACTCCGCGCCGAGGAGGCACCGATGCCCGACGTCACCACTCCCTACGCACCCGGGACACCCTGCTGGGTCGACCTGGCGGCCCCCGACCAGAAGGCCGCCATCGACTTCTACTCCGAGCTCCTCGGCTGGCGCGGGGAGGTCGGCCCTCCGGAGACCGGCGGCTACGCGGTCTGCCACCTGAACGGCAGGCCGGTGGCCGGCATCATGGCCGCGGTCGCGATGGGCGACCAGCCCGCCCCGCCGACCGTCTGGACCACCTACCTGGCCAGCGCCGACGCACAGGCCAGTCAACGGTCGGTGGAGTCCGCCGGCGGCACCGTGCTGATGCCGGTCATGGACGTGATGTCGCTGGGTCGGATGTTCATCGCCGCCGACCCCACCGGTGCGGTCTTCGGCGTCTGGCAAGCGGTCGACTTCCCCGGTGCCGGTGTCGTCAACGAGGCCGGCGCGCTGATCTGGAACGAGCTCAACACCTCCGACCGGTCGGCCGCCTCCGCCTTCTACCGCGCGGCCTTCGGCATCGAATCCGCCACGTTGGAGGGCGTGGAGCACTACTACGCGCTCCAGGTGAACGGGGGCGCCGTGGGCGGCATGCAGCCGATGCCGGAGCACCTGCCGGCCGACACTCCCTCGCACTGGCTGACGTACTTCGCGGTGGCGGACCCGGACGCGGCGGTCGCCAAGGTCACCGCCGGCGGCGGCAACGCGATCGTGGAGCCGTTCGACATGGTCGCCGGCCGGATGGCCGTGCTCACCGACCCGCAGGGCGCGGTCTTCGCCCTGATCCGCCCCAAGCCGATGGGGTGAGCGGAAGCGGTGGCCCCGCCGGTGCCGGCACCTCGCCGGTGGAGGCGGGGCCACCGCCGGTGCCGTCGCGACGTCCCGGCCCCCGCACGAGGCGGGTGCCGGGACGGAACGGCGGCGCGAGCCTCACAGGCCGCCGACGCCGACGCCTTCGTTGCCGTTGGAGCCGACGCCGCCGACCCCGACCGTGCCCCTGGCGCCCACGCCGCCGACGCCGACGCCGTGGTCACGGCTGCCGTCGCCGACACCGCCGACCCCGACGCCTCCGCCGCCTCCGTCGCCGCCTTGCGCGTGCTGGGTGACGGCCGCAGGGGCCTGGGGCCGGTCGGGCGCGGCAGTGGCTATGCCGGTGCTCAGGAATCCGGTGACGGCGGTGGCGGCCAGTACCGTGGCAATCGAGCGGAACATGATCAAACCCTTTCGCTGCCCCCCTCTTGTCCCGCTCATCCTCATCGCGGTCGGGGGGTTCCGCCGGTCGGTGCGGGCCATCGCGGTGACATCGCCCGGTGTGGGTTGCGCTCCGAAGGCGCTCCGCACCGCCCTACGGGGAAGGGGCCCGAGGCCGTGCACGGGCCCGCTCCGGCGCTCCGTCACGCGGGCCCGACGAGTGCCTGCACGCCGTCGAGGACGCGTGCCAGGGCGAAGTCCAGGGGGTCGGCGGGGTCGGGGGTGAAGGCGCCGGCGTCGATGGCGCGGGTGAGGTGCGGGAAGCGGTCGGCATGGCGGGTGATCAGCTCGCCGGTGAGACGGTTCCACTCCTGGTCGTGCTGCTGGTCGAAGTCGACCTGTTCCTGGGCCACGGTGCGGACCAGGCCGGCGACCAGGACGAAGATCCGGTGCTGCTGGGCGGCGGGCAGGCCGGTGGGTTCGAGGGCGGCGAACGCGGCGTCCAGCCAGCCGAGTTGGTGCGGCCCCATGGCCTGGCGACGCAGTGCGGTGGCGGCCAGCAGCCAGGGGTGCGCGCGGTACACCTGCCGGGACAGGTGGGCCCACCGGGTGATGCGGGACCGCCAGCCGCCCGCGACCGCGGAGAGGTCCGGCGCCGGGGCGAGGACGGACTCGATCATGAGCTCGACGAGTTCGGTCTTGCCGGGCACGTAGCGGTAGAGCGCCATCGCGGAGAGGTCGAAGGCGGCGGCGACCTTGCTCATGGAGACCGCGGCCAGGCCCTCGGCGTCCGCGAGGGCCACCGCGGCCTCGGCGATCCGTGCCGGCGTCAGGCTCGGCTTCGGTCCGCGGGTCGGCTGATCCTGCTCGCCCCACAGCAGCGCGACGCCCGCGCGCAGGTCGCGGGCCTTGTCCTTGGCCATCTCGACTCTTCTCCTCGTCCCGGTCGGCGGGCCCGTTGACGCGCCGCAAGAACTGTATATACCTTAAACGCATCTGCTGACGCACTAAACAGTTTAGGGGATCAACCATGCTTGTCGCCGTCGCCGCCACCGTCGCCGCCCTGGCCGCCCCCGTCGCCGGCCTGCTGGGCCACCGGCGGCTCAAGCGCACCGCCAACGCCGGGAAGATCCGCATCACCGGCCCGAACGGCATCGACGAGGCGGGGTTCGTGCGGATCGGCGGCATCGACCAGTGGGTCTCGATCCGTGGCGAGGACCTCGCCAATCCGGTGGTCCTGGAGGTCCTGGGCGGCCCGGGCGCGTCCAACCTGGTGTTCCTGCCGCGCACCCACGTGTGGGAGCAGCACTTCACGCTCGTGCGCTGGGACATGCGCGGCGCCGGTTTCACCTTCGCCGCCGGCGGCCCCGACGGGCAGGGCGAACTCAGCCTCGAACGGCTCCACCGCGATGCGTTGGAGGTCACCGAGTACGTCCGGACCCGGCTCGGCGTGCCGAAGGTGCTGCTGGTCGCCAACTCCTTCGGCACCGTGCTCGGCCTGCGCCTGGCGCGCAACCACCCCGAGCTGTACTCCGGCTACGTCGGCACCGACCAGAACATCGTCGACGGCGGTCGCGAGCGCGCCGCGTACACCGCCGTGGTGGACCGGCTGCGGACGGCGAGAAAGCGGAAGGAGCTGGCCGCCGTGCTGGCGATGGGCGCCGACCGGCGGGCCTGGACGGTCCGGCAGTTCGCCGAGTTCAACAAGCTGGTCCTCACCAGCGACCCGCTGTCCTACGACACCATGAAGACCGTCGTGTTCCGCTCGCTGTGGTTCTCGCCCCTGCACACCCTGCGCGGCCTGCGGGCCTACCTGAGGGCCATGAACTTCTCCGAGCGGCTCCAACTCCAGGCCGCGACCGTCGACGAACGCGCCGAAGGCACCACGTTCGCGATCCCGTTCTTCCTCTTCCAGGGCGACGGCGACGTGCTGACCCCGCCGGGGCCCGCCCGCCGGTTCTTCGACGACGTCAGCGCGCCCCACAAGGAGTTCGAACTGATCCGCGGCGCCAGCCACTTCGCCGGCTTCCGGCACCCGGACCAGTTCCTCGACCTGATGCTCACCAAGGTCCGCCCGGCGCTCGCCGCTCCGCCACTGGCCGCCTGACATCCGCACGACACCAGTGGCGGAGCGCGGCCCGTCGACGCCGGAACGGGCCGGACGTCGCAGCCGTCCGCGCCCCGTCGTCGGCTACGGCTCCAGGGCGCGGGCGGTGTGGACGGTCTGCGCCGAGAGCAGGAAGACGTCCGGGCGACGGGTGATGCCGGCGGGGTCGTGGGGGTCGGTGAGCCGGGTGAGGGTGGTGACGTCCTCGGGGTCCAGTTGGTCGCCGTACTCCTCGGTGGCGCGGCTGAGATTGGCCTGGATGTAGTGGCGGGCGTCCTCGCCGAGCGGCGCCGGCAGGTCCAGCAGGAAGCTGCGGGTGCACGGCGTGCGCAGACCGGCGTTGGCCAGGAAGGCCGGCCAGTCCTCCAGGACGTCGGTGGCGTCGGGCAGGGCGGCCCGCATGTCGGCGAACCAGTCCTCGGCGGCCGCGTCCAGGCGGGCCTGGAGTCCCGGGCGGCCGATGCCGATGTCGCGCGGCAGGAAGCGCGGCGCGAGGCCGCCCTCGCAGACCGCGAGCAGTCCGCCGGGCCGCAGGTGGCCGGCGAGGGCCGCCACCGCACCGCGCTGGTCGCCGACGTGGTGCAGCGCCTTGCTGGACCAGATCAGGTCGGCGCCGCCGAGCGGATCCAGGCCGTGCGGTACCTCGGCGCAGTGGGTGTGGATCCGGTCGGCCAGCCCGAGCCGCTCGGCGCGGGCCCGGGCCCGGTCCAACAGGGCCTCGGTGGCGTCCACCGCGCACACCTCGGCGTCCGGGAAGGCCAGTGCCAGCAGGCAACTGACCACGCCGGGGCCGCTGCCGACGTCCAGGATGCGGCGCACGGGCGCCGACCCGCCATCGGGAGCGCCGGGGACGTCGGAGGCGTCGGGACCGAGCAGTTCGCGGAGCCAGGCGGCGGCCTGCTCGTAGAGCGGGGTCTGGACCTCGGCGCCCCGTTCGAGGTGCGGACCGAGCACCCCCCAGTCGATGGTGGTGCCGTCCTGGCCGGCGTGGGAAGCGTGGTGGCCCGGGCTCGAAGGGCGCGGCGGGTTCGGGGAGAGGTGCCCGGGCACGGGGTGGTCGTGACTGCTCATGGCATCGAGCCTCCGGTACGGGGTGGGTGCCGGCAAGCGGCCGGGCCGGCGGCCCGTGCGCGGCCCCTGGTTCCGGCCGGGGACGGGATCACCGTAGGGTCTTGGCCTGTGGGTACTCCGGGATGGATGCCGCCGACGGAGACCGAGCGGCGGCTGTATGAGGCGACGGCGCGTGGGGACGGGGACGGACAGGTCGCGGCGATCGCCGGTGAGGATCTGTACCTGGCAGTGCCGCAGCAGGGTCAGGAACCGCTGCCCGTCTACCACGATCCGGTGGCGGGCGGTAAGTGCATTCCCGTGCTGACGCGCGGCATGCTGCCGCCGTGGGAACCACAGCGACTTTTCGACCGCGTCACCGTCGAGGAGCTGGCCCAGGACTGGCCCCACGACAAGTGGCGACTGGCCGTCAACCCGGGCACCCCGTACGCCTCGTACCTGTCCGCGACGCCGGCCCACCGCGCCGGCTGGTTGCGGATGCGGGCGCAGGTCGGGGCGCGGCCGGGCGGGCTCCTGGTGACCCTCCCCCCTGGCCTGCACGGCATGGGCGGTGCCCCCGCCGGGGGGCCGCTGCACGGTCCGGTGGCGCGGGGGCTGGCCTGTGGGGCCCCGCTCGCCGTGCACCACAGCGTGCCCTGGAACGAGTTGGGGACGGCGTTCCTGGACTACTCGACGGACGCCGAGACGCTGCGCGCCCAGTGGTCGGTGGGCGACCCGGTGAGCTGGCAGCAGCGGTTCGAGCAATTGCTCGGCGGGCAGTTCGTGCCGGCGGAGACCGAGACGGCGCTGCGCGCCCGCGCCCGGTCACGTGCCGGGGCCGGGGCGGAGCCCACCGGGGACGCGGCGGCCGACGGCGGCGCCGCGCCCGCGGTCCCGGAGCTGGTCGGCCGGTACGAGGAGCGGTTCCGGGCGGACGGGCTGCTGCCGGCCGGCGGTCGGGTGGTGTCGCTGGTCGCGCTGGACCTGGCGCACGCCGTGGGCCTGGTCCGCTGGGGCCTGGGCGCGCGGTGGTGCGCGCCGCCGCAGGCCGAGCAGGCGGTGGCGCGGGTGGCGGCGCGGGCCGCGGAGGTCTACGGCTCGTGGGAGGAATTCGCCACGGGCTACGCGCTCGGCCGGGTGCTGGCGTTCGACAACGGCTGGTTCGGACCGGCGTACGGCGAGACGGTGCACCTGCACCGGGTGCTGACGCAGGATCCGGCGTCGCCGTGGCGGACGCTGCCGTTCGCCTGACGGGGCCGGGGTCACGCCCCCGGGTGGGACGTCGGCCGGCGGCTCGCCGACGGGCGGCGTACCGGGGCATGATGCAGGACCGGGACCGGACGATGCCGGACCGGTACGGCACAGAGGACGGATGGGCGATGGACGGGAGCGGTATGGGGGGCGTCGCAGGGCGGCGGGCGGCCGGCGCGACGGGGGTCCGGCATGGGGGCTGAGACCGCACCGTCCGCGTCCCCGGTACGGACCGGAGCGCGGCGCCCGCCCCGCCGACCGCGCTGGAAGCGGTACCGCACGGCGTTGCGCCGCACGCCGCTGTCCGTGTGGCACGACGACGTGACGGACTACGCGGCGAGCCTGACGTACTACTCGGTGCTGGCGCTGCTGCCGTCGGCGATCCTCACCATCTCGCTGATCGGATTGGCCGATCCGGCCGGTACCGAGCAGTTGATCAACCGGCTCAGTTCGCTCGCGCCGGCCGAGTCGGGGGCGACCGTCCGGCACGCGCTGGTGGTGATGGCACACCAGCGCACCGCCGCGTGGGTGGTGGTGGGCGGTGCGACGGTCAGCGCGCTGTGGTCGTCGTGCAGCTATCTGGCGGTGTTCCGGCGGGCCCTGCACGCCATGCACCGGACGAAGGACGACCGGCCGCCGTGGCGGAAGGCGCCGCGGATCATCGTCACCGCGCTGCTGCTGATGGCGCTGTTGATCTGCAGTGCGGTGGCGCTGCTGGTGAGCGGGCCGGTGGCGACGGCGTTGGGGCGCGCGCTGGGGTTCGGCGAAGCGGGCGAGACGCTGTGGAACGTGCTCCAGTGGCCGCTGTTGCTGGTGCTGGCGACGGTGCTGGCGATGGTGCTGTTCCGATCCGGGCCACCGCACTCCCGCGGGGTGCGACGGGCCGGGCCGGGCGGGGTGCTGGCGGTGCTGCTGTGGCTGGTGTCATCGGCGGGTTTCGCGTTGTACGCGTCGTACGTCGGCACGTTCAACCGGCTGTACGGGTCGCTGGCGGGGCCGGTGGTGTTCCTGATCTGGCTGTGGTTCTCGAACCTGTCGCTGCTGTCGGGCGCGCAGTTCAACGTGGAGCTGGCGCGGGCCGGACGGGTGATCGGGCCGCGCCGCCCGAGCTGACGCCGGAGCGTTCAGAGCCCGCCGTGTCCGGCGGCGATCTCCTCGATGCGGCGGGCCAGGCCGAAGTCGAGGTGGGTGATCCGACCGCCGGCGCTGTGGGTGTTGACCGCGACGGTGAGCTGGTTGTACCCCAGGGTCAGCTCGGCGTGGTGGCCCAACTCCTCCTGGATCTGCGCGATGTGGATGACCATCGCGGCGGCCTGGAAGTGGCGGTCGAAGCGGTAGCTGCGGTTCAGCCGGTCCTCGTCGAGCGTCCAGCCGGGCAGGTCGAGGAGGCGGTCCTCGATCTCCGCGTCGTCGAGTGGTACCACCTGCGCGCCCATGTCGCCTCCCGCCGTGTGCCGGTCACCGCCGCTGGAGCGCGGCAGTTACAGCCTGGCACGCCGGGGGCGGTTCCGCGTCCGGCAACGGGGTGCGGCCCGTGGCCCGCCGCGCGTCGCGGCCACCCCGACCTCCCGAGTTACCCCGGGTAATGCCTGGCAGGTCGGCTACCGTCGGCGCCATGACGACTGCCACGGCGTTCGCGCCGGAAACCACGGGTGTGGGCACCCTGTTGCGCGAGTGGCGCGACCGGCGCCGGATCAGCCAGTTGGAACTGGCACTGCGCGCCGACTCCTCCGCCCGCCACATCAGCTTCATCGAGACCGGCCGCGCCCGTCCGAGCCAGGAGATGGTGCTGCGGCTGGCCGAACACCTCGACGTGCCCGTCCGCGAACGCAACGCCCTGCTGATCTCGGCCGGTTACGCCCCCGCCTTCCCGGAGACCCCGTTGGACGACCCGTCGATGTCCGCCCTCCGGGCCGGCATGGACCGCCTCCTGGCCGGCTACGAGCCCTATCCCGCCCTGGTGGTCGACGGGACGTACCAGGTGCAGGCGGCCAACCGGGGCATCGGCGTACTGCTGGAAGGCGTCGATCCGGAACTGCTCCGCCCGCCGATGAACGCCATGCGGATCACCCTCCACCCGCGCGGCATGGCGCCCCGCATCCGCAACTTCCCGGAGTGGCGGGAGCACCTCTTCGCCCAACTGGACCGGCAGTTGGCGCTCATGCGGTCGGCACCGCTGCGCGCGCTCCACGACGAGCTGCGCTCCTATCCGATGCCGGACGGCGAACACCGGGCGGCGGCCGCCGGCGAACACCCGCCGTTCGCCCTGCCACTGGTGATCGAGCACCGCGGTGCGGTGCTGTCCTTCCTCTCGACCATCACCACCTTCAACACGCCGATGGACGTGACCGTTTCGGAGCTGGCGCTGGAGGCGTTCCTGCCGGCCGACCCCGAAACGGCCGCGCACCTGCGCGACGTCGCCGGGTGAGGGAGGCTCAGGCCGCCGGGACGCGGTCCAGGAAGCCCAGCACCGACACGATCCGGCCGTCCTCGGCGAGGCGCACCACGTCGAAGCCGGCGACCGGCGCCGACCCGTCCGGCGCGACCAGTTCCCACCCGAACCGGGCGATGTCGTGGTGGCCGTCCACCGCTCCGAGCGGGCGGAACACGAAGCCCGGGAACTGCTGGTGCGCCCCGGCGATCAGCGCCGTGAGCCCGTCGTGGCCGGCGACGTCGGCCAGCGGGTCGGTGTAGGTGGCCTGTGCGGTGAAGGCCGCCGTCACGGCCCGGGCGAGCGCCCCGGCCTCGGTGGCGTTCCAGGCCGCGAGGTAGCGCTCGGCGGCGGCCGCGTGGTCGACGGCCGGCACGGGAGCGACCTGCTGCACGTTCTGCGACATCACGAACTCCTGGTGGTTGGCGGCGGAGGCGTCCGGTACGGACCCGGCGCCCGTCCGACGCGCGTTCCGGAACGGATCCGGCGGACAGGTGGCTGACGGAGTGTCAGCAGCGATCCACGGGCCGGAGTGCGCCGGCCCGTGAACCGATGCCCCGACTCTGCCGGAGCGACGAGGGCCGGTCGATTACTCGAAAGGTAATGCCCCTGGTCGCAGCGGTGCGGCCAGGGGCAGGAGTCCGGGCGGGACGCCGCGGCGGGGCGGTCAGTCCGCCGCGGGGCCGGTGCGCGCGACCGGGTCCGCCGGGGCAGGCTCGGCGGGCTCCGCGGGCTCCGCGGGGGCTTCCCCGGCGGCGTCCGAGCGGCGTCCGCGGCCCGTCGACCGGCGGGCGGCCATCAGCGCGTACACCAGGATCCCGGCGAAGAGGAACAGCACGCCCTGGTAGATCGCGGCGTAGCCGGCGCCGGCCACCAGCCAGAAGGTGAAGCCGAAGGCGACCAGCGCGAGCGTCATGTCGCGGGCGAAGCGGCCGGGGCGGACCCGGTCGCGGCGGCCGGTGAGCAGGAAGTAGATCTGCGCGCCGGCGGCGAGGAGGTAGGGGACGGTGGCCGAGAAGGTCGTGATCAGCACCAGGATCTCGAAGACCCCGCCGCTGCCGGTGAAGTAGTTGATCACGGTCAGGGCGCTGGCCAGCACCGCGGCGGCCAGCACCCCGAAGGTCGGCACCCCGCGCCGCTTGGTGAGGAACGCGGCCGGGAAGAGGCCGTCCTTGGCGGCGGCGTACGGGGACTGCGCGCTCATCAGCGTCCAGCCGTTGAGCGCGCCGATGATGGAGATCACCGCGGCGGCCGCGATGAGCGTTCCGCCCCAGTGGCCGCCGAACATCGCGTCCACGGCGTCGGAGAACGGCGCCTTGGAGTGGACCAGCTTGTCGTGCGGGACGGTGCCGAAGACCGACGCGGTGCCCAGGAGGTAGACCACGGCGGCGCCGATGGTGCCCAGGACGGTGGCCCGGCCGACGTTGCGCTCGGGGTCGCGGACCTCGCCGGCGCTCATCGCGGCCGACTCCACGCCCACGTAGCTGTAGAGCAGGATCGCGGCCGCCGCGGACAGCCCGCCCAGGGTGCTGCCGCCGCCCTCGTGGAACGCCCCGAGCTTGTGCGGGTCGAAGAAGAACAGGCCGACGACCGCGATGAACAGCAGCGGCACGAACTTCAGGACCGTGGCGACCAGTTGGACCGCGCCGACGTAGCGGGTGCCCGCGAAGTTGGCGAGGGCCGGCAGCCACAGTGCGCCCAGCGCGACCATCAGGTCGACGCCGCGGGAGGCGTGGCCGGGGAAGAGCACGTGGACGTAGCCGACGGCGGCCACCGCCAGCGCGGCGTTGCTGACCCAGGTCATGGTCCAGTACGACCAGGCGGAGAGGAACCCGGCGAAGTCGCCGAACGCCTCGCGGGCGTAGACGTAGGGCCCGCCGGTGTCGGGATGGCGCTGGGCGAGCCGCCCGAAGACCAGGGCGAGGGAGATCGCGCCGAGGGTGAGGACGCCGAAGGCGACCAGGCTGATGGTGCCGAAGGGGGCGACCGAGGCCGGCAGCAGGAAGATGCCGCCGCCGATGATGTTGCCCATGACCAGGGCGGTGGCCGTCAGGAGGTTCATCCGGAACGGACGCTGTGCTGATGGTTGCAGGTCAGAGGCGGCAGGGGTGGCCTCTGCAGTGGGATCGCGATGCATGGTGGTGTGACGCGTCTCTCATCGTGCGGGCTCGCCGGGGTGCCGGCTGAGCCCATGGTCACCGGCCGCACGCAACCACTCAAAATCGCCGCGAATCGTCCTGTCGAAGCCGCTCGCCGGGCGAATTTCTTCGGCGGCGCCGCCCGGCTACCGAACGGTCCGCCGGAGTGGCACAACGTGTCGTCGCTGGTCAGGAGAGGGGAGGTCCCGCCGGTGCCGGGAGCCGAGGGTCAGCCGGTGAACCGGTCGACCGGCTCCGGTCCCGGCTCCGACCCGGGCTCGTGACGCGGGCGTTCCGTCCCGGCGCCGACGGGCAGGTGCGGGCCGTGCGCCTCCCGCAGCCAGCGGCGCAGCACCTGGTGGACCTGCTCGGCGCCGGTCAGGGGCGTGCCGTCGGCAACCGGTGGGGTCAGTTCCGCGGGCCACAGCAGGAAGGGCCGGCTCTGCGGACCGCCCAGCCCGCCGTGCGAGCCGATCTGCTCCTCGAAGGCGTGCACCGCGCCGGTCGCCGGCTCGCAGACAGAGTTGATCATGAGGTCGGCGACGTGCGGGAACCGGTCGGTGCGGCGGACCGCGGCGGCCGCACCGGGCCCGAAGGGCGCCAGCGGATCGGCGCCGATCACCCGCCCGCCGTCGAGGTGGTGCTCGCCGCCGTCCGGCCCCAGCACCACCGGGCCGTGCGCGGCCGAGCGCACCAGGACGAAGCCGATGCCCGGGTGGCCGGCGAGCGTGTCGAGCAGCGCCGGGTGCCGGCGGTCCAACTCCTCGCGGGTGATCCGGCCGGGGACGTCCGGGAAGGACACCAGACCGAGGTTGCCGGAGGCCAGGACGACCGGCTGCGCACCGCGCCGGTCCCCGTCCGACGGGCCCTCGGGCCGGCCCAGCGCCGCCCGCGCCGCCTCCCGGGCCTCGGCGCCGCTGGGGGTGCGCCCGGCCCGCCCGCGGACCGGCAGCCCGCACCCGGCGCGGACCAGGTCCCCCAGGGTCAGCCCGTAGCGGTCCCGGAAGGTCGCGCCGGGGCTCTGGCCGTGGTCGGAGAGCAGCACGATGCGGTACGGCCGGGGCGCGTGCCGGGCGGCCTCGGCGATCAGCGCGATGCACCGGTCCAGGCGGCGCAGCACCTGGTGGGTGTCACGGTGCGCGGGCCCGGAATGGTGGGCCACCTCGTCGTAGGCGACCAGGTCGGCGTAGACGGCGGTGCGGCCCGCCAGCAGATCGCCGACGACCGCCGCGACCACCACGTCCCGCTCGACGACCGTCGCGAAGGCCCGGATGACCGGGTACAGGCCGCCGCGCCCCACGCGCGGGCGCTCGCGGCGGCAGCGGCTGCGCAGCGCCTGCCCGATCTCCCGCAGGACGTCGGCGACGAACGAGACCGCGGTGCGGGTGGCGTTCGCCGGGTCGGAGAAGTAGGCGAAGTAGCCGGCCCGGGAGCGGTTGCGGCGACCGCGCCGGGCGGCCACCGACATCACCAGGGCGACCTGGTCGGCGCCGCCGCTGAAGAGGTTGCCGCGGCTGGCACCGTCGTGCGCGAGCAGTCCCTCGTCGCCGGTGCGGGCGACGGCCCGGCGTTGGAGCTCGGCGGCGCTGCTGGGCCGGTTGCTGACGATGAGGCCGCCGCTCTCCTTCTCGTACCAGCGGAAGGCGGGCAGGTCCTCGTTGCTGCCGTGCAGGAGGGCGAGCTGACTGGCACCGGTCTGACTGGACCAGTCGGTGTGCCACGGGGTGAGCCGGTGACTGGTGTCGATCCAGCGGGCGACGGTCGGCATCAGCGGCTGCTCACCACGGGTCGCCGCCTGGAGGACGTCGTGACCGACGCCGTCGATCTGGAGGAAGACCGTGCCCGGTGTGGTGGGTCCGCGGTCCGCGCGGGCCCGCCTGCCCCGCCGTCCGGCCAGCCGCACCAGGCGCCGCCGGTACGCCTCGTCGTTGCGCACCGCCAGGAAGGTGGAGGTCGCCGACGACGCCGCGGACATCACCGCCGCGACGATCACCGCGGTCTCCGGTGTGCTCCGCCCCCGACCGGCCGTCATCACGTCCAGCGCGACCAGCAGCAGCGAGCCGTTGAGGAAGAACACCAACAACCCGAGCACCAGCGCCGGCACCAACAGCAGCGCACGCACCAGCAGCGGCCACACCAGGGCGCTGAGCAGGCCGAACGCGCCGGCGCCGAGCGCCGCGGTGAGCGCGGTGCGGGTGAGGCTGTCGCCGCCGGCGGCCTGGAGCCGGAAGTCGGGCAGCACCGCCGCCAGGGCGAGCAGGGTCAGGCTGGAGACCCCCCAGACGGCCAGCACCCTCAGGAGAGCGCCGCCCAGGGCCTTCCACCGCGCGGTCCGCACGCCGTCCCGTCCTCCGCACTCCGGCCCACCGCACCGGCCGGGCGGGCATTCCGGCCAAGGGTGTCATCAAACCGGTCGGGTGTCATAAAGCGGGCGGCGACGAGCGGGTGGGGGGCGGGACGGCCACCGCGCCTACGGGCGACACCGGCTTCCCGGGGGACCGGGGCTCCGCTTCCCCGGCGATGGGGGAGGATCGGTAGGGATCGAAGCGGGGACGGCCGGCTCCGGAGCGGAGCGACCGCCCGCACATCCGACGCCGGGCGGCGAACGCCCCGGCCGGACCGGGAGGTGGACGGAGCGTGTCGCTGGAGGTCACCTGGTGGGGACATGCCACGGTGACGGTCGAGGATTCCGGTGTGCGGGTACTGACCGACCCACTGTTCGTGGCCCGGCTCGCCCACCTGCGGCGCCGACGCGGCGCCCTGCCGCCGCCCGAGGCGGCCCGCGCCGACGTGGTCCTGATCTCCCACCTGCACGCCGACCACCTGCACCCGGCGTCGCTGGCCCGGCTCGCCCCCGGTACCCGACTGGTCGTGCCGCACGGCGCGCCGGCCGCCGTCCCGGGGCTGCGCCGGGTGGCGGCGGCCAGGCGCCTGCCCCTCATCGAACTGCGGCCGGGCGAGGAGTGCCGCATCGCCCCGACGACCGAACCGCCTCCCGCGGACCCCGGGGCCACCTCCCCGGACGGCGCGTCCGCACCGCGCGCCCTGACCGTCCGCGCGGTGCGCGCCGCGCACGACGGCCGGCGGCTGCCCTACGGCCCGCATCGCGTACCGGCCCTCGGCTACGTCCTGCACGGCGCGGCCCGCACCTACTTCGCCGGCGACACCGGCCTGTTCGAGGAACTGCCGGACGAGGTCGGGCCGTGCGACCTGGCGCTGCTGCCGGTGGGCGGCTGGGGCCCGTTCCTCGGCCACGGCCACCTGGACGCCCGCCGGGCCGCGGTGGCCGCCGCCCGACTGGCGCCGTGCAGCGCCGTACCGGTGCACTACGGCACCTACTGGCCCCTCGGTCTGGACGCGGTGCGACCCCACGAGTTCCACGCGCCGGGCCAGGAGTTCGAGCGGCAGGCCGGGCTGCTCGCCCCGGGGGTCACGGTGCACCGGCTGGCGCACGGCGAGTCCGTCCGCCCGAGGACCCGCCGATGACGGCCGCCGGCACCCTGGCCGGGGCGGCGTGGGCGGACGGCCTCCACCAGGTCGTCGCCCACGTCCCGCCGGAGTCGACCCAGCAGGCGGTGGGCTACCCGTCGCTGTTCCTCCTGGTGGTGCTGGGCTCGCTGGTGCCCGTCGTCCCCACCGGTGCGGTGGTCAGTTCGGCCGCGGCGGTCGCCTTCCACCACAGTTCGCCGCTGGCGCTGCTGTTCGTCTTCGTGGTCGCGTCGGGCGCCGCGTTCCTCGGGGACCTGGGCCTGTACTGGCTCGGGCGACGCGGCGTCCGCTCCCGCAACGGCTCGCGCTGGCTGGCTCGGCTCCGGGCCCGCGCCGCACCGGAACGCCTGGCGCAGGCGCAGCAGCGGCTCCGGGAACACGGCGTGCTGGTCCTGGTCCTGTCCCGGCTGGTCCCGGCCGGCCGGATCCCGGTCATGCTGGCCTGTCTGCTCGCCGCCATGCCGCCGCGGCGCTTCGCCCGCGGCGACCTGCCGGCATGCCTGGCCTGGGCGGCGACGTACCAGTTGATCGGCGTGCTGGGCGGCTCCCTCTTCCCCGAGCCCTGGCAGGGCGTGGCCGCCGCGATCGGCCTGACCGTACTGTTCGGCGCCGCACCGGCCGTCTGGCGCCGCCTCCGCCCGGCACCGGCACCGGCACCGGCGGTCGGCGAGGAGCGAACGGCCGACGGGAACGGCTGAGGGAACGGTCGCGACGGTTGCGGCCGACGGCGCGGCACGGCAGCGGCCGGGGGGGGGAGGAATGGTCCTCGCGGTCCCCCGGACCACGGCCGCCCCCTCCGCCTCAGCCGTGCGCCTCCCTCACCGTTCCTCCAGCACCCGCGAGGCGCCCACCGGGAGGTCCCACAGGTCCGACCGCGGACGGCCGGTCGCCGCCCACGCGGCCCGGATGCGGTGCAGCGGCTCCAGCGGGGGTTCGGCGGACAGCAGGAACGTCGACCAGTGCATCGGTGCCAGGACCCGTGCGCCCACGTCCTGGCAGGCTCGCACCGCCTCCTCCGGGTCGGTGTGCACCGGCCGCAGCATCCAGCGCGGGTCGTACGCCCCGATGGGCAACAGCGCCAGGTCGATGTCCCGGTAGCGGCGGCCGATCTCCTCGAACCAGTGGCCGTAGCCGGTGTCCCCCGCGAAGTGGACCCGCCGCCCGTCGGGGGCGGTGAGCACCCAGCCGCCCCACAGGGACCGGCAGGTGTCGGTCAGCGTCCGCTTGCTCCAGTGGTGCGCGGGCACGAAGTCGATCCGCACCGGGCCGTCCGGGCCCGGCAGTTCGACCGCCTCCCACCAGTCCAGGTCGGTGACCCGGGTGAAACCGCGCCGCCGGGCCCAGACCGCCAACCCCGCGGGAAGCAGCAACGGGACGTCACGCGGCAGCCGCTTCAGCGTCGGGGCGTCCAGGTGGTCGTAGTGGTTGTGGCTGATGACGACGGCGTCGACCGGCGGCAGGTCCTCCCAGCGGACCCCGACGGGGGTGACCCGGGCGGGCGTGCCGAGGATCTTCCGCGACCACACCGGGTCGGTGAGGACGGTCAGCCCGCCGATCCGGATGACCCAACTGGCGTGCCCGGCCCAGGTCAGCGCGAGGGTCGACGGTCCGACCCGCGGCATCGGGCCGGGCTCGAAGGGGAGTTGCTGGATCTGCCGGAGCATCTCGGGAGACGGGCGGAGCTTGCCCTCCCGCGCGATCCGGGCCAGCGCGCGGACGCCGGGCAGCGGCGCCGTCAACCGGTCGGTGAAGTCCCGGGGCCAGGTGCGCGGCTCGCCCAGGGGGCGCGGCTCGGCGAGCGGTGGCGGCGCGGTGGCCGGGAGCGCCACGGTGGCGGTGTGCCCGGCCGCGTCCACGGCCACGCCCCCGTGTCCGGTGCCGCCGGTGCCGCGGACGCCGCCGTGCGCGTCGTCGCCGTGCCGGTCGTCGGCACCCGCACGCGGCTCGGCGCGGGCGGGCTCGTCCAGGGAGCGCCCGGCGGGAGAACGCTCGGTCTGTTCGGTCATCTAGGGGCTCCATTCGATGGCCGGGCGGAACCGGAGTCACGAGGCGGCCGGGTGGGCCACGGTGCGCACGCGACGGCGGAGGGGGAACGGGAAGGACGGGGGAAGAGACAGGGAAAGAAGCGGGGAACGAAGCGCTCCGCGAGGCAGGCGAAGGCCGCGACGATGACGAGGGCTCAGGCTTGCCGGTCACGGGATCGGAACAGGAACCGAAACCGGAACCGGGCCGCGGGCGGGTGACGCAACGCCGCGCCCCCGGGGCGGCACCGGCCTCGCGCCACCGCCCCGGGCACTGCCGCGGCCACCGGCTCAGCGGTCCTCGCCCCCCTCCGCGTCCGGCCCCCGCACCGCGCCGGAGCCCCCCGCCGCCGGTGCCTCCCCGGCACGCGCCACTCCCGTGGAGCGGTGCGGCCGCCCCTGCGCCCCGCCCAGTGCGGCCAGCGTCCGCTCCAGGTCCCGCACCCCCGCCCGCACGTGCGGCAGCGTCAGGGGGTCCGCCGCGTCCAACGTCCGCTGGCGCAGCGCCATGTCGGCGCCGAGCAGCCCGTCCACCCCCAGCCGTACCCGCAGGGCCTCCGGGTCGTCCTCGAAACGGTGGCCGCCACGAGCCGCCCACGGCGCCAACTCCCTTTCCAGGTCCGCCGATCCGACGATCCCGCGGTCACCGAGCGGCCGCCGCAGCGGTTCGAGGTCGGCGTAGAGGTGACTGCCCGCGTGCGGCGGACGGCACAGCGCGCCGGCCCCCGCGAGTGCGCGGTGCAGCGCCCCGGTCAGCGCCCCGTACACCCGGGCGGCGACCGCGGTCCGTTCCCGCACGGCGTCGGGTTCACCGAGCGCGTGGGTGACCGCGTCGGCCAGCGGCCCGGGAAGGGGCGTGTGCAGCCGGGCGAGGGTCTGGCACACGGCGTCCCGGAGAACAGCGCCGCGGCGGGTGCCGGGGAAACGGGCCAGCGCGACGGGCCAGGAGACGGGCAGCAGCGCGGCCCGCAGATCGGTCAGCACCACGACTTCACCGGGCAGCATCTCGGCCGGGCTGAGCACCACGGTGTCGTGCGGATCGTGCAGCAGGTCCCGGCGCGACTCGTCACTGATGAGCCACAGCCCCTCCTCCGCCGCCGCCTCGCACACCTCGTGCAGTTGCTCCGGCGGCGGGCAGGTGCCGGTCGGGTCGTCAGCGACCGAGAGCACCAGGACGCGCGGCGTGTCACCGTGCATCCGGGCCCGCCGTACGGTCTCCAGCAGCGCGAACGGGTCCGGCAGCCCGCCCGATTCGGCCGGCACCGGCGTCACGTGGACCGGCCGGCCGAGCAGCCGGGCGGGCGGCGCGTACCACTCGGCGCACGGCCGCGTCAGCAGCACCGCGCCGTCCACCGCGGCGTACAGGGCGAGGAGCAGGGCGGCCGCCCCGGGCGCGGCGAGCACCCGGTCGGGCGGGGTGAACAGGCCGCGGCGCTCCCAGTAGCCGCAGGCGGCGGTGCGCAGCGGCGCGGAGCCACCGGGAGGTTCGGGGGCGGTGCGACCGGCGGCGGCGGCGAGGTGCGCGGCGAGTTCCGGGAGGACCGGCAGGCCCGCCGGCGGGGCCGGGTCCGGCTCCCGCTGCGGATCCGATGCGGTCCGCTGCATCCGTACCTCCACTCCCCGGCGGCCGGTCGATCGTGGGCCCATCACATGATGAACGGCCCCGACCACCTTCGCAGATCACGCGGGTGGCGACCGCGGACGACACGTCAACGGAGGGTGACCGCTGCCTCCTGAGCCGAACGGCGCCGTGACCGCGTCGAGACGGGGACGCAAGGGGGCGGCGTCGCGGCCGTACGGGAACGTTGTCGTGCGGGAACGTTCCGGCACGAGCTGGCCGGGCGGGTCCGTCCTCGTGCGGCGCCGCCGGGCCCGACCGGGCACCCGGCGGTTACAGCCGGTGCATCGCCACGGGCCGCCGAGGCGCCCGGCGCCCCCGGAGAGGGAACGGCCGGCTGCGCCCAAACGGGGCTGCCCACAGCCAGACGGGGCATCACCCGCCCCGCCGAGATGCACGCCCCGTCCGCCCTACGGCGCCTCGTACCGGTGCACGGTCACCACTTCCGCGACGGACCCCGGCGCGCTCCACTCCTGCCGCTCGGTGCCGCGCCGCACCCAGCCCCGCCGCTCGTACAGCGCGACCGCCGCGGAGTCGGAGGTCTTCACTTCCAGGACGAGCCGCACCCCGCGGTCCGCCGCCTCCGCCTCGACGGCAGCCAGCAACCGCGCGCCGAGACCACGGCCGCGCGCACCGGGCGAGACGTAGAGACGGCTGACCTCCCGCCCGCACAGCGCGGCATGGCCGAGCACCGCCCCGTCCGCCTCGGCGACCCAGGCGGCGGTCAACCCGTCAGGAGTGAGCCACCGCTGCGGCTCAGCGGGCCAGTGATGGGGATAACCGCTGTCCGCGTGCACGTCGGCGAGGACCGCGACGCAGTCATCGAGATCCGCATCGCACCGCCGTCGCACCACCTCCGGCGGCCCTCCCCCGTCGCCCGCCGCACCACCACGCGTCCCACTCATCGCCACTGCCCCCTGCTCATCCGTCCTCGGCCTCGACCCGGCCCCGTCTGCACCGCTCCCCGCCATCCTCACAGCCTCACCTCTGCGCCTCCACCTCCCCCCTCCCTCCCACCGCGCCAGCCATCCGAGCCCCGCAGAAAACATCCGCCCCAGACCCTGTGTCGGCCTCCCTCACCTCCCCCTCCCCTCCCTCCTCCCCTCCCCTCCCCTCCCTCGCACCGGCTCCCCGGCCTGCCCCGCCCCTCCCGGGGTACAGGTGACCCATGCGAACGCCAACGCTCCTCACCCACCTCGACCGGTGGGCCTTCGACCGGATCGCCACCCGCGAGTGGCCGGGCGCCCAGCGCGTCCTGCCCAAGCTGACCCGCAGCGCCAACCACGGACTCCTGTGGTTCGGCGTGGCGGCCGGAGCGGCAGCGCTCGGCGGGCGGCCCGCACGACGGGCCGCCGTGCGCGGCATCGCCTCGTTGGCCGTGGCCTCCGCAACGGTGAACACCCTCGGCAAGCGCTCCGTGCGCCGCGACAGACCGCTGCTGGACGTCGTCCCGGCGATGCGACGGCTCCAACGCCAGCCCTTCACCTCCTCGTTCCCGTCCGGGCACGCGGCCTCGGCGGCCGCCTTCGTCACCGGCGTCGCCTTCGAGAACAAGTGGTGGGGGCTGGCCCTCGCCCCGGTCGCCGCCTCCGTCGCCTTCTCCCGCGTCTACACGGGCGTGCACTATCCGGGCGACGTGGTGGCGGGGGCCGCGCTCGGCGTGGGCGCGGCCTTCGCGGTCCGCGGCTTCGCGCCGACCCGCGCCCAACTGGCCCCGCCCGCCCGACCGCGCGCCGAGGCGCCCGCGCTGCCCGGTGGGCGCGGACTGTTCGTGGTCGCGAACGCGGGCTCCGGCCAACGTTCCGGCCCGCGCCCCGACCGGGCCTCGGAGGTCCACGGGGTCCTCCCGCACGCCGAGGTCGTGGTCTGCGGCGACCCGGACGGGCCACCGCTGGACAAGGCCCTGGAGGAAGCCGCCGAACAGGCCAAGGCGCGCGGCGGTGCCCTCGGGGTGCTGGGCGGCGACGGCACCGTCAACGCGGCGGCCACGGTCGCGGTGCGGCACGGCCTGCCACTCGCCGTCCTGCCCGGCGGCACCCTCAACCACTTCGCCTACGACCTCGGCATCGAGACCTACGCGGAGGCGGCACGCGCCGTGGAGACCGGCGAGGCCGTCGCGGTGGACGTGGCGCGCTTCCGGGCCGGACCGCACCAGGAGGGCCAACACTTCCTCAACACCTTCTCCATCGGCGCGTATCCGGAACTGGTACGGATCCGGGAGCGGTGGGCGCACCGCATCGGCGCCTGGCCCGCCGGCGTCCTCGCCGCGTGGAAGGTGCTGCGCACCGCCGCACCGCTGGACGTGGAGATCAACGGCGAACGACGCTCGGTCTGGCTGCTGTTCGTCGGCAACTGCCAGTACCGCGGCCTGGGCACCGCACCGGTCCGCCGTCACGACCTCGCCGACGGCGTGCTCGACGTCCGGGTGGTGCACGGCGGCCGACTGGCCCGCACCCGGCTCCTCGCCGCCGCCCTCCTCGGCACTCCACGCAGTTCCCCGGTCCTGGGCGAGGCCCGCCTCCCCCGACTGCGGATCGGCGGCCTCCCGGACGACGTCCCGCTCGCCTTCGACGGCGAAGTGACCACGGTGAACGGCGAGTTGGCCCTGGAGAAGAAGAACGAGGCCCTCACCGTCTACCGCCTCCTTCCCGCCTGAACCACACGTTTCGCCTCACCTACGGCCGGCCGGCCTGCTTGCCGGCCGGCCTCGGCCCGTCTCGGCCCGTCTCGGCCCGCCTTGGCCCGCCTTGACCCGTCTCGGAGGCGGTTGACGCTCCGGCTCTTGCCCCGGGGGCCCCCCGCCCCCGGGGCCCCGCCCCCTCCCCACCCACACCCCTCCCCACCCACACCCCTCCCCCAACACCCCACCCCGCTCCTCCACGCGCCCCATCCCGCCCTGAGTGCACCTCCTCCCCGCACCGTGATCCCCGCTCCTCGCCCCTCACTCCACCCACTCGCGCACCCACTCGCGCCCCCATCGGCGTCCACATCGCGTCCAGATTGCAAGACGCCACTCTCGCGATACGAGACACCCGCGTACGGTGTGAGGGCAGCACACCACGGGGCTTCCGCACCCGGTCGTGGCCCGTCACGGCCGCGTGCGACAGCCCCCCGATGCCCGCGAAGGAGCCGTCCATGCCGCAGGAATCCGCCGTCTACACCCACGGCCACCACGAGTCCGTACTGCGCTCGCACACCTGGCGCACCGCCGCCAACTCGGCTGCCTACCTGCTGGATTCACTGCGCCCGCACATGCAGGTCCTGGACATCGGTTGCGGCCCCGGCACCATCACCGCCGACCTGGCCGGCCTGGTGCCGGACGGCCACGTCACCGGCCTGGAGCACGCACCCGCCGTCCTGGAGCAGGCCCGCGCCACGGCCGCCGCCCGCGGAGTGGAGAACATCCGCTTCGCGGTCGGCGACGTCCACGCACTGGACTTCCCCGACGACACCTTCTGCATGACGCACGCCCACCAAGTGCTGCAGCACGTGGGCGATCCCGTGCAGGCGCTGCGCGAGATGCGTCGCGTCACCAAGCCCGGCGGCGTCGTCGCCGTGCGCGACTCGGACTACGCCACCATGACCTGGTATCCGGAAGTCAAGCGCATGAAGGGGTGGTTGGACCTGTACCGGCGGGTGGCGCGCGCCAACGGCGGCGAGCCGGACGCCGGACGCCGACTGCACGCCTGGGCGCGCCAGGCCGGCTTCCCGCCGGGGAACATCACCGCGTCCGCGAGCACCTGGTGCTACCGGACCCCGGAGGAGCGGGTCTGGTGGTCGGAGCTGTGGGCGGACCGTACGGTCGCCTCCTCCTACGCCAAGCTGGCGGTTGACGGCGGGCACGCCACCACCGAGGAACTGTCCCGCATCGCCGCGGCGTGGCGGGAGTGGGGAGCCCAGGAGGACGGGTGGTTCGCGATGCTGCACGGCGAGGTGCTGTGCCGGGTGTGACGTAGCGTCAGCCTCGTCTCGCCGTCACGTCGCCTCCACTGCGTCGGCACGGCGTGGTCACACCGCGACCTGGGGTTAGCGCAGCCGCGGGGAGCCCAACTAGGCTGATCCATATGGACATTCTGGGGACCTCACTTCGGGTATGTGTCGGCGACCTCGATGCCGCGGTCGCGACGTACGAACGGTTGACCGGCGCCGAGGCGATCCGCTTCCAACGCGGTGGGGTGGCGGTCGCGGCGGTCGGGTGCTTCTTCCTGATGAGCGGTCCGGAAGCGGAACTGTCGGTGCTGCGCAAGATCGCCGCGACCATCGCCGTGCAGGATGTGGACGTGGCGGTCGCCGATCTCACCGCGGTCGGCGCGGACATCATCGCCGGGCCGCTGGCCACCCCCATCGGCCGCAACCTGATCGCCCGTCATCCGGACGGTTCTGTCTTCGAGTACGTCGACCGCAGCCAGGGCGCCTAGGCGGCGTCGCGCTCCGCGCGGCGTCGCCCGTCGCGCCCTCGCCTCCCGTGCTTTCCGTTCGGTGGTGCCCCGGTGGATCTCGCCGCCGAGGTGATCGCGCCCGCACGTCCGTCACACCTCCAGGACGATCTTGCCGCGGGTGCGGCCGGCCATGCTGAGCCGGAACGCCTCGGCGGCTTCCGGCAGGGGAAGCACCGCGTCGACCGGCACGGTCAGCTTTCCCGCGTCGGCGAGGATGGCCAGTGCGGTCAGGTCGGCGCTGTCCGGTCTGACCCACACCATGTGCCCGCCCTTCGCCCGGACCTCGCCGTCGGCGATCGACACGACGCGGCTCGGCTCCTTGAGCAGGGCCCGGGAGACGTCGACGGCCCCGCCGCCGACGAAGTCCAGTGCCACGTCGACACCTTGGGGCGCCAGGTCGCGGACCCGGTCCGCGAGGCCGTCGCCGTAGGTGACGGGTTCGGCGCCCAGGGAGCGGAGAAAGTCGTGGTTGCGCTCGCTGGCGGTGCCGATCACGCGGGCCCCCTCGGCGACGGCGATCTGCACGGCGAGTGAGCCGACCCCGCCGGCGGCGGCGTGCACCAGCACCAGGTCGCCCGCTCTGGTCCGGGCCCGCTTGAGCGACTGATAGGCCGTCAGCCCCGCCAGGGGCAGACCGGCGGCCTGGTGCCAGTTGAGCGAGTCGGGCTTGCGGGCCAGGGTGCGCACCGGCGCGGCGACGAGTTCGGCGTAGGTGCCGTGTTGTACCTCGTCCTTGCGGACGTAGCCGATGACTTCGTCGCCGACCGCGTACTCGGAGGCGTCGGCGCCCACGGCCTCGACCACTCCCGCGACGTCCCAGCCGGGGATGAGGGGGAAATGGACGTGCATGATGCCGTCGAGGTGGCCGGCGACGATCTTCCAGTCGACCGGATTGACGCCGGCGGCCTTCACTCGGATCAGCACCGAGTCGGGTCCGACCTTGGGTTCGGGTTGCTCGGAGTGGGTGAGGACCTCGGGTCCGCCGTAACTGTTCGTGGTGATTGCCTTCATGACCGTCACAACGCGTGACGATCGGCGGGGATTCCGGAGTCCGGCGCTCTTTCCCAAGTGGCATATGCCAACGCGGAAACGGGGCGGGCTCCCGGCGGGACGGCCCGCCGGGAGTCCCACGCCGCTCCGCTACGCCGGATCCGTCGGGCGCATCCGGAACTCGTACCGTTCGGGCAGCGGATGCTCCGCCCTGGCCCGTTCCGCGGCCTCCGCGGTCACCGGACCGTCCGCCACGACCAGTCGTTCGGCGATGGCGTACCAGATGTCGCTCAGCACCTCCGCGCCCTCCTGCAGGTCGGCGATCTCGAAGCCCTCGTCGAAGACCTCCCGGGCCGCCCGCGGCTGCCCCTGGGCGAGCAGGACCTGCGCCGTCAGCAGCCGGAAGCGGCCGCCGGCACGCTCGGCCGGGCGCAGTGCCGCCAGCATCGCCGCGGCCCCGTCGGCCCGTTCCGCCGCGAGCAGCGCGGGGATCGCCGTGCGGGCGAGGGCCGGCAAGGTCTCCCGCCAGACCCGGGCGGTCGCCGGATCGTCGGACGCGGCCGACCTGGTGGCGCAGGCGAACGCCTCGGTGAAGCGGTCGGCGGCGTGCGCGGCTTCGCCCGCCGCGGACTCGGCGACGGCCAGGCAGTACAGCGGAAGGCAGCCGGCGCCGTGGGCCAGGGCGCGTTCCCAGCTGCGGACGGCCTGCGCGCGGTCGCCGGCGTGCCACTGGGCGAGTCCGAGGTGGTACTCGGCGGCCGCACCGGGACGGGCGGATTCCAGGAGGTCGCGCCAGGCCGGGGAGACCAGCGCGGGTCCGGGGAGCGGGGCGGTGGGCAGTTCCCCGGTCCTGAGCAGGGTCAGCCAGGGCTGCTGCGCGGCGCTCAGCGTGGCCGGGTCGAAGGGCGTGCCGGGGAGGTCCAGGCCCGCCCGGGCCGTTTCGAGGGCGCCCCAGCCGGAGCCGGTGGCGAGGTGTTCCTTGGGTTCCTGGTCGGCGTGGGGGAGCCAGGCGGCGTACGCGGCGTCGACGTCGGCCCGCGGCAGGACTTCGGACAGTCGGGTCTCGACGGCGTCGCGCGCCGCCGCCCAGTCGGTGCTGTGCACCGCCGACGGGTCGGCGCTCAGCGGTCCGTACGCCTCCAGCCAGGTGAATTGACCGCCGGCTTCGAGTGGGACGTGCTCCAGTTGGGTGCGGGCGAGGCCGGCCTGGATCTCCGCGTAGCCGGCGGTGCCGGGCTCGGTGAGCCAGCGCTGCCAGCGGCGGCCGGCCCGGCCGGATCCCCACAGGAAGAGCTTGCGGCCGGACAGGGTGGCGGTGGAGGTCTGCACCAGGCCGTGGCCGTCGCGGTCGAGGGAGGCGATCCAGGGGCGCGCGCCCTGGGGCAGGTCGTAGAAGTAGTCGGCGGGGAACTCGCTGCGCAGCGGGTAGGTGCGGTCGGCCCCGTCGGACTCCGGCACCGGGACGTGGCGCAGGGTGCGTTGGTATCCGAAGTGCCAGGCGGCTTCGGCGGGGGCCAGTACGCGGGTGTGCGCGTCTTCGGGTACGGCGGTGTTGGACCACCAGTAAGCCGGGGCGGTGTGGTGGTGGGGATTGCGGATGCGCACGCCGACGTAGAGGAACTCGGCGTCGTCGGGCAGCCACAGGTCGACCTGGAAGGGCAGGTCGCGCAGGCGTTCCCACTCCCACAGGCGCAGCATCGTCCCGCCGTCGGGTGCGGGTACCCGGGCGGCGTGCAGGGGGGCGCAGGAGAGGGTGGTGTGGCCGGTGGCGCCGACGTTCCATTCGATGCCGCCGGAGAACCACGCCCCGTTGAGGGCGAAGGCGGCGGGCTGCACCACCGGGTTGCGGTAGAGGAGTTCGCGGTCGGTGGGCTTGTGGTGGAGGGAGTGCACCCGGCCGCCGAGTCCGGGGAGGACGATGGCACGCAACCGGTCGTTCTCGATCACCAGTGCGTCGATGTCGGTCAGGTGGCGCTCCCGGCCGTAACCGTCCCGCATTTGGGTGGGCAGGATCGAGCGCAGCGGTGCGTAGCCGGTCTGCCGTGCCATGTCGGCGGGCAGCCCGGCGTCCTGGGGGATCTCGACGCGGTGCGCGTCGCCGACCCCGTGCAGTGCGGGCAGCGGGTTGTCCGGGCCGAGGGCGGCCATGGGGAGGGTGAGGGTGGTGCGGTGCACGCTGGTGGCCACGGCTGCCTCGCAAGGTCGGACCGGACCACCTCGGCTCTGGCGGCCCCTTGTTGACCATGGAACAACGTGACGGCCCGTCTGAACAGGGCTGCTGTTGGCCAGCTGGGGTCAGGGTTGCGCAAAAACGTCCGTCAGGAGGTCGGCAAGCAGGACCGCCCCGGAGCCGTCGGGGTCGCGGTCCGGGTCGTAGATCGCCACGGTCACGCCCACGCAGCGCGGGGAGGCGGCCAACGGGGCGAGCAGCGAACGGAGTTCCTCGGTGAACAGGCCGCCGGGGTCGGGGCTGTCCACCGCGGGCATGACGGTGGGGTCCAGCACATCCGCGTCCAGGTGGATCCAGAAGCCGTCCAGTGGGGAGTTCTGCAGGTGGCGCAGTGCCTCCCGGGCGACCGCTTCCGGCCCGTGCCGCCGGATCCCGCCGACGTTGGTGCAACTGATACCGAGTCCGGCCAGCTCGGGTTGGTCCACGTCCGCGTCGCGGACCCCCAGGAGGCACACGTCCTCGTCGCGGACGTACGGGCGCAGCCCCTCGATGTCCGTCAGCTCGGCCTGGCCGCGCCCGGTGATCTGTGCGACGCCCTCGCCGGCGGCGGCGCCCACCGGGCCGGCCACCGCGGTGTTGTCGGGGTGCCGGAAGTCACCGTGCCCGTCCAGGTAGGCGACGCCGTACCGGCCCAGTCGCCGCAGGGCGAGCACCGCGCCGAGCAGGATGCTGCAGTCGCCGCCGAGGACGACGGGGAAGTCGCCGCTGCGCACGTGGCCCTGCACCCGGCGGGCGAGTCGCGCGCTGTACGAGGCGATCGCCGGGGCGTGGAAGTCCCCGTCCCCCTCGCGCCAGTCCCCCAGGCCGTAGCGGGGCGGCACCACCACGCCGCCCTCCAGGGCGCCGAGCCGTCGCAGCAGTCCCTGTTCCCGCAGCGCCCCGGCGAGCTTGTAGCAGCCGGGCACCACACCGGGGGCGGGCGGTCGCAGTCCCAGGTTGGACGGAGCATCGATCAACACGTTCCGGCGCATGCGGCGATCGTAACGGGCGGCGTACAAACGGCCGGTCGTTGCAGGGGGTTGCACGGTAATTGCCGGGCGGCGCGGGGCCGGTGCGGCATAGCCTCTACTGCTGCACACGAGGAACGTCGAGCAGAACGGAAGCGGTGGAGATGGCCACGCAGCACACCTACCGAGTGATCGTCCGCGGCAAGTGGGACCAGCTCACGGAGGAGGCCCGGGCGACGCTGCTCGCCGAGGTCGAGGACCACGGGCTCGCGCAGATGCAGTTCACCGCCGAGGGCTCGCTGGCCTACGACGCCGCGCTGCACGCCTTCAGTTACCGCTTCGTCATCGTCTCGGACGCCGAGTACGGCGAGGAGATGGCCGCCGCGCTCGGGGAGGAGAAGGCGGAGGCCGCGCTGCGGGCGGCGGGGCTGGGCCATCGGGAGCTGCGGTCCACCGCGACCGACATGGACACGATGAAGATCAACCGCAAGGGCCGCCAGGGGCACTAGGGGCGCTCCCGTTGGAGGGCGTCGCGTGGGGGTGCGTCACTTCCCCGGCTCGTCGGGGCGCGGCTCGTTGAAGCGGAGCCGGTTGCCGAAGGGGTCGATCAGGGTGAGACCGGTGCCGAACTCGTCCTCCTCCAGGCCGGGCCGCAGGTAGGGGTAGTCCTTGGCGGTCAGTTCGGCGTGCAGGGCCCGCACGCCGGTCAGCTCGACGTAGACGGTGGAGCCGGGCGTGGCGTCGCCGTGGTGCTCGGAGAGGTGCAGCACCAGGCCGCTGCGGGAGACCTGGGTGTAGAGCGGCATGTCGGGTGCGAAGCGGTGTTCCCAGTCGATGGTGCAGCCGAGGTAGTCGACGTAGAAGTCGTGCGCCTTGGCCACGTCGAAGATCCGGAAGATCGGTACGGCGCGCCGGACGACGACGTCCCCCGCGCCCTTGGAATCGTTCACTCCGCCTCGCCGCCTCTCCGGACGTCCCGGTCCGCCCGGTCGCCCTCCTGGACCGCCCGGTCCGCCGGGTCCTTCCGGTCCGTCTGGTCGTCTGCGTCCTCAGGGACCATCTCACGGGTGACGGCCCAGCGCTCGTGGTCGCGCCAGGCGCCGTCGACGAAGAGGAAGTCCGGGGAGAACCCCTCCAGGCGGAAGCCCGCGCGCTCGACCAGGGAGATCGACTGTCTGTTGGTCGGCTGGATGTTGGCCTCCAGGCGGTGCAGCCCCAGGTGGTCGAAGGCATACCGGAGCACCAGCCGCAGGCCCTCGCTCATCAGGCCGCGGCCGGCGGCGGGCGCGAAGGCGCCGTAGCCGATGGCGCCGCTGCGGAAGGCGCCGTGCACGATGTTGTTGATCGTGAGGTAGCCCGCGATCCGGCCGCTGTCGTGCTCGCAGATCAAGAAGCCCTCCCGGAGCGGCTCCTGGAGCCGCGCCAGGTAGCCGTCGAACGCGGCGTCGTCGTCCGGCGGGAAGAGCCAGGGCCGGTGCAGGTCGGCGCTCTGCCGGCTGAGCGCGGTGAACTCCGCCCGGTCCGCGGCGGTGAAGTGCCGGATGCCCGCCCGGGGGCCACGTGCGAGATAGCGGTCGGTGCTCGTCATCCGCAGATCGTACGAGGGGCGGCGAGACTGGACCAACCGCGTTCTTCCGCCTGGTGACCGGCCGTCCCGTGGCCTACGGGCGGACCGCTACCCGCTCGTAGGCCCCGGCGTCGGTACGGCTGGTCGGGGCCGGTGTACGGGGACGGGTGCGGGTACGGGTGCGGTCAGGGCCCTATGGGCGTGCGGCGGGGCGCCAGGCGGGCGCATCGGTACCCCAACGGCCGGGCGGTGTGCTCCAGTTGGTCGGGCCTCCGGCGAAGGACACCGGAGGCAGCGCGTGCCGCAGCCGCCCTACGGGACTGCGGGTTTCCCTGAGGTGGCGGGCGGGGTCGTGGCCGGTAGCGGCCGTCGGGTCCGTGGTGCCCTCGGGGCCGGCCGGCTCGGGCTCGTCCGGGAGGTCCTCGATGAGCCAGCGCGCCGTACGGGCGAGGGCCAGCGTCGCGAGGCGTGAGCCGCCCGTCCGGGACTGCTCGGTCAGTGCCCGCAGGACCGCCGCGGCCAGCAGGTAGCCGGTGCCGTGGTCCAGTGCCTGCGCGGGCAGTGCGCCCGGGGTGCCGTCGGCGCTCGCTTCGACCGCGGCGATGCCGGTCGCGACCTGCACGAGGCTGTCGAATCCGCGGCGGTCGCCCCAGGGGCCGTCGTCGCCCCAGGCGGAGAGGCGGGCCACGACCAGGCCGGGGCGGCGCTCGGCGAGGGCTTCGGGGGCGAGCCCGAGGCGGTCCAGGGCGCCGGGGCGGTAGCCGGTGACCACGACGTCGGCCTCCGCCAACAGTGCCTCGAAGGACATGCGGCCGCCGCGCGAGCCCAGGTCGAGGGTGGTGGAGCGCTTGCCGAAGCCGGTGTCGCAGTGGGCGTCCTGGCTCTCCGGCAGCTGCGGGGCGTCGATGCGGAGGACGTCGGCCCCGAGGAGGGCGAGGGTGCGGGTGGCCACCGGGCCGGCGATCACCCGGGTCAGGTCCAGCACCCGCAGCCCGGCGGCGGGCAGCAGGGGGTCACCGGCGCGGGCCGGCAGGGGGCGCGGTGGGGCGTCGGCGCCGAGGGCCGCCCGGGTCACCAGGGGGTGGCGGGCGACGGCGGCGCCCTGTTCGTGGGCGGACCACTCCTCGGGGGTGCGGGCGGCGACGGCCAGGCCGCCCGCCGCGTGGACGGCCTCTTGGAGGTCTTCGCAGCGGCGTGCGGCGATGGCGGCCTCGGCGTCCGCGGGCGTCGCGGTGCCGGACAGGCCCAGGGCGTCGAGCAAACGGGTGCGGTGGTGGGGGTAGTTGGCGTGGGTGCGCAGCCAGCCGTCCGTGGTGCGCCAGAAGCGGGAGAGCGGTGCGAAGGAGGTCGGGGCGCGGCCGTCGATCCGGAGGTGCCGTTCGCTGACGAAGGCGGTGGCCACGGCGCCGTCGTCGACCCGTACGGCGGGCAGCGGGACGTCGTCGCGCCGGGCGGCCAGTTCGGCCGCGGCGAGCGCGCAGACGGCCACCGTGGAGCGGGCCAGGGCCATGACCGGGAGGCGGGCCGCGAGCAGGCCGGGCGGGCCGTCGTAGGAGATCCGCGCCGTGAGCCCGGGGGCGCCGCCGAGCGCCGCCCATGCCTGGTCCGTGCCGGCGGTCCGCCGTCGCGTGTCGTCTCGTTGCACCATGAACCGAGTCTGGCACTGAGTGCCATCCTTGACCAGTAGGTGGGGGCGTCCGTGAGGCGCCTACGGATGGTGCGTCCACCAGCGCTCCCCCGCGGTGGGCGCGGACAGTGCCACCTCGCGGTGGGCCCTGCGCAGCACGCCGCGGGCGGCGAAGGGGTGGAGCCGGCGTAGCGCGGCCCGGTGGAGCCGTCCGCCGCGGTGGTGGATGCGGACCACCGTGCCGAGGGTGATGTGGTCGTCGGTGACCAGCAGGGACGCGCGGAAGTCGAGGTGTCCGGCGTCCTTGCCGAACAGCGTCTCGCCACCCCGCCGGGCGAGGACGGGGAACGGGGCCCGGCGCAACGCCCGCTGTCACGCGTCCGGTTCGCGCGGCATGCCGGGGCGCAGCGGCACCTGCCAGGCACCGTGGAAGTCCACGCGCGAGAAGGCACTGCGTGCCAGGGTCGCGCCCGCCGGGAGGGGTACGGCCGTCGAGCGGTCCCATCGGAGGCGGTTGAGCAGTTGCGCGCGGGGTGGGCGGCTGCGGGGGGCGTGGACGGTGCGGACACGGGCGTCGCGGATCGTGCGCACGGAGCACCTCCATACGGTGGCGTATGTTTTTACCGTACGGTAGCGTATGGTCATGGTGCGAGAGCGGACGAAGGGGACCGGCGGCGCCGCCGCACGGCAGCGACTGACCGTGCAGGACTGGGCGGACGCGGCACTGGCGGCCATGGGGGAAGGGGGCCTCTCCGCGGTCGCCGTCGAGCCGCTGGCGGCCCGGTTGGGCACCACGAAGGGCAGCTTCTACTGGCACTTCGCCAACCGCGACGCCTTGATCGAGGCCGCCCTGGACCGCTGGGCACAAGCCCGCACCGAAGCGGCGATCGCCGAGCTGGCCGACGAGCCCGACCCGGGCGCACGGCTCCGCCGCCTGTTCCTGCGGGCCACCCGCCGGGCCGCCGAGGATCCGCTGGAGGTCTCCTTGCTGGCCTCCGCGGGCGATCCACGGGTGTCGTCCGTGCTCGCCCGGGTGACCGACCGCCGGATCGGCCACATCGCCGACCTTTTCGTCGAGTTGGGCTTCCCCGAGGACGAGGCGCACCGCCGCGGCCTGCTCGCGTACACCGCCTACCTGGGGCACACCCAGCTGAGCCACTCGGTCCCCCGCTCCCTGCCGGACGGCCCCGCCCGCGAGCGCCACCTGGACGCGGTGCTGGAGACCCTGCTGCATCCGACGGGAACCTCCGGGGCCGATCCGGACGTTCGACCATCGGACCCGCCGCGCCGGGCGGCGGACGCCACCGCCGAGAGGGGGTGAAGGCACCGACCGGACGCAATTGCGGGACCGCCATCCCCTGTGCCGGACGGCGGGCGGGCAGGGGTGACCGGCACCCGCCCCCACGGAGAGCAGCGCGGCGCGCACGACTCGTCCCGCGGCAGGCACGCCAGTCAGCAGCAGGCGGTGTCCCCCGGGCGAGCAACTCACTCCCCACCCGCACGGGAGGAACCGTGACCGGAACCATCCCCTTCCCTCAAGACCGCACTTGTCCCTACCACCCGCCGACGAACTACCGGCCGCTGCGCGAATCCGGTCCGCTCTCGCACGTCAGCTTCTACAACGGCCGCAAGGTCTGGGCGGTGACCGGGCACGCCGAGGCGCGGACGCTGCTGGTCGACCCCCGCCTGTCGTCCGACCGGCAGAACCCGGCCTTCCCCATCCCGGTCGAGCGGTTCGAGGCCGTCCGGCGGGTGCGCACCCCCTTGATCGGCGTGGACGATCCCGAGCACAACACTCAGCGCCGCATGCTGATCCCCAGCTTCAGCGTCAAACGGACCGCCGCGCTCCGACCGCAGATCCAACAGATCGTGGACGGCCTCCTGGACCGGATGCTGGAGCAGGGCCCACCCGCCGAGTTGGTCTCCGCGTTCGCGCTCCCGGTCCCGTCGATGGTGATCTGCTCGCTGCTCGGCGTCCCGTACGCGGACCACGAGTTCTTCGAGGGCCGGTCGCGCCGCATCCTCCGCGGAGGCACGGCCGAGGAGAGCGAGCAGGCCCGACGCGAGTTGGAGGGATACCTCGCGGATCTGATGGCCCGCAAGGAGACGGATCCGGGTGACGGACTGCTCGACGAGCTGATCGCCGAGCAGCTCCGGGCCGGCACGCTCCAACACCAGGAACTGGTCCGGCTGGCCATGGTCCTGCTGGTCGCCGGGCACGAGACCACCGCCAACATGATCTCCCTCGGCACCTTCGCCCTCCTCGAACACCCCGACCAGTTGGCCCAGTTGAGGTCCGACGAGAGCCTGATACCGGGAGCGGTCGAGGAGTTGCTGCGGTTCCTGTCCATAGCCGACGGCATGCTGCGGGTCGCGACCGCCGACATCGAGATCGCCGGGCACACCATCCGCACCGGCGACGGCGTGGTGTTCTCCACCTCCCTGATCAACCGCGACGCGACGGCCTACCCGTCACCGGACGAACTCCACGTCGACCGTTCGGCCCGCCACCACGTCGCGTTCGGCTTCGGCATCCACCAGTGCCTGGGCCAGAATCTGGCCCGCGCCGAGTTGGAGATCGCGCTACGCTCGCTGTTCCGGCGAGTGCCCGACCTGCGACTCGCCGTGCCGGCTGCCGAAATTCCCTTCAAGCCGGGGGAAACTCTCCAAGGAATGATCGAACTGCCGCTGATCTGGTAGCGCCGTTCGGCCCACCGCACGCGGCACGCCAAGGAAAGGGCTCCAAAGATGCGGATCACCATCGACACCGGCGTCTGTATCGGTTCCGGTCAGTGCGCACTGACCGCCCCGTCGGTGTTCACCCAGGACGACGACGGGTTCAGCGCCCTGCTGCCGGGCCGGGAGGACGGCGGGGGCGACCCCCTGGTGCGCGAAGCCGCCCGCGCCTGCCCCGTACAGGCCATCGAGGTCACGGAGGACTGACGCCGACGGACCGCCCCGCACCGGCACCCGCCCCGAGCGGTCGCCGGTGCGGACGCCCGACGCCCGGCCGGCCACCGGCATCGGGTGTCGCGGCGCGCACCTCACCTGGCCCTGCCGCCCCCCCGTCGCGGCAGCCATCCGCCCGCTACGGCACGGCTCCCTGGGTGACGGGCAGTTCGAGGACACCGGCGTCCCCGGGCGCGCTGGTGACCGTCACGCGCTTCACGCCGCGATTGCCCACATAGGCCGAGTCGCTCGCGGCGATCACCAGCCGCAACCGGTGTCCCGGCTGATAGCGGTGCACGATGCCCGGGAGCTCCACGGTGAACTCCCGGGTCACGTCGGGCACCCGGGCCGGGGCCACCAACCGGTGCACCAGCGTCTTGTGGCCGTCCGGCGCGACGTCGTAGAGCTTCGCGAAGAGCACCAGCTTGTCCGCCGCGTCGGAGGAGTTCTGCACCTGCTCGGCCTGCGGCGAGACGACCTTCAGCGTCAGCTTCGGGGCCCCCACGACGTCCAACGGCCCGCCGGTCACCGGCTCCGAGGTCCAGTCCAGGTAGGTGCCCTTGATGTCGTAGGGGGCCGGGTCGGGGAGCCCGAGCATGCCGGACAGGGAGTTCTCCGAGTGACTGGTGGGGACCCGCAGGTTGCGGTAGTCGCGGCTTCCGCGGGCCACCTTGGCACGGTCGTCGACGAGCTTGCCGTCCCCGGACAGGTACAGCCGGCGGTCGTCACCCGCCGGGAAGTCTGACGAGGAGGCGTAGGTGGGACCGCTGCTCACCCAGTCCCGGTAGTACGCGAAGGCCGGTCCGGTGCTCGTGGCCGTCCGGTGCCGGAGGTAGCGGTCGAACCAGGCGAGGATCCGCCGACCCACGTAGCTGGTGTCCAGATTCCCCTTGCCCAGGTCGAGTTCGCCCGGCGCCGGGTCCTTCATCCCGCCGCTGTGGCCCCAGGACTGCCAGATCATCTTGACGGGCGTGCCCTGGGCGGCGAGCGTCCGGTACGTGGCCGCGGCCTCGTTGAGGTTGAAGAGGGTGTCGGCCTGGCCCTGGACGAGCAGGGTGGGCGCCTTGACGGATTTCAGGTAGGAGACCGGGGAGACGCTGCGGGCGTAGGCGAGCATCGTCCGGGTCTCGTCGGCCGGGTAGGCGCGCGAGTCCAGCAGCCGCTTGGTGCGGCAGGCTGGCGCGACGAAGTGCAGGCACCAGGCGCCGCCGGCCCGCGACGAGTCCAGCCCCGGGTGGAGCAGCCCCTGCGCCTCCCCGATGAGGAAGAACCCGTTCGTCCACTGGTACTTGTACGCACCGGGTACCGGACCGCTGACGCCGTCCGTGCGAGCGGCGTTGTTCGGGTCGAGGGAGTAGGACAGGTCGTTCCAGGTGATCAGCGGGACCAGTGCGTCGACGCGGTGGTCGACCGCGGCGGTGGCCATCTGGATCGCGCCGCCGTACGACCCGCCGATCATGCCGACCCGGGGATCGCCGGGGCGGTCCTTGGCGACGAAGTCGATGCGGGTGCCGTCGTCGGCGGTGCGCGTCCCGGCCAACAGGTCGATGAGCTGGCTCGCGGCCTTGCCGTCGATCTGGGGGTCGTCGAGGGAGATCGGGCAGCCGGTCTTGCCGAATCCGAGGCCGGAGTAGGCGAGCGCGACGTAGCCGCGGTCGGCGAACGCCCGGGCGGTGGCGTTGGTCGAGCCGTCCGCCTTGCTGCCGCCGAAGCCGTTGGTGGTCAGCACGGCCGGCGCCGGGTGCGCGGCGTTGACGCCCGTCGGGCGGTAGAGGTCCGCGTCCACCGCGCACAGGCGGTCGCCCGCCCGCATGGTGACCTTCAACGCGGTGACCGTGTACGGCTCGGCGGCGTCCCCCGCAGCGGCGGCCGGGGCGCTCAGGACGAGAGGGGCGGTGAGGGCGGTGCCGGTCAGCAGGGCGAGGGACATGCGGAGCACGGGGCGGGACACGACTCGGGACACGCTGGGCACGCAGACCTCCAGAAGGACACGTCGTACCAACCAGTCGGTAACGGCGCGCTCATGTTGTGACACGAGTAACGGACATGTCAACGCTCGTGACGTGCGCCGGTGATAGGACGTCAGTTCATCGCATCTGGGCGGGAAATGGGCCGATGGCACGCCCTTTGCCGGGCTGCGGTGGGCGCGGATACGGCCACGAGACGCGCCGGTGCGCAGCGCCGGCCAGGGGCCTCGTTCTGACGCAACGTCACGGCGAGCCCCGGGGCGCGGGCGCACGGCGGACGGCCTTTGCCGGAGCCTCAGTCCACTCCCGCGCCGGCCGCGTGCCACACCGCACCTCGACGAGGCGGGTCCCTCCCCCGCCGACCTCACACGCCAGCGGCCCATGGCCGTCCCCGGCCGTCGGCTCCTCCGTGGCGGACGGTCCGGCGACCGAGCCGGCCGGCGCGTCGACGGCCGGCTCGGACCGCCGCACCCCCCGCAGAAGGTCGGTCAGCGGCTCCCCGGCACGCCCCGCAGGAAGTGGTCCAGGACCCGGACGCCGAAGTGCAGGCCCTCCACGGGCACCCGCTCGTCCACGCCGTGGAAGAGCGCCTGGTAGTCGAACCCCTCCGGCAGCCTCAGCGGCGAGAAGCCGTAGCCGACGATGCCGAGCCGGGAGAACTGCTTGGCGTCCGTGCCCCCGGACATGCAGTACGGCACGACGTGCCCGTCCGGGTCGAACCGCTCGATCGCGGCCCGCATCGCGGCGAACGACGGAGAGTCGACCGGGGCCTGGAGCGCCACCTCGCCGTGGTGGTAGTCCCAGCTGACGTCAGGCCCCGTGAGCGCGTCCATGGTCGTGCGGAACTCCGCCTCGCCTCCGGGGACGACCCGCCCGTCCACGTAGGCGGTGGCGGACCCCGGGATCACGTTGACCTTGTAGCCGGCGGTGAGCATCGTCGGGTTGGCGCTGTTGCGGACCGTCGGCTCGACCAGCTTGGCGGCCGGGCCGAGCTTCGCCATGAGGGCGTCGACGTCGAAGTCGGGGCGCTCGAGGGCGACGTCGATGTCGTGCAGCGCGGCGAGCTCGCGCAGCGCCGCCCGGACGGTGGGGGTGAGCCGCACCGGCCACTCGTGCGCACCGATCCGGGACACCGCGTCGGCCAGCCGGCTGACCGCGTTGTCGCGGTTGACCTTCGAGCCGTGGCCGGCCCGGCCCCGGGCCGTCAGCTTCAGCCAGGCGGTGCCCCGTTCCCCCGCCGCGATCGGGTAGATCCGCATTCCGCCGCCGGCGTGGAACGTGAAGGCGCCCGATTCGCTGATGCCTTCGGTGCAGCCTTCGAAGAGGTCGGCGTGGTGGTCGGCGAGGAATCCCGAGCCGTCCTCGGCGCTGGCCTCCTCGTCGGCGGTGAAGGCCAGGACGACGTCCCGCCGGGGCCGCACACCGCTGCGGGCCCACTGCCGGACGGTGGCGAGCATCATCGCGTCCATGTTCTTCATGTCGATGGCGCCGCGGCCCCAGACCACACCGTCGCGGACCTCCCCGGAGAAGGGGGGGACCTGCCAGTCGGCGGGCTCGGCCGGGACCACGTCGAGGTGCCCGTGCACCAGGAGCGCGTCCGCGGACGGGTCGCTGCCCTCGATGCGGGCGACGACGTTGGTGCGTCCCGGGGTGCGCTCCGCCAGGACCGGCTCGATGCCCACCTCGGCAAGCCGCTCGGCGACGTACTCCGCCGCCGGGCGCTCCCGGCAGGTGCCGTCCCCGGTATTGCTGGTGTCGATGCGGATCAGGTCCGAGGTGAACCGCACCACCTCGTCCAGCGCCTGCTGATCGACCGTCTCGGCGTCCCGGTCGGACGCGTCCTGTGCCCATTGGATCTCAGCCATATTGTTCCTCCACGGCGGACGAGACGACCGTGGTGACCGCCTTGAAACACCGGATGGCTTCGTACGTTTCCTGACTGGTATACGTCACCCGGCGCTCGCCGCAGCGCTCCACGCCGGGCACGCATGTCGCGGCCCCCACCAGATGCTCGGCGTCGAACTCCAACTCGAACCGGAACGGGCCGCCCCGGACCGGGTCATGACGCACCGCGAGCGCCGCGCCCTTGCAGGCCGCGGCCCGGATGTCGGCCGCCGTGCGGGCCGGCGGACGGCACACCGCCGCGTAGCGCGAGACGTAGTCCTTGACCGCCACGCCGGGCGCCTGCGGGGCGTACCCCTGCGCGTCGACGCACGTCCGGTCGTCGCCCGTCACCAGCACCACGGGCACCCCGTACTCGGCCACGACGAGGGAGTTGAGATGCCCCTCGCTGGCGCGTGTCCCGTTGACCCAGACGCCGGTGAGGGTGTTGGCCAGATAGGTGTGCGCCAGCACGCCTTCCGTCCCGGCACCGGTGTGGTAGCCGACGAAGGCGATGCCGTCGACGTCTGCGCGCTGCACGCCCTCGACCATGCTCAGGGCCTTGTGGCGGCCCGTCAGCATCTCGGCGCGCTCGTCGAGCTGCTCCAGCAGCAGGTTGCGCATCGTCCAGTGGGCCTCGTTGACGAGCACCTCGTCCGCTCCGCCGTCGAAGAAGCCGGCGATGGCGGCGTTCACGTCGGAGGTGAACATGTGGCGGCAGCGCTCCCACTGCGGCGTACCCGGCAGCACGTCCGCGGGCCACGTCACGCCCGTGGCTCCCTCCATGTCCGCGGAGATCAGGATCTTCACGTCTATCAGTCCCATCGCAGGTGAGAGGGCATGTGCCCGATCCTTGACTGATCACGTTACGCGGGGCACAACCCGCCGACCAGGGCTGTGGATAACTCCGGAGGTCCAGACCACTGAAGATCATCCGGGCGGCGGGGCGGGGGCGGCCGGCCGTGCGCGTTCGCGTGGGCGCGGCCACGGGCGGCCCACCGGCCGTCCATACCCGCCCACCCCCCGAACGGGGGGGTGGGCGGAGGGGAAAAAACCAACGCGGAGGCACACGCCAGGAAGCGGGTCACCGCCACCGCCACCGCCACCGCCACCGCCACCGGCCGACTAAGCCACCCGACTAAGCCGCCCGTCCCCTCACCCCAGGTCCTCCTGGCAGCGTTCCAACCATGCGAGATCGGCCCGGATGTGCAACATCGCGCCCTCTATCAGCAGGTGCGCGACCCGGTTGTCGCGGTCTTCCGCGGCGGCCAGGCGGGACAGTTCGCGCATGCTCTTGAGGTAGTGCCGACGCTGGCGGTCGATCAGGGCGACCCGGCTGGTGGCCCCGGCGCGGGAGGCCAGTGCCAGCTTCATGAAGAACTCGTCGCGGACCCGCGGTTCGACGGTGGCGTCCTCGAACCACGCCTCCACCGCCTCGCGGCCGGCCGCGGTGATCCGGTAGGTCCGCTTGTTCGGCCGGTCCGACTGTTCGACGTCCTCGCCCTCGATGAGGCCCGTCTTCTCCAACCGGCCCAGGGTCACGTAGATCTGGCCGACGTTCGGCCGGGGGTAGGCCGCACCCAGGAGCGCCTCCAGGGCCTGTTTGAGTTCGTATCCGTGCGCGGGTCCGTTGACCAGCAGTGCCAGGAGTGGCAGTCGCACGCTCTCCCTCTCCTTGAGCCCTCGACGCCCGTTGCCCGTAGTCGTAGTCGTAGTCGTAGTCGTAGTCGTCAAACGTTGCCCGGTCCCCGTCGCCCGGGGCGCGGCGTCCGCCCCTCGGCGCGCCCCGCCCGCCCCGTTACCCGCATCGGCGTGCACGACAACGCCTGCTGCCGCAACGGCGGTTGCCGAAGCGACCGTCCGGTCCGGAGCGGGCCCGGCCGGTGACCGTCCCGCCCCTGAGGGCTTCCTCCGGAAGTCTTGTCCCCAAGTCCTCACACGGAGGCCGTTCCTGCGGAGGGCGCGCAGCTCCCTCCACAACGGCTAACAGGTATACCGGAAGGCGGTATCGGGGCCGACGCCAGGTGGCGACCGCACCACGTTCCGTGAGGTGAGCCCCTACGGTCCGCACTCATGTAGCTACTCCCTACTCGCCTACAGGGCAAGGGAGTTGAGGATCGCGTGGGCATCCGCCGGATGACATTCCAGACGGGATCGAGACGCAGTACCCCACAAATCCGGGCACGTACCGTTCGACTTTCGACATTCAGTTGACACCGAAAAGATGCGGCTACCTAACATGCATGCATAACAGCAACTCGCAAGCCGCCGCGCCGACTTGCACCGTAAGAAGTGGATCCGGCAGATGCTCACAGCCACCGCAGATCGCGGCCTTCCGACCCCCGCCCAGGACACGGCCCAGCGCTGGTGGCGCGATGCGGTCATCTACCAGGTCTACGTCCGCAGCTTCCGCGACACCACCGGAGACGGTACCGGAGACCTGGCCGGCGTCCGGGAGGGGTTGCCGTACCTCAAGAAGCTCGGCGTGGACGGGATCTGGCTCAGCCCGTTCTTCCCGTCCCCGCAGCACGACCACGGCTACGACGTGGCGGACTACCGCGACGTCGACCCCGTCTACGGCGACCTCAACGAGTTCGACCGGCTGATGGCCGACGCCCACCGCCTCGGCCTGAAGGTGCTGCTGGACATCGTCCCGAACCACTGCTCCAGCGAACACCCCTGGTTCCGCTCGGCGTTGGAGGAGGGGCCCGGCGGGCCGTCGCGGGCGCTCTTCCACTTCGCGGACGGGCGCGGGGAGCACGGCGAACTGCCGCCCAACAACTGGCGGGCGATGTTCGGCGGCCCCGCCTGGTCCCGCACCATCGAGGAGGACGGCACCCCGGGGCAGTGGTACCTCCACATGTTCACCCCCGAGCAGCCCGACCTCAACTGGCGCAACCCCGACGTGGCGGCCGACTTCGACAAGGTGCTGCGCTTCTGGTTGGACCGCGGCGTGGACGGCTTCCGCATCGACGTGGCGGCGGGGCTCTTCAAGCACCCCGAGCTCCCCGACTCCCCCGACCCGGAGGCCGACGAGCGCACCCGCGACTCGGTCAACCCGCTGGCCTGGAACCAACCCGAGGTGCACCAGGTGTGGCGCGAGTGGCGGGCGCTGTGCGAGGAGTACACCGCCCGGGACGGCCACGACCGGCTGCTCGTGGGCGAGGTCTCGGTGCGCACCCCGGGCGAGCAGGCCGCCTACGTGCGGCCCGACGAGCTCCACCAGGCGTTCTTCTTCCACCTGTTGACCGCGCGCTGGGACGTCGACCTCTTCCGCAAGGTGATCTCCGAGGCGCTGACCGACATCGCGGACACCGGTTCCACCGTCACCTGGGTGCTCAACAACCACGACCAGGTGCGCACCGTCACCCGCTACGCCGGCGAAGCGGGCACCCCGGCGGGCGCGTCGGGCCCGGCCCGGGCGCGCGCCGCGGCGCTGCTGATGCTGGCCCTGCCCGGCGCCGCGTACGTCTACCAGGGCGAGGAGTTGGGCCTGCCCGAGGTCGACGACCTGCCGGACGACGTGCTCACCGACCCGATCTTCCACCGCACGGGCAGCCGGCAGCACATCCGCGACGGCTGCCGAGTGCCGCTGCCCTGGTCGGGGGAGGCCGCCCCGTACGGCTTCAGCGCGCCCGGGGCGGCGTCGACCTGGTTGCCGCAGCCGGCGTCGTTCGCGGCGCACACGGCGGAGGGGGCGGTGGCCGACACCGGATCCTTCTGGCATCTGTACCGCGAGGCGCTCCAGTTGCGCCGGGGCCTTCCCCAGTTGGGTGACGGCACGTTGCGCTGGCTGGAATCGCCGCCGCAGGTGCTGGCGTTCGTCCGCGGTGACGGTCTGGTCTGCGCGGTGAACTTCGGCACCGGGCCGGTGCCGGCGCCGGTGACCGGTGCACCCCTGCTGGCCAGCGGTGACTGTCCGGCCGGGACGCTGCCGGGGGCCACCGCCGCCTGGTGGATGGACCCGGTCCAGCCGTTGCTGCCGTAGACGGGCGGCGGTTCGCCGCGAGATCGGGGCGCATCGGGGCGGTGGTGTCGACCGGCGCCCCGATGGCGCGCAGGGGCCTGCGCGAAACGGCGTGCGCGGTGGCCTGTGGGAGCACGGGAAGGCGGCCGCCTCCGGCGATGCCGCGGTGGTCCGCCCGAGCCTGCGACGGCGCCCACGAGGGCGTCGGGGCGGGGCCGCGGGCCGAGCGGCGTTCCGGCCCGCCGGGCGCGATGACGCCAATGTCCGTTTGGCGCATATCACACCCGTCCGGTCTTTTCCCATCGGCCGATCGGCCCGCATTCTTGCGGGGTGCCCGCTACCAGGGCACGGTCGCCGCTTGATCGCCGTAGCCGGTGGGATACCGGGTGGGCTCCCCCAGGGATGCCAGGCGGGCGGCGCGCACAGTGGGACAGGACACCACGCCTATGCACGCATCACGCACCGCACGCCGCACGCGTCGCGGGCTGGCCGCCCTCGTGGCCGCCGGCGCCGCGCTCACGGCATGGAGCACGGCGAGCCCCGCCTCGGCGAGCACCGGCAGCGACACCGTGGGGGACGCCCGCGTCCTTTGCACCTCCGACCGGCCGGGCCTGGCCCCCGCCCTGTCCCACGACCTCGCCGATGCGCTCCAGGGCCGCCGGGGCACCTCGGCGGTCGCCCTCTACGACCGACCCTCCGGGACCAGCTGCGAGTTCCAGGCGGGCACGTCGTTCGACTCCGCGAGCGTCGTCAAGGTCACGGTCCTCGGGACGTTGCTGCGGCAGGCGGAGGAGGCGCACCGGACGTTGACGCCGCACGAGGTCGCGCTGACCACGGCCATGATCACGAAGTCGGACAACGCCTCGACCGACGCGCTGTGGCACCAGGTCGGCAGGCCCGCGGTCCAGCACTTCCTGGACCTGGCCGGCATGCGGGACACCGTGCCCGGCCCCGGCGGCTCCTGGGGCCTCACCCAGATCACCGCCGCCGACCAACTCACCCTGCTGCGGCTGCTGACGACGGACAACGCGGTGCTGGGCACGGCGTCCCGCGCCTACGCCCTCGACCTGATGCAGAAGGTCGTCCCCGAGCAGCGCTGGGGCGTGCCCGCGGGCGCGCCGGCGTCGGCGACCGCGCACCTCAAGAACGGCTGGCTGTCGCGCTCCCACCAGGGCTGGCGGGTGCACAGCGTCGGCGTGTTCCGCGGCAACGGCAACGACTACGGGATGGCCCTCCTCTCCACGGGCAGCGACACCATGGACTACGGGGTGGCCACGGTGGAGGCGGCCGCCAAGGTCATCCACCGGGACCTGGCGGGCGCCGCCGACCGCCAGGGGGCCACCGCCGACACCGCCCCCACGGAGGCGTCCGGCGCCTGAACGGATGACCCCGTGGCCGACCGGGATCGCCTCACCATCCCGTCGTCAACTTCGGGTTGACGACCCATGATCGTCAACCTATGGTTGACGCATGACAGAACCCGCTCGCATGACGCATCCCGTCCGCCTCGACGATCTGATCGAGGGCATCAAGAAGACCCACTCCGACGTGCTGGAGCAGCTCTCCGACGCCGTGATCGCCGCGGACCACCTCGGCGAGGTGGCCGACCACCTCATCGGGCACTTCGTGGACCAGGCCCGGCGCTCGGGCGCGTCCTGGACCGACATCGGCAAGAGCATGGGGGTCACCAAGCAGGCCGCACAGAAGCGCTTCGTCCCCAAGGCTTCGGGCGCGGGCTCGGACCTCAACCCCTCCCAGGGCTTCAGCCGCTTCACCGAACGAGCCCGGAACGTGGTGGTCGGGGCGCAGAACGAGGCCCACGCCGCCCGGAACGACGAGATCCGCCCCGAGCACCTCGTCCTCGGCCTGCTGCGCGAACCGGAGGCGCTCGCCGTGCGGGCGCTGGCGGACCAGGGCGTGACGCCCCAGGCCCTCCGCGAGGCCGCGACCGCGGCGCTACCGCCCGCGGCCGAGGAACTGCCCGCCCTCACCCCGTTCGACGCCCAGTCCCGCAAGGCGCTGGAACTCACCTACCGCGAGGCCCTGCGGCTGGGCCACAACTACATCGGCACCGAACACCTCCTGCTGGCCCTGTTGGAGCAGGAGAACGGCTCCGGTCCGCTCACCGACCTCGGCGTCGAGAAGGCCGCCGCCGAGGCGTTCATCGGCCAGGCACTGGCCGCGATCCTCGCCGCCCGCCAGCAGGGGGAGGAAGCCGAGGGGCGGTAGCGGAAGGCGATGCGGGGCGCGCCCGGCAGGGGCCGGGTGGGACCGGCGCGGGGTCGTGGGGCTCCGGTGCGTCGGGCTCGGGCGTCGGGGCCGCGGCGGCGGCGTCGGCGTCGGGCGGTCCGGCCGGCTCGTCCCGCTCGCTCAGGGTGGTCCCGCCCACGTCCCGCTCCCCTCGTCACGCTGCTGCGGCGCCCGTTTCTCGCGCTGGGCGACAACGGCGATCAAGCGAGGGGATGCGGGGCGAGGCGGGTGGTGTCGGGCGTCAAGTGCCGTGTCCGGGGCGCCTCTTGGGCTCCGATCAGGGGTTTCCGTCGGCGGGCCGTCCGGGAGGCCGGACGGCGCCGCGCGGGGGAAACCACTCGAACCGGTGAGTCTGCCGGCGCCGCGAACGGGTCAGGGGGCGACGCCCCCTCACTTCTCCATGTGGGCGGCGAGGTTGGCCAGGATCGCGTCGTAGATGCGGCCGAGCCCCTTGGGGGCGAAGGTCCGCTCGAAGAAGCCGCCGATGCCGCCGGCCCCCTGCCAGGTGGTGGTGACGACGACCTTGGCGCGGTTCTCCCCGGCCGGGGTGACGACCCAGGTGGTCACCATGGAGGAGTTGCGGTCCTTCTCCACCAGCTGGCCGTCGGTCGGCTCGTCGACCTCCAGCAGGCAGTCGCGCACCCGCTTGCTGGTGGCCTGGAGCTTCCAGTGGACGAGGGTGCCCTTGCCGTCGCCGCCCTCGCGGACCTCGTACTCGCTGAAGTGCTCGGGCAGCAGCTGCCGGCGCGTTCCGTTGTAGTCGGCGAGCGCGTCGAACACGTCCTCCGGGTCCGCCGCGATCTCCCGCTGCGTGGTGGCCTCTACCTGCCCCATGTGTGCCTTCCTCCAGTAGTCGGCTGCCGGACCTGAGTGCGCCGCCAACCTGCGGTGCGCCGCCAAGCCAACCACCACTGGGCAGCGCACCCAAATCCGGGTTGACAACCCGGAAGCGAACAGGTGTTCTAATATCGAGGTGGGGGCTCGGCAGGATCGCAACAGGAGGCCCGATGCGCTGGGACAATCTGGGAGAAAGCCCGTCCGCGCTGTTCGGCACGGATGTCGTCACCCGAACGGTGGACACCCCCGAATTCCGCGGCATCACCTTCCACGAGGTGCGCGCCCGCTCCCTCGTCAACCGCGTGCCGGGCGCCTCCCGGATGCCGTTCGAATGGACCGTGAACCCCTACCGCGGTTGCAGCCACGCCTGCGTCTACTGCTTCGCCCGCAAGACCCACGGCTACCTCGACCTGGACACCGGCCTCGACTTCGACTCCCAGATCGTGGTCAAGGTCAACGCGCCGGAGCTGCTGCGCCGGGAGCTGGCGGCGCCCCGGTGGCGCGGCGAGCACGTCGCGATGGGCACCAACGTCGACTGCTACCAGCGGGCGGAGGGACGGTATGCGCTGATGCCCGGCATCCTCGCGGCCCTGCGGGACCACGCCAACCCCTTCTCGATCCTCACCAAGGGCACCCTGGTCCTGCGCGACCTCGCCCTGCTGCGGCAGGCCGCCGAGGTCACCGACGTCGGCGTCTCGGTCTCCGTCGGGTTCCTGGACGAGGCGCTGTGGCGGACCGTCGAACCAGGCACGCCCGCGCCCGGGCGGCGGCTCGACGTGGTGCGCACGCTCGCCGCCCACGGCATCCCCTGCGGGGTCCTGATGGCCCCGGTGCTGCCGTTCCTGTCCGACGCGCCGGAGCAGTTGCGCGCCACGGTCCGGGCCGTCGCCGAGGCCGGCGCCGACTCGGTCACGCCGCTGGCGCTCCACCTGCGGCCCGGCGCCCGCGAGTGGTACCTGGCCTGGTTGGGCCGCCACCATCCACACCTGGTGCGCCGCTACGAGGAGTTGTACGCCGGCGGCTCGTACGCGCCCACCTGGTACCAGCGCCGGATCACCCGGCAGGTCCACGAGCTGGCGGCCGAGCACGGCCTCGGGCCGTTCCGAAGGGACCGGGCGCGCCGGCTGCCGCCGGAGCCCGCCACGCCGCCCGAACCGCGTCCCCAGGCAACGCAGTTGACGCTGCTCTGAGGGTGCGGCGGGGCGTCGAAGGGCCCGTGGTGCGGGCTCAGGGCCGGGCGGCCGCCGGGGGTGCTACGGCGTCCAGGGCGCGTGCCAGGCGGTCGCGGGCGGTCGCCTGGGCGGCGATCCGCCGGTCGATGACGGCGAGCCGCTCGCGGGCGATGCGCAGGCCCTCGGGCGAGGGCGGCGCGGTGGTCAGGTCGCCGTCCAGGCACGTCCGGAAGCAGGCGACGTCGGCGAGGGTGAGGCCGGCGTCCAGCAGGTGCCGGATGTTGCGGACGCGGACGGCGGCGCGCGCGTCGTAGAGCCGGTAGCCGTTGGCCGCCCGCTCCGAGGAGAGCAGGCCCTCGTCCTCGTACTTGCGCAGCGCCCGCGGCGAGACCCCGGTCAGGTCCGCCAGTTCTCCGATCCGCACCGGATCGCCTCCCCTCGTACGGGCCGGTCCGGCGCCGTGGACCGGCCGTGCGGCCGGAGGGCACGTACGCTACCGACTCCGGTCAGCCGACCACGGCGCCCCCGTCCACCGGGAGGACCACGCCCGTGACGAAGGCCGCGTGCGGGGCGGCCAGCGCGGTGATCGCCCAGGCCACCTCCTCCGCGCGGCCGATGCGGCCCATCGGGGTGTGCTCGATCTGCCAGGCACGCAGGGCTGCGCGGTGCTCCGGGGACCAGCCCTGGTGGTCCGCGATCGGGGTGTCGATCGCGCCGGGGGCCACGGCCACGACCCGGACGCCGCGCGGTGCCAGCTCCACCGCCCAGCTGCGGGTGAGCAGTTCCAGCCCGGACTTGGTGGCGGCGTAGACGGAGTTGCCCGGCCAGCCCCGTTGGCCGACCGAGGTGCTGAGGTTGACCACCACCCCGCCGGTGCGCTCCAGGTGGGGCACGGCCTCCTGGGTCAGCAGGACCGGCGCGAGGAGGTTGGTGGCCAGTTGGGGTGCCATGGACTCCTTGGTGTGGCTGCCGAGCGCGCCGTTGCCGACCACCGCGGCGTTGTTGACCAGGACGTCCAACCGGCCGTAGGCGTCGACGACGTGCCCGACGAGGGCCTCGGGCGCGCCGTCCGCGGTGATGTCGGCGGGGTAGGGGACGACCGCGCCGTCGGCGTCGGCCGCCGCGGCGGCGGTCTCGGCGAGCGGCTCGGGGCGGCGGCCGACGGCCACCACGTGCGCCCCCTGCGCCGCGAACGCGCGGGCCGTGGCCCGGCCGATGCCGGTACCGGCGCCGGTGATGACGACGACCCGGCGCGGGCCGTCGGACGGCTCCGGTGCGGGGTGCGAGACGGGTGGGTTCTGCGTGGGGCGCGGGATGGGTGGGTTCGATGTGGTCTCAAGAGGCGCGTGTGCCATGTCGGGAGTCTTCGACCCTGCCCTCAGGGGCAAGGTCAAACGCACTGTCCGGAGGGCTGCCGTCCGGTGTGAGAAATCCGGTTGACCGGTGTCCACGGTGGATTCGACGCTCGATGAAACGGACCGGACCGGGGAGGCGGACATGGCACGGGTCGAGGTGCGGGGGACGGATGGGGCTGGTGGGGGGAGGGCGGAGCAGCCGCTGTCGGAAGTGTGCGTACGCGAGATGGCGGAGGCCGATATCGACGCGGTCTCGGCGGTGCGGGTGCGCGGCTGGCAGGCGGCGTACCCGGGGCTGATGCCGCAGGCGTATCTGGACGCGATGGATGTGGCGCAGGACGCCGCGCGGCGACGGGAGTGGTTCGCGCGCCGCCGCCCCGCGGTGTGGGAGCTGGTGGCGGAGCGGGCCGGTCGGGTCGTCGGTTGGTCGGCCGCCGGCCCCGCCCGGGACGCCGACCTCGCCCGGGACGACGGGAGCCCCACGGACGGTGAACCCGTGCCGGACGAACGGGAGTTGCCGGCCGTCCGGCGTCCCGCGGCCGAGCTGCTGGCCCTGTACGTGGCGCCCGAGCTCCTGGGGACGGGCGTCGGCCGGGCCCTGTTGGACGCCGGCACGCTCCGGGCGCGGTCCCTCGGGTACGGCGCGCTGTACCTGTGGGTGGTCCGCGGCAACGCCCGGGCCCAACGCTTCTACGAGCGGGCCGGATTCGTCCCGGACGGGGCCGAGGAGGCGTCCGACGTGGGCGGGCGGCGCGTCCCTGAGCTGCGCTACCGGCGGCCGCTGCGGTAGGCCGGTGGGCCGGCGCGGGGCCTTCAGGCCGGCGGGCCGGCGCCCACGCCGGGCGGGTCCTCGTGGACGCCGAGGCGGGCCAGCGACGCCGACGCGGCCGCGGCGAGCCGGGAGTGGCCGGCGGCCGCCCGCAGCGCCGGCACCGCCCGCTTGTCACCGAGTGCCCCCAGGCCCTCGACGCAGGCCAGCGCCACCCGCCAGTACGGGTTGTGCGGGGTCAGCAGCCGTTCCAGGGTGGCGATCAGGGCGGGGACGGACTGCGGTGCGCGGAGTTCGGCGAGCAGTCGGACGGGGTGCAGCGCGTAGGCGGTGCGCAGCGGGTTGGTGGCGAGGGCGGCCGCGGCGCGGGCGGTGCGCGGGTCGCCGAGCTTGCCCAGGGCGTGCGCGGCCGTGGCGCAGCGGACCGGTTCGCGGTAGTTGAGCAGCAGGACCAGGGTCTCGAAGGCGCGCTTGTCGCCGGCGCAGCCGAGGATGAAGGCGGCGATCTCCCGGGCCCACAGGGGGCGTTCCACCGCGATGAGCATCCGGGCCAGTTCCTCCCGGCCCGCCGGGGTGTTCTTGCGGGCCAGGCCCAGCAGCCGTTCGTAGGCGACCAGGTCCTGCGGAGAGCGGAGTTCGGCCCGCACCCGGTCCGTCAACTCGTGGAATTCGTCTTCCATTTACTGCTCCCCTCCCTGCCGGCGACCCTGGTTCGCAGGGCGTGGCCGGCACCACAACCTAATGACCCGCATTACCCCTGGCGCTTCGGTTACCCACCGGTTAACCTGCTGGAACGAGCAGCACCCCTGCTCGGGCGGCCTGGTGACGCAGCCGCCGGAGTGTGACGTCGGTTCGGCACACCACACAGCACCACGCGTGCGCGGGCACCGCAGCCCCGCGCCGTGCACACCCTCACAGCACGCCCCTCACGGGGGAAGCGGTACGGCCTCGGGACAGGGCCCGCCGCGCTCCTCCACCACAGGCGCTGCTCGCAGTGCCGTGGCTTCCCGCGGCCCTTCCCGCCGGTCGGCCGCCCGATGCCGCAGCCCTGCCCGTGCGCCCCACCCCTCAGTCGTCACGTCCCCCGTTCCGGGGGAACACTTTCAGGAGTCTCGCGATGGGCCGTCAGTCCACCCCTGATCTCTCCACTGTCCCCTCTGCTGTCCCCTCTGCCGCACCCGCCGCGGCGCTCGCCACCATCGCCGTCGTCGGCCTGGGCACCATGGGCACCGGCATCGCCGACGTGCTGGCCCGGGCCGGCCGCGAGGTCATCGGCATCGACACCGACGAGGCGGCGGTGAAGCGGGCCCGGGCCGCCCTCGAAGCCTCCACCGCCCGCGCGGTGGCACGTGACCGGCTCACCGAACAGGAGCGGCAGGACGTGCTGTCCCGGTTCCGCACGTTCGGTGATCTCCAGGCCGCGCGCGACGCCGACCTGGTCATCGAGGTGGTGCCGGAGGACTACGACCTCAAGCGGGAGGTCTTCGCCACCCTGGACGGCGTCGTCCGCCCGGACGCCATCCTCGCCACCGGCACCAACGCGCTGTCGGTGACCCGGCTCGCGGCCGACTCGCAGCGCCCCGAGCGGGTGCTCGGCGTCCACTTCTTCAACCCGGCGCCGGCCATGAAGCTCGTCGAGGTGGTCTCCTCGGTGCTGACCGCGCCGACCGCGGTCGCCGCCGTCACCGACCTCGCCCGGGAGTTGGGCAAGGACCCGATCGCGGTGGGCGACCGCCCCGGGTTCGTCGCCGACGGCCTGCTCTTCGGGTACCTCAACCAGGCCGCCGCGATGTACGAGTCGAGGTACGCGACGCGGGAGGACATCGACGCGGCGATGCGGCTCGGCTGCGGGCTGCCGATGGGCCCGTTGGCGCTGCTCGACCTGATCGGCGTGGACACCGCCCGGACGGTCCTGGAGGCCATGTACGCCGAGTCCCGCGACCGGCTGCACGCGCCCGCACCGATCCTCGGTCAGCTCGCGGACGCCGGGCTGACCGGCCGCAAGGCGGGCCGCGGCTTCTACACCTACGAGGCGCCCGGCTCCGCGACCGTCGTGCCGGACGCCTGGACCCCGGGGGCCGGCGACGGCGCCGGAGCGCCGGTCGGCCGGCCGGTCCGCAGCGTGGGCGTGGCCGGTTCCGGGACGATGGCCAGCGGCATCGCGGAGGTCTTCGCCAAGGCCGGCTTCACGGTGGTGCTCGCCGCCCGCGGCCTGGAGAAGGCCGAACGGGCCAAGGACCGGATCGCCAGGTCGCTGGGCCGCTCCGTGGACAAGGGCCGGATGACCGCCGAGGCGCGCGACGCGGCGCTGGCGGCGATCACCCCGGCCGGTTCGCTGGACGCGTTCGCCGACGTCGACCTGGCGGTGGAGGCGGTGGCCGAGGACCTGGCCGTCAAGGAGCAGTTGTTCCGGACGCTGGACGCGGTCTGCAAGCCGGGCGCCGTGCTGGCCACCACCACCTCCTCGCTGCCGGTCGTCGCCTGCGCCCGCGCCACCTCGCGCCCGCAGGACGTCATCGGGATGCACTTCTTCAACCCGGCGCCGGCCATGAAGCTGGTCGAGGTGGTCCGTACCGTCCTGACCGACGACGCGGTGCACGCCACCGTGCGCGCGGTCTGCGCCGAGGTCCGCAAGCACCCGGTGGACTGCGGCGACCGGGCCGGTTTCATCGTCAACGCGCTGCTGTTCCCGTACCTGAACAACGCGGTCAAGATGGTCCAGGAGCACTACGCCTCGTTGGACGACATCGACGCCGCGATGAAGCTGGGCGGCGGCTACCCGATGGGCCCGTTCGAGCTCCTGGACGTGGTCGGGCTGGACGTCTCGCTCGCCATCGAGAAGGTGCTGCACGCCGCGTTCCGCGACCCGGGGCTGGCCCCGGCGCCCCTGCTGGAACACCTCGTCGCGGCGGGCTGCCTCGGCCGGAAGACCGGTCGCGGCTTCCGTGAGCACGCCCGGCGCTGACCCGCGGCGGCGCCCTCGGGCCCGAGGCGGCTGGGGCGGGCTGCTGGAGCCGTCGAACGGCGGTTCCGGCAGCCCGCCCCAGGTCACGGGGGTCCGAGCGGTACCTCATGCCGCAGGCCGCGGGAATATGCAGTACCTTCCCCACATGTCCCAGCCCGCTCGCCCGCAGTCCTCCGACGTCTCCGACACCCCCACTCCCGGCACCCGCCGGGCGGCCGCCCAACGCCTGAAAATGCGCCGGGAACTCTCGGCCGCCGCCATGGAGCTGTTCGCGACGAAGGGCTACGAGGCGACCACGGTCGACGAGATCGCGGCCGCCGCGGGCGTCGCCCGGCGCACCTTCTTCCGCCACTTCCGTTCCAAGGAAGAGGCGATCTTCCCCGACCACGACGACACGCTGGTGCGCGCCGAGGCCGTCCTGGACGCCGCGCCGCCGCACGAGAACCCGCTCGACACGGTCTGCCGCGGCATCAAGGAAGTCATGCGGATGTACGCGTCCGCGCCGGCCGTGTCGGTGGCCCGTTACCGCCTCACCCGCGAGGTACCCACCCTCCGGGAGGCCGAGATCGCCTCGGTGGCCCGCTACGAGCGGCTGTTCACCAGGTATCTGCTGGGCCACTTCGACGAGGGCGCGCACCGCGAGGGCGACGACGACCCGCTGCTCGCCGAGGTCGCCGCGTCCGCCGTGGTCACCGCGCACAACCACGTCCTGCGCCGCTGGCTGCGAGCCGGCGCGGAGGGCGACGTCGAGAGCCAGCTCGACCACGCCTTCGAGATCGTCCGCGAGACCTTCGGCGCGGGGATCGGCGCGGGCCGGACCGCGTCCGGCGAGACGCCCCCGGCGACGGTCTCCCGGGAGGGCGAGGTGCTGGTGACGGTCGCCCGCACGGACGCCCCGCTCGACGAGGTCATGCGCACCATCCGCAAGGCGCTCAAGGAGAACCGCTGACCGGGGCCGCCGGGCGCCGGCCGGGCCGCGGTCCGCGCGGCGCCTGACGGGACCGCCCCGCTCCCCCGTCCACCGCCGCGTGACGGACGCGAGCGGGGCGCCGCCGCCCATCGAAGTCCCCTGGTCCCGCGGCCAGTTGCCGCTTCCCACCGCCGCCCCCGCGCCGCGCTTTCCCCGCGGGACGCCGCCGCCCGCTCCGCACGGGCGCCGGCCCCGGCCCTGCGCCCCGCCGGCGGCTTGCCGAACGCGGCCCCGTGTGCCGCGCGCCCGCCCCTCCCCCTTCCGCGGCGCAGCCGGCAAAGGCCGTCCGCCGCACGTGCGTCGCCTCCCCCGGCCTCACCCGATTGGCGTAAGGGACCTCCGCGCACCGTCCGCGCACCGCACCTCACATAGCGGGACGAAGCATCCCCAAAACGGCCCGTTCTTTGCTCATGCGTGCCCAGCGCATGACATTTGAGAGAAATTCTTGGCACTCAGTGTCTTGTCTGCTGGCACCGGGTGTCATACGTTGGAGGTGTCCGGGCGGCCGGCGCACCTCATGAAACCCCGGTGCGCCGACTGTCCCCGCAAGAACTTGCGCGCCCGGACGCCTGCGTCACAGGCACTCCCCCCGCTACCGCAGGGGCCCCGCGCCCACCAGCGCAATGCCAAGCACCACCGGCCGAACCGACGGCACCACAGCCGCTCCACCCCCGACGTTCCCTCAAGCCGTTCCATACGCGCTTCGCCGGAGGCATACCGTGAACCAGATACTCGATGCGATCCTCGCGCCGGACAGCACGCGCGAAGACTTCGCCGCCCTCCCCCTCCCCGAGTCGTACCGCGCGGTCACCGTGCACAAGGACGAGGTCGACATGTTCGCCGGCCTGTCCACCCGCGAGAAGGACCCCCGCAAGTCGCTGCACGTCGAGGACGTGCCGGTGCCCGAACTCGGGCCGGGCGAGGCGCTCGTGGCCGTCATGGCCTCCTCCGTGAACTACAACTCGGTCTGGACCTCGATCTTCGAGCCGATGTCGACCTTCGGCTTCCTGGAGCGCTACGGGCGGCTCTCGCCGCTCGCCAAGCGTCACGACCTGCCGTACCACGTCATCGGCTCGGACCTGGCCGGCGTGGTGCTGCGCACCGGCCCCGGCGTCAACGCCTGGCACCCCGGCGACGAGGTCGTCGCGCACTGCCTCTCCGTGGAGCTGGAGTCCTCCGACGGCCACAACGACACGATGCTCGACCCCGAGCAGCGGATCTGGGGCTTCGAGACCAACTTCGGCGGCCTGGCGGAGATCGCGCTGGTCAAGTCCAACCAGCTGATGCCCAAGCCGCGCCACCTGAGCTGGGAGGAGGCGGCGGCGCCGGGCCTGGTCAACTCGACCGCGTACCGGCAGCTGGTCTCGCAGAACGGCGCGGCGATGAAGCAGGGCGACAACGTCCTGATCTGGGGCGCCAGCGGCGGCCTCGGCTCCTACGCCACCCAGTTCGCGCTGGCCGGCGGCGCCAACCCGATCTGCGTGGTCTCCAGCGACCAGAAGGCGGAGATCTGCCGGAAGATGGGCGCCGAGGCGATCATCGACCGCAACGCCGAGGGCTACAAGTTCTGGAAGGACGAGCAGAACCAGGACCCCCGGGAGTGGAAGCGCTTCGGCAAGCGCATCCGCGAGCTGACCGGCGGCGAGGACGTGGACATCGTCTTCGAGCACCCCGGCCGGGAGACCTTCGGCGCCTCGGTGTACGTCACCCGCAAGGGCGGCACCATCGTCACCTGCGCCTCGACCTCCGGATACCAGCACGAGTACGACAACCGATACCTGTGGATGTCGCTGAAGCGGATCGTCGGCTCGCACTTCGCCAACTACCGGGAGGCGTGGGAGGCCAACCGGCTGATCGCCAAGGGCAAGATCCACCCGACCCTGTCGAAGACGTACCGCCTGGAGGAGACCGGCCAGGCCGCCCACGACGTGCACCGCAACGTCCACCAGGGCAAGGTCGGCGTGCTGTGCCTGGCCCCCGAGGAGGGCATGGGCGTGCGCGACGAGGAGAAGCGCGCCCGGCACCTCGACGCGATCAACCTGTTCCGTGCCACCGCGCCGGCGCAGCGGACCGGCACCCCCGACCGGAACGCCTGAGGACCGGGATCACATGACTGAGCGTCAGAAGGATCGTCCGTGGCTGATGCGGACGTACGCCGGGCACTCCACCGCCGAGGCGTCCAACGAGCTGTACCGGCGCAACCTCGCCAAGGGCCAGACGGGCCTGTCGGTCGCGTTCGACCTCCCGACGCAGACCGGATACGACCCCGACCACGTCCTGGCCCGCGGCGAGGTCGGCCGGGTCGGGGTCCCGGTGTCCCACCTGGGTGACATGCGGCGCCTGTTCCAGGACATCCCACTGGAGCAGATGAACACCTCGATGACCATCAACGCCACCGCCATGTGGCTGCTGGCGCTCTACCAGGTGGTCGCCGAGGAGCAGGGCGCCGATGTCAGCAAGCTCTCCGGCACCACGCAGAACGACATCGTCAAGGAGTACCTCTCCCGCGGCACGCACGTCTTCCCGCCCGGTCCTTCGCTGCGGCTGACCACCGACATGATCACGTACACGGTCAACCACCTCCCCAAGTGGAACCCGATCAACATCTGCAGCTACCACCTGCAGGAGGCGGGCGCCACGCCGGTCCAGGAGATCTCGTACGCGATGTCCACGGCGATCGCCGTGCTGGACGCGGTGTTCGCGTCCGGCCAGGTCCCCCAGGAGCGGCGCGGCGACGTGGTCGCCCGGATCTCGTTCTTCGTGAACGCGGGCGTCCGCTTCGTCGAGGAGATGTGCAAGATGCGCGCCTTCGGGCGCCTGTGGGACCGGATCACCCAGGAGCGCTACGGCATCGAGGACCCCAAGCAGCGCCGCTTCCGCTACGGCGTGCAGGTCAACTCCCTGGGACTGACCGAGGCGCAACCGGAGAACAACGTCCAGCGGATCGTCCTGGAGATGCTGGCCGTCACGCTCTCCAAGGACGCCCGCGCCCGCGCCGTCCAACTCCCCGCCTGGAACGAGGCGTTGGGGCTGCCGCGCCCCTGGGATCAGCAGTGGTCGCTGCGCATCCAACAGGTCCTCGCGCACGAGTCGGACCTGCTGGAGTACGAGGACATCTTCGCCGGGTCGCACGTCGTGGAGGCCAAGGTGGACGCCCTGGTGACCGACTGCCTGGCGGAGATCGACCGGATCCAGGAGATGGGCGGCGCGATGGCGGCCGTGGAGTCCGGCTATCTGAAGTCGCAGTTGGTGTCGGCGCACGCCGAGCGCCGGGCCCGCATCGAGTCCGGCGACGAGAAGATCGTCGGCGTCAACTGCTTCGAGGGCAGCGAACCCAACCCGCTCACCGCCGACCTGGACACCGCGATCATGACGGTGGACCCGGCCAACGAAGCGGGCGTCGTGCGGGCCCTGCACAACTGGCGGGACAACCGCGACGAACTGCGGGCCCAGGAGGCGCTCTCGGCCCTGAAGAAGGCCGCGGCGGGCGACACCAACCTCTTCCCGGCGACGCTGGAGTGCGCCCGCGCCGGCGTGACGAGCGGGGAGTGGGCCTGGGCGCTGCGGGACGTCTTCGGCGAGTTCCGGGCCCCCACCGGGGTCTCCGGCGCGCCGGTGGCGGTGACCGCGGAGGCCGGTTCGACGCTGGCGACGGTCCGCGAGAAGGTCGCCAGGACGGCGGCCGACCTCGGCGGCGGCCGGCTGCGCCTGCTGGTCGGCAAGCCCGGCCTGGACGGGCACAGCAACGGCGCCGAACAGATCGCGGTGCGCGCCAGGGACGCCGGCTTCGAGGTCGTCTACCAGGGCATCCGGCTCACCCCGGAGCAGATCGTGACGGCGGCGGTCAGCGAGGACGTGCACTGCGTGGGGCTGTCGATCCTGTCGGGATCGCACGCCGCGCTGGTGCCGGACGTCCTGGACCGGCTGCGCCGCGCCGGCGCCGGCGACCTACCGGTCATCGTGGGCGGCATCATCCCGTCGGCGGACGCCGCGGCGCTGCGCGAAGCGGGTGTCGCCGCCGTCTTCACCCCGAAGGACTTCGGGATCACGGAGATCATCGGCCGTATCGTCGACGAGATCCGCACAGCGAACCAACTCGACCCTCTGGAGGTCCCCGCATGACGCCCCCCGTTCAGCGTCTGCGTCCGCGCCGTTCGTGTCTGGCGGTGCCCGGCAGCAACCCCCGCTTCCTGGAGAAGGCCCAGGGCCTCGCCGCCGACCAGGTCTTCTTGGACCTGGAGGACGCCTGCGCGCCGCTGGCCAAGCCGCAGGCCCGGCACACCATCGTCACGTTCCTCAACGAGGGTGACTGGACCGGCAAGACGCGGGTGGTGCGGGTCAACGACTGGACCACCGAGTGGACCTACCGGGACGTCGTCACGGTCGTCGAGGGCGCCGGCGCGAACCTCGACTGCATCATGCTGCCGAAGGTGCAGGACGCCGCGCAGGTGACCGCGTTGGACCTGCTGCTGACGCAGATCGAGAAGACCATGGGCCTCGAAGTCGGCCGGATCGGCATCGAGGCGCAGATCGAGAACGCCAAGGGCCTGGTGAACGTCGACGCGATCGCCGCCGCCTCGCCCCGCCTGGAGACCATCATCTTCGGCCCGGCGGACTTCATGGCGTCGATCAACATGAAGTCCCTGGTGGTCGGCGAGCAGCCGCCCGGCTACCCGGCGGACGCCTACCACTACATCCTGATGCGCATCCTGATGGCGGCCCGCACCCACAACCTCCAGGCCATCGACGGCCCTTACCTCCAGATCAAGAACGTCGACGGGTTCCGCGAGGTGGCCGGTCGGGCGGCCGCGCTGGGCTTCGACGGCAAGTGGGTACTGCACCCGGGCCAGGTCGAGGCCGCCAACGAGGTCTTCTCGCCGTCCCAGGAGGACTACGACCACGCCGAACTGATCCTGGACGCGTACGAGTGGTGCACGTCCGAGGCGGGCGGGAAGAAGGGTTCGGCGATGCTCGGCGACGAAATGATCGACGAGGCGAGCCGCAAAATGGCACTGGTCATCGCTGGAAAGGGCCGGGCCGCCGGCATCGTTCGCAAGTCCACTTTCGAAGCCCCGGAGGCATGAGCGCGATGCAGTTCGGCCGCACCTATGAAGAGTTCACCGTCGGCGACGTCTACAAGCACTGGCCGGGTAAAACGGTGACCGAATACGACGACCACCTGTTCTGCCTGCTGACCATGAACCACCATCCGCTGCACATGGACAGCAATTACGCGGAGCGGACCACCGACTTCGGGAAGAACGTCGTCGTCGGCAATTACGTCTACTCCCTGCTGCTGGGCATGTCGGTGCCGGACGTCTCCGGAAAGGCGATCGCCAATCTGGAGATCGAATCGCTGAAGCACGTGGCGCCGACGTTCCATGGCGACACGCTTTACGGCGAGACCACGGTGCTGGACAAGACGCCGTCGAAGTCCAAGTCCGACCGCGGCATCGTGCACGTCGAGACCAAGGGCTACAAGCAGGACGGCACCCTGGTCTGCGTCTTCCGGCGCAAGGTGATGGTGCCCACCGCCACCTACATCGAGGAGCGCGGCGGCGAGCAGCCCGGCCGCCCCGAGCTCAAGGCCCCCGCGGCCCGGAAGGAGAAGTGACCGGATGGCACGCCTGGCACGGACCGAGGGTCTGAACGACGTCCAGCAGGAAATCCTCTCCACCGTCCGCGACTTCGTGGACAAGGAGATCATTCCGGTCGCCACGGAACTGGAGCACCGCGACGCATACCCGACACAGATCGTCGAGGGCCTGAAGGAGCTCGGTGTGTTCGGCCTGATGATCCCCGAGGAGTACGGCGGTCTGGGTGAGTCGTTGCTCACCTACGCGCTGACGGTCGAGGAGATCGCCCGCGGCTGGATGAGCGTCTCCGGCATCATCAACACCCACTTCATCGTGGCGTACATGCTCAAGCAGCACGGCACGCAGGAGCAGAAGGACCATTTCCTTCCGAAGATGGCGGCGGGCGAGATCCGGGGCGCCTTCTCGATGTCGGAGCCGGCGCTCGGTTCCGATGTGTCGGCCATTTCCTCCAAGGGTGTCCGGGACGGTGACGACTTCGTCCTCAACGGCCAAAAGATGTGGCTCACGAACGGCGGCTCGGCCACCCTCGTGGCGGTGTTGTGCCGAACGGACGAGGGACACCCCGAAGGCACCGCCCCGCACAAGTCGATGACGACCTTCCTGGTGGAGAAGGAGGCGGGCTTCGGCGAGGTCCGACCGGGCCTGACCATTCCGGGCAAGATCGAGAAGATGGGCTACAAGGGCGTCGACACCACTGAGCTGATCATGGACGGGCTACGCATTCCGGCGGACCGGGTCCTCGGCGGCGAGACCGGGCGTGGCTTCTATCACATGATGGACGGCGTCGAGGTGGGCCGGGTCAATGTGGCTGCGCGGGGCTGCGGAGTCGCCCAGCGCGCCTTCGAGCTCGGCGTGTCGTACGCGCAGCAGCGACACACCTTCGGCAAGCCAATTGCCCAGCACCAGGCAATTCAGTTCAAACTCGCCGAAATGGCGACAAAGGTGGAGGCCGCGCATGCCATGATGGTTAATGCCGCACGCAAAAAGGACTCGGGGCAACGAAACGACCTTGAGGCGGGCATGGCCAAGTACCTCGCCTCCGAGTACTGCAAGGAGGTGGTCGAGGACTCCTTCCGTATCCACGGCGGCTACGGCTTCTCCAAGGAGTACGAGATCGAGCGCCTCTACCGGGAGGCCCCGATGCTCCTGATCGGCGAGGGCACGGCCGAGATCCAGAAAATGATCATCGGGCGACGGCTACTTGAGGAGTACCGAATCCAGGGCTGAACGTCCCATTTGGGTCGTTTTCCGCTAGATAAAGATCACACCGTGTCATCGTTCTTCGGCCACGGATTGGCTCTGGCTCTTGGCCAGTTGCCGCTCGCAACCGATAGCATCCCAGGAAAGCCGCCGTCCCCCGTATCCATACGCGGCATCCTCCGCTACGAAGGTCATCCATGCCCCACAGCCAATCCTCTGCACAACGCGGTCGCGTCCGCCTCGCGCGCGGAGCATCGCCGTGGCTCCTCCCGACCGTGGCAACGGCAGCGGTCAGCCTGGCCCGTTCCCGTCGCTCGGGACGCTGGGCCGCCGTCGCCGTGCCCACCACCGCACTCGCGGCGGGCATGCTGTGGTTCTTCCGCGACCCGGAGCGAGAGATCGCGCAGGGGCGCGTCATCTCTCCGGCCGACGGCGTGGTGCAGAGCATCATGCCGTGGAAGGACGGGCGCACCCGCGTCGCGATCTTCATGAGCCCGCTGAACGTCCACGTCAACCGTGCGCCGCTGGCCGGCACGGTGACGTCCGTGGAGCACATCCCCGGCGGATTCGTTCCCGCGTTCAACAAGGAGAGCGAGAACAACGAGCGGGTCGTCTGGCACTTCGACACCGAGCTCGGTGACATCGAGATGGTGCAGATCGCCGGCGCGGTCGCCCGCCGCATCGTGCCTTACGTGCCGCAGGGCACCAAGGTCGAGCAGGGCGAGCGCATCGGCCTGATCCGCTTCGGCTCGCGGGTGGACGTCTACCTTCCGGAGGGCGTCGAGCCGGCCGTCGAGGTCGGCCAGACCACGACCGCGGGGGTGACTCGCCTTGACCGTGATTGATCCCGAGACCCAGGCGGGCTGGGCGCCGGAGAACGACGGGGACGACGATGACATGCCGCTGTCGACGCGGTTGTCGATAGCGGACACCCTCACACTCGGCAACGCCATCTGCGGCTTCATGGCCGTGTACTTCACCACCACCGGCGTCCTCATCCCGCACCTGACGGGCACCGAGGACGGCGGGATGGCGCGGCACAGCGCGGCGATGGCCGTGATCCTGATGCTCCTGGCATCGATCTTCGACCTCTTCGACGGGCTGGTGGCGCGCAAGCTGCGGGCCTCGGCGATGGGGGCCGAACTCGACAACCTCTCGGACCTGATCAGCTTCGGGTTGGCGCCCGCCTACTTCGTCGTGACCTGGGGCATGGTCGCCCAGGACGCGCACCAGAAGGTGTCGGTCGTCGCGGCGGTCGTCGTCCTCCTGGCGGTCGTGCTGCGCCTCGCCCGCTTCTCCTGCGTCACGATCCGTGACGGCATCTTCCAGGGGATGCCGAGCCCGTTCGGCGCCCTGACCGTCGTCGCCATCGTCCTGCTGGAGCTGCCGTTCCTGCCGACCCTGCTGGCGATCATCGGGGTGGCCTGGCTGATGGTGAGCCGGGTCGAGTACCCCAAGCCGCGCGGCCGCCTCGCGGTCGCCATGCTCAGCTGGATCGTGCTCAGCATGGGCATGCTCGCCGCCTGGGCCCTGGACGCCCCCGGCGGTCAGCTGCTCCTGCAGACCGGCTGCTCCCTGCAGATCGTTCTGGGCGCCATGATCCCGGTCTTCGCGACGGCCCGGAGGGTCAACACCTTCCGCGACAACCGCCGCGAGTCGCGCGCCGAATCGCACGCCGCGCACCAGCCCTGACGGCGGGCCGCCCCGGCGGCACCCACCGAGGACGCGAAGAGGCCCCGAGCGGAACGTTCCGCTCGGGGCCTCTTCGCGTGGGGCGCCGTTCGTGTGGCGCGCGGCAGGTGGGGCCTGCCCTACGGGGCGGGGCCCCGTCCGGCCCCGGCACCGGGCCTCGTCGGTGGCTGACGAGGCCCGCCGCGGGAGCCGGCTCAGACCAGGAAGTCCCGCGCCAGCAGCTCCGCGGACCGCTCCAGCAGCGGACCCGCCTCGGCCATCGAGCGCGCCGGGTCCGACTCCAGGTCCGTCAGGGCGTAGGCGCGCTGGATGCCGGCCCCGGACAGCGCCTCCTGGGACAGCTGGAGCCGCCCGCAGACCGCGACCACGTCGATGCCCGCCGCGCGCGCCGCCGCGGCGACCCCGGCCGGCGCCTTGCCGTGCAGGGTCTGCTCGTCCAGCGACCCCTCACCGGTGATCACGAACGTGGCCCGGGCCAGTGCCGGCGCGAAGCCCAGCACGTCCAGCATCACGTCGATGCCCGGCCGGAACGCGGCGTCCAGCCCGACCAGCGCGCCGTAGCCGATGCCGCCCGCGGCACCGGCACCGGGCGCCAGCGCGTGCTCGGCGGCCTTGGAACCGACGACGCGCTCCAGCACCTCGGCGAAGTGCGCCAGCGCGCCGTCCAGGACAGCGACGTCCTCCGGGCTCGCGCCCTTCTGGGGACCGTAGACCGCCGGCGCGCCCTTGGGGCCGGTCAGCGGATTGTCGACGTCACTGGCGAGCACGATCTCCGTGCGGGCCAGCCGCGGGTCGAGCCCCGACAGGTCGGCCGTGGCGAGCTCGCGCAGCCCGCCGCCGCCCGGACCGACCGGCGCCCCGTCGGCGTCCAGGAACCGGGCGCCCAGCGCCGACAGCATGCCCGCGCCGCCGTCCGTCGTGGCGCTGCCGCCCACCCCGAAGACGATCGAGGTCGCCCCCGCGTCCAGCGCGGCGAGCAGCAGCTCACCGGTGCCGTACGTGGTGGCCGTGAGCGGCGCGAAGACGCCCTTCGGGAGGTGCTGGAGACCGGATGCCTCGGCCATCTCCACCACCGCCGTACCGTCCTCGCGCAGCGCGAAGGTGGCCGTCACCGGCTCGCCGGTGGGCCCGGTGACCCGCGCCTCGTGCCGGGTGAAACCGGCCGCGAGGGCCGCCGCGGTCGTCCCGTCGCCGCCGTCCGCGACCGGCACCGCCGCCACGTCCAGCTCGGGGACCACGCGCCGCAGCCCGGCCGTGACGTGCTCGGCGACCTCGACGGCCGTGAGCGAGCCCTTGAACTTGTCCGCGGCGATCAGCACGTGTGCTGTGTTTGTCCTTGCTGCGTCCGCCACCGTGTTTCCCCTTGCTTTCGAACTGGCAGTCGCGCCGTTGAGACCTTATCCGCCCGGCGCCCCGGCGAACAGAGCGGACCAAGATCACCCGCGCGTCCGCACCCCCTCCCACCTCTGGCCCTCGCTTCGCCTCCAGGCCGATCACCCCCTAGGCTCGCCGCCGTGACGACCACGGACGACGACTACGCCACCTACATCGCCGGCCTCCCCCGCGTCCTCGCGGGCGCGGCAGCACTCTTCCGCGACGCGGAAGGCCGCCTCCTGCTCGTGGAGCCCAACTACCGCGACACCTGGCTCCTGCCCGGCGGCACCATCGAGTCGGACACCGGAGAGTCGCCGCGCCAGGCCGCCCGTCGCGAAACCGTCGAGGAGATCGGCCTCGACGTGGAACTCGGCCGGCTGCTCGCCGTCGACTGGGTCCGCAGCACGGCCCGGCCACCCCTGGTGTGCTACGTCTTCGACGGCGGAGTGCTGGACGCGGACCAGTTCGCCGCCATCCGGTTGCAGCAGGAGGAACTGCTGTCCTGGCGCCTGCTGCACTGGGACGAGGCGGCGCCGCTCCTCGCCGACGACCTGCGACTGCGGATCCGCGGCGCCCTGGACGCCCTGGAACACGGCCACGGCCCCCTGGAACTGGAGGACGGCCGGCCACCGGCCTGACCTCTGCGCACGCGGGACGCTCCGCCGGTGGCGTGCGAGCGCCGTGCGCCGGCGACCACGGCGGGGCGCCGCTGCACCCACGGGCCCCTGTCCGACTCGCCCGGACGGCGTCGCCTCCGACATTCGGACGAACTCCCGTGCCAGCGCACGGCAACGCCCGCCCGGAAGCCGCGCCCCGCGAAATGCCGGGACGCCCAACGGGCCCAAGAGCACGGCTCGCACCATCGGAGCACGCCCCCTCGCCGAACGCCTCATACCCCAGTGTGAGAACCGTGGGCCGATTCCTGCCACCCACCCACCGCCTAGCCTCATTCCCATGAAAGAAATCGCGGCACGCATCGCGCGGGTGCCGGGCGTCATCGGAGTCATGCTCGGGGGCAGCCGCGCACGAGGAACCAACCGCCCCGATTCCGACTGGGATCTGGGGATCTACTACCGGGGGACCCCCGACCTCCCGGCCCTGGAGGCACTGGCCGCCGACGTGACCGGCAGCCCCGTCGAAATCCACCCACCGGGCGCCTGGGGCCCCTGGGTGAACGGCGGAGCGTGGCTGGTGCTCCCCGACGGCAGCCACGTGGACTGGATCCTCCGGGACGTCGACCGGGTGCGACAGGTGTGGGAGGACTGTCGCGCCGGCCGCTTCGAAACCGGCATACAGGCCGGGCATCCGCTCGGCTTCTGGTCCCCCGCCTATCCGGGCGAAGTCGCCCTCGGCCAGGTCCTGGTGGACGACACCGGGGAGCTGAGTGCCCTCAAGGACGAGACCCGGACGTACCCGGACCCCCTGCGCGAGGCAGTGACCGGTGCCGCCGTCTGGGACGCGGGCTTCTCGGTGGCGATGGCGGCCAAGTCGTCCGCCGGCACCGACGTCCTGCACGCCTCCCTGTGCCTCTCCCGGGCCGTGGGAGCCCTCGTCCAGGCCCTGCACGCCCACCACCGCGTCTGGTGCCTCAACGAGAAGGGCTCCCTGGCCGCCACCGCCGCCCTGCCCCACACCCCACCGGGCTTCGCCACCCGCGCCAACACCGTCCTCGGCGAACTCGGCCGCACCAGAGCCCAGTTGCACCACTCCCTCGCCTTGGCCGAACGCCTGGTGGACGAGGTCCGGGAGGTGGTCACGGCAGAGGGGTGAGGGCGTGAGGCGTCACGGGTGAGGGGTGAGGGTGAGGGGTGACGGCGTAGGGGCGAACCGGCAGGGGGAACAAGGCAGGTGGGGGCGTCGACGGGACGGGGCAACCCTTGAGGGGCGCGGAGGGGGTACGGCCGAGAGGGGGCGGAGCCGGCCAGAGGTGGCGACTTCTGTGACGGCGTTCGTGAGTGGGGCGACGGGGAGGGGTGGGGGCGGGGGGCGGGGGGCGGGGCCCAAGGGTGAGGCGGGGCCCGGCAGCAGGCCGCAACAGACCGCAGGTCAGCTGCTGACCCCCACCGCACGTCCGTACGTGGTGGCGTCGGGGACGAGGTCGAGCATGGCGCGGGCGACATCTGCGCGGGGGACGGAGCTGCCGGCCGGGCCGGCTTCGACGGCGTGGCGGTAGCGGCCGGTGCCCGGCTTGTCGAGCAGGCGGGGCGGGCGTACGACGGTCCAGTCGAGGTCGGTGCCGCGGAGTACGGCCTCCATGCGTTCCAGGTCGGTGTAGAGCTCCTTGAGGATCGCCCAGAGCAAGGGGCTGAAGACGCGGTGGCTGAGGAACGGTTGGCCGGTGCCGGTGCGGTTGAGCGGGCCGGCGCTGACGACGAGGAGGCGGCGCACGCCGGTCGCCGCCATGGCTTCGGTGACCGCGCGGGCCGACGTGGAGGCGGGCCGCAGCGGATCGTGCCGGCCCAACTGTCCGATGCCGGAGAGGACCGCGTCGGCGCCCTCGACCGCGGGCTTGACGGAGGTCGCGTCGAGGGCGTCGACGCGGACGACCGTCAGGCGTGGGTGGCGCTCGGTCAGCTTTTCCGGGCTGCGCAGTGCGGCGGTCACCTCGTGCCCGTCGGCCAGTGCCTGGCTGACGAGGTGCCGGCCGATGCCGCCCGAGGCCCCGACGACGGTGATTCTCATGGCTCCTCCGGTGTTCTGTCCTGGGCACCCCCGAAGGCACACGAGGGTGAGTAAGCACTCACCCACCAGTGTGAGTGAGTGCTTACTCACCTGTCAATGTAGAGTCGCCCCATGAGCCCCGAAGCCGCCGCCCCGCTGTCCGGAGGCGCTCTGACGCGCTCCCGCATCCTCGACGCCGCCGCCCTGCTGATGACGAGCGTCGGACTGGCGCACACCACGACCAAACAGCTCGCGAAGCAGGCGGGATGCTCCGAGGCGGCCCTGTACAAGCACTTCCGGAGCAAGGAGGAGATCTTCGTGCAGGTGCTGCGCGAGCGGGTGCCGCAGCTCGCGGACGCCCTGGCGGAGCTGCCGGACCTGGCGGGGGACGAACGCGGCCCGGCCGGGCACCTCACGGCGGTGACGCTGGCCGCCGTGCGCTTCTACCGGCGGTCGTTCCCGATCGCGGCCTCACTGTTCGCCAGTCCCGAGCTGCTGGCGACGCACCGGCGCAAGCTCGACGAGCTGGGTTCCGTCGGGCCGCACAACGCGAGCCGGCAGGTGGCGGCGTACCTGGCCGCGGAGCAGGAGCTGGGGCGGGTCTCGTCGGCGGTCGATCCGCACGCGGCGGCCAACCTGCTGATCGGGGCCTGCTTCCACCGGGCGTTCCTCGACCTGTTCTTCGACGGGGAGGCACCGGCCGGTGCGCTGCGTCCGGCGGGCGAGGCGGAGTTCGCGGCGGAGACGGTGCGGGCGCTGCTGGGAGGGCTCGCACCGTCGGACGACGCGTGAGGGTCGGGCGCGGGGACGGCAGGGGCCGCACGGGGGCCTGAGTACCCGGGAGGGCGCGGGCGTGCCCGAGGGCCCAGAAGCTCGGGGAGTGCGGGGAGTGCGGGGAGTTCTACGGTTTTCCCGGGCCGCCGGGAGGGCGGGGCGGCCCGGTGGTGGCCGGGGCGCCGTCCGGGGTGGTGCGGTCGTGGCTCAGACGCACGTCTCCGCGGGAAAGAGGCCGTCGGCGGCGCGTTCGAAGGTGAGCAGGCGGCGCTTGCGGTCGAGGCCGCCGCCGTAGCCGGTGAGGCTGCCGTTGGCGCCGACGACGCGGTGGCAGGGGACGATGATGCCGACCGGGTTGCGGCCGTTGGCCAGACCGACGGCGCGGGAGGCGGCCGGGTTGCCGAGCCGTTCGGCGAGCTGCCCGTAGGAGAGGGTCTCGCCGTACGGGATGGTGCACAGGGCGGCCCAGACGCGGCGTTGGAACGGGGTGCCGTGCAGTGCGAGCGGCAGGTCGAAGGTGGTCAGTTCGCCCCGGAAGTAGGCGCGGAGTTGGGTGATGGTCCGGGCGAAGGGCGGTTCGGTGGGGTCGGCCGGGGGGCCGAAGTTCTCCTGGGGCGGGCGGTGGCGTTGGTCGGTCATGTAGAGGCCGGTGAGGGCGGCGGCGTCGGCGACGAGGGTGAGCGGGCCCACGGGGGTGTCGTCGAGGACGGTGTGGGTGACGGGGCCGGTGGGGGCCGTGCTGGGTGCGGGCATGGTGGGGCTCACTTCGCCGGGAGGTGGTTGATGGGGTGGTCGTCGGTCGCCCAGAGGTACTGGACGGCGTAGGCGCGCCAGGGGCGCCAGCGGGCGGAGTGCCGGATCAGGGCGGCGGGGGTGGCGGGCATGCCGAGGCCGGCGGCGGCGCGGCGCAGGCCGAGGTCGGTGGGGGTGAAGGCGTCGGGGTCGCCGAGGGCGCGCATGGCGATGCATTCGACGGTCCAGGGGCCGATGCCGGGGAGTTCGGCGAGGCGGGCGCGGGCCTCGTCCCGGTCGCTGCCGACGTCGAGGTGGAGGGTGCCGTCGGTGAGGGCGGCGACGACGCCGGTGAGGGTGGCGCGGCGGGTGCGGGGCATGGCGAGGGTTTCCGGATCGAGTCCGGCGAGCGCGGCGGGGGTCGGGAAGAGGTGGGTGAGGCCGCCGGCGGGGTCGTCGACGGGTTCGCCGTGGGCGCGGACCAGGCGGCCGGCGTGGGTGCGGGCGGCGGCGGTGGAGACCTGCTGTCCGAGGACGGCGCGGACCGCGAACTCGTCGGGGTCGGTGGTGCGCGGTACTCGGCGGCCGGGGGCCTTGTCGACCAGGGGGGCGAGTTGCGGGTCGGTGCGCAGGAGTCCGTCGACGGCTTCGGGATCGGCGTCGAGGTCGAGCAGTCGGCGGCAGCGGGCGATGGCGCCGGCCAGGTCGCGGAGGTCGGTGAGGGCGAGGCGGCAGTCGATGTGGTCGGGGCGGGGCGCGAGCGCGACGATGCCGTGTCCGTAGGGGAGGTCGAGGGTGCGGCGGTAGGCGCCGTCGCGCCACTCCTCGACGCCGGGGACGGCGGTGGCGGCGAGGTGTCCGAAGAGGTTGTCGGGGTTGAGCGGCTGGCGGAAGGGGAGCCGCAGGGTGAGGGTGCCGGGGGCGGCGGTGCGGGGGCCGGGGCGGGCGCGGCCGCGGAGTTCGGTCGGGGAGAGGGCGAAGACCTCGCGGACGGTCTCGTTGAAGGCGCGGATGCTGGCGAATCCGGCGGCGAAGGCGATCTCGGCCATGGGGAGCGCGGTGGTCTCGATCAGCAGTCGGGCGGTTTGGGCGCGCTGGGCGCGGGCCAGGGCGAGGGGGCCGGCGCCGAGTTCGGCGCGTAGTTGGCGTTCGATCTGGCGGGGGCTGTAGCCGAGGCGGGCGGCGAGGCCGGGGACGCCTTCGCGGTCGACGGTTCCGTCGCCGATCAGGCGCATGGCGCGGGCGACGAGGTCGGCGCGTTCGTCCCATTGCGGGGAGCCGGGGCTGGCGTCGGGGCGGCAGCGTTTGCAGGCGCGGAAGCCGGCTTGTTGGGCGGCGGCGGCGCTGGGGTAGAAGCGCATGTTCTCGGGCTTGGGGGGCACTACCGGGCAGCTGGGCCGGCAGTAGATGCCGGTGGTGAGGACCGCGGTGTAGAACCATCCGTCGAAGCGGGCGTCCTTGGATTGCACGGCGCGCAGACAGCGCTCGGTGTCGGTGTGCATGTCCTCCAGGATTCCTCAGCCGGGTGGGATGGGCTGGCGGAAATCCGACATGGACCTCGGCTCATCAGCCTGGACGCCGGTTGCCGGCTCGGGGTGTCGCCCGGGTGGTCTTCGGGGTCGTCTTCGGGCGGCTCCGGACCGGCCGCCGTGGGCCGACCGCTCCGGGCCGACGCGGGCCGCTGTGGGTCAGTGCTCGGCCAGGGCTGCCTGGTAGGCGGCGTGGGCGCGGTCGTCGAAGACCACGAAGCGGATCTCGTCGAAGGCGTCGGGGGTGGTGGCGAGGGCGGCGCGGACGGTGGCGACGGCGGTGCGGGCGGCGTCGGCGATCGGCCAGCGGTAGACGCCGGTGGAGATGGCGGGGAAGGCGAGGGTGCGGGCGCCGAGTGCGGCGGCGGTGCGGAGGGCTTGCACGTAGCAGGAGGCCAGGAGGTCGCTGCGGTCCTCGGTGGCGGAGTGGACGGGGCCGACGGTGTGGATCACCCAGCGGGCGGGGAGTCGGCCGGCGGTGGTGGCGACGGCCTGTCCGATGGGCAGGCCGCGGCCGTAGCGGCCGGCGCGCAGGGCGCGGCACTCGGCGAGGATCTCGGGGCCGCCGCGGCGGTGGATGGCGCCGTCCACTCCCCCGCCGCCCAGGAGCGAGGAGTTGGCGGCGTTGACCACGGCGTCGACGGCCTGCTCGGTGATGTCGCCCTGGGTGAGGGTGAGACGGGTGTTCATGGTGCTGAGCGTAGGTGGTGCGGTGCTCCGTCCCCGTTTCCGTCCGTCGCCCGTCGGGGCGCGCCGGTGAAGGGCAGGGCGGCGGGCCTAGCGGTGGCTGCTTCGCAGGCGGCGCCAGACCGCCTTGGCGGCGTAGTGGCCGGACATGCCGTGGACGCCGGGGCCGGGTGGGGTGGCCTGGGAGCAGAGGAAGACGGCGGGGTGGGCGGTCTCGTAGGGGACGCGGGTGAGCTTGGGGCGGATGAGGAGGCGGAGGCCGGCGGCGGAGCCGGTGGCGGTGTCGCCGCCGACGTAGTTGGCGTTGCGGGCGGCGAGTTGTGGGGGGCCGGCGACGGCGCGGGCGAGGACGAGGTCTCGGAAACCGGGGGCGAAGCGCTCGATCTGGCGCTCGACGACGTCGGTGGCGTCGCCTTCCCAGCCGTTCGGGACGTGGCCGTAGGCCCAGAAGGTGTGGTTGCCGTCGGGGGCGCGGGTGGGGTCGATGAGGCTGGGTTGGGCGGTGATGAGGAAGGGGACGGAGGGGTCGCGGCCTTCGCTGGCGGCGTTGAGGGCGGCGGAGATCTCGCCGCTGGTGGGGCCGATGTGGACGGTGCCGGCGCGCCGGGCTTCCTCGGCGGTCCAGGGGGCGGGGCCGGAGAGCGCGTAGTCGATCTTGAAGACGCTGGGGCCGTAGGTGACGTCGCGGTAGGCGTTGCCGAGGCCGGCGATCCGGGCGAGGGCGGTCGGGGAGGTGTCGAAGACGTAGGCGCGGGCGGGCGGGAGGTCGTCCAGGCGCTTGACCTCGAAGTCGGTGTGGACGGCGCCGCCGTGGGCGCGCAGCAGTCCGGCGAGGGCGTCGGAGATGGCCTGGGAGCCGCCGCGGGGCACCGGCCAGCCGTTGGCGTGGGCGGCCAGGGCGAACATCAGGGCCAGGCCGCTGGTGCCGAGGCCGCGGAGCGGGGCGATGGCGTGGGCGGCGAGGCCGGCCAGCAGGGCGCGGGCCTTCTCGTCCTGGAAGCGGCGGTTGAGGAGGGTGACCGGCTGCATGCCGACCAGGCCGAAGCGGGCGTAGGTGACCGGGGCCTGGGGCAGGCCCAGCCACTGGGTGCGCAGGAAGTCGTGGGCCATGGCGTCCCACTTGCCGGTGAAGGGGGCGACGAGTCGGCGGTAGGTGCCGGCGTCGCGGGGGCCGAAGGACATGGCCGTCTCGCCGACGGAGTGCGCGAGGACGGCGGCGGTGCCGTCGGGGAAGGGGTGCGCCATGGGCAGGTCGGGGTGGAGCCATTGCAGGCCGTAGCGTTCCAGGGGCATGGCGCGGAAGGCGGGTGAGCCCACGCCCAGTGGGTGCACCGCGGAGCAGGGGTCGTGGCGGAAGCCCGGCAGGGTGAGTTCCTCGGTGCGGGCTCCGCCGCCGATGGTGTCGCGGGCTTCGAAGACCGCTACGGACATGCCGCGGCGGGCGAGTTCGACCGCCGCTGTCAGGCCGTTGGGTCCCGCTCCGATCACGACGGCATCGAGCATCGTCGGCACCTGCGCCACTCCCCTCGTGTCCGACCCTCGTCGGTGAGGGTCAGTTGGCGGCAGCCAGCAGTCCGAGGATACGCCGGGCCGTTTGGGTGTCCCGGGCCGCGGTGAAGGGCAGGGCGTTGGCGCCTTCGATGCGGAAGGGCTGGCCGGCGACCGTGCCGCTGGCGCCGCCCGCTTCGTGGACGAGGAGGAGTCCGGCGGCGTGGTCCCAGGCGTTCTGCCAGCTGAAGGCGGTGGCGTCGAGCCGGCCGAGGGCTATGTGGAGGTACTCCAGGCCCGCGGAGCCGCAGGGGCGGGGGGCGATGCCGGGGGCGTCGAGGCCGGCGAGCACGCGCTTTTGGTCGTCGGTGGTGAAGTCGGGGTGGGAGGTGGCGACTTCGAGGGTGGCGCCGGGGGCGGGGTGGCCGGCGTGCAGCCGCTCGCCGTTGAGCCAGGCGCCGGCGCCGCGGCGGGCGACGGCCATCTGGTCGAGGGCCGGGGCGTACGTCCAGGAGGCGAGGACCTCGCCGTGGTGGGCGAGGGCGACCAGGGTCGCGAAGCCGGGGTCGCCGTGGACGAACTGGCGGGTGCCGTCGACCGGGTCGACGATCCAGACGGGGGCGTCGCCGTGGAGCGCGTCGAGGACCGTGGGGTCGGCGTGCACGGCTTCTTCGCCGACCACCCGGGAGCCGGGCAGCAGGGCGGTGAGGGCGGCGGTGAGGTGTTCCTCGGCGCGGCGGTCGGCGATGGTGACGAGGTCGTGCGGGCCGTTCTTCTGGACGATGTCCTCGGCGGCGAGCTGCCGGAAGCGGGGCGTGATCTCGTCGGCCGCGGCCTGTCGGACGGCGGTCTCGACGGCGGCCAGGTCCAGGCCGGAGAGGTCCAGGCCGGTGGGGTCGGTCGCGGCGGGCGTCGTGGCGGTGGGGAGGGGGGTGACGGCGTCGGTGAGCTCCGTGGTGTCTCCCTGATTGCGGGTGTGCAGTGCTTCGATCATGCGTCCATCGAACCACGAGCCACTGACACTCCAGCCGGACACCGGGTGAACTCCCGGTGCCCTCCGGGCCACGGGCGGGTGCGGCCGGAGACCCGCTGAGGGCCCCGTCCGCACCCGACCCACCGGCGTCATTGCAGGTCAGGCCCCATGTCGGTGGTGACGCCGGGGTGGGGGGCCGGACCGGGAGGGGTCAGCGGCCGACGGCGTACCCCTGCATGCCGCGCGGGTTGGCGGCGGCCGACAGCACCCCGGTGCGGGGGTCGCGGGCCACCGCGCTCAGGCGCCCCTCCGACCAGGCGGCGCCCACCGTGACGTCGTGGCCGCGCTCCCGCAGTCCGTCGATGACCTCGTCGCCGATCCGGGATTCGACGGTGACGCTGCCGGGGCGCATGCCGCGCGGGAAGAAGGAACCGGGGAAGGAGTCGTTGTGCCAGTTCGGGGCGTCGATGGCGCCTTGGAGGTCGAGTCCGCCGCGGACCTGCGGGCGCAGGGCGACGGACAGGAAGAAGTGCAGTTGCCACTGGTCCTGCTGGTCGCCGCCCGGGGTGCCGAACGCCATGACGGGGACGCCGTCGCGCAGGGCGAGGGAGGGGGTGAGGGTGGTCCGGGGGCGGCGCCCGGGGGTGAGGGAGTTCGGCAGGCCCTCCTCCAGCCAGGCCATTTGCAGGCGGGTGCCGAGCGGGAAGCCGAGGCCGGGGACGACCGGGTTGGATTGCAGCCACCCGCCGGAGGGGGTGGCGGAGACGAAGTTGCCCCAACGGTCGACGACGTCGATGTGGCAGGTGTCGCCTCGGGTGGTGCCGTCGCGGTCGACCTCGGGGGCGACGGCCGGCGGGGCGCCGTGGCGGGGCTCGCCGGTGCCGCGGGCCACGGTCGGTTCCCCGGCGCCGCTCGCCGACACACCGAGCGGATCGAAGCCACCGGTGCCGGTGGCCACCGCCAGGGCGTGCTTGCTCAGCCGCGGGGTGCGGCCGTCGGGGCTGCCGGGTCGCAGCGCGGCGGAGGCGCGGTCGCCGATCAGGGCCCGCCGGGCGGCGTTGTAGTCGTCGCCGAGCAGGGTGGCGAGGGGGACGTCGGCGGCGTCGCCGTACCACGCTTCGCGGTCGGCCATCGCGAGTTTGCTGCCCTCGACGAGCAGGTGGACGTAGTCGGGACTGCCGTGGGCGGGCAACTCCTCCGGGAGCAGGGCGAGTTGCTGGAGGAGGGCCGGGCCCTGGGTCCAGCCGCCGGCCTTGGCGACGGTCCACCCCTGCCAGTCGTAGGTCACCGGGTCCTCGTAGGTGGCGCGGTAGGCGGCCAGGTCGTCGCCGGTGAGGGTGCCGGCGTGGCGTTCGCCGGAGGTGTCCATGGCGGGGCGGGCGGCGAAGGCGGCGAGCGCCTCGCCGATGAACCCCTCGCGCCAGATGCGGCGGGCGGCGTCGATCTGGGCGGCGCGGTCGGTGGCGGCGGCCCCGGCCTCGGTGAGGAGGCGGCGCCAGGTGGCGGCCAGCGGCCGGTTGGTGAGGAGTTCGCCCGGGCGGACGGCGCGGCCGCCGGGCAGGTAGAGCTCGGCGGAGGAGGTCCACTCGGTCGCGAAGAGCGTGCGGACGGTCTGGACGGTCTCCCCGATGCGTTCGACGGCGGGGTGGCCGTGTTCGGCGTACTCGATGGCGTAACGGAGCACCTCGGCCAGCGACTTGGTGCCGTGGTCGCGCAGCAGCAGCATCCAGGCGTCGAAGGCTCCGGGGACGGCGGCGGCGAGCGGCCCGGTGCCGGGCACCAGGTCGAGGCCGAGGGAGGTGTAGTGCGCCACGCTGGCCCCGGCCGGGGCCGGGCCCTGGCCGCACAGCACCCGCACCGGTCCGCCCGCCGGGGCCAGGATGACGGGCACTTCGCCGGCCGGGCCGTTGAGGTGCGGTTCGACGACGTGCAGCACGAATCCGGCGGCGACGGCGGCGTCGAAGGCGTTGCCGCCGTCCTCCAGGACGGCCATCGCGGACTGGGACGCCAACCAGTGGGTGGTGGCGGCCATGCCGAAGGTGCCTTGGAGCGTGGGGCGGGTGGTGAACACGGGGGCTCCTCGTCGTGGGTCGGTGTGCGGCGTCACGGGTCGTCGCGGCGGGGCGGTCCCCCGTACCCTCCCCCCATGCTCCGGGATCTCACCTCGCTCCCCGGTGCCGTCCGCGGGATCCGTTGGGACGGACTGGCGCTGGCCGCGGACGGACCGGCCCGGCCGGCGAACCCGGTCGCCGTGCCCCGCGCCGTTCCGTACGCTCGCCCCATGAGCAGCACCGACGACGGGCCCGCGCGCCGCCCCCTGGTGGCGATCCTGAGTGGCGCCGGGATCTCCACCGACTCCGGGATCCCCGACTACCGCGGGCCGAACGGCCTGTGGCGGCGCGACCCGGAGGCCGAGAAGCTGGTCACCTACGACACGTACATGGCGGATCCGGAGATCCGTCGGCGGTCGTGGCGGATGCGGCAGGAGAGCCCGGCCTTCCGCGCCCGACCGAACGCCGCGCACGAGGCGGTGGCCCGGTTGGAGCGGTCCGGGACGCCGGTGCGGGTGATCACCCAGAACGTGGACGGGCTGCACCAGCTCGCCGGGATGCCGGCCCGCAAGGTGCTCGAACTGCACGGCACCGCACGGGAGGTGGCGTGCACCCGCTGCCACGCCCGGTCGTCGATGGCGCAGGCGCTGGAGCGGGTGGCGGCCGGCGATCCCGATCCGGCGTGCCTGGTCTGCGGCGGGATCCTGAAGTCGGCGACGGTGATGTTCGGGGAGCGGCTGGATCCGCAGGTGCTCGGCGAGGCGTTGGGCGTGGCGAAGGCGGCCGAGGTGTTCTTCGCGGTGGGCACCACGCTCCAGGTGCAGCCGGCCGCCTCGCTCGCCGGGGTGGCGGTGGAGCACGGCGCGCGCCTGGTGATCGTCAATGCCGAGCCGACGCCGTACGACGCGCTGGCCGCCGAGTTGGTGCGCGAGCCGATCGGGACGGCGTTGCCCCGCCTGTTGAACGCGCTCGTCTGACCTCGGCGCGGCACCGCCGCTGGCCGACGTGGTCCCGGAGCGTCCGGGATCGTCCAGGATCGCGCCCGGATCGGTCCCTTTCGCCGGGAATGCTGCGGCCCGCGTTACGGTTGACGCCGCTGCCGGCCGCGCGCCGTGCGGGGGAACGGCAGCGGGGAGCGGGAAGGACGGTAGGGCCGTGCAGGGCAAGCACCACGGTGAGTACAAGGTGCCGGGCGGCAAGTTGGTGGTCGCCGACCTGGAGGTGGGGGACGGGGCGCTGCGCGGCGTCCGGGTGGCCGGGGACTTCTTCCTGGAGCCGGACGAGGCGCTGGACGCCATCAACGGCGCCCTGGAGGGCGCGCCGGCGGACACCGACGCGCGGGGGCTGGCCGCCCGGATCGACGCGGCGTTGCCCGCCGGGGCGGTGCTGTTCGGGTTCAGCAGCGAGGCGGTGGGCGTCGCGGTGCGCCGGGCGGTGGCCGGCGCCCGGGAGTGGACCGACTTCGACTGGCAGATCATCCACGAGGGGCCGCAGTCGCCGGCCCTGCACATGGCGTTGGACGAGGTGTTGACGGCCGAGGTCGCGGCGGGCCGGCGTCCGCCGACGCTGCGGGTGTGGGAGTGGGACCGCCCGGCGGTGATCATCGGTAGCTTCCAGTCGCTGGCGAACGAGGTCGACCCGGAGGGCGCCGCCCGGCACGGTGTCACGGTCGTCCGCCGGATCTCGGGCGGCGGCGCGATGTTCGTGGAGCCGGGCAACACCATCACCTACTCGCTCTGCGTCCCCAACTCCCTGGTCCAGGGCCTGAGTTTCGCGGAGAGCTACGCCTATCTGGACGACTGGGTGCTGGGCGCCCTCGGCGACATGGGCATCACCGCGTGGTACAAGCCGCTGAACGACATCGCCACCGAGGCCGGGAAGATCGCCGGTGCGGCGCAGAAGCGCATGGCGGCGGGCGACGGCGCGGTGCTGCACCACGTGACGATGTCCTACGACATCGACGCCGAGAAGATGGTCCAGGTGCTGCGCATCGGCAAGGAGAAGCTCTCGGACAAGGGCACCACCAGCGCGAAGAAGCGGGTGGATCCCCTGCGCCGGCAGACGGGCCTGCCGCGGGCGGAGGTCATCGCCCGGATGATCGCCTCGTTCCGGACCCGGTACGGCGGTTCGATGGGTTCGGTGTCCCCTCGCGAACTGGCCCGGGCCGAGGAGCTGGCCGCCGCCAAGTTCAGCTCCCGGGAGTGGCTGACGCGGGTGCCGTAGCCGGGGCCGACGGGCACCGGCGGGCCGATCGCGGGGGGCGGGGAGAGTCTCGGCATCCGCGCGATCAGCCGTGCCGTCGCCCACCGGCAGGCGTTCGCCTGCGTGGCGGACGACTCAACTGCCTCGCGGGAGGTTCGCACGTGACTGGCACGCCGCGGCGGAGCGTCTGCCGTGCCCGGGCAACTGCCCTTCGGGCATGGGGAACCACCTGTTCACTCGCGAGCAGGCTCGTTCGGCACTGACCGGGAGTCCGTCTTCGTTCACCATGGCCGAGCATGCCTGAACGAGACAGTGCTCCCGGAAACAGCGGAGGGACGCGAGCCACCACTCAGCGAGCGGCGACTTGATCATTGACCACCGGAGGGGCGAGTGGCGCAATTTCACGAGCGAAGAATTCACCATACGGCTCACTGCGCTGGTACAGCACGTCGAAACTCGCAGAGGTGTCCTCGATTGCCGCTCGATCCGCGATGCGGTTTGCTCCGGCAGCGTTCCCGTCGTCATCGTAAGTCACCTCGTACATGACCTCGTCGCCGAGGATCACGACTTCGGGGACCAGGGATTCCGCTTCAATTTCCGAGATGGCACGGGAGTCCATCACCCTGATATTGTCCCCCAGTTCCACGCGCAGACGAAGCACGAAGAGCTCCCACTGCACGTACGGGGTGACGGGGAATTCGACCACGCGAATCCGGCGCTCCAGAATCCCCAATTCGGCAGCCTTCCGGAACTGCGCGGAGTAGATCTCTCGTTTCTCCTCGATCAGGGAGATCGCCGTGCGCCATTCACCGGCCGCAAAAGCTTCCCAACTGGGAAAGCCTCGCTCCTTGAAGTTCTGACCACGTTCGAGCTTGCGCAAGGAGCGGATGCCGCTCCCATAATGGCGACGAAAGTCTTCGTGATACCGAGGGCGGTCCAGATGCTCTGAGGTACTGCGCCGGAACGATTCAAACACTGGGAATGTCCGGCTTCGCTGCGACCATCATGCTCCTCGGGATGACCACCAGACGTTCGTCACTCCCGATCGAAACGCCCGCGGGAAGCACTTCCCCCAGCGAATCCGTGAGGTCTCGACCGATGATGGCGACGTCTCCGTTCTCAAGCTCCCAGATGTCCGGGCAGTCGGGATTATCGGTCGTGTGACCTAATTCTTGCGGCGACTTCCCCAGCCGCCTTTTAAATGTCGTCATGGGGTCAGCTTCCCACGGCCTGGACATAACACCCCTCCCAGAGATGACGAGAACGTACCGAGCGTAACGGTTGAAGCCTTGACCCACTAGAGCAACCACTAAGCCATCCGGGGAAAATCGACAACGGCATATGCCATAGTCATACATCCGCGAAGACACTTGCTGGTTCGGATTGCCGATGCCACCATGCTGACCACAAGGAGGGAACGCAACTCACCCATGGGCATCGATGGCCCGATTTGTAGCCTTATGGGAAGAGTTTCAGCGTGCCAATCATCCAAATGGGGGAACTATGGATGCAGAATTAACGTCCTTCGCACAGGCCGCTGGAACCACCCTGGTCACTCTGATGACAACCGAAGCCTGGCAACACGCTCGCGATAGTTTCACACGTGTATGGCAGCGCTGGCAGCCCGAAAGAGCACAGGACATTTCCCGCGCGTTGGACGTGAGCCAAGAGGAAGTGCTGCGCGCCCACTCGGCAGACGACCAAGAGATGCTCGGTGAACTGCGAACGCAGTGGGTGGGATATCTCCGCCGGCTTTTGCTGTCCGATCCGGAGGCCGTCGAGGATCTGCGCACGTTGCTCGGCGAGTTCAGCCCCCATACCGACGCGAGTGCCCCGTCCGTGGCTCAGCACGGCACCGCGTCCGGGCGAGCTCGCATCTATCAAGCGGGCCGCGACATGCACATCAATGAGCGATGAGAGGAGCGATGGACGGCCGTGCCGAGGACGGCGGCCGCGTCTACCAGTCATCCCGCGACCAGCACATCAGCGAGTACCACTACCACGGCAGTGAGGAACTCGGCCTCGCCGGGCCCGACTCCGTGAGGCGCCCGGCAGTCGGCCGGGCACCGGTGGTCCTGCGGGACCGCGCCGAAGTGCTGGAACGCCTGCGATCGAGCACCGCCGCGCGACAGGGTGGCCGGGCCTTCGTGCTCCACGGCATGGGAGGCTGCGGCAAAACCGCCGTCGCCTACGCCTTCTTCCACTTCGCCACCGAGGGCAACAACCGTGTCGGGCTCTGGGTGAACGCCTCCGACCGGGCCAGCCTCCGCTCCGGGATGCTCGCGGTGGCCGCTGACCGCGGGGCTGCGGACGGCGAACTCCTGGCAGCCAGGAACGGCTTGCGGCCCGGAGCCGACCTGGTCTGGGAGCGCCTCAACCGTTCCACCGAGCCGTGGTTACTGGTGCTGGACAACGCGGACGACCCCGAGATCTTGCGGGACGGGAGCTGGCTGCGCACCAGCCCCAACGGGATCGTCGTGGTCACGACCCGTCGAGCGGCGCCTCGTTGGTGGCCGGGAGCGGAGTTGCAGTACATCGGGGTGCTGCCGCGGGACGACGCCGCGAGGGTGCTGTGCGACCTCGCACCACAGAGCGGCACGTTGAAGCAGGCCGCTGAGATCGCGGACAAGCTAGGTCGCCTGCCCCTCGCACTGACGCTGGCCGGCGGCTTCCTCTCCCACCAAGTGCTCGACCCCTGGACGATGGATGCCTACCGGCGCCACCTCGAGGAAGGAGAAGGCGTCGAGCTGATAGACCAAGGAGCTGACATCTTGTCTGACGACGACCCGCGCCACCTGGTGGCGCGCACCTGGCAACTGACGCTCGACAGCTTCGAGGCACGCGGATTGCCTGAAGCGGTGACGCTTCTTCGCTTGCTCGCGCGTTTCGCGCCGGAGCCGTTGCCGGTATCCCTCCTGAATCACCCGGAAGTCGGCCGCGCGTTTCCCCGTGCTCGTACGGAAGCGGCGCTCCGCGCGTTGCTCGACCAATCACTCACCGAGCTCATCGACGTCGGCGTACGGTGTGTGCAGACCCACGGCGTTCTGCTCGACAGCGTCGCTTCCGCCACGCCCCCTGAGACGCTCGCGGTGCTCAGCACGACAGCTGGCAAGTTGCTGAACGCCGCCGTTCCGGAGCAGCCGGACGCCGGCCCGGAAGACCCTCGGTTACGTCTTCTCAGCCCCCACGCCATCGCCATGTTGCGGCATGGCGCGCCTGCCCAAACGACGGCTGAACTGGTCGGCACTGCCACACGATTGGCCACCGCCCTACACCGCACGGGCGACTACCTCACCGCCTGGGAGACCGCACATGGCGCAGTGCAGCTCTCCCGGGAAACCCTGGGCGCGGAGCACCGCTTGGTGTTGGCAGCGGATTCGAGGGCCGGCCGGGCGCTTTTTCGTTTGGGCAGGTACCCCGAGGCCGAGCGGGTGCTACGTCAGGTGAGAGGCGCTCAGGAGCAGTTGTTCGGAGCTGAGGACCCGGACACTCTGGACAGCAGCCACGGACTCCAACTGGTCCTGGGGAATGTCGGCAAAAGACCGGAGGCCCTTTCGCTGCTCCGCGCCACGATCACCGGCCGGCTGGCATCTCTCGGACCTGCTCATCCGCTGACGTTGCGCTCCCAGGCCAGCTTGTTGACGATGCTGTCGAAGGCCGAACTCGAAATGCCGGAAAACGTCCCGTTGCTTTCCCTGCCCGCGGACTGCCAGCGCCACCTCGGCGCCGATCACACGGTCACGTTGGGCGCGAGACACAATCACGCGTGGGCGCTCTACGTACTGCATCAGCTCCACGAAGCGGATGAAGAAATTCGACTCGTCTCGGAGATGTACGAGCATCGCTTCGGGGCCGATTACCCTATCGCGCTCTCCGCGCAGCAGTTGCACGCCCGTATCCACCACAAGCTTGGCAATGTCGAGGCAGCGGTGGACCTCATGGACGAGGTCGTGCAGAAGAGAGCCAGCAGTTTGGGGCCCGACCATCCGTTCACCACCGCCAGCAGACGTGTGCTGGCCGACTTCAGGGGCAACGGTCAAACGGCGCACTGAGTCGTCCAGACACACGAGTCCGCGTACGAACGGGGCGCTGGGCCGGGAGGGACTGCGGGGGCTCTGTGGAGCACGGTCCGTGCGGATCGTCAGAGGTGCTGCGGACCTGCCCTGACCGTTGACCGGGCTCGGCGTCGCCATCGGGGCGGGTGATCCTGCGTTGGTCGTGCTCTGGTCGTGCGACTGGCCCCGAGCAGGGTGACTCTCCTGTTCGGGGCCGCGCCGGTGGAACGGTCGGCCGGGTGCTCCGGCCTCAGCAAAGAGCGGGGATGACCTCCGCGCCGTACGCGTCGAGGGTGGATTCCTTGGCGTCGTGCATGGCGTAGAGCGCGAACTGGTCGACGCCCAGGTCGCGCAGGGCGCGCAGCTTCTCGCGGTGCGCCTCGGCCGGGCCGAGCAGGCAGAAGCGGTCCACGATCCCGTCCGGGACGAAGGCGGTGTCGGGGTTTCCGGTGCGGCCGTGGTGGGAGTAGTCGTAGCCCTCGCGGGACTTGATGTAGTCGGTGAGTTCGTCGGGGACGAGGCCGGAGTGTTCGCCGTAGCGGGCGACGAGGTCGGCGACGTGGTTGCCGACCATGCCGCCGAACCAGCGGCACTGCTCGCGGGCGTGGTCGAGGTCGTCGCCGACATAGGCGGGGGCGGCGACGCAGATGGTGACCGCGGCCGGGTCGCGGCCGGCGTCCGCGGCGGCCCGGCGGACGGCCTTGATCATCCACTCGGTGAGGAAGGGGTCGGCGAGTTGGAGGATGAAGCCGTCGGCCAGCCGGCCCGCCATGGCCAGCGCCTTGGGGCCGTAGGCGGCCATCCACACCGGCAGGTGGCCGTTGGTGATCCAGGGGATGCGGATGCGGTGGCCGCCGACGTCGGCCTCGCGTCCCTCGGCGAGGTCGCGGATCTGGCCGATCGCCTCGCCCAGCCGCGCCAGGGTGTTGGGCGGGCGGCCGGCCACCCGCATCGCGGAGTCGCCGCGTCCGATGCCGCAGACGGTGCGGTTGCCGTACATGTCGTTGAGGGTGGCGAAGGTGGAGGCGGTGACCTCGGGGGTGCGGGTGGAGGGGTTGGTGACCATCGGGCCGACGATCAGGTGGTCGGTGTGTTCCAGGATGCGGCTGTGGATGACGAACGGCTCCTGCCACAGCACGGCCGAGTCGAAGGTCCAGCCGTAGCGGAAGCCGTTGCGCTCGGCGCGGCGCATCAGCTCCACGACGGCGGAGGCGGGCGGATCGGGCTGGAGGACGACTCCGAAGTCCACTGCGGCGCTCCTTGGGGTGCGGGCCGGTCGGTGCCGGCCGGGTGGGGTGGGCGCGGGGTGCTCACATGAGGTACTGGCAGGTGCCGCGCGGGATGTACTGGCCGTGGCCGGCGCGGCCGGTGAACTCGCGGCCGTCGATGACGAGTTCGCCGCGGGACAGCACGGTGAGGACCTGTCCGGTCAGGCGCTTGCCCTCGTAGGCCGAGTAGTCGACGTTCATGTGGTGGGTCCGTGCGGAGACGGTCTGTTCGGCGTGCGGGTCGTAGAGCACGATGTCGGCGTCGGCGCCCGGCGCGATGGTGCCCTTCTTCGGGTAGAGGCCGAACATCCGGGCCGGGGTCGCGCAGGCGATCTCGATCCAGCGGCGGCGGCTGATGCGGCCGTCCACGACGGCCTGGTGGAGCAGGTCCATGCGGTTCTCGATGCCCGGCATCCCGTTGGGGATCTTGGAGAAGTCGTCGCGGCCCAGTTCCTTCTGGCCGCGGAAGCAGAACGGGCAGTGGTCGGTGGAGACCACCTGGAGGTCGTTGGTGCGCAGGGCCCGCCAGAGTGCCGCCTGGTGCTCGCGGGGCCGCAGCGGCGTGGAGCAGACGTACTTGGCGCCTTCGAAGTCCGGCTCGGCGAGGTTGTCGGTGGACAGGAAGAGGTACTGCGGGCAGGTCTCGCCGAAGACGTTGAGTCCGGCGTGGCGGGCCCGGGCGATCTCGTCGGCGGCCTGCTCGGCGGAGACGTGGACGACGTAGAGGGGGGCGCCGGCGACGCGGGCGAGTTGGATGGTGCGGTGGGTGGCCTCGGCCTCCAGCAGCACGTGGCGTACCTCGCCGTGGTAGCGGGGGTCGGTGTGGCCGGCGGCGAGGGCCTGCTCGACCAGGACGTCGATGGCGGGGCCGTTCTCGGCGTGCATCATCACCAGTCCGCCGTTGCCGGCGGCGCGCTGCATGGCGCGCAGGATCTGGCCGTCGTCGCTGTAGAAGACGCCGGGGTAGGCGGTGAACAGCTTGAAGGAGGTGACGCCTTCGGCGACCAGGAGGTCCATCTCCTTGAGCGAGTGCTCGTTGACGTCGGAGAGGATCATGTGGAAGGCGTAGTCGATGGCGCACTGGGCGTCGGACTTGGCGTGCCACAGGTCCAGGCCGGCGCGGAGTGCCTGGCCGCGGCTCTGGACGGCGAAGTCGACGAGGGTGGTGGTGCCGCCCCAGGCCGCGGCGCGGGTGCCGGTCTCGAAGGTGTCGGAGGAGGCGGTGCCGCCGAACGGGAAGTCCAGGTGGGTGTGGGCGTCGACGCCGCCCGGGATGACGTAGGTGCCGGTGGCGTCGAGGACGCGGTCGGCGCCGGCGGTCCAGCCGTCGGCGGTCGCGCTGTCGTGGGCGGCGAGGGCGGCGACGCGGCCGTTCTCGATCAGGACGTCGGCGTGCATCTCCTCGGCGGCGGTGATGACCAGTCCGCCCCGGACGACCGTACGGCTCATCTCGGCTCCCTACCTGACGCTACGTCACAAGCTGGTCTACACCCGTAGATTCCGGACGGGAAGGAGACACCGTAGAAGCATGTCACCCACCGTGGCAATACCGTGACGGAAGATCGGCCACCTGCCGGGTGTCGCGGCGGCGGTCAGCCGGGTGGTTGAACGGGCGGTGCGGGAGGGGCGCCGGGGGCGGGGCCGGGAGGGGTGCGGGGGCGACCGGATGGGCAGGTAACAGACTCCGACCCACAACTTCGAAAGTGATGACGGAACCACACCTTCACAATCGGCACTGAGGGCGTCAAAAGGCACACAGATGACGTCAGAAAGGCGATGCGCCATGGAGCAGAGCACGCCGTGGGAGTTCTCCGACGACCGCGGGCGCCTGGTGGTGGCCGGAACCCGGCCGGAACGGATCGTGGCGTACATACCGGCGGGGGCGACGCTGTGGGACCACGGCATCCGCCCCGCGGGCCTGTTCGGGTCCCAGCACGACGGGGTGGCGGCCGACCCGGCCAAGGCCGGTGAGCTGCCGTTGGACGAGATCCCGTACCTCGGTTCGGGCAGCGCACTGCACCCGGACGCCGTGCTGGCGGCCCGCCCGGACCTCGTGGTGGCGGTGACCTACGACGGGGAGCAGGTGTACGGCCTGGAGGCGAAGGTCGCGCAGGAGTTGGAGGAGCAGGTCCCGGTGGCCACCGTCGCGGTGGGCCCGGGACGCAGCCTGCCCGAGGTGCGGGAGCGCTTCGCGGCACTGGCCGGCTCCCTGGGGCACGGTGAACCGCTCACGCTGGCCAAGGAGTTGGACGACGCCGAGGACGAGCTGCGACGGGCCGGCGGCGGTCCGGTGCGGCCGCGGGTGGTGGCGCTCTCCCCCGCCGGGTCGGACAAGGTGCACCTGGCCCGCCCGGGCACCTGGCCGGACCTGCGGGCGCTGGCCGAGCACGGCGTGGAGTTGCCGGAACCGGCGGCCGGGGCCGGCACCAACTGGTCGACGGTGGGCTGGGCGGAGGCCGCCGCGCTCGCCCCGGACGTGGTCCTGATCGACGTCCGGGCCAACGCCGCCCGGGTCGAGGCGCTGCGGACGGACGAGCACTGGCGGGCGATCGAGTCCCGGGTGCGGTTGCTGCCGTGGAACCCCGAGGCCCCGGTCAGCCGGCGCGCCCACACCCGCTTCTTCACCGAGGTGGCCGGCGCGGTGCGGGCGGCCGCCGCGCGGAAGTAGCGTCCGGGCTCCCGCGGTGCACCGGACGCCGGCGGCCCGACCGCCCCCTTGACGGCAACTGGCAACAAACCTAACTTTCACTCCCGTCCCCCACCTCCACGTCGGGAGTCCACCCATGGAGCGACCCCTAACCCCCCACCTCCGTAGGGGAGTTGCCCTCCTCGCCGGAATCGCGCTGACCGGCGCCTGCTCCGCGGCCGCCCAGCTGGCCCCGCCCGCGGCCCGGCTCGGCGGCGCGCCCCCGTCCGCCGCACACGCGGCCGCGCCGTGGCGCGCCGATCCGGCGCGGGGCACCGCCGACTTCGAGGGCACGGAGACCAAACCGGGCACGGTGCGGGTCGCCGACGATCCGACCGGGCGGCACGGGAAGTCCTTCGCGCTGCACACCTCCGGCGACAAGCTCGACGGCCCCACCCGGGTGCGGGTGGAGACCCGCGGCCACCGCACCGCCAACGGCCCGCTCCGCTTCTCCCGCGAGGGCGACGTCGTCTACGTCGGCTGGCGCTCGATGTGGGGTCCGCTGCCGACGAAGAAGGGCGACTGGGTGGTCCTGTGGCAGCTCAAGGACTACGGTCCGGGCGCCGCCACCCCGCCGCTGTCGCTGCGCGCCCGGGGCGACGGCACCGTCGACCTGGAGTACTGCGACCCGCAGTTGAGGACCACCCGGCTCTGGCAGGCGCCGATCGCCCTGAACACCTGGCACGACTTCGTCCTCGGCATCAAGGTCTCGAAGGACCCGGCGCGCGGCTGGGTGCGGCTCTGGCACGACGGCGCGGCCCAGCAGTTGCCCGGCGGCTCCGAGCAGTACCCCGCGGCGACCCTGCGCGCCTCCTGGGTCACCGACAAGTGGGGGGTCTACCGCTCCGACGGCATCAAGGGGCCGGCCACCGCCTGGCTCAACTCCCCCGCGGTGGGCGGCCGTTACGAGGACGTGGCACCCAAGGACTGACCGCGGGGCGCCACGTGGGCCCGGATGCGCCCGGCGGGTCGGGGCGGGGCCGGCCGCGGCCCTTCCGCGGCCGGCCGGGCGGCGGGTGCGCGACCATCCGCCGAGGCTGTATGATCATCACGTAACTCCGGCCCGCGGGCGGGAGTCACGCGTCTGTGGTCCAAGGAAAGACGCCCATCATCCGATGGGAAATGTAGGTGCAAGGCCTGCCGGGCGCTCCACACGAAGGGCCCCCGCTCATGGAGCGGGGGCCCTTTCTCGTGCTCTGCGGCGGTCGCCGCGGTGCGTCACTGCCCGAAGCTTCCCTGACACAGCGTCAACAGGTCCGGGCGCACCTTGCCGGCGGCCATCTGACAGATCACCCGCGGGTCCACGGTGCGGTGCGCGGCCGGGGCGCGCACCGCGGGATGGTGCGGGGGCGGTGCGGCCTGCGCGGGCCGTGGCCGTTCGCGGTGGTGGGCCGGCCGGGGGTGCTGCGGATGCGGCGCGGCGGGGAGCCGTCCGCGGTGCGGGGCCGGCGCGTCCGCCGCGGTCCCGTCCGCTTCCGCGACGGCGGCGTCCGCGGGCGGTTCCGGTGGCCGCGGTGCGGTCACCACCTGTTCGTGCGCGGTCCCTTCGGACGGCGCCCGGGTCGCGGGGCGTTCGGGCACGGACGGTGCCGGGCGGGGCCCGGGCGGCGCCGTCCGGGACGCCGGGACGGACATGCAGCCGGTGACCGTGGCCAACACCGCGGCCGTCAGGACGAGGAGAGGAGGGGTGCGCACGGTCCCACCGTTCCGGCCGCGCCCCGGCCGGACAAGCAACACGCCGGGGAACCACGCGCACGAGGGAGCACGGGGGTGTCCGGTCGACGCGCGCCGCGCCGCGGCCGGGGCACCGCCCGGGGTGACCGGGGCGGCGCGGGCCGGGCGCGGCGCGCGGCGGTCAGCGCGGTGCGAGGTTCGCCCGCGTCGACCGCAGGGCGTCCGCGAGCAGTTCGGCACCGTGCTCCGCCTCGGCGACGGTGAGTGTGAGCGGCGGGGCGATGCGGAGCGAGGCGCCGCCCCGGCCGCCCTTGCCGACCAGCAGCCCGCGTTCCCGCGCGGCCTCCAGCACTCCGGTGGCCGCCTCCGGGGACGGCTCGTCGGTGCCCGGCCGGACCAGCTCGACTCCGATCATCAGGCCCCGCCCGCGCACCTCCCGCACCATGTCGAGGCCGGCGGTCACCGCCCGCAGGCGCTCGATGAGCAGTCCGCCGACCCGCCGGGCGTTGCCCTGGAGGTCGTGCTCCAGGAGGTAGGTGAGGTTGGCCAGGCCGGCGGCCATGGTGATCGGGCTGCCGCCGAAGGTCGAGATGGAGTTGGCGGGCAGGCAGTTCATGATCTCGGCGCGGGCCACCACCCCGCCGATGGACATGCCGTTGCCGATGCCCTTGGCGAAGGTGAGCAGGTCCGGCGGGCCGTTCTCGCCGTGCGCCTGCCAGCCCCAGAAGTGCTCGCCGGTGCGGCCCCAGCCGGTCTGCACCTCGTCGCTGATCCACAGGATCCCCTCGCGGGCCAGGACTTCGCGGAACGCCGCGTACAGCCCGTCCGGCGGTGCGGTGAAGCCGCCGACGCCCTGCACCGGTTCGGCGATCAGCGCGGCGACGCCGCCCGCGGCCTGCTGGAGCACGTCCTCCAGGTCGGCGACGCAGGCCGCGGTGTACGCGGCGTCGTCGAGGTCGGCGTACGGGCCGCGGGAGCGGACCCCGCCGTGGACGTAGAGGGTTTGCAGCGGCGAGAGGCTGGTGGGTGACCAGCTCTGGTTGCCGGTGATGCCGACGGTGGAGAAGGAACGGCCGTGGTAGCTGTTGCGCATCGCCAGGATCTGGTTGGACCGGCGGTGGGTGGTGGCCAGGAGCAGTGCGGCGTCGTTGGCCTCGGTGCCGGAGGTGGTGAAGAAGACCCGGGCGTCGGGGATGCCGGAGAGCGCGGCGATCCGCTCCGCCAACTCCACCATGGGGCGGGAGAGGTACAGCGTGGAGGAGTGCAGGAGACGGCCGGCCTGCTCGCTGATCGCCTTGGTGACCTCGGGCAGGGCGTGCGCGGTCATCGTGGTGAGGATGCCGCCGAAGAAGTCGAGGTAGCGGGTGCCGTCGGCGTCCCAGACGTACCGGCCCTCGCCGTGGGTGAGCTCCAGGGGGCGGTCGTAGTAGAGGCTCAACCAGGACGGCATGACGGCCTGGTGGCGGGCGTGCAGGCTTGCGGCGTCGGACGTCACGGCTGCACCAGCCCCTCGTAGGCGTCGGGGCGCCGGTCGCGGTAGAACGCCCACTGCTGGCGGACCTCGTCGATCAGGCCGAAGTCCAGGTCGCGGACGACCAGTTCCTCCGTGGAGTCGCTGGCGGGATCGCCGACGACCTGGCCGCGCGGGTCGACGAAGTAGCTGGAGCCGTAGAAGTCGTTGTCGCCGTACTCCTCCACGCCGACCCGGTTGATCGCGGCGACGAAGTACTCGTTGGCGACCGCGGCCGCGGGCTGTTCCAGCCGCCAGAGGTAGCCCGACAGTCCGCGCGAGGTGGCGGACGGGTTGTAGACGAGCTGGGCGCCGTTGAGACCCAACTGCCGCCAGCCCTCCGGGAAGTGCCGGTCGTAGCAGATGTAGACGCCGATCCGGCCGACGGCGGTGTCGAAGACCGGCCAGCCGATGTTCCCCGGGCGGAAGTAGTACTTCTCCCAGAACCCCTTGACCTGCGGGATGTGGTGCTTGCGGTACTTGCCGAGGACGGTGCCGTCGGCGTCGATGACGGCCGCGGTGTTGTAGTAGAAGCCGGACTGCTCGACCTCGAAGACCGGCACGACGATCACCATCTGGGTCTCGCGGGCGAGGTCCTGCATCCGCCGCACGGTCGGGCCGTCCGGTACCGGCTCCGCCCAGCGGTAGTGCTCCGGATCCTGGACCTGGCAGAAGTACGGGGCGTTGAAGACCTCCTGGAAGCCGATCACCTTGGCACCCCGCGCGGCCGCCGCCCGGGCGTGCTCCTCGTGTTTCGCGATCATCGATTCGGTGTCGCCCGTCCAGGTCGCCTGGACCAGTGCGGCACGCACAACATCGGCCATGAGCTGCTCCTTTGTCGCTGCGTCAGCCTGCGGTGCGCGGATCTACGCGTGTGGAGGCGACCGTAAGCCCCGTCACCGACCGTGGCAAGACCATCTCCCAGCGCGGCGCGGCGGTCGGGTGCGCGGGTCCGGACCGGTGTCCTCCCGGCGCTCCGTCCCGCCCGCACCGCCGTGCGGTGCGGGCGGGACGGAGCGCCGGGAGGACACCAAGAATGACAGGCAAACTTGCAAGTTTGTCTGTCGGGCTCCTACGCTCGGAGCATGCCCGACAAGGACCAGGAACGGCTCGCCACCGATCTCGGCGCGACGGTGTCCCTGCTGATGCGCCGGCTGCGCGCCGCCTCGCCGCAGGGCGAGCTGTCCCCCACACAGCGCGCGGTGCTCGCCCGTATCGACGCCGACGGGCCGTCCACCATCGCGGCGCTGGCCCGCGCCGAGCTGGTGCGTCCGCAGTCGATGCGGGTGACCGTCGGCGCCCTGGAGGAGCACGGGATCCTCGCCCGCAACCCGCACCCCACCGACGGGCGCCAGGTGGTCTTCTCGCTCACCGAGGAGGGCCGCCGGGTGCTCCGGGACGTCCGGGCCGCCAAGCACGACTGGCTCGCGGTGGCCGTCGCCGAGCGGTTGACCGCCGACGAGCGGCGGACGCTGGCCGAGGCGACCGCGTTGATACGACGGCTGACCGAGGAATGAGCGCCCCCGACGCCCCGGACCGGACCGCCGGCGGGACCGCCGCCGACCCCGTCGGCCCGGCCGCGCACCGCCCCGCGCCCCCGGCCGCCGACCGCGGCTTCGGCGCCCGGCTGATGGCGCCGCTGCTGCTGGGGTCGCTGCTCAATCCGATCAACTCGACGATGATCGCCACCGCGCTGGTGGCGATCGGCCGGGACTTCCGGGTCGGCGCCGCCGACACCGCGTGGCTGATCTCGGCGATGTACCTCGCCAGTGCGGTGGGCCAGCCGACGCTGGGCCGGGTCGCCGACCGGATCGGGCCGCGCCGGGTGTTCCTCGCCGGCACCGTGGCGGTCTGTGCGGCCGGACTGATCGGCGCGCTGGCGCCGACCTTCACGCTGCTGGTCGTCTCCCGGATCGTCCTCGGCATCGGGACCGCGGCCGCCTACCCGGCGGCGATGGCGATGCTGCGCGCCGAGTCTCGGCGGGTGGGCCGGCCCACCCCCCGGGCGGTGCTCGGGCGGCTCTCCCTGGCCGCGCTGGCGAGTGCCGCGGTCGGCCCCACCCTCGGCGGGCTGCTGGCCGCGACCGCGGGCTGGCGGGCGGTCTTCGCGGTCAACGTCCCCCTCGCGCTGCTGGCGCTGGTCGGTGCGCTGACCTGGCTCCCGGCCGACCGGGACGCCCGGGCCGCGCACGGTGCCGCGCCGGCCGACGCCGCCCGCGGTGGCCTGGACCCGTTCGGCATCGCGCTCTTCGCCTCCGCGCTGACCTGCGCGATGTTCTTCCTGCTGCGGCTGGACGCCCCGCGGTGGCCGCTGCTCGCGCCGACCGCGGCGCTGAGCGCCGTCCTGGTCTGGTGGCAGCTGCGCCACCCCCGGCCCTTCATCGACCTGCGGATGCTGGCCCGCAACCGGGCCCTGGCACTGACCTACCTCCGGCACGGGCTGACCTACCTGGTCATCTACTGCGTGCTGTACGGCTACAGCCAGTGGCTGGAGCAGGGGCACGGCTTCTCGTCGTTCCACGCCGGACTGGTGATGCTGCCGATGTCCGGCGCGGCCGCGCTCTGCTCGCTGGCCGGCGCCCGGACGAAGGGCATCCGCGCCCCGCTGACCGTCGCCGCGGCCTGCCTGACCGCGGGCAGCGCCGTCTTCCTGCTGCTGCACGGCACCAGTCCGCTGCCGCTGCTGCTCGTCGCGGGGGCACTGTTCGGCATCCCGCAGGGGCTGGCCTCCACCGGCAACCAAGCCGCCGTCTACGCCCAGGCCCCCGCCGACGGCGTGGGCGCGGCCGCCGGGCTCCAGCGCACCGCCCAGTACCTCGGCGCGATCACCGCGTCCAGCCTGATCGGGCTCTGGTACGGGCAGCGGGCCACGGACCCGGGACTGCACTCGATCGCGCTGACCGGCGTGATCCTCGGCGGGCTCCTGCTCGCCGTCACCCTCGCCGACCGGACGCTGCGCACCGCGGGCGGCCGGAGCTTCGGCTGATCCACCACCAACCACCGATCCACCATGGAGAGTTACCGTGCCTGCCAGCATTCTTGACCCGAACACCGCCCTGGTCCTGATCGACCTTCAGAAGGGCATCACCGGGCTGCCCACCGTCCACCCCGCCGACGAGGTCGTGGCCCGCGCGGCCCGGCTCGCGGCGGCGTTCCGCGCGCACGGCCTGCCGGTCGTCCTGGTGAACGTCACCGGTGGGGCGCCGGGCCGCACCGAGGCCGGGCGGGCCGGCGGCCACACCCCGCCGGCCGACTGGGCCGAGCTGGTCGGGGAACTGGACCGGCAGCCGGGCGACGTGCTCGTCACCAAGGAGCGGTGGGGCGCCTTCCACGGCACCGAGCTGGACGCCGAGTTGCGCCGGCGCGGCGTCACCCAGGTCGTGTTCGGCGGGATCGCCACCAGCATCGGCGTGGAGTCCAGCGCCCGCGCCGCGTACGCGCACGGCTACCACGTCACGGTCGCCGTCGACGCGGTGACCGACCTGGACCCGGAGGCGCACCGCAACAGCGTGGAGCGGATCTTCCCGCGGCTGGGCGAGACGGACACCACCGAGGCGATCATCGGCCTCCTGGGCTGAGGCCGGCGTCCGGTACGGGGTGCGGTTCGGGGTGCCGCTCGTGCCACCGCAGGGCGTCCTGCAACTGGGCGGCCAGTGAGATCAACCGCGGTTCGCCGTGCGCCGGGCCGAGCAGTTGCGCGCCCAGCGGCAGACCGTCGGCGCTGAAGCCGGCCGGGACGCTGATGCCCGGCCAGCCCAGCACGTTCCACGGCCAGGCGTACGGGCAGGCCGCGATCATGGCCCGGTCGGTCTGCCAGCCGCTGAGCCGGGCCAGGGTGCCCACGCGCGGCGGCGGGGTCGCGGTGGTCGGCGTCAGCAGCACGTCGTAGCGGCCGAACAGCGCGCCGATGCGGCTCTGCTGGCGCCGTTCCGCGGCCCGGGCGCGGCGCAGCACCGGTCCGCCGAGCAGGCGGCCCAGCCGCGCCGCCTCCCGGGTGCGGCGGTCCAGCAGCCGGGGGTCGGGGACCCGGGCGGCCCACTCGCCCACCCCGGCCGTGGCGCGCGGGACGAAGGCCAGTCCGACCAGCCCGTAGTCCGGTTCGGCCTCCTCGACGAAGTGGCCCAGGCCGGCCAGGGTGCGGGCCACCGCGGTGACCGCGGTCCGCACGTCGGGGTGCAGGGGTTTGCGGGTGAAGGTGGTGGGGGCCTTCCAGGCGAGCGCGATGCGCAGCTTCCCGGGGTCCCGGCCGGCCGCCTCGTGGGCCGCGATGGCCGGTGGCCGGTGCAGGTCGCCGGCGTGGTTGCCGCTGGCGACGTCCAGCAGCAGCGCGGCGTCCTGGACCGTGCGGGCCAGCGGGCCGATGCCGGTGATGCCTTGGAACGCCTCGGGGTCCGGCCAGGTGGAGATCCGGCCGCGCTGCGGTTTGATGCCGACGAGGTGGGACCAGGCGGCGGGGATCCGGACCGAGCCGGCGCCGTCGGTGCCGAGTGCGGCGGGGACCAGTCCGGCGGCGACCGCGGCGGCCGAGCCGCCGGAGGAGCCGCCGGGGGTGTGCGCGAGGTTCCAGGGGTTGCGGGTGTCGCCGAAGGCCGGGCCCTCGGTGAACGGCCACTGCCCGAGTTCGCAGGCGTTGGTCTTGCCGACGATGACCGCGCCGGCCGCGCGCAGCCGCCGGACGACCTCGGCGTCGTGCGGCTTGGGCGGGAACACCCCGGCGCAGCCGAACGCGGTGGGTTCGCCCGCCACGTCGGTGTCGTCCTTGACCGCGACCGGCACCCCCAGCAGCGGCAGCCGTTCCCCGTCGGCGAGCCGGCGGTCCGCCTCCGCGGCCTCGGCGAGCGCGGCCTCGGCCCGGACCCGGCGGAAGGCGTTGACACTCTCCTGGGTGGCGGCGATGCGGTCGAGGCAGCGCTGCACCAGCGCGGTGGCGGTGACCCGCCCGTCGGCCAGTGCCCGGGCCTGGTCGGCGAGCCCCTCCCACTGTCCGTCCAGGTGCCCGGCCGGGGCGGCGGACGCCGGGCGGCGGGGGCGTTCCGGGGACGATCCGGTCCGGCGTTCCTGGCTCTCGTCAACGCTCACGCTGCGTGCCCTCCCTGGGACCGCTCATGCCAACGAACGGTCCCAGGAGGCTAATAGGACCCGCGGGGGGCGGCAACGACGCCGCGCGGCGCGACACGCCGACGACACACGGACGGCACACACGGCCCGCCCGGGCGGCCTCGCAGGCGCCTCGCCGGTCGCCGGCCGCCCCGCGCGGGAGCGTCACGGCGCCGGCTGGACGACCCTCGCCGAGCCGCCGCCGCGCCGGACCTTCTCGGCCGCCGCGAGCCAGCGGCCGTCCGGCAGGCGCTGCACTCCGGTGGCCGCGCCGATCTCCGGGTTCAGCTTGAAGGTGTGGCCGAGGGCTTCGAGTTGCTTGCGCAGCGGGCTGTTCCACAGTGCCGGTTCGAGCTCGGTGGCGGCGGCGTTGCGCTGGCTGGCGCGCGGCGCCGCGATGGCGTCGACCAGCGACATCCCGCGGTCGAGGTGGTTGACCAGGGTCTGCAGCACGGTGGTGATGATGGTGGCGCCGCCGGGCGAGCCCAGCGCCAGTACGGGGTCGCCGTGGCGCAGCACGACGGTCGGGGAGATGGAGGAGCGCGGCCGCTTGCCGGGGCCGGGCAGGTTCGGGTCGTGCACGGCCGGGTCGGCGGGGGCGAAGGAGAAGTCGGTCAGTTCGTTGTTGAGCAGGAAGCCGCGGCCGGGGACGGCGATGCCGCTGCCGCCGGTCTGCTCGATGGTGAGGGTGTAGGCGACGACGTTGCCCCACTTGTCGGCGGCGGTGAGGTGGGTGGTGTTCTCGCCCTCGTAGGTCGTCGGCGCGGCCTTGCCGGTGGTGCCGCAGGGCGTCGGGTGGCGCGGGTCGCCGGGCGCGAGCGGGCTGGTGAGCGCCTTGTCGTCGTTGATCAGGCACTCCCGGGAGGCGGCGAACCGCTTGGAGGTGAGGCCCTTGACGGGGACGTTCTCGTAGGCCGGGTCGCCGACCCAGCGGCCGCGGTCGGCGAAGGCGATCCGGCTGGCCTCGATGTAGCGGTGCAGGAACTGCGTCTCGGACAGGTGCGAGAGGTCGCTCTTCTCCAGGATGTTGAGGGCCTCGGCGACGCTGGTGCCGCCGGAGGACGACGGGGCGATGCCGTAGACGTCCAGGCCGCGGTAGGTGGTGTGGGTCGGGCGGTGGCTGAGCGTGCGGTAGGCGCGCAGGTCGGCGGCGGTCAGGTCGCCGGGCCGGACCTTGCGGGTGGCGCCGGAGCGGACGGGGGGCTGCTGGACGGTGCGGACGATGTCCCGGCCGATGTCGCCGCGGTACAGCGCGCCGACGCCCTGCCGCCCCAACTCGCGGTAGGTGCGGGCCAGATCGGGGTTCTTCAGGGTCGAGCCGACGACGGGGAGCTTGCCGCCGGGCAGGAAGAGGTCGGCGGTGGCCGGGAAGTCGCGGAACCGCGCCTCGTTGTCGGCGGTCTGCTGGCGGAAGGTCGCGTCGACGGTGAAGCCGTTCGCGGCGATCTTCTCGGCCGGCCGGAGCACCTGCGCCAGGGAGCGGCTGCCCCACTTCTTGAGGGCGCTGTCCCAGGTGGCGGGGGTGCCGGGGGTGCCGATGCTGAGTCCGCTGGTGACCGCGTCGTCGAACGGTATCGGCTTGCCGTTCTCCAGGAAGAGGCCCTTGGTGGCGGAGCGGGGGGCGGTCTCGCGGCCGTCGAGGGTGCGGACGGTCTTGGACTTGGCGTCGTAGTAGACGAAGTAGCCGCCGCCTCCGACGCCGGCGGAGTAGGGCTCCGTGACGCCGAGGGCGGCGGCGGTGGCGACCGCGGCGTCGACCGCGTTGCCGCCCTTGCGGAGCACCTCGATGCCGGCGGCCGAGGCGTCCGCGTCGACGCTGGAGACCGCTCCGCCGTAGCCGACGGCGACCGGGGTCTTGGCGGGTGTGGTTGCGTCCTCGGCGGCGGGGCCGGGGTGGGGTGCCGCGGTCCGGGCGGCGGCCGGGACGGCCATCAGGGAACCGGCCAGTGCGGCCGCGACTCCCAGGACGGTGAGACGTCGGGCGTTCGACATACCTGGAATTCCTCCAAGGGCTGCGCGATGGGGGGCGGCAGGGGCCGGAGCCTACCGGGGCCAACACCGCGCCGACAGGGGGTGCTTCGGGGTGCGGCCGCGCCGTGCGGGGCGGCGCGGCCGCGGGGACGGTTCGGGCCGAGGTGTACGCTCCCGCCGATTCGGGACGCTTCCGGGCAAGCGGCGCGGACCGGCGGGCCGGCCTCGAACACCCGCCCGACAGCCGCTACGCTCGCCCGCCATGAACGACACCCTGCTGCTCCTGACCGCGGCGGTCGCCCTCCTGGTGGGGCTGGCCGCCGGCTGGGCCGGACCCTCGGCGGTGGCCCGCCGGAAGCGCGCCCGCGAACAGGACTTCTTCGGGCTGCCCGACGGCTCCGAGTGCGTCCTGGTCACCCACCGGGACAGCGCCGCGGCCCAGTGGAGCATCCCGCGGCATGACGCGCTGGCGCTGCTGGGACTGGCCTCGGTGGTCGAGAACTGCGGTGCGCACCCGGAGGTCGCCCCGCACGACACCGGGCTCCAGGGCTTCGGGGCGCGGACCGAGTTCTGCGTCGGCGACCCGACCGCGCACCGCCGGCTGGCGGCCCACATGGCGAACCTGCTGCCGGGCGTCGCGGTCCACCCGGGTGACGCGACCGGCGCCGGCCGGGGCACCCTGACGATCGGCGGGACGGCGTACCGGATCGAGCCGGGGGCGGTGGAGCACGTGCTGCTGGCCCGGCTGACGGCCGGGGAGGGCGGTCGGCCGGTGTTCCTGGCGGCCGGTCAGCGGCCGGTCACCCACCGGGCCGCGGTGCGCCACCTGGTCCGCAACCGGTCGCGGCTGGCCCGCCGGTACGGCGCGGACGGGCAGTTCGCGCTGCTGCTGAAGGTCGTCAACTCGCAGGCGTACGGGCCGGATGTGGTGGAGCTGGTGGCCGATGTCAGCAAGGCGGCGCTGGCTCCGCCGGAGGCCAAGGGGCAGCACCGGGCGACGGCCTGAGGCGGCTTCACCGACGGGCGGGGGTCCGACTTGTCTGCCAAGCTCGGGGCATGACTCCCCGGCCGCGAACGCCCTTGGTGCACTGGACCGGTGTGCTGCCGGTCGCGGCGGTGGTGCTGCTGGCCTTCATCTGGGGCCGGTCACTGCCCAGCGCGCTGGTGGGCGTGGTGTCGCTGTTCCTGGCCGCGGCGGTGCTGGCCGCGGTCCATCACGCGGAGGTGATCGCGCACCGGGTGGGCGAGCCGTTCGGGTCGCTGGTGCTGGCGGTCGCGGTGACCATCATCGAGGTGGCGCTGATCGTCACGTTGATGGTCGACGGCGGGGAGAAGAGCGCCGGGCTGGCGCGGGACACGGTCTTCGCCGCCGTCATGATCACCTGCAACGGCATCGTCGGGCTCTGCCTCCTGATCGGCGCGCTCAAGCGGCGGGTGGCGGTCTTCAACGCCGAGGGCACCGGGGCGGAGCTGGCCTCGGTCGCCACGCTGGCCGGGCTGAGCCTGGTGCTGCCGTCCTTCACCACCACGACGCCCGGGCCGCAGTTCTCCGGGCCGCAGCTGGTCTTCGCGGCGCTCGCGGCGCTGGCGCTGTACGGCCTGTTCGTCACCACCCAGACCATCCGGCACCGGGACTACTTCCTGCCGCTCACCACGGCCGGCGAGGTGATCGACACCGAGGACCACGCCGACCCGCCGTCCCTCAGGGCCGCCCTGAGCAGCCTGGGGCTGTTGGTGCTGGCGTTGGTCGCGGTGGTCGGGCTGGCCAAGGCGGTCTCGCCCACCATCGAGTCCGGGGTGGCCGCGGCGGGCCTGCCGTCGTCCGTGGTCGGCGTGGTGATCGCGCTGCTGGTGCTGCTGCCGGAGACCATCGCGGCGGTCCGGGCGGCCCGGCGGGACCGGATGCAGACCAGCATCAACCTCGGCCTGGGCTCGGCGATGGCCAGCATCGGCCTGACGATCCCGGCGGTCGCGCTGGCCACGATCTGGCTCAAGGGCCCGCTGGTCCTGGGCCTGGGGGCCAGCCACATGGTGCTGCTGACGCTCACCGTCGTCGTCGGCACCCTGACGGTGGTGCCCGGCCGGGCCACCGTGCTCCAGGGCAGCGTCCACCTGACGCTGCTGGCGGCGTACCTGGTGCTGGCGGTCAGCCCCTGACGGGTCGGGCGTGAGCGTGGTCACCCGGGGCGTCGGAACGCCGGAGAATGGTTTATCGTTCAATTGGCGGTGCGCCCAATGGGCCGCGCCCCACGAGCAGCCCCGGCTGGGTTCCCCCGCCCGGCCGGGGCTTCCCCCTCCCCCCCGTGCCCGGTACGGCGGCGTCCCGCCCCGTACGCCCGCGGCCGCACCACCCGTCTCGCTCCCCCCGCATGCCGCCGCGGCCGAACGCGCCTTGAATGCGAGGCATGTCGTCACCGAAAGCGCCGGACCGCCGGCGTCCCGAGGGCGCGCTGCGGCGCCTCGGGGAGTGGTGTGCCCGGCACGCCGTGGCCGTCGTCGTGCTGTGGCTGGTGGGACTGGCCGCGGTCCAGGTGCTCCAGCGGACGTGCGGCGGCCGGTACGCCGACGACTTCTGGCTCCCCGGAGCCCACTCCACCGTGGGGCGTGCGGTCCTCACCGCCCACCACCCGGCCGCCGGCGGGGACACCGGCCAGGTGGTACTGCACGCCGACCGACCGATGACCGAGGTCGCCGACCGGATCGCGAACGCCCGGGCGGCGCTCGCCCGGCTGCCGGCGGTGCGGTCCGCGCAGAGCCCGCTGCCACCGCCCGGTGCCCGGCCCGCGCCCCCGCCGCCCGGCGCGGCGCATACCGGGCCGCTGACCGCCGACGGCCGGACCGGCTACCTCGCGGTCCGCCTCCGCGACACCCCCGCCGACCTGGGGACGGACGTCCTGGCCGGCGTGGACCGGGCGGTGGCACCGCTGCGCGCGGCGGGCGTCCGCGTCGAGTACGGCGGGGTGCTCGGCGACCTGGCACGGCCGGCCGGCGACGACCGGCCGGGCGAACTGGTCGGATGCGCGGTGGCGCTGCTGGTGCTGCTGGCCGGGTGCGGCAGCGTCCTGGCCGCCGGGGTGCCGGTGCTGACCGCGTTGATCGGCGTGGTCGGCGGGTTGGGCTGCCTGGGGCTGCTCGGCGCCGCCTTCCCCTTCGCCACCGTCTCCCCCGCGGTGGCCACCATGCTCGGCCTCGGCGTCGGGATCGACGCCGCGCTGTTCCTGACCGCCCGTCACCGGCAGTACCTGGCGGACGGCGCGCCGGCGGCGGTCGCCGCGGGGCGGGCGGTGGCGAGCGGCGGCCGGACGGTACTGCGCCGCGGGGGCGCGGTGCTGCTCGCGCTGGCCGGGCTGCCGCTGGCCGGCATCGGCTTCCTCACCGGGGTGGGCGTCGCCGCGGCGCTCGCCGTCGTCACCGCGGTCCTCACGGCGCTGACCCTGGTGCCCGCCCTGCTCGGGCTGCTGGGCCGGCGGATCGAGCGGTTCCGGGTGCCCCGTCCGGGCGCCGTGGGGGTCCGGGCACCCGGCCCCCGCCGGGCGGCGCGCCATCCGTGGCCGTACCTGGTGGGCGCGGTGCTGGTGCTCGCGGTGCTCGCCGTCCCGGCGTGGTCGCTGCGGCCGGGGCACCTCGACGAGGGCGCCGACCCGCCGTCGTCCACCGGCCGCCGGGCGCACGACCTGCTGGCCGCCGCGTTCGGCCCCGGCGCGAACGGGCCGCTGACGCTGGTCATCGACCGCACCGCGGTGCCGGAGGCGGACCGCCCGGCGCTCGCGGACCAGGCCCGGCGCGTCCTGGGGCGGATCCCCGGCACCGCCGCGGTCACCCCGCTGCGGCCGTCCCCGGACGGCGCGGTGCTCTCCGCCACCGCCCAACCGCTGACGGCCCCGCAGGACGCGGCGACCACCGCGCTCACCCGGCGGCTGAGGGACTCCGTGCTGCCGCGGGCGGTCCGCGGGTACGAGGCGCACGGCTACGTCACGGGCGCCACCGCGGCCCGCGTCGACTTCGTGGCCCTGCTCGCCGCCCGGCTGCCGCTGATCATCGTGGCGCTGGTCGGCCTGGCGTTCCTGAACGTCCTGCTGCTGTGCCGGGGCGTGCTGATCGCGGTGCAGGCCGCGGCGTGCACCGGGCTGACGCTCGCGGCGTCCGTGGGGGTGGTGGTGGCCGTCTTCCAGTGGGGCTGGGGCGGCCCGGCACTGGGCGTCGCCGGCCCCGTTCCGGTGGAGGGGCACGTCCCGGTGACGTTGTGCGCGGTCCTCGTCGGAGTGGGCACGGGCTCCGCGCTCCTCGCGCTCTCCCCGGTCCGCCCCCGCCGGCCGCGGCACGCGGACCCGCCCCGAGACCCCTTCCCCGCCCCGGCGGTCCTCGCCGGGGCCGCGCTGGTGACGGCGGGCGTCTTCGCCGCCTTCGTGCTGAGCGACGACGTGGCGGTGCGGATGCTCGGGCTGGGTCTGGCGGTGGGCGTGCTGCTCGACGCGACGGTGGTGCGGCTGGCGCTGGTGCCCGCGCTGCTGGCGCTGCTGGGTCGGCGGGCCTGGTGGACGCCGTGGTGGTTGGCGCGGGCCGTGCCGGCCCGGGCCCCCGGGCCGGTGGACCCACCGCGGCCCGAGCCCCCGCGGCCCGCGGAACCGGTCGGGCAGCCCGGGGTGCCACCGCGCTGACCGCGGGCCGAACGGCCGCGGCCCGCGCACGGTGGCGCGGCCCCGGCCCGTCCTGCGGGGACCAGCGGGTCCGCCGATCATCGGAGTATGGCCCCGACCCCCGGGGGCGGCGGCGCGGCTCCGCCCCCGTATCCCGTGATCCGGCCGATGCTGGCCGTGCTCGGGCCGCTGCCGCCCGAGCACGAGCAGGCCGACTGGGCGTTCGAAGCCAAGTGGGACGGGGCCCGGTGCCTGGTCAACGCGCCCGGCGACGGCACCGTCCGGCTGGTCACCCGGGCCGGCAACGACGCCACCACCACCTACCCGGAGCTGGGGCCGCTCGGGCAGCAGTTGCGCGGGCGCCCCGCCGTGCTGGACGGCGAGGTGGTGGTGCTGGACCCGTCCGGGCGGCCGGACTTCGGGCTGTTGCAGCGTCGGATGGGCGTGCTCAACCCGCGCCGCACCGCCCGGTTGGCGATGGAGCTGCCGGCGCAGCTGGTGCTGTTCGACGTGATGTACCTGGCCGGGCCGCTGGTGGACGCGCCGTACCACGCGCGGCGGGCGGTGTTGGAGGGCCTGGGGCTGGCCGGCCCCAACTGGTCGGTGCCGGGGTACCTGGCCGGCCACGGCGACCGGGCGTGGCAGGCGGCGCTGCGCGGCGGCCTGGAAGGCGTGGTGGCCAAGCGGCTGTCCTCGCCGTACCTCCCCGGGGTGCGCTCGCCCGACTGGGTCAAGACCAAGCACGTGGAGTCGCTGGACGTCGTCATCGGCGGCTGGACGGAGGGGCACGGGGCGCTCGGCGGGCTGCCCGGGTCGGTGCTGGCGGGCGTGGTGGAACCGGGCGGGCTGCGGTTCGTGGGCGCCGTCGGGTCGGGCCTGTCCGACGCCGAGCGACGGGAACTGGCGAGCTACCTCGGCGTGATCCCGCTGGACCGCTCGCCGTTCGTCAACCCCGTGGACCAGACGGGGGTGCACTGGACGGAACCCCGGCTGGTGGCCGAGATCACCTTCAGCGGCTGGACCTCGGCGGGCCGGATCCGGCATCCGGTCTGGCACCGGCTGCGGCCCGACCTGACCCGGCTGGGCTGACCCGGCTGGGCTGAGCCGCCCGGCCCGGCCGGCACGGGGCCGCGGGGCCCGGACGGGGCACGACCGTGGGACGGCACGGACGTGACCACCGGTACGGGTCGCCTCACCGGCGGCCCGGCGCCGTCACGGGCGGCAGAACGCCGCCACCGCGACCGAGCCTCCGGCGTTCTCGTCGTCCGAGCCGAGGACGCCGCTGCGGGAGCCGGGCAGACAGACCAGCGCCTCGACCTTGTGGCCGGCGACCGTCGCCAGCCGCCGCGGACGCGCGGACACCGTCAGCCGGACCCGGCCGTCCGCGGTGACGCCGACCCGTCCGGCGTCGTACAGCGCGGAGGCGAACGGGCCGTCGTCCCCCGGGTCGGCCGCCGACGACACGGTCAACCGGCCGTCCGCGGCGGCCTTCACGTCCGAGACGTGCCGGACGTCAGCCGTCGGATAGGGCGCCCGGAATTCCGCCGAGACCGGCTTTCCGAAGGAGTTGTCCGCCGGATTCCACACGGCCGCCGACAACGTCGCCGGACGGTCGTCCTGACCGCGGTCCGCCCACACCGCGACGGTTTTGCCGTGGCTGACGAAGAGCGCGAAACCCTCGTAATTGGCGTCCGGCGAAATTCCGGGCAACTCGAAGGTGCCGAGCACCCGCGCGGTGTCGCCCTCCCGGACGACGCGGTAGGCGGTGCCGCTGCTCGCCAGCGCCACGAACTCGTGCGGGCGGCCGGGGACCGCGTCGATCGCCTCCAGGTCCACCGGCAGGTCGCCGACCCAGTCGAGCGGCTGCACCTGCGGTCCGGCGTCGGGGCGCAGACCTATCGCCACCAGCCGGTTCTGGCCCGGCTTCTTGTTGTCGCGGACGCCGACGGCGTCGATCGCGGCGCCGTGCCGGCCCTCGATCGCCAGGCCGCTGATGCCGGCCGTGATGCCGTCCCCGACCCGCTGCCAGTCGGTGCCGCCGGGGCGGGACGCGGCGGCCGGATGCTGCTCCTGTGCGGTGGCCGTCGTCGGCGCCAGCAACGCGACACCGGCGAGGGCCACACCTATTGCCTTCTTGATCATCGGGCGATGATAGGTGAATCCCCTCAATTACCGGTGAGTTGGCGTTTTCGCATTCCGCGGGGCTCCGGACATTCCCTCAGGATTCACCGTGCGCCGGGCGGCTGACGCACCGGGAGAATCCCCCGGCGGGGCGGAAGGCATGGGGGGACGCCATCCCACGGCCCCCTACGGAAGGACCCGGCGATGCCCGCCCCCGACCCCGCTCCCGCCGACGCCGGCAACCCCGCGTACGGCCACCGGCCCTTCACGCGCTCCCGGAGCCACTTCGCCGACCGGGTCACCGCCGACGGCCGCGACGGCTGGCCGGTGGCGGCCGGCCGCTATCGGCTGGTGGCCAGCCGCGCCTGCCCCTGGGCGAGCCGCGCGGTGATCTCCCGACGGCTGCTCGGCCTCGAAGACGCCGTGTCGCTCGCCGTCGTCGACCCGCTCCAGGACGACCGCAGCTGGCGCTTCACCCTCGACGCCGACGGGCGCGACCCGGTCCTCGGCATCCGCTTCCTCAGCGAGGCGTACGACGCCCGCGAGCGCGGCTACCCCGGCGGCGTCAGCGTCCCCGCGCTCGTCGACGTCCCCAGCGGGCGGCTCGTCACCAACGACTTCCAGCAGCTCACGCTGGACTTCGCGACCGAGTGGACGGCGCTGCACCGGCCCGGCGCGCCCGACCTCTATCCGGAAGCCCACCGCGCGGAGATCGACGCGGTGATGGCGGACGTCTACCGGGACGTCAACAACGGCGTGTACCGGGCCGGCTTCGCCACCGGCCAGGGCGAGTACGACGAGGCGTTCGGCGCGCTCTTCGCGCGGTTGGACCGGCTCGCCGACCGGCTGTCCGACCGGCGCTACCTGGTCGGGGACACGCTCACCGAGGCGGACGTCCGCCTGTTCACCACGCTGGTCCGCTTCGACCCCGTCTACCACGGCCACTTCAAGTGCAACCGGTTCAAGCTGGCCGAGGACCCGGTGCTGTGGGCGTACGCCAAGGACCTCTTCCAGACCCCCGGATTCGGCGACACGGTGGACTTCCACCACATCAAGCAGCACTACTACCGGGTGCACACCGGCATCAACCCCACCGGCATCGTCCCGCTCGGTCCGGACCTGTCCGGCTGGCTGACCCCGCACCACCGCGAGGAGTTGGGCGGCCGGCCGTTCGGCGACGGCACGCCGCCGGGTCCGGTCCGGCCCGGCGAGGAGGTCCCGCCGTCGGGGCGCCCCTGACCACCCGACGGTAGGGGGCACCGGTTGTCGGGGCCGGCGCAGCGGCCCTTCCCGAGGGGTGCGGCTACTCCGCCGTCGCGTCCTCCGGGGTCCGGCGGGCCAGCCCGGCCAGCACGTCGAGGGCGTCGGCCAGGACGTCGACGGGCGGGGAGGCCAGCGCCAGCCGGACCGCGTTGGGGACGTGGCCGGGGCCGGCGGCGAAGGCGCCGGACGGGGTGACCGCGATGCCGTGCCGGGCCGCCGCGGCCACGAAGGTGTCGGCCCGCCACGGCTCGGGCAGCTCCCACCAGCAGTGGTAGGAGCGCGGGTCGGCGCGGAGCCGCTGCCCGGCGAGGCGGTCCGCGGCGAGCCGTTGGCGGGCCGCCGCGTCGGCCCGCTTGTCCGCTTCGACGGCGGCGGCCGTGCCGTCGCCCAGCCAGCGGACCGCCGCCTGTAGCGCGAAACCGGCGGCCGTCCAGGCGCCGGAGCGGAGCGCGGCCGCGAAGTCCGGGGCGGCGCTGCGATCGGGGGGCACCAGGAAGCCGAGGGTCAGTCCGGGGGCGAGCCGCTTGGAGAGGCTGTCGACGAGCACCGTGCGCTCCGGTGCGAGGGCGGCGAACGGCGGCAGGTCGGGACGCAGGAAGGCGTAGACGGCGTCCTCCACCACGGACACGTCCAGCGCGCGCACCGTCGAGGCGAGCTCGGCGCGGCGGGCGGCCGGCATGGTGGTGCCGAGCGGGTTGTGCAGGGCGGGCTGGAGGTAGACCGCGCGCAGCGGGGCGGCGGCGCGCACGGCGTCGGGGGTGACGCCGTGCGCGTCCATGGCCAGCGGGACGAGGGTGATGCCGAGGCGGGTCGCGATGCCCTTGACGACGGGGAAGGTGAGCGCTTCGACGCCGAGGCGTTCACCGGGCGGGACCAGGGTGGCGAAGGCGGCGGCGAGCGCCTGGCGGCCGCTGCCGGCGAAGAGCAACCGGCGGGCGTCGGGGGCCCAGCCGGCCCGGGCCAGGTGGGCGGCGGCCAGTTCCCGGGCGGCCGGGGTGCCGGCGGCGCCGGCCGGGATCAGCGCCGCGGCCAGCGCGTCGTCCTGCTGGAGCAGTGTGCCGAGGCTGCGCGCGAGGAGTGCGGGCTGGCCGGGCAGGACGGGGAAGTTGAGCTCCAGGTCGATGCGGTGGGCGCCGGGTTCGGCGAGCGCCGGCTCGGTCGCCGGCGGTGCCGTGCGGACGAAGGTGCCGCGGCCGACCTCGCCCACCGTCAGGCCGCGGCGGCCCAGTTCGCGGTAGACGCGGGCCGCGGTCGAGTCGGCGATCCGCCGCCGTTGGGCGAACCGGCGCAGCGGCGGGAGCCGGTCCCCCGGCCGGAGCCGGCCGGCGGCGATGGCCGCGGCGAATTCGTCGGCGATGGCCCGGTAGTCGTCCGCCGTCATGCGCACGCCCTCCCCAACATTGCACCGAGTGCATTGATCCTATTGTGTCGAGACAATGCCCCTCATAGCATCGGTGCGTCAACTCCCGTATGCAGAAGGCCGCAGGTGATGCGGCCAGGAGAGGCGTGTCATGGCATCGGTGCAATGTGGTGGAATCACGGTGGAGTACGAGGACGAGGGCAGCGGCGAACCGCTGGTGCTCCTCCACGGGCACCCCTTCGACCGCTCGATGTGGCGCCCGCAGACCACGCACTTCAGCCGCGCCGGGATGCGGGTGATCGCACCGGACCTCCGCGGCTACGGCGACAGTTCGGTGGTGCCCGGCAAGACCCCGCTGGAGACCTTCGCCGGGGACGTCGCCGCCCTGCTCGACCACCTCGGCATCGAGCGGTGCGTCCTGGGCGGACTGTCCATGGGCGGGCAGATCGTCATGGAGTGCTACCGGCGGTTCCCGGAGCGGATCCGGGCGCTGCTGCTCGCCGACACCTTCGCGGCGGCCGACACCGCGGAGGACCGGGCGGTACGGCTGCGCACCGCGGACCGCCTGCTCGCGGAGGGCATGGACGGCTACGCGCACGAGGTGCTGTCCAAGATGATCGCGCCGGCCAACGTCACCGCGCTGCCGGCGGTCGCCGCACACGTCCTGGGCATGATGCGGGGCGCCTCCCCCGAAGGCGCGGCGGCGGCCCTGCGCGGCCGGGCCGAACGCCCGGACTACACCGGGCTGTTGCCGCGGGTCACCGTGCCGACCCTGGTCGTGGTGGGCGCGGCGGACGAGTTCACGCCGGTCGCGGACGCGCGGGTGATCCACGATGCGGTGCCCGAAGCCCGCCTGACCGTCATTGAGGGCGCCGGCCACATGCCGAACCTGGAGCGCCCGGAGGAGTTCAACGCGGCGCTGGCGGAGTTCCTGTCCGCGCTGCCGACCCCGGCCGCCCCGCAGGGCTGAAGCCGCCCCGGGGCGCCGCGGCCCCGGCGGACGGCCGGCACGCCGACTACGGCGCGACCCGCCCGGACGCCAGCAACGCCGCGTGTGGTAGCACCAGTTGGCCGTCCGGTGCGGTGAACTCGGCCGCCAGCGCGACGAAGTGGCGCCTGATCCGCTCGGTGGCGGCGGACCCCCGGGAGGTGACGACCCGGCCGATGGTCGCCACGCCGGCGGCCGGCCCGTGCCACCACTCCGCCAGCGTGGTGCGGTGCTCCCAGGACAGCACGGCGCACTCGACCGCGGACAGCGGGCCGGCGGTGCGCAGCAGCGCGGCGAGGCCGTCCGCGGTGCGCGGGAAGTCGTCCTCGGGAGCGAGGGCGGGGGCGTCCGGCGGCCGGGGCACGCCGGCGGCCCGCACCGCGCGGCCGAGAAGCGCCTGGCCCGCCGCGGGCGGCGCGGCCCAGACGGTCAGCGCGATCCGGCCGCCCGGCCGGGTCACCCGGCGCAGCTCCGCGAGGGCGGTCCGGGGCCGCCCGACGTGGTTGAGCACGAAGTTGCCGACGACCGCGTCGAACGCGGCGTCCGGGAAGGGGAGTTGAGGGAGGGTGGCGAGCTGCACCGTGGCCGTGGGGGCGGCGGCAGCGGCGGTGCGCACCATGTCGGGTTCGGCGTCCACGGCGGTCACCCGGGCACCGCGGGCGCGGGCCGCCGCCGCGGCGGTGCCGGTGCCGGTGCCGACGTCCAGCACCCGCGTGCCGTCGCCGACGCCGGCGGCGTCCAGCAGGCGCGGCACCGTGTAGGCGCACAGCCGGCCGAACCCGGGCGCGTAGGCCGCGGCCCGTCCGGCCCAGGCCCGTCGTTCACTGGCGTCGAACGGGGTCGCCGCCGCGTCGGGCATCGGCACCTCCTCCGCCTTCGCCACGCTCGCCCCGCCTTCCCCTCGCGCCTCGTTCCGCACTGCGTCCTCTTCCAACGCTCGGGGCCAGCTCGAACTCACCAGCCGCACAACGGCGTTACCCAGCCGTAACCTACCGACGGGTTACCAGAGGTAAGCAGTGGACCTTACTCTCCAGTCACATCGAGCCGCCGGGCGCCCCTCCTGTCCCCCGGGCCCTTGGGACAGCGTCCCGCGCGGCTCGCGTCGAGATCTGGAGCAGAAGATGACGCCCTCCCGCACCACTCTGCGCGCCGCGATCGGCACCGTCTGCGCGACGGTGCTCGCCACCACGGTCCTCACCGGTGCCCCGGCGAGCGCCGCACCCGCCCCCGCCCGCCCCGGCACCCCCGCGCCGTCGGCCGCCGGCGCCTCCCCCACCCTGCGGTTCGTCGACATCACCGGCGCAGGCGGGATCACCCTCAAGGCGAACGTCTTCACCCCCGCCGGCGCCGACGGCGACCGGCGCCACCCGCTGATCGTGCTGCCCACCAGTTGGGCGATGCCGCAGGTCGAATACCTCGCGCAGGCCCGCAGACTGGCCGCCACCGGCTACGTCGTCGTCGGCTACAACTCGCGCGGCTTCTGGCAGTCCGGCGGCCAGATAGAGACCGCCGGCCCGCAGGACGTCGCCGACGCCTCCAAGGTCATCGACTGGGCGCTGGCGCACACCCCCGCCGACCCGCGGGAGGTCGGGATGGCCGGCGTCTCCTACGGCGCCGGGATCAGCCTGCTGGCCGCCGCGTCCGACAAGCGGATCAAGGCGGTCGCGGCGCTCAGCGGCTGGGCCGACCTCATCGGCTCGATCTACGGAGGACGCACCCCGCACCTCCAGGCGGCGGCGATGCTCGGCGGCGCCGGCGCGCTGACCGGACGCCCCAGCCCCGAACTCCAGCAGGTCCTCAAGGACTTCCTCACCGCCAACATGGCCAAGGAAAAGGACATGATCGCGTGGGGCCGGAAGCGCTCCCCCGCCACCTACCTGGACCGGATCAACGCCAACGGCGCCGCGATCCTGCTCGGCAACGCCTGGGGCGACTCCCTCTTCCCGCCCGACCAGTACGCGGCGTTCTTCGAGAAGCTCAAGGGCCCCAAGCGACTGGAGTTCCGCCCCGGCGACCACGCCACCGCCGAGGGCCTGGGGCTGCTCGGACTGCCCAACGACACCTGGAACGACACCCAGCGCTGGTTCGACCACTACCTTCGCGGCGTCGACAACGGCATCGACCGCGAGTCCCCGGTCCTGCTCAAGTCCCGTTCCACCGGCGCCTACGAGGGCTACAAGAGCTGGCAGGACGTCCCCTCCGGGCACCGCCGGATCGCCCTGAACGGCACCCAGCGCATCCGCACCGGCATCGACTCCGGCGCCGACGGCGGCCTGATCTTCCTCTCCAGCATGCTGGACCAGTTCCTCCGGCTGCCGCCGATGGCGTCGATCCCGCTGCTGCCGCGCTCGGCCGCCGCCGTCTGGCAGTCCGCGCCCTACGAGAGCGGCCAACGGGTGCGCGGCACCACCCGCCTGCACACCACCGTGACCCCCACCGCCGCCAGCGGCACCGCCATCGCCTACCTCTACGACGTCGGCCCGCTGGGCCTGGGCAAGCTGATCACCCACGCGCCGTTCACCTTCCACGACAAGGCCCCGGGCCGGCCGTTCGGCACGGACCTGGACCTCTCCGCCACCGCCTACGACGTGCCCGCCGGACACCGGCTCGCGGTGGTCGTGGACACCGTCGACCCGCTCTACATCTCCCAGAACCCCGCCGGCGCCCGACTGACGTTCTCCTCCCCGGCGGACGACCCCTCGTACGTCTCGGTGCCGGTCCGCGACTGAGCGGCGCGGCGGCGGTCGCGACCTACGACCGCCGCCCTACGGCTCGCGCCCGAAGCGCCCGGCGGGCCCGGCCCATTACGCTCCCCGCCATGCGCCCGCTCCCCCCGCCCCGCGACGCCGGGCAACGCAAGAAGGACGCCCTGCGGCTGCTGGCCGCCGAAGAGGACGCCTGGGTCTCGTCCGCCTCCCCCGACGGCGCGCCGACCATGGTGCCGCTGTCCTTCGTCTGGCACCGCGAACGCCTGGTGATGTCCACCAAGCGCACCCACGCCACCGTCCGCAACCTCGCGGCCCGCGGCGAGAGCCGGGTGGCGGTGGGGACCACCCGGGACGTGGTGCTCGCCGACTGCACCGTCGAGGTGCTGGCCAACGCCGCACTGCCGCAGGACGCGGCGGACGCCCTGGCGGCCAAGCTCGGCTGGAACCCCCGCGGCCGCGAGGCGTGGGTCTTCCTCCGCTTCACCCCGCACCGGCTGCTGGTCTGGCGCGAGGAGAACGAACTGGCCGGCCGGGAACTGATGCGGGACGGCGCCTGGCGGGTCTGACCCGCCGGCGTCCCCGACCCGGACGACGGGGCCCCGGGGCCGGCTGGTCAGCCCTCCGCGACCTCGGCGTAGACCTGGGAGAGTTCGGGGGCGCCGTCGTCGGCCCAGGAGTGCCCGGCGGCCACCACGTCGAGCTCCCGGCCGGAGGCCAGCCGCACCACCGGTTGACCGTCCGGCCAGACATGCCAGACCGCGCCGCGCACCGTGCGCACCAGGACCGTGCCGAGGTAGAGCCCGGCGTCGTTGCCGAGCCAGGGCAGCACCTCGGGGTCGTCCCGCCAGACCGGCTGGAGCTGGTCGAGTTCCTCCAACGACCGTGCGGAGTCGTCGAGTTCGACGCCGGCGGTGGCCGCCTGGTCGCGTAGCAGCTCGCATTCGGAGAGCAGCTCGACGACGCTCTCGGGATCCGCACGCACCGACTCGGCGAGCGGCACCGAGCCGCCCGCGCCGGTGCGCCTTCGCCACTTGTCCAGGAAAGACAGGTTCATGCTGCGAGGGTCCCACCCACCCCCGCGCCGCGGCCACAGGCGCGCGGCACGGCTGTGGGGCCGCCCCGGTGCCGTGCGCGCCCGCGCCGCGCGCCTCCCCGGTGCGCGCCGGGGAGGACGGCCGGCTCAGACGTCGAGGTCGACCACCACGGGTGCGTGGTCCGAGGCGCCCTTGCCCTTGCGCTCCTCGCGGTCGACGTAGGCGTCCGAGACGGCCTTGGCGAAGGGGGCGTTGCCGTAGACGAGGTCGATGCGCATCCCGCGGTTCTTGGGGAAGGCGAGCTGGCGGTAGTCCCAGTAGGTGTACGGCCGGTCGTACTTCAGCGGGCGGGGCACCACGTCCGACAGGCCGGCCTCGCGCAGCGCGGCCAGGGCGGCGCGCTCGGCCGGCGTGACGTGGGTGAGGCCCTCGAAGACGGCCGGGTCCCAGACGTCGTCGTCGGTGGGCGCGACGTTGAAGTCACCGAGGACCGCGAACGGGCGGCCGCCCGCCGCGTCCTCGGCGACCGCGGTCTTCAGCGCCTCGAACCAGCCGAGCTTGTAGGCGTAGTGCGCGTGGTCGACCTCGCGGCCGTTGGGCACGTAGACCGACCAGACCCGGGCCGCGCCGCAGGTCGCCGACACGGCGCGGGGCTCCTGCACGCCCTCGTACTCCGGGCCGCCGGGCAGCCCCGTGACCACGTCCGTCAGGCCGACCTTGGAGAGCAGCGCGACGCCGTTCCACCGGCCGGTGGCGTTGACCGCGGCTTCGTAGCCGATCTCGCGGAGCTCGGCGTAGGGGAACTGCTCCTCGGAGCACTTGGTCTCCTGGACGCACAGCACGTCCGTGCCGGACTGCTCCAGCCAGGCCAGCAGCCGGGGGAGGCGGGCGGTGATCGAATTGACGTTCCAGGTCGCGATGCGCATGTCCGCAAACCTACCGCGCGGCACTGACGGTCAGCCCACCGCCGAGCGGGCGCCCGGGGTGAGGCGGCCGTGGTCGGTCCCGCCCAGCGCGCCGATCAAGGAGTCGTAGATCGGGCGGGCGTGGTCCTGGAGGAGGCTGTCGTGGATGTCGATGGCCCGGCGCGGGGCGACCTCGCGGACGTAGTCGATGATCTCGGCGACCTTGTTCCACGGCGCGTGGACCGGGAGCAGGAGGGTGTCGACGGTGCGGCCCTCGGGGACGGTCAGCGCGTCGCCGGGGTGGAAGACGGTGCCGTCCAGCAGGAAGCCGACGTTGGTGATGCGCGGGATGTCCGGGTGGATCACGGCGTGCAGCTGGCCGTGCACCTCGACGTCGAAACCGGCGGCGGTGAAGGCGTCGCCCTCGCCGACGGTGTGCACCCGGCCGGGGAAGGCCGCCGCGATCTGCTCGGCGACGCTGGCCAGGGTCCAGATCTCGGTCGCCGGATCGGCCTCCATGGCCCGGCGCAGGCGGCCCTCGTGGAAGTGGTCCGGGTGCTCGTGCGTCACCAGGATCGCGTCCGCGCCGACGGCCGCGTCCTCCTCGCTGAACACCCCGGGGTCGATGACCAGCGTCCGCCCGGCCTTCTCGATCCGGACGCAGGCGTGGGTCTTCTTGGTGAGTTCCATGAGGTCATCTTGCCGCGCGGGGACGGCCTGCCGGCCGACCTGTGGACAACAGCCCGGACCCGGTGCGGAACCCCGCCGGGGCCTCACGCCTCCGGCGTCGTCTCCTCCTGTATCACCTTCTGGGCCACCGCGAAGGCGGAGTTGGCCGCCGGGACGCCGCAGTAGACCGCGGTGTGCAGCAGGACCTCGCGGATCTCCGCGGGCGTGAGGCCGTTGCGGAGGGCGGCGCGGGTGTGCAGCGCGAGCTCCTCGCGGTGGCCGCGGGCGACCAGCGCGGTGAGGGTGATGACGCTGCGGGTGCGCCGGTCCAGACCGGGCCGGGTCCAGGTCTCGCCCCAGGCGTAGCGGGTGATGAAGTCGTGGAAGTCGGCGTTGAAGTCGTCGGTGCCGGCCTCCACGCGGTCCACGTGGGCGTCGCCGAGCACCTCGCGCCGGACCTTGACGCCCTGCTCGTACGTGCCGCCCCTGACCTGGGCGGGCTGCGACGTCCCGGACTCGATGGCGGGCGGGGCGTGGGTCGGCATCGGCGGCGCGATCTGCGGCTTGGGGGCGGCCGCGCCGAGCGCGGGCGGACCGGGCTTGTCGTGCCAGGCGGTGCTGAAGTGGCGGATGAGGAGTTCGCTGACGGCGGCGGGCTGCTCGACGGGCGCCAGGTGCGAGGTGCCCGGGATCAGCGCCAGGCTGGCGTCCGGAATGCCGGCGACCAGGGTGCGGGCGTCGGTGGTCGGCGTGACCTGGTCCTCCGCACCCACGACGACGAGGGTGGGCACGCCCACCCGCCCCAGGGAGGACCGCACGTCGTACGCGGCCAGCGCCTCACAGGCCGCGATGTAGCAGCCGGGGTCGGTGGTCCGCACCATCTGGACGGCCCATTCCACGATGGCCGTCTGGGCGCCGGCGAAGCCCGGGGTGAACCAGTGCTCGGGCGCGGTGCGGGCGATCGGGTCGAGTCCGTTGGTGCGGATCACCACGCCGCGCTGGCGCCAGGCGTCGGCGGTGCCGTAGCGCGGCGAGGAGGACACCAGCGCGAGCGAGGTGACCCGGTGCGGACGGGTGAGAGCGAGCTGGGCGCCGACGGCACCGCCGATGTCGCAGCCCGCGTAGCCGAACCGCTCCACGCCCAGGGCGTCGAGGGTGGCGACGAGCCGGTCGGCGAGTTCGGCGATGGAACTCGCCGCGTGCGCGGGGGATCCACCGTGCCCGGGCAGGTCGAAACGGATCACGCGCCACTGGCGGGTCAGGTCGGGGATCTGCCGGTCCCACATGTGCCACGTCGTCCCGAGGGCAGCCCCCAGGACGAGGACGGGGGCGCCGTCGGGACCGTCGATCCGGTGCTGCAGGGTCTTCTCGCTCACCCGACCACGCTAACCGACGCCGTGACGCGGTCCTGACACCCGGGTAAGGAAGCCGGGGGAACAGATCAGAAGTGCACGGTCGAAACGGTGTAAACGACCGGGTGCCCCGGCTCGTCGTCGCTGACCACGATGTGCTGGGACGGCTGCGGCGCCGGGCGGTTGACCGTGACGCCCCGCCAGGGCCAGTTGGCGCTGAAGTCCCAACCGACCTTGGCGGCCTGCTCCGGGGAGATCGGGACCGCGCCCTGCTTGAGGGCGGCGGTGCTGGTGCCGACGGCCGCGAGGTACTTCTCCAGGCCCCAGTCGTTGGTCCGGAACTGCACGAACAGCGAACTGGTCTGCCAGGAGTTGGTCTCGTAGTAGTAGACCGGGGTGGAGCCGATGGGCACCGGGACGTCGTAGATCCGCTGCTGGAGCTTGGAGGGGAAGGCGTTGGTCAGGCCGGTGGCGGCGGCCTCGGACTCCTTGTCCTCGCCGCTGTCCCGGCTCTGCTCGGCCGAGATGACGAAGTAGCCGGCCGGGATCGTGATCAGCAGGAAGACGACCAGCGCCATCAACAGGGGCCGGCGCGGCCGGGGGCGGGGCGCGGTCGGGGGGTGGTGCTCGTCGGGCATGGCGGCGGGGTCCGGTTCGGTCATCGGCGGCCGGACCGTTCGTAGCGCTCGTAGCGCTCCACGCGGCGGCGGTTGGCGCGCCGGAAGCGGCGGGCCACGAGGCGGGCCAGGTCGGCGGCGCCGACCATGCCGGCCTCGGGGCCCAGCTGGGCCTTGGTGAGGGTGGCCTCGGGGCGGTAGCCGCGGCCGGTGAGGTGGCGTCGGAAGGCGTCCCGGGCCGGGCCGATCAGCAGGTCGTCGGCGGCGCTGACGCCACCGCCGATGACGAAGCAGGACGGGTCGAGGGCGGCGGCGAGGTTGGCGATGCCGACGCCGAGCCACTGGCCGATGTCCTGGAGGAGTTCGACGCACATCGCGTCGCCCTCCCGGGCCAGCTCGGTGATCAGCGGTCCGGTGATGTCACCGACCCGTCCGCCGACCCGCTCGATGATGTTGTACGCGACCGGGGAGTCGGCGGCGGCCAGCTCCCGGGCCTCGCGGACCAGGGCGTTGCCGGAGCTGTACTGCTCCCAGCAGCCGCGGTTGCCGCACGGGCAGCGGTGCCCGCCGGGGACCACCTGCATGTGGCCGAACTCGCCCGCCACCCCGTACTTGCCGCGCTTGACGGCGCCGTCCTCCAGGATGGCGCCGCCGATGCCGGTGCCGAGGGTGATCATGACGAGGTGGTCCTGGCCGCGGCCGGCGCCGAACCGCCACTCGGCCCAGGCCGCGGTGTTGGCGTCGTTGTCGACCATCACCGGAACCGCCAGCCGGCCGGCGAGCCGGTCGCGCAGCGGCTCGTTGCGCCAGTTCAGGTGCGGGGCGAAGAGCACCCGGGAGCGGTCGGCGTCCACCCAGCCGGCCGCGCCGATGCCGACCGCGTGCACGTCGTGCCGGTCGGAGAGGTCCAGCACCAGCTCGGTGATGGTGTCCTCGACGACCTTGGGGCTCTTGGACTTGTCCGGCGTCTCGGTGCGGACCTTCTCCAAGATCGTGCCGTCGGCGTCGACCACGCCGGCCATCACCTTGGTGCCGCCGATGTCGATGCCGACGGTGGGCACCCGGGGGGCGGTCAGGTGGGAGCGGCGCTCTCTGGCCCCGACGGTGCGCAGGACGGTGGCGCGGGCGCTCCCGCGGTGCGCCCGGTCCCGGTACATGCTCATCGGATCACCCCCCGGGCCTCGTCGCCGGTACGGCTGCCGGGGCGGCAGCCGGGACAGCCGGGGCGGCTGCCGTTACGGTCTCGACGGCTGCGTGCGCGCAAGAGTCGTCTCGTCCCTGCGGGTGTCGGGGAGGCCGGGGGCCTCGGTGGATGGTCCGCTGCGATTGTGCATCACCCGCACCGTCCGGCGCACCGCGGTGCGGGGCGCCGGACGGCTGTGCGGCCGGGGGCCGGTGCGGGGCGCGGCGCGGGTTCACTCGGGCCGGTGACCGCCGGGGAACTCCGTCGGGCCGGTGCGGGCCAGTTCGTGGCTGAGCTGTTCCAGCTCGCTGCCGCCCGCCATTTGGCGGGTCAGCTCCTCCAGCGCGATCTCCGACTTCAGGTGGCTGCCGGCCATCGTGCCGCGCTTGAGCAGGACGAAGCGGTCGCCGACCAGGTAGGCGTGGTGCGGGTTGTGGGTGATCAACACCACCCCGAGACCGGCGTCCCGGGCGGCCGCGACGTACTTGAGCACCACCCCGGACTGCTTCACGCCGAGCGCCGCGGTCGGCTCGTCCAGGACGAGGACCTTGGCGCCGAAGTAGACCGCGCGGGCGATGGCGACGCACTGCCGTTCGCCTCCGGAGAGGGTGCCGATGGGCTGGTCGACGTCGCGCAGGTCGATGCCCATCCGCAGCAGCTCGGCGCGGGTGGTCTCGCGCATGGTGCGCACGTCGAGCCGGCGGAACGGACCGACGCCGGTGGTCGGCTCCGAACCGAGGAAGAAGTTCCGCCACACCGGCATCAGCGGCACCACGGCCAGGTCCTGGTAGACCGTGGCGATGCCGCGGTCCAGGGCCTCCCTCGGGGAGCCGAGCCGGGTCTGTTCGCCCTCGATGCGGAAGGCGCCGGCGTCGTGCCGGTGCAGCCCCGCGATGATCTTGATGAGGGTGGACTTGCCGGCGCCGTTGTCACCGAGGACGCAGGTGATCTCGCCCGCGTGCACCTCCAGCGACACGCCCGTCAGCGCCTTGACGTTGCCGTAGAACTTGCTGACGTCGTCGAGTTCGACCAGCGCCGTCATGACTTGTCCTCCGCCCGCTTGCGGACCCAGGCGTTCAGGAGCGTGGCGAGCAGCAGCATCGCGCCCAGGAAGAACTTGTACCAGTCCGGGTTCCACTGCGCGTAGACGATGCCCTTGCTGGCCATGCCGAAGATGAACGCGCCGACCGCGGCGCCGATCGCCGAGCCGAAGCCGCCCGTCATCAGACAGCCGCCGACCGCCGCCGCGATGATGTACAGGAACTCGTTGCCGACGCCGTCGCCGGACTGGATCGCGTCGTACGAGAACAGCAGGTGCTGGCCCGAGATCCAGGCGGCGAACGCGACGCCCATGTAGAGGCCGATCTTGGTGCGGGTCACCGGGACGCCGACCGCCCGGGCCGCGTCCGCGTTGCCGCCCACCGCGAAGATCCAGTTGCCGGCCCGGGTCCGCAGCAGGATCCAGGTGGCGACGGCCACCAGCACCAGCCACCACACGATGGTGATCTGGATGTCGACGCCGCCGAGGTCCAGGTGCGAGGCGAAGACCGCGCGGGCGGAGTCGAAGCCCTCCATGTCGGCGATCGACTTGGTCGAGACGGTGCCGCTGATCAGTTTGGTGAAGCCCAGGTTGAGGCCGGTGAGCATGAAGAAGGTGCCCAGGGTGATCACGAAGCTGGGCAGCCTCGTCCGGGTCAGCAGCACCCCGTTCAGGACCCCGATGGCGAGGGTGACCAGCAGCGACACCCCGACGCCGACCCAGGTGTTGGCGGTCATCTGGTAGCTGAACATCGACGAGATCAGCGCCGAGCTGACCACCATCACGCCGGCCGACAGGTCGAACTCCCCGCCGATCATCAGCAGCGCCACCGGCACGGCCATGATGCCGATCGTCGAGGAGGCGTACAGGACCGTGGAGAGGCTGGCCGGCCGCAGGAACGGTTCGGCGATCAGCGAGAAGAAGACGAAGACCGCGAGGGCGCCGACCACCGAGCCCAGCTCGGGGCGGCCCATCAGCCGGCGGGCCAGGGAACGGTGCAGCAGCCGCTCGTCGCCCGCGCCGTCGGACGGCGCGGGCTGCCGGGTCGGCGCGTCGGCCGTGCTCATCGGGTCCCCCGCTTCGTGTACTCCTGGAGCGCGGCGGCGTCCTTCTTGGTGATCACCTGGGGTCCGGTGAACACCGGCTTGCCGCCGCCGAGGACGTCGGCGTTGTACTTGTACAGCCACAGCAGGTCGACCGCCTGGTACCCCTGGAGGTAGGGCTGCTGGTCGACGGCGAAGCCCAGCGAGCCGGCCTCCAGCCCGCCCGCGACCTGCGCGTTGAGGTCGAAGGTGTCGACCTCGGCCTTGCTGCCGGCCTGCTCCTTGGCCTTGACGGCGGTGGGGGCGAACGGCGCGCCGAGGGTGACCACGGCGTCGATGTCCGGGTCCGCCTGGAGCTTGGACTCGATGGACGCCTGGACGTCGGGCATGTTGGTGCCGTCGACGTAGAGCTTCTGGAACTGTCCCTTGAAGGTCTTCGCGGCGCCGTCGCAGCGCTGCTCGTGACCGACGTTGCCCTGCTCGTGCAGGACGCACAGGGCCTTCTTCTTGCCGCGCTTGGTCAGTTCCTCGCCGACCGCCTCGCCGGCCACCGTCTCGTCCTGCCCGACGTGGGTGAGCGCGCCGAACGCCTTGGACTCCTCGGCGCCGGAGTTCACCGTGATCACCGGGATGCCGGCCTTCTCGGCCTTGAGGACCACGTCCTTCATCGCGTCGGGCTTGGCCAGCGAGACGATCAGCCCGTCGACCTTCTGGTCGATGTAGGACTGCACGAGCTGGCTCTGCCGCTGGGCCTCCTTGTCGTGCGCGTAGACGAAGTTGATGTTGTCCTTGAGGGCGGCCTGCTCGGCGCCGTTCTGCACGATGTCCCAGAAGGTGTCGCCGTCTCCCGAGTGGGTGACCATCGCGAAGGTCCACCGGGGCGTGTTCACGGCGGCCTTCCCGCCCGCGGTCTGCGCGGCGCGCTCCTCCTCGGCACGCTTGCCGCCGGTGCTGCTGCACCCCACCAGGGAGGCGCCGAGCACCGCCGCCAGCACGGCGCCCACGACGCGTCCTCTTCTTCGAACCCTTGCCACGAGGACTTGCCTTTCCCGCTCTAGCCGCTGTCCCGGCTCTGTCTGGTGTCGCCGCGGCGCCGGCCAGCGGCCGGACCGGGCAACCTTGCAAGTATCCGTTACCGGCGTTCTGTACCGATTCATGGGGTCCTGGCCCCGGCCGAGGTGCACCGGGTGATAAGGGCTCGCAGGGTGCCCGGCCGACCGCTCCCGGGCCGGGCCGTGCTGACGCAGATCATGGTGGACCGCCTTCGCTCCCCCGCCGCCGGATTGCGGCTGGAGGAGTTCTAGCGGCGCGCGTCGAGCCGCGTCAATGGTTTGTCAGAACATTCTGACGAGAGGGTCGGCGCGCGTTCCGCCCCCGGCACCCTACGGTCGCACGCCGCCCGACCGACACCGCGCGGCTACGGCCGCACGAGCAGCTGGAACTCGAAGGCGTAGCGGGTCGCCCGGTAGACGTGCGAGCCGAACTCCACCGCGCGACCGGTGTCGTCGAAGGTCGTGCGCTCCATCGTGAGCAGCGGCGCGCCTTCGGGTTCGTCGAGCCGGGCGGCCTCCTCGGCGGTCGCCGCGCGGGCGCCGACCGCCTGGCGGGCGCTGTGCAGCGTGATCCCGGCGGCCCGCATCAGGCGGTACAGGCCGGTCTCCTCCAAGTCGGCGGTCGCCAGCTTCAACAGCCCGACCGGGAGGTGGTTGCGCAGGTGGGCGACCGGTTCGCCGTGGGTCAGCCGGAGCCGCTCGACGAGGGCCACCTCGGTGCCCTCGGCGATCCCCAGGGCGGCGGCGACCTCGGCGTCCGCCGCGGTGGTGGTGTTCAGCAGGACGCGGGTGGCCGGCTTCTGCCCGGCCGCCTCCAGGTCGTCGTAGAGGCTGCTGAGTTCCAGCGGGCGCTTGACCTGGCTGTGCACGACCTGGGTGCCGATGCCGCGGCGGCGGACCAACAAGCCCTTGTCGACCAGTGACTGGATGGCCTGGCGCACCGTGGGCCGGGACAGGCCGAGCCGACCGGCCAGTTCGATCTCGTTGCCGAGCAGGCTGCCGGGGGCCAACCGGCCGTCCTCGATCGCGGCCTCCAACTGCTGCGACAGCTGGAAATACAGCGGCACCGGACTGTTCCGGTCCACGCTGAACTGGACGGGGCCCTCGGCACCCGCGGCATCTGCATCGCGTTTCCCCACGCTGGCGAGCGTAACCGTCCGCACAGATGACGGGAAGTCTTCAGGTCACATTGTCCGGACAAGGGCGGTCGGGCGTCTCGAAGGACGGGATCTCCCCCGGCGTCGCCGGGCCGTGCGGGGGCCGCGAGGACGCCGGCCTACCAGGGCAGCGGACGGCCGTCGCGGAAGAAACCGCCGGTGGGTCCGTCGTCGGGCAGCGTCGCCGCGTGCAGGACGCTCGCCGCGCCCGCCGCCACCGGTCGGCCGCCCGGCCCGCCCATGTCGGTGGCCACCCAGCCCGGGCAGACCGCGTTGACCAGCACGCCGTCCGCGCGCAGCTCGGCGGCGAGCATCCGGGTCAGCGCGTTCAGCGCGGCCTTGGAGGCGGTGTACGCGGGGGTGCCGCCGCCCATGTTCGTCAGCGCGGCGGCCTCGCTGGAGACGTTGACCAGCCGGGGGTGGGCCGAGGCGCGCAGCAGCGGGGCGAAGGCGGTGGCCATCCGCCAGGGCCCGTACAGATTGGTCTCGGCCGCCCCGCGCACCACCGCCAGATCGGCGGTGACGGCCCGCTGCCAGGTGTCGTAGGTGATCGCGGCGTTGTTGATCAGGACGTCCAGCCGGCCGAACGCCGCGGTGACCCGGGCCGCGGCACGGGCGACGCTGCGGTCGTCGGTGACGTCCAGCGGGAGCGGGCGGACGTCCGCGGTGCCGGCGGCGGCCCGCAGTTCGTCGGCCGCCCGTCGGACGGCGTCCGGGTCGCGGCCGGTGAGCAGCACGGTGTGGCCGCGCTCGGCCAGTTGGTGACTCACCTCGCGGCCGATCCCCCGGGTGGCGCCGGTGACGAGGGCGATGCGTGCGGTCGGGGCGGCGGAGGCGGCGGGTGTGCTGGCGGCCGAGGACGGCATGGGGTGCTCCTGGAGACGGGGGCGGTCGGTCGGGGGCCGGGGGGCGGGGGCGGACGTGGCCGGCCGGTCACGGGCGGGCGGGCACCGTCACCGGGCCTCCTCCGCCCGGACGGCCGCCGATGCGGGCGGGGCGGCCGGGGCGGCCCGTCCCGCCCCGTCCTTCGCCAGGGCGCGGATGCCGACGCCCAGCAGCAGCGCGCCCAGCAGCGGGCCGACGGCGGCGATGCCGACCGTCGTCGGGATGCCGAGCTGACCGGAGAGCACCCCGAACGACAGCGGGCCGACGGCCGCGCCCGCGAACAGCCCGCCCTGCATCGCCGCCCCGGCCCGGGCACTCTCCCCCGGCAGCAGCCGCATGGTGGCGGCCAGCAACAGGCCGGTCCAGCCCCAGCCGCCGGCCACGGCGAGCAGCGCGCCGGCCACGAACGCCACCGGGGTGCCGACGACGATCACCGCGAGCCCGACGGTGCCGGTGAGCATCATCACGGCGACGGTCCGCGGGATCCGGTGCGGCGCCCGGTCCGCCAGGCCGCCCGAGCCGAGGCGCACCGCGATGCCCAGCACGCTGGCGACCATCTGGAGCGTCCCGGCGGTCGCCGCGGAGAACCCGGAGGCGGAACCGATCTGGATGAAGTACGCGGCGCCGACGTTGTTGCCGATGGTCGCCAGGGCCGCGGCGGCGCTCCAGGCCACCACGACCCGGCCCACGGTGCGCGGCGTGGGGGCCGCGACGGCCGCCGGGGCCCCCGCGGCGGTCACCGCGCGCCCCTGCTCGGGCACGGCCCGGCCACCCGCCGCCGGGCGGGCCAGCGCCGCCGCGACCAGCGTCAGCAGGGCCAGGCCGGCCGCGGTCCACAGTGCGGGCCGCCACCCGTACGGCGCGCCGACCAGCGTCACCAACAGCCCCGGCAGGAACGGTCCGGCGCCGAGCGAGGCGCCGAAGAGGCCCCCGGCGAACGAGTGCCGCCCGGGCGCGATGTCGGCGGCGATCACCCGGGCCGCGACCGGCTGGGTGAAGGCGTTGCCGAGGCCGGCCAGGGCGAGCAGCAGGCACAGCTGCCACGCCCGCCCGGCCACCGCCAGACCGGCGAAGACCCCGACCGTCAGCAGCCCGACGGCACCGAGCACGGCCCGCACGGGCATCCGCGGCACGCTCCGGCGGGCGAGCGGGGCGCCCGCGGCGGTGCAGGCGAAGAAGCAGGTGACGGCGGCGCCGTAGGCGGTGGCGGACAGCGGCGGCGCGCCCGGCACGGGGGCCGCGAGGGCAGGCACCATCAGGCCCGGGGTGACGGCGCCGACGGTGACCACGACGGTGGCGACGAGCCGGCCCCAACGGCTGCCGCCGCCGGCGGCACCGGACCCCGCCGACGGCGGCGCGGACACCGACCGGCGTCCCAACGGTGGCTTGCTGACGGGCAGTTGGTGCGGCGATGAGGAGTCCATGGGGCGATCGTGCCGCCGCCTGCCGTTCCCCGTCCAAGACCCTTTCTGATAACCAGGGGTTATGGACGCCCATATCCGCGATCTTCGCTACTTCCTCGCCACCGCCGAGGAGTTGCACTTCACCCGGGCCGCGGAGCGGCTCTTCGTCTCGCAGCCGGCGCTGAGCAAGCAGATCCGCCAGCTGGAGGAGGGCCTGCGGGTCCGGCTGTTCCACCGCGACCGGCGCACCGTGACGCTGACCGCGGCCGGCACCGCGCTGCTGCCGAGGGCCCGGGAGCTGGTCGGCCTCTGGGACGAGGCCCAGCGGGCGGTGAGCGACGCGGCGGCGGCCGAGGCCGCCGAGCTGACCCTGGGGGTCTCCACCAGTGTGGGCCGCGGCCTCCTCCCCGCCATCCGGGCCCGGTTCGCCGAACGCCGCCCCAACTGGCGTATTCGGGTGCGGCAGATCACCTGGGACGACGGCACCGCCGGGCTCGCCGACGGCACCGCCGACCTGGCGCTGTTGTGGCTGCCGTGTCCGGGGCAGGACGCCCTCGCCGTCGAGGTGGTGGCCACCGAACCGCGCTGGGTGGCACTGCCGGCCGGGCACCGGCTCGCGGACGCGGCCGAGATACCGTTCGCCGAACTGCTCGACGAACCGTTCCTCGCGCTGCCGGAGAGCGCGGGCGCGCTGCGCGACCACTGGCTCGCGGCATCCGAGCGGGACGGCCGGCCGGTGCGGGTCGGGGCCGTGGTGGCCGGTGCGGACGAGACGTTCGAGGCGGTGGCGGAGGGGCTGGGCGTGGTGCTGCTGGCCGCCGGGAACGCCACGATCTACCGCCGCCCCGGGGTGGTCACCCGGCCCGTGAGCGGCCTGTCCCCCAGCCGGTTGGCGCTGGCCTGGCGCGCGGACGACCACCGCACCGTGCTGCGCGACGTCCTCGAAGCGGTCCGGCAGGCCCGGCCCGCCGTGTGACGCCCCGTCAACCAGGGCCGTCGGCCGCGGCGTCCGGTCGCCGCCGGGCTACTTCATCCAGGCGTCCTCGTACCTGCGGTACGTCCCGTCGTGGGTGGCCAGGTGGACCCACTGGTTGACGTACGCGGTGAACTGGGCGTCGCCGCGGGGCAGGGCGTACGCCTTCTCGGAGAAGGTGAACGGCTGGTCCGGGTGGACCGCGCACAGCTCGGGGTGGATCTTGGCCTGGTAGCGGGTCTCGCTGGCGTCGGTCATCATCACGTCCTGGCGACCGGCGATGATCTCGTCGAAGATCGTGGTGTTGTCCGGGTGCACGGTGAGGGTGGCCCGCTTGACGTGGGCACGGGCGAACTGCTCGTTGGTACCACCGGGGTTGACCACGACGCGGACGCCGGGCCGGTCGATCTGGTCCAGGGTGCGGTACGCGTCCTGGTCGGCGCAGCGGACGACGGGCGTCTTGCCGTCGGTGCGGGTCGGCTCGCTGAAGGCCACCGAGCGGGCCCGGGCCAGGGTGATCGAGACGCCGCCCATGCCGATGTCGCAGCGGCCGGCGGTCAGGTCGCCGACCAGCCCGGACCAGGTCGTCGGAACGTAACGGGGCGTGGCGTCCAGGCTTTTGGCGAGGTCCCGGGCCATGTCGATGTCCACGCCGCGGTAGTCGCCGGTGGCCGGGTCGCGGTAGCTGAAGGGGCGGTAGTCGCCGGTGGTGCAGACCCTCAGCACGCCGCGGCGCGGGACCTCGTCCAGGAGCGTGGCCGGTCGCCGGTCCCGCTGGGCGGCGGCCGCGGCGGCGTGGCCGGCAGCCGGGGCAGAAGCGGCCGCCGGGGCGGAAGAAGCCGCCGGGGCAGCGGCGGTGGCGAGGAGCAGACAGGCCAGGGCGGGGAGGGTCGCGGCGCGCTTCATCGTGGGCTGACTCCTGATCAGGTGGGCGGAGCGCTCAGGGTGGCAGAGCCCGGCCGCCCGGTGAAGCCCCCGACCGACCCCTGGGCGCCCCGACGACGCCCGGGCGTGCCCGGACCCACCAGTCCCGCCCGCTCAGGCCCCGTACGGGTCCAGCGCGCCGGCCTGGCCCGGCTGCTCCGGCACCGCGTCGGCGAGCCGCGCCAGGAGGTCCGCTGCGCGCTTGGCCACCGTCTCGCGGTCGCCCTCCGACAGGGCCGAGCCCATGCCCACGGCGACGGCGCCGGCGGCTATCCACTCCGGGGCGGTCTCGGTGGTCACCCCGCCGGTCGGCACCAACGGCGCCTGCGGCAGGGCCGCGCGGACGTCACTGACCCAGGAGGGGTGGTGGCCGGCGGCCGGGAACAGCTTGAGCGCGTCCGCGCCGAGCTCCAGGCCGCGCACGATCTCGGTGGGGGTGGAGACCCCGGCGAAGACCGGGACGCCGTAGCGGTGGCCGGCGCTGATCACCGAGGCGTCCAGGCTCGGCGAGACCAGGAAGCGGGCGCCGGCGTCGACCGCCATCCGGGCCGACGCGGCGTCGAGGACGGTGCCGGCGCCGATGACCGCGTCGTCCCCCAACTCGCGGGACAGGGTGGTGACCGCCTCCAGCGCGAAGGGCGTGGTGAGGGATATCTCCAGGCTCGTGATGCCGGCCGACAGCAGGGTGTCGGCGGTGGCGCTCGCCTCGTCGTAGGTCTTGCTGCGGACGATGGCGAAAACACGCTGCGCCAGTGCGGCCCGGGTGATCTCCCAGCGATACACGGCAGTTCGCCGTCCTTCCTTCTGCTCCGACGCCCGCGCCGCGGCGAGGCGGCTCATGACTGACCCAGCACCATCCGGGGCGCGCCACGCCGGCCGACCACTCATGGCCCCTTTGCCGCCGATGCCCGCCCGTTCCTCGTTTCTACCGAAACGCTACCGGCAACCACTGACAATCCTCTCTCGGGGTGCGCCCCCGTGCGCCCCTTCTGCCGAGAATGGGCGAAGGAGAGGGGCGAGTGGCAGGTGGGACCGGGGTTTTCGGGGGAGCACGACGGCGGCCGGGGTGCATGGGCACCCCGGCCGCCGCGTGCGCCGCTCGTGCGGCTGGGTCGTCCGTCGGCTCAGCAGCCGAAGTTGACGAGGTTGAAGGTGGCGTAGTGGTCGGCGGTGTAGTAGTCCTCCTGCTGCTTCTGACCGGCGACGATGCGCCGGGCGCCACGGTCCGGCGAGCCCGGCGTGACCACGGTGTACTCGTGGTAGTAGCCGGAGCTCTGGGACGGCAGGATGCCCTCGCGGTTGTCGAAGACGGTGCCGTCCTTCGGGTACGGGAAGGGGCCACCCTTGTCGATCAGGTCCAGGGTGTCGTGCGCCTGGGACGGCAGCTTGGAATAGCAGACGCTGCCGACCGACTTGACGTGGACGGTCGCCGTGTGGACCGCGGCGTGGTGCGTCGGGGCGGCGGGCGTCGCGGCGACCGCCGTGCCACCGAGGAGAAGGGCCGATGCGAGGGCGCCGGCGGCGCCGATCCTGGTCATCCGTGGGGGGATTCTCATGCGAACCAGCATGACGCGCGTAGACATGGCCCTGTCAATCCCAAGGAGCCGATGTTTCCCGGGAGTTCACACGGACCCCGCAGGGTCACCCCAAGACGCCCTGAATGTTCCGCCGCCGCCACCCCGACACCAACCACCCCCGCCCCCACCACTCCCCCAGCCACACCGACACCGACACCGACACCCATCCCCACACCCACAGGAGGAACCCCCATGCACGTCAAGGACTTCGACCACCTCGTCCTCACGGTGCAGGACATCGAACGCTCCCTGGAGTTCTACTGCGGGCCGCTCGGCCTGGAGCCGGTCCGGGTGGACGCCTGGCGGGCCGGCGAGGCCCCGTTCCCGTCGGTCCGGGTGAGCCCGACCACGATCATCGACCTGGTCACCGGCGACCGGGCCGGCACCAACGTGGACCACATCTGTCTGGTCGTCGATCCGCTGGACTGGCAGGAGGTCGTCGACTCCGGCGCCTTCACCGTGCTGGAGGGCCCCGTGGGCCGCTACGGCGCCCGCGGCGACGCACAGTCGATCTACGTCGCCGACCCGGACGGCAACACCGTCGAACTGCGCTGGTACCCGCAGGACGTCCGATAGCCGGCCCGGCCGGCCCTCTGGGGAGTTTTGCCTCAGAGGCAAAACTTTTGCCTCTGAGGCGAACGCTGGCTATACCGGAAGCATGACCGAGCTCCCCGACCCGCCCTCCGACCCCGCCCCGGAGGAGTTGTCGACCGCCGTCGCACCGCGCCTGCGCGAGCTGCGGCGGCACAGCGCACTGACGCTGGAGACCGCGGCCCGGCGGGTGGGCCTGTCGCCCGCACACCTGTCCCGGCTGGAGACCGGTCAGCGGCAACCGTCGCTGCCGATGCTGCTGGCCCTGGCCCGGACGTACGGAACCACGGTATCCGACCTGCTCGGCGAGACCGCCCCGGAGCACGACCCGATCGTGCGGGCCGACCGCGCCGAGCCCTCGGAGGCCGGCGGTTGGACGTACCGGACCGTCGGCGGGGCCGGTCGCGCCATGCAGGCACTGCGGGTGCACGTGCCGGAGCGGGCGCAGGGCGACCTGGTGCGGGTGCACCCCGGCGAGGAGTGGCTCTACGTCCTCACCGGACGGCTGCGGCTCACCCTCGGCGAGGCGGTGCACGTACTGGAGCCGGGCGACGCCGCGCACTTCGACTCGCTCACCCCGCACCGGCTGGCCGCCGCCGCCCGCGGCGGGACGGAACTGCTGTTCGTGCACACCCTGCTGCAGAGCGGCGCGGCCGAGCTGTGCCTGGGCGATCGCACCCCGCACCGTCGCGGCGGCTGACCCCGAGCCGCCACCCGCCGTCCACCGTTTCCGGAAGGGAAGGACCGTCCGCCGTGCCCGACCACACCACTCCCGACCCCGCCACGCCCCCGACCGCCGGGGGCGCGTCCGACGCCGCGGCCCCCCGTCGCTACGTCGAGAACAAGCCACCGCGCGGTCTGTACGTGCGGGTCTTCATCTACGTCGTCGCCACCCACGTGCTGCTCGCCTTCATGAGCGTGCTGGTCCTCGTCGCCAAGTCCCGCTAGGCCGCGCCGGGCCGGGCCCCCTTGCCCCACCCCCGCGATCGGGTGAACCCTGCTGCCACACCCTGCCCGACGCGCGCCCGGCAGCGCACCCGCGGCGCGACGCACGCACCAGACTCGTCCGTGAACCTCGCTGCACCGAGGAGGACCGAAGGATGCACCGTACGCGCACCGCGGCCGTCACCGGCCTCGCCGTGACCCTCGCCGTGATCCCCCTGGCGGGCATGGCGGGGCCGTCCGGCGCCGCGCCGGCCCGAGGGGCCGACGGCTCCCGGGCCAGACCCGCCACCGCCACCCTCTCCCCCGCCCCGCAGTCCGTCCACGACCGCTCCGACCACCTCACCGTCACCGGCACCGTGACCCTCGTCGCCGGGCCGAAGGCCGACGCCCCGGCGCTGGCGCTGGTGACCACGTCCCTGAAGGCCGCGGGTGCCCAGCGCGTCGTGCGCACCGACCGGGTCGCCCCGCAGGCCGGGCGGCTGACCGTCTACGTGGACGGGCCGGGTGCGGCGCGCGCCCTGACGGCGTTGGGGGCCCGCGGCACCGCCGGCCTCCCCGCCGAGGGCTACGCGCTGGCCGTCGGCCGCGGTCGGATCGCCCTGGCCGGCAAGGACGCCACAGGCACCTACTACGCCGCGCAGACGCTGGCCCACTTGCTGCCGCACCGGGACCGCCCGGGCGCCCGGGTGCCCGGCGCCGTCGTACGGGACTGGCCGGCGACCCCGCTGCGCGGCGTCATCGAGGGCTTCTACGGCACGCCGTGGTCGCACGCCGCCCGCCTCGACCAACTCGACTTCGCCGCCCGGCACAAGATGAACATCTACGTCTACTCCCCCAAGGACGACGCCTACCTGCGGGAGAAGTGGCGCGACCGCTACCCCGCGGACCAGTTGGACCGGATCAAGGAGCTGGTGGACCGGGCCCGGGCCCGGCACGTGGAGTTCACCTACGCCCTCTCCCCCGGACTGTCCGTCTGCTACAGCTCGGCCGCCGACGTCAAGGCACTGACCGCCAAGTTCGCGACCCTGTGGGACATCGGGGTGCGGACCTTCGCGGTGCCGCTGGACGACATCAGCTACACCAAGTGGAACTGCGCCGCGGACAAGGAGAAGTTCGGGACCGGCGGCGCGGCGGCCGGCACCGCGCAGGCCCAACTGCTCAACCAGGTCAACCGCGAGTTCATCGCCCGCCATCCGGGCGCCCGGCCGCTCCAGATGGTGCCGACCGAGTACTACGACCTCAAGGCCACGCCGTACAAGGCGGCGCTCGCCACCAAGCTGGACGCCAACGTGCTGGTGGAGTGGACGGGCGTGGGCGTCATCGCACCGACCATGACCGCCGCACAGGCCCAACAGGCCCGGGAGCTCTTCGGCCACCCGATCCTGCTCTGGGACAACTACCCCGTCAACGACTACGTCAGCAAGCGGCTGATGCTCGGGCCGTACAACGGGCGGGCGCCGGGCGTCCCGGGCCGGCTGGCCGGGATCACCGCCAACCCGATGATCCAACCCTCGGCGTCCAAGCTGGCGCTGGCCACCGTCGCCGACTACGCCTGGAACGACCGGGCCTACGACGCACGGGACTCCTGGAGCACGGCCATCGAGGAACTGGCCGGCGGCGACGCCCGGGCCGCCCGCGCCCTGCGGGCCTTCGCGGACGTCAACTACACCTCGGCGATCAACCCGAAGCAGGCGCCCGAACTGTCCGCCGCCCTCGACCGGTTCCGCAAGGGCGGCGACGCCCGGCGGCTGGACGCGGTGTTGCACGACCTCCAGGACGCCCCGGGCGTGCTGCGCGACCGACTCCCGGACCGCGGCTTCGCCCGGGAGGCGACGCCATGGCTGGACGCCACCCACGCCTGGGCGGTCGCGGCGCGCGACGCCCTACGACTGATCGAGGCGGACCGGTCGGGCGACACGGCCAAGGCCAAGCAACTACGCGCCAGCATCCCGGAGTTGGTGACCAAGGCGAAGTCGTACGTCTACGTGGACCTGAAAGGCAAGCGGATCCCCGTCGTGGTCGGCGACGGAGTACTGGACACCTTCGTCGCGGACGCGTTGGCGGGGCGGGGCGGTCATTGACCGCTGCGCTGCGCTTGGCTGGCTTCCCACGTTTTTGGCTTTCCCGCCGTGGGTCGTCTCGCCGTTGCGCCTGCGGCGCGGGCGTTGTCCGCTGCGCGGGGCTGTTGGGTGCGGTGACGGGCCTGCGGGGGCGGTGTGCAGGACTGCTGCGCCCTACGTCCTGCACACCACCCCCTCCGGCCCGCCCCCTCCCGTTGGAGGTGGGGGGAAAGACGGGTGGGTGGGACTTGAGGTGAATGGTGCGGTGCCGGTCATCCGTCGGTCATGACAGGGCCGCGCCCGTGACGGCTCCGCCGCACCGGCCCAACGCGGCCACGCCGCTCGTCCTCGGCCCGCACCACCGCACCGATCCCCACAGCAGCCCACCCGCCCAGACCCCCGCCCTTCCTCTTTCCCACCCACCCACGGGAGGTGACGGGTCTGCGGGGTTGGGGGTTGCCGGACGTAAAGCGCAGCAGTCCGGCAACCCCCAACCCCGCAGACCCGTCACCGCGCCCTAACAGCCCCGCGCAGCGGACCCGCGCCGCAGGCGCAAACGGCAACCCGCACGGCGGGAAGCCGACGACGTACGCACAAGCCCCGCGCCGCGGCAACGCGCCGCAGGCGCAAAAACAGCAACCCCCACGGCGGGAAAGCCGACAACGTCGGAAGCCCAACCAAGCGCACAGCGAACCGTCAGCCGCCGAGTTCCCGGTGGCGGGCGGTGAGTCGGGCCGCGCCGTCGTCGGTGAGCGAGCCGTGGAGCCGGAGTCGGGCGATTCCGCCGTCGGGGAAGATGTCCAACTGGACGTGGGTCACGGCCGGCGCGTCGTCCAGGAGGAAGCGGTGGACGGTGTCGGGCTGGAGCCGGGTGCGGGGCAGTAGTTGGACCCAGTCGCCCTGTTCGCCGTCGCGTCCGGACAGCGCCGCCCAGCCGGCCGCGTTGCCCTTGAGGTAGCCGGTGTCGATCTCCACCGCGCGGATCGCGGACTGCTCGGTGAGGCGGTAGCGGACCCAGTCGTTGCCGGTGCCGCGGCGCCGCCGGGTCTCCCAGCCGTCGTCCATCTTGCGGGACCGGCCCGGCTGGATGGTGTTGGTGGGCGAGGAGTAGAAGCGGTCCGAGGCGTCCTCGACCTGGCCGCCGTTCTCCAGGGCGGCGAGGTCGAAGGTGCCGAGCGCGGCCAGCCAGCGGGGCGCCGGGACGACCTCGCCGTGGACCCGTAGGCGGGCGACGCCGCCGTCGGGGTGTTGGTTGAGCCGCAGGTGGGTGAAGCGCTGCTCGATGTGGACGGCGAAGCCGTTGGCGGCGTGCCCGCCGATGGCGGTGCGCTGGACCAGCGGGGTCCACGTGACGTCGGCGCCGAGGAGTTCGGCGGGTGACGGCGAGCCCTCCACGCGGGTGCCCTCGACGCTGACGGACTGCGGGTAGTTGCCGCGGAAGTGCGCGGTGTCGACGACGATGCCGCGGATCACGCCGGGGGCGCCGAGCCGGATCAGCGCCCAGTCGTGGTCCTCCTCGGTCGGGAAGGGGTGCGCGCCGTCGGTGCCGCGGCGCCGACGGGTCTCCCATCCGTCCATGACCTTGCCCTTGTGGCCGAACGCCTCGGGGTCGAAGTGGGCGGCCTCGGGCTTGAGGAGGTTCTCCCGTTCGGCGAAGAACTCGTCGTTGGCGGCGAGCACTCCGGCGCCGAGCCGCCGGTCGGCGAGGTCGGGCAGGTGGGAGAAGGGGAAGCCGGCCGGGCCGGGGGTCCGGTAGTCGGCGTAGGGGTCACCGCCTCCGTAGGGGCTGGCGTCCCCGGTGTAGCGCGGGGGTTCGCCGGTGGTCATGCGCGCGGCCTTTCGAGGAGTTCGCCGGTGGGCTCGGCGAGGGTGGCGCCGTCGTTGATCTTCCGGCCGCGCAGCCAGGTGGAGCGGACGACGCCGTACAGGGTCTTTCCGGCGTACGCAGTGATCTTGTTGCGGTGCTGGAGTTCGGCGGGGTCGACGGTGAAGGTCGCGTCGGGTGCCAGCACTGCGAAGTCGGCGTCCCGGCCGGGCGCGATGCCGCCCTTGCTGCCGAGGCCGACCAGCTCCGCGGGGGCGGCGGACATCCAACGGACCACGTCCTCCAGGCTATGGCCGCGCTCCCGGGCGGCGGTCCAGATGGCCGGCAGGCCGAGCTGGAGGGAGGAGATGCCGCCCCAGGCCGTACCGAAGTCGGGGGTCTTCAGGTCGGTGGTGGACGGCGAGTGGTCGGAGACGATGCAGTCGATGGTGCCGTCGGCCAGGCCCTGCCACAGCGCGTCCTGGTTGCCGGCCTCGCGGATCGGCGGGCAGCACTTGAACTCCGTGGCGCCGTCCGGGATCTCCTCGGCGGTCAGCGTCAGGAAGTGCGGGCAGGTCTCGACGGTGATCTTGACGCCGTCGGCGCGGGCGGCGGCGATCGTCGGCAGGGCGTCGCTGGAGGACAGGTGCAGCACGTGCACCCGGGCGTCCAGCTTCCGGGCGAGCTCGATCAGGCCGGCGATGGCGTCGTTCTCGGAGACCCGGGGGCGGGAGGCGAGGAAGTCGGCGTACTTGGGGCCGTGCGGCTCGGGGGCGGCGTCCAGGTGGCCGGGGTCCTCGGCGTGCACGATCAGCAGGCCGTCGAAGGCGGCGATCTCGCCGAGCGCCGCCGCCAGCTGCTCCTGGTCGACCTGCGGGAACTCGTCGACGCCGGAGGGCGACAGGAAGCACTTGAAGCCGAAGACGCCGGCCTCGTGGAGCGGGCGCAGGTCCTTGACGTTGCCGGGGATGGCTCCGCCCCAGAAGCCGACGTCGATGTGGGCCTTGCTGCGGGCGACCGCGCGCTTGGTGTCGAGGTTGTCGACGGTGGTGGTCGGCGGGAGGCTGTTGAGCGGCATGTCCACGAGCGTGGTGATGCCGCCGGCGGCGGCCGCGCGGGTGGCCGTCCAGAAGCCCTCCCACTCGGTGCGACCGGGGTCGTTGACGTGCACGTGGGTGTCCACCAGACCGGGCAGCAGGACGTCGTCGCCGAAGTCCTCCACCCGGGCGCCGGCCGGGGCCTCGGCGTCGTGCGGCAGGACCGCGACGATCTTCCCGTCCTGGACGGTGACGGACGCGGCCCGCGTCCCCTCCGGGGTGACGACGCGCGTGGAACGCAGCACCAGCTCTATTTCGGACACCCAGTACCTCCCATATCGTTGTTTCATGGTCGCGGGCCGGCGCCTGCGGGGCACGTCTGACGCGGGCCGTGCCGCCGCCGGCGCGGATTCTCCAGCACCCCGGAATGCCGGAGTGGACCACTGGTATACGGAATTCAACAGTCTGTTGAATGAGTCTTCACTCAGGACCGCGGCCCGTCAAGACCCCGATGCGGCAGCCGGCCCGGCGATCGCACCGGACCGCTCCGGTTCCTCGACAGACGTCACCAACTCGCCCCTGACCTGCGACGCGATGATGTCCTGCGGAATCGGCCCGGCACCGGCCGCGGCCCGCTCGCGCCGCGAGACGAAGGCGTAGAGCAGCCCCGAGATCCCCATGCCGAAGATCCAGGAGAACGGCGCCGCGGCGTCGAAGGCCGGTATCAGTGCCACCGAGGCGGAGACCGCGGCCGCCGGCAGGAAGGCGATCACGGCCTTCGGGTTGTAGCCCCGGCGGTAGAAGTAGGCCCCGGCGGCATCGGCCGAAAACAGCGCATCGACGTCGATCCGCCCCCGTCGCACCAGGGAGTAGTCGACGAGCAGGATCGCCACCAGCGGACCGAGGAAGGCCCCCAGCGCGCCCAGGAAGTACTGGATCACCAGCGCCGAGGAGTACAGCTTCCAGGGCATGACCAGCACCGCGAGCACCGCGGTGATCATGCCGCCGCGCTTGAAGTCCAGGTACTTCGGCAGCAGGTTGGCGAAGTCGTAGGCGGGCGAGACGAAGTTGGCCACGACGTTGATGCCGATGGTGGCGACGATGAAGGCCAGCGCGCCGATGACGGTGACCACCGGGTTGTCGATCTTCTGGATCACCTTCACCGGGTCGTAGATCGCCTCACCGAAGACCGCGATGGTGCCGGCGGTGACGAGGACGGCGACCACCGCGAAGGCGGTGAAGTTCACCGGCAGCCCGACGAGGTTGCCCCGCCGGTAGGAGCGGTGGTCGGGGGTGAAGCGGGCGAAGTCGGCGTAGTTGAGGACCAGGGTCAAGAAGGTGGCCACGGTCAGGCTGACCGCGATCAGGCTCTGCCGGAGCTGCGCGGTGCCGCTGAGCCCGGTCAGGCTGCGGGTCAGCGAGATGTCGCCGTGCGCCGCGATGACGAGGTACACCGCCAGCGCCAGCACCACCAGCCAGACCACCGGCCCGGTCGCGAAGTCCTGGACCTTGCGGATGAACTCCATGCCGCGGGTCAGCAGCGCGGCCTGCAGCCCCCACATCACCATGAAGGCGATCCACCCCAGGGTGGACAGCCCCAGCACCGAGTTGTGGTTGTACGCGTCCAGGCCGGGTGCGATCTGCAACGTCAGCAGCACCACGGCCGTGGAGGCCAGCCAGGTCTGGATGCCGTACCAGGCCACCGCCATCACCGCGCGCAACAGCGCCGGGATGTTGGCGCCGTAGACGCCCCAGCTCGCCCGGGCGAGCACCGGGTAGGGGACGCCGGTGCGGTGCCCGGCGTGCCCCATCCGGTTCATCAGCCAGTAGACGATCGTGATGCCGACCAGCAGGGCGAGGAACACCTCCCAGGCCGGCAGCCCCAGCACGAAGAGGCTGGCGGCGAAGGCGTAGTTGCTGATCGCGTGGGTGTCGGACATCCACAGCGCGAAGACGCTGTACGTGCCCCAGGTGCGCTTCGCCGCCGGTGCGAGGTCTTCGTTGAAGAGCCTCGGGTCCGGCGGTCCCGGACGGTGCTGCGGGGATGTGCTCATGAGTCCTCCCAGGCAGGTCGGGTGGAGCTTGGGCGTCAGTCGTCAGATGCCTGACGTTTCACTGGAAAAGTCGGTGTGACGTGCGGAATCGTGCATGCGGTACCGCTCCCCCGCCGCGGTGCGCGCGAGGTGGCGGCTGAGCGGCCAGGAGCCGATGGCCTTGGGGCGGGGCGGGGCGAAGCTGCGCTGCGCGCTGGTGGTCAGGCCGAGGCCGACCACCGCCTCCGCGAACTTCACCGCGGCGGCGACGCCGTCCACGACGGGCACCCCGAGTTCCGCGGCGACCCGCTCCTGGAGTCCGGCCATCCCGCCGCACCCCAGGCAGATGACCTCCGCACCGTCGCGGACCACCGCGCGGGCGGTCTGCAGGATCACCTCGACGGTGCGCTCCGGGTCCTCCTCCAGTTCCAGGACCCCGAGCCCGGTGCCGCGGACCCCGGCACAGCGCTGGAGCAGCCCGGCGGTCAGCAGCCGGTCCCTGATCTGCGGCACGGCACGGTCGAGGGTGGTGACGATGCCGTAGGAGTGGCCGAGCATCAGCGCCATCTGTGCGGCGCACTCGGTGATGTCCAGGACGGGGACGTCCAGCAGTTCCTGGGCGCCCTCCCGGCCGGGTTCGCCGAAGCCGGCCATGACCAGCGCGTCGAACGGGGTGTCCAGGGTGGCGAGCCGGTCCAGGACGGCGGCGGCGCTGAGGTACCCCTCGAAGTGGCCTTCGATGGACTCCGGCCCCCAGAGGGGTTCGGTGGCGAGGATCTCGGTGCCCGGTGCGGCGACCGCGGTGGCGGTGGCGCGGATCGAAGCGGTCATGGAAGCCGTGGTGTTCGGGTTCATGACGAGAATGCGCATGACGCTCCAACGATTTGGAGGATTCCACAGAATGGACAGTAGGTTTCGCGCAGCAGAACGTAGCTACGGCCACTGGCACCGTCAAGAGATCTACGGCAAGGAGGTGGCACCTTGGGACATACGGGCGCTGACCGGCGGGAACGACTGTGCGATAGGCGGTGTACCTGCGCGGTGTGACCGGTAGGCTGCTCCGGTCGGGCCCGGCGCCCGCAAGGATGAAGAGCCGAGACCGATCCGACCCGCCCCGAAAGGAACGCGACGTGCCGCCGTCCAGCGCCAGCACCTCCGCCGCCCATGCCAAGCCTGCAGGCGCCAGCGGCGGGGTCCAGTCCCTCGAGCGCGCCTTCGACCTCCTGGAGCGGATGGCCGACGCCGGCGGCGAGGTGGGCCTGAGCGAGCTCTCGGCCAGCAGCGGCCTGCCGCTGCCCACCATCCACCGCCTGATGCGCACGCTGGTCGCCTGCGGCTACGTCCGCCAGCAGCCCAACCGCCGGTACGCCCTCGGCCCGCGCCTGATCCGGCTCGGCGAGAGCGCCTCGCGCCTGCTGGGCACCTGGGCCCGGCCGTTCCTGGCCCGCCTCGTGGAGGAGACCGGCGAGACCGCCAACATGGCCCTCCTCGACGGGGACGAGATCGTCTACGTCGCGCAGGTCCCGTCCCGGCACGCGGTGCGGATGTTCACCGAGGTCGGCCGCCGCGTGCTGCCGCACTCCACCGGCGTCGGCAAAGCCCTGCTGGCCAACCACCCGCCGGAGGAGGTCCGCGCGCTCCTCGGCCGCACGGGTATGCCCGCCGCGACCGAGAAGACCATCACCGACCCGGAGCACTTCCTCGACGCCCTGGCCGACGTGCGCCGCCTCGGCTACGCGGTCGACGACAACGAGCAGGAGATCGGTGTCCGCTGCCTCGCGGTTCCGGTCCCCAACTCCCCCACGTCCGCGGCGATCTCCATCTCCGGGCCGACCGGCCGGGTGACCGAGGCCGCGACGGACAAGATCATCCCGGTGCTCCAGGAAGTGGCGGCCGAACTGTCGGTGGCGCTGGCCAACCAGACGCCGGCGTGAGGTCCGGGTGAGCCGCCCCGCCCGGGTCGCCTCACCCGCCCGGCAGCCCGCCGAAACCGTCGATCCGCTCGCGGACTTCGGACAGCGCCGGCGACAGTGCGCTCACCGAGCCCACCGCCCCGGCTATCAACAACAGCGAACGGCGCAGCCGGATCACCTCGGGGGCGCCGTGGCTCACCATCGCATCCAGTGCGGCCAGTTCGTCGTCGGCAGCCGCACGGTCCGGTAACTCGCCGGGCAGGACGGCCAGTTGGCGGCGGAGCCGGCCCACCGCCACGCGGAGTGCGCGGACCCTCGGATCGTTCCGGTCCCCGGTCATGCGGCCGTCCTCCTGCAGCTGTCCCACAACGACGGCGCCCTCCCCGGCCGTTGCCCGTCCCACGATGCGGGACAGTTAACGCCACGGTGCGCGGCCGACGCCATACGGGCGGCGGGAAAAACTCGATCAACGGCACCTCGTCGGGACGGCGGCGCGGGCGCCGTCCCGTCGCGCCGGGCCCGTACGCCGAGGGCACCGCGACCGGCGTCCCCTCCCGTGCCACTGGCCGGTTTTCGCCGTTCGCCGGGGGCTCCCCCGACCAGCCGACCGGTTTCCCGCACCTCCGGGCGCCCCGCGGCGCCCGCACCGCACGCCCCCGTCGCGCGGGTCGTGCGCGCTACCCCGCCACCACCTGACCATGCGTCAGTACGTGCGTTCCCCGGGGCACCCGTTGGCGTGGGCGTATCCCGTACAAGGGATACGGCGCCGCGCGGTGGAGCATTCTCCCTTCCGGGAAATGTCCGGCATATCACCGAATCGCACATCACTGGACCACTGGATCGGAGAACGCCATGGAGCCCAACCCCGGCCCCAACCCAGGCCCCCATCCCGACTCCCGGCACCTCAGCGTCGTCCAGCTCATCTGCCGGGCGTACGGCCTGGCCGACGCCTCCGAGATCACCGAGGAGCACATACACCGCTATGTCAGTGAGCGCCGGGACGCGGACGAACGGACCGCACGGCTCCGGGACCGGCTGCGGCCATGGATCCCGCGGCAGCGGACGTCGGGGGACGCGGCCTGAGGGGGAACCGGCACCGCCCGGTTCCGGGGGGCACGGGGCGCCGCGCGCGGCCATGAGGTAAGCAGTCCCCATGGCACATCCAGGGGAAAGCGCAGGCGTCGGGGGGACGACGGGGGCCGGACGGCCCGAGGGGAAGGTGGCCGGGCTGCTGCTCGCCGCGGGCGGCGGGCGGCGGCTGGGGGGACGGCCGAAGGCGCTGCTCGACCACCGGGGACGCCCGTTGGTCGAGCACGCCGCACGGGTGCTGCGGGACGCCGGCTGCGGACCGGTGCACATCGTGCTGGGGGCGGCCGCCGAAACCGTCCGCGCCCGGGCCGAGTTGGCGGGCTACGGCGTCTCGGTCAATCCGGACTGGGCCGAGGGCATGGGCTCCTCGCTCCGGGTGGGACTGGCGGCGCTGGCCGGCTCGGGGGCGGACGCGGTGGTGGTGTCCCTGGTGGACCAGCCCGGCATCGGCGCCGCCGCGGTGTCCCGGGTGGTGGCCGCGTGCACCGGGCGGGACGCACTGGCGGCCGCGGCGTACGGGGGCGCGCGCGGCCATCCGGTGCTGTTCGGCGCCGCGCGGTGGGCGGCCATCGCGGCGAGCGCGACGGGCGACCGCGGCGCGCGGGACTACCTGCGGCAGCACGCCGGGGCGCTGACGCTCGTCGAGTGCGGCGACGTGGCCGAGGCGTACGACATCGACACGCCGGAAGATCTGCGACGGCTCCAGTGAGCGCGGGCCGTCGCGCGGGCCTCGTGCGACCGTATGAAGGGCCGCACATTCTGCGGCGGGCGGCGCGCTCGGCGACCAGAACGGCGGCCACGACCGCGAGTTGACGGGAAACCGTCACCCCGGTGCGGGAGTGATGGAGAGTGACCACTGTGGCACCGAGAGCCATTCGATCAAGGTTTCTGTCGACTCAGAGAATCTCGATGTCAACAAACCATTGAAGTTCCGCGATAAGGAAACTAGTCTCCACTGGTCAGAAGCGCCCTGCTATCCGTACGGCGCCCGCGACCGTGTCTCGGAACCCTCGGCACCCCGTGCCGCTCAGGTGCCCCGGCGGCCGCCAGGCACCGCCGCTGAATGGAGTGACAGCTCATGTCCGCACCAGCGCCGTCCCCGCTGGCCATTGTCGAAGTCGACCCCGCACACACCCCGGAACGGCAGGGCGAGGTCCTCACCGACGCTGCGCTCGCCTTCGTTGCGGAGCTGCACCGGCGGTTCACCCCCCGCCGCGATGAGCTGCTCGCCCGCCGCGCCGAGCGTCGTGCCGAGATCGCCCGGACCAGTACGTTGGACTTCCGCCCCGAAACCGCGCAGATCCGCGCGGACGACAGCTGGAAGGTGGCCGCGGCGCCCGCCGCGCTCAACGACCGCCGGGTGGAGATCACCGGTCCCACCGACCGCAAGATGACGATCAACGCACTCAACTCGGGCGCCAAGGTGTGGCTCGCCGACTTCGAAGACGCCTCCGCTCCCACCTGGGAGAACGTCGTCAACGGCCAGCTCAACCTGATCGACGCCTACGAGCGCCGGATCGACTTCACCGATGCCCGCAGCGGCAAGTCCTACGCCCTCAAGCCGGCCGAGGAACTCGCCACCGTGGTGATGCGCCCGCGCGGCTGGCACCTGGAGGAGCGCCACCTGCAGTTCGAGGGCCGCCCGGTCCCCGGCGCCCTGGTCGACTTCGGCCTGTACTTCTTCCACAACGCCCAGCGTCTGCTGGACCTCGGCAAGGGCCCGTACTTCTACCTGCCCAAGACCGAGTCCCACCTGGAAGCCCGCCTCTGGAACGAGATCTTCGTCTTCGCCCAGGACTACGTCGGCATCCCGCAGGGCACCGTCCGCGCCACGGTCCTCATCGAGACGATCACCGCCGCGTACGAGATGGAGGAGATCCTCTACGAGCTGCGCGACCACGCCTCGGGGCTGAACGCCGGCCGCTGGGACTACCTCTTCTCGATCGTCAAGAACTTCCGTGACGGCGGCGCCAAGTTCGTCCTCCCGGACCGCAACGCCGTAACGATGACTGCCCCGTTCATGCGCGCCTACACCGAACTCCTGGTCCGCACCTGCCACAAGCGCGGGGCGCACGCCATCGGCGGCATGGCGGCCTTCATCCCCAACCGCCGGGACCCCGAGGCCAACGAGCGGGCCCTGGCCAAGGTGAAGAACGACAAGGACCGCGAGGCCGGCGACGGCTTCGACGGCTCCTGGGTCGCCCACCCGGACCTGGTGCCGATCGCCCGCGCCTCCTTCGACGCGGTCCTCGGCGAGAAGCCCAACCAGAAGGACCGCCTGCGCGAGGACGTCTCGGTGGCCGCCGCCGACCTCATCGCCATCGACTCGCTGGACGCCAAGCCCACCTACCAGGGCCTGGTCGACGCGGTCCAGGTCGGCACCCGCTACATCGAGGCGTGGCTGCGCGGCCTCGGCGCGGTCGCCATCTTCGGCCTGATGGAGGACGCCGCCACCGCGGAGATCTCCCGCTCCCAGATCTGGCAGTGGGTCGACGCGGGCGTCGTCTTCGCCGAGGAGGGCCACGCCGGCACCAAGGTCACCGCCGACCTGGTCCGCACGATCGCCGCCGAGGAACTGGCCGCCATCCGCGCCGAGGTGGGCGACGAAGCCTTCACCGGCGGCAAGTGGCAGCAGGCCCACGACCTCCTGCTGAAGGTCTCCCTGGACGCCGACTACGCCGACTTCCTCACCCTGCCGGCGTACGAACTCCTGGTCTGATCCGATCCGGTCCGGTCCGGTCCGGGCCACCCGGCCGGCACGGACCCGAGGGCCCGCGCACCCCACCGCTCCGTGGTGTGCGCGGGCCCTTCGCGCTGTCGGCGTCCGGTGCGCGCGCACGGCGAAGGCGTCGACGGGCCGGCGGACGGACGGGCCGGATCCGGCCCGTCCGTCCGCCGGCCCGTC